>JAGBVG010000069.1 GCA_017630455.1 Alistipes sp. | reverse complement strand
CTCAGAAATACCGTTGAAGTCTCTGATTCGTGGAAGAGAAACACGGATAAGTCTCTCAAGGAACTCATACATCTTCACGTCACGGAGAGTAACCTTTGTTCCGATAGGCATTCCTCTACGGAGCTTGAAGTTAGAGATATCCTTTCTTGAGTGTGTGATCACAGCCTTCTGACCTGTGATGATTGAAAGTTCCTGAGCTGCTGTCTCAACGAGCTTCTTGTCGCCTGTTGCGTCGCCGACACCTTCGTTGATAGTGATCTTCACGAGCTTAGGGCACTGCATCACTGTAGAGTAGTTGAACTCCTTCATGAGCTTCGGAACGATCTCTTCCTTGTATACCTTCTTCAAAGATGGCACGTATCCTGCTGGAAGCGCAGCCACTTCTGCTGTATTATTCTTCTTTGCCATTATTAGATCTCCTCTCCTGATTTCTTAGCATAACGGACGCTCTTACCGTCAACAACCTTGCGGCCTACTCTTGTAGCCTTGCCTGTCTTAGGGTCAACTACCTGAAGGTTAGAGATGTGTACGCCTGCCTCCTGTTTAACAATACCGCCCTGAGGATGCTTAGGGCTTGGCTTAGTGTGCTTGCTTACGATGTTGATGCCCTCAACGATTGCACGATCCTTTGAAGGGATTACCTCAAGCACCTTTCCGGTCTTTCCCTTGTCGTTACCGGCGTTTACATAAACTGTGTCGCCTTTCTTGATATGTAACTTCTTCATATTGACTACTTGATTAGAGGACCTCTGGTGCCAGTGAAACGATCTTCATATAGTTCTCGCGAAGCTCTCTTGCTACAGGGCCAAAGATACGGGTACCTTTAACCTCACCTGCATTGTTAAGGAGCACGCAAGCGTTGTCATCGAAGCGGATGTATGATCCATCCGGACGACGAATCTCTTTCTTTGTGCGGACTACGACAGCCTTAGATACTGAGCCCTTCTTAGCGTCACCGCCAGGGATAGCGCTCTTAACTGCAACTACGATCTTGTCGCCCACTCTTGCATAACGGCGGCGGGTACCACCCAGAACACGGATACAAAGAACCTCCTTTGCACCGCTGTTGTCTGCCACCTGTAAACGTGATTCCTGCTGTATCATTGTTACTTAACTTTTTCTACGATTTCTACTAATCTCCAGTTCTTTGTCTTGCTCAAAGGACGAGTCTCCATGATGCGAACTGTATCGCCCTTGCTGCACTCGTTCTTCTCATCGTGAGCAACGAACTTTGTGGTCTTCTTTACGAACTTGCCGTACATAGGGTGTTTCTCTTTTCTTTCAACGGCAACTACGATAGACTTGTCCATCTTGTTGCTGACCACAACACCTATTCTTTCCTTACGAAGATTTCTTTCCATGAGAATTCAATAATTTAGTTCTGTGACTCTTTCTCAGCAAGGATAGTCATCATACGAGCGATGTCCTTTCTTGCCTTTGCAATCTTAGATGTATCCTCTAATGGAGAGATAGTGTGGTTAACCTTCATTGCGTCGAGGTTTGCCTTCTCGATCTCGATGCGCTCACGCAGATCTGCGATCGACATTTCGCGTACTTCTGATGTCTTCATTTTCTTTCTCCATTAAATTATTCTACATAGTCTCTACGTACCACGAACTTAGTGGTTACAGGGAGTTTCTGAGCTCCGAGGCGGAGTGCCTCCTTAGCGATCTCGAGAGATACGCCCTCAGCTTCAATAAGGATACGGCCTGGGGTTACAGGGCATACGAATCCCTCCGGATTACCCTTACCTTTACCCATTCGCACTTCGGCAGGCTTCTTAGTGTAAGGCTTATCAGGGAATACTCTGATCCAGATCTTTCCCTCACGCTTCATGTAACGTGAAACAGCCTGACGTGCAGCCTCGATCTGACGGCCTGTAAGCCAGCAGTTTTCCAAGGTCTTGATACCGAAAGAGCCAAATGCAAGCTGGTTTCCTCTCTG
>JAGBVG010000007.1 GCA_017630455.1 Alistipes sp. | reverse complement strand
CGTATCCGTATCATCGTGCAGCTGGTTGTGGTTGCCCTCATGGTAATCCTCGTTGACCAGGTGCTCAAGGCATACGCTTACAGTGTCAGCAAGACCCTCTCGGTATACATCGGCCTTATCATCACCAACTGTATCGTGATGGGACGTATCGAGGCTTACGCTCTCGGCAACAAGCCTTTCGCTTCACTCATGGACGGTCTCGGAAACGGTCTCGGATATGCGATGATACTCGTTATCGTTGCGTTCTTCCGTGAGCTCCTCGGTAGCGGTACACTCTTCGGCTTCCAGGTGATCCCACAGGCTCTGTACGATTTCGGTTACGTTAACAACGGTCTTATGATCCTCCCTCCAATGGCGCTCATCCTCCTGGGATGCATCATCTGGATCCAGAGATCTATTCAGAAGGACCTTCAGGAGAAATAACACATAACTAGAGAAAACTATGGCAGATTATATTAGCTTATTTGTAAAGTCGATCTTCATCGACAATATGATATTCGCCTACTTCCTTGGTATGTGTTCATACCTGGCGGTATCAAAGAACGTGAAGACAGCAAACGGCCTCGGTATTGCCGTTATCGCTGTGCTTCTGATCACCCTCCCTGTAAACTATCTCCTCAACGAGTATGTCCTCAAGCCAGGTGCACTCGTATGGTTGGGCGAGAAATATGCGAGTCTTGATCTCAGCTTCCTCAGCTTCATCATCTTCATCGCAGTGATCGCGGCTATCGTACAGATCGTGGAGATGGTGGTAGAGAAGTTCCTTCCGAACCTCTACTCGCAGCTCGGTATCTTCCTTCCGCTGATCGCTGTGAACTGCGCGATCCTCGGTGGTTCACTCTTCATGCAGGAGAGAGATTTCGTAAGCTTCGGTGAGCCTGTGGTTTACGCCCTCGGTTCAGGTATCGGCTGGTGGCTCGCTATCGTAGCCCTCGCCGCTATCCGCGAGAAGATGGCTTATTCACACGTACCTGCAGCTCTCAAGGGACTCGGTATCACATTCATCACCGTAGGTCTCATGGGTATTGCATTCATGACATTCATGGGTATTCAGCTTTAATATAGGAGGACAAGAATTATGACGCAAACAATCATTTTCGCTGTGATCGTCTTCGTGATCGTCACACTCATCCTGGTTGCGCTTCTCCTCTTCATCAAGACGAAGCTTACACCATCAGGAACAGTCAAGATTAACATCAACGAGGGAAGCAAGATCGTGGAGGTGACTCCAGGAGGCAACCTTCTCTCTACACTCGCAGAGCAGAAGATCTTCCTTCCTTCAGCATGTGGTGGTAAGGGTGCGTGCGGACAGTGCAAGTGCCGCGTGACCGAGGGTGGCGGAGAGATCCTCCCTACCGAGGTCGGCTTCTTCAACCGCAAGCAGATCGCCGCTAACTGGCGTCTGGGCTGCCAGGTGAAGATCAAGGAGGATATGGCTATCGAGGTACCTGCTTCAGCACTCAGCGTGAAGAAGTGGGAGTGCGAGGTGGTTTCTAACCACAACGTGGCTACCTTCATCAAGGAGTTCGTGGTCAAGCTCCCAGAGGGCGAGCACCTCAACTTCCAGTCAGGTGGATATATCCAGATCGACGTGCCTGCAGTTACAGTAGACTATAAGGATATCGACGTAGATCCTCAGTACCAGGAGGATTGGGAGAAGATGGGTCTCAGAACCCTCAAGATGGTCAACCCTACTCCTACAGTACGTGCTTATTCAATGGCCTGCTACCCAGCAGAGGGTGATATCATCAAGCTCAACGTACGTATCGCAACTCCTCCATTCGACAGGGCTGCGGGTAAGTGGGTTGACGTGAATCCAGGTATCTGCTCTTCATACATCTACTCTCTCAAGCCAGGTGACAAGATCACAATGTCAGGTCCTTACGGTGAGTTCTTCCTTCCAAAGGATCTCCCAGCAGACCAGGAGCTGATCTTCGTCGGTGGTGGCGCAGGTATGGCTCCTATGCGTAGCCACATCATGCATCTCTTCCACACTGAGAAGACTAACCGCAAGGTTAACTTCTTCTATGGCGCACGTG
>JAGBVG010000068.1 GCA_017630455.1 Alistipes sp. | reverse complement strand
TACTCCGGTACCAACGCCATGTATGAGCTCGCAACATCCCCGGACGCAAAAGACCGAGAGATGTACCTCGAATACTGTAAATTCATCGTTGAAAATCCATTAAGAAAATAATATGAAAAGACTATTGACCATTACCGCAGCCCTTGTAATGCTGCTGGGATGCAATGAGCCAAAAGCCGTCGTCGACACCTCAGCCGACGTTCCAGGCTTCGTCCTCAGCGACGACATGACCGAAGTGAAGGTAGGGGAAGACGGATCGCTTCTTGCCCTGACCAACAGACAGACAGGACACAACTATGCCTCGGGAGCAGGACTCTGGAGAGTATTCTACAACACTCCCGACGAGAAGGAGATGCAGATCGACGGCACAGAAAACACACCTTCGGTATCCCAGGAGGGCAATGTGATAACCATCGCATATAAGAACCTCGTCCATAGAGGAAAGACCCTGAAGATGGACCTCACCCTCACCGTGACCCTTGAAGACGGAGCAGTCCGCTTCGGATCGACAGTGACCAACAACGAGCCTCACACAATCATCCGCGAGCTCCAGTACCCTCTCATCGGTGACATGAGCCTTCCTGAAGGTCATAAGCTCCTTACAACCCACACAGGAGGACAGCTTCACGATGACGCGATCGACCTTATCGTCAATGTGAACCCCAAGACCCTTTACATGAAGCCTGACCAGTACTTCCGTCAGTATGACCTCCAGTACCCGCGCCACGCCGCTTCAAACTGCTACGCATTCGTAGGCGAGCAGGACGGCCTTTACTTCGGAAGCCACGACCAGAGCCTTCAGCAGACATGGCATGGTCTGCGTGCATATCCTTCCGCTCCGGGTCAGTTCGACCGTCTTGAGGCCGGCTTCTACCGCTATCCTAACGCGATGTGCGGCGATTCATGGAGCTGCGACGCTTCCCTTGTGAAGCCTTATATGGGCTCATGGACAGAGACTTCGCATATCTACCGCGAGTGGATGAACACCTGGTGGGACAAGCAGGATGTGCCTCAGTGGGTAAAGGAAATGACCGGCTGGCAGCGCATCATCTTCAAGCACCAGTACGGCGAGTACCTTCGCAAATACACCGACCTTCCGGGACGCATCAATGACTGCGGAAAGAGTGTAGGCTGCAACACCGTGCTTGCATTCGGCTGGTGGAGCGACGGAATGGACAACGGCTATCCTAACTATTATATAGATGAGACACAGGGCGGCGAGGAGGCCTGGAAGCAAGCTATCGCGGACTACCGTGCACAGGACAACCGCCTCGTGCTTTACTACAACGGACGCCTCGTTGACCGCGAGAGCGACTGGTACATGCACGGAAACGGAAAGCAGGCTGTGAATCGTGACAATACTGGAGCAGAGTTCGCCGAGCACTACAAGTTCACAGGAGAAGGAACCGCTCTCGGATACTATGATACACGCACATTCTCTATCGCAAACATGTCGAACCGCGAGTGGAGGGACATGCTTCTCGAGTGGGCCGACAGAGCCATGGCATACGGCGCAGATGCAGTCTTCTATGACCAGCTCGGTGTTGCCGAGGAGTTCCCTGACTGGGACCGTTCGCGTGAATTCCCTGTACAGGACATCTACACTGGCCGCTATAAGGCAGAGGCATTGAAAGAGATCCGTGACCACATCAAGGCCATCGATCCCGAGTTCTGCCTCGGTACAGAGTGGCTCAGCGACTGCACATCGCAGTTCTGCGACTTCGTGCACATCGTGGAGTTCACTGCCGAGCCTTACAGCTTCCCTGAGTGGTTCAAGTACACCTTCCCTGAGGTGATCTGGTCTGACCGCTGTCTGCGTGACGATACTGACGTCGAGCGCCGTGCTAACAACACCCTGCTGAAGGGTCTTGTCAACGACATCGAGATCTTCCGCTGCCGCGGCCTCATCGACGAGACTCCGCACTACCAGGGCTACCTCGCACAGATCAACGCCATCCGCCACAAATACCCTGAACTCCTCCTGGGAGCTGGACGCTTCGTACACATGGACGGCTTCACATGCTCGTCTGACGACATCATCGCCCGCGGCTACACCAACGGCAACCGCCTCGCGATCGTAGCGACGACATTGGCGGCAGAAGGAGCATCCGGCAAGATCTCCGTTCCGGGCTACCGCTTCGTGGAGCACTCCTCTATCGGCGACGTGCGCGTTTCAGCCGGGGGCTCAAAGCTCACCCTCGCCCAGAACGGCATCACCGTCCTGATCTTCGAAAAATAACGTTATCCGTATCAAGCTGACACACAGCATCATACTAAAAGTCCTTGCTCCCCTTTGGCAGCAAGGACTTTTAGCATGACGCTGATTTTCAATAACTTACAAATTGCAACTAAAACGAGCCACGGCGGGTCATGCGGAAGTCGCAGTGGACCTTCCAGCTCTTGCGGTTGAGGATCATGGTAGCGGCGGTGCGGCCCATCTGCTTGAAGTCAGTCGAGATGGTGGTAAGGCCGTTCAGAACCACTTCGTTCAGATCGAACTCGTTATAGGAAATGATGTAGACATCCTTTCCAACCTCAAGGTTCTGTGCCTTGATGCTGCGTGCAAGGGCGGCAAGGCCGGAGTCGAGCTGGGAGTTGATGACCAGATAGGTCTCGCCCGGATTTATGTTCTCAGGTGCCTTTGTCATGAAGTCTACAGGGATACCGTACTCCATGCAGAAACGGTCCACACCCTTGCAGATCATAGGACCGTAAAGGCTGGATGCAAGGGTTATCACCTTCAGGCATGAGGTCGTGCGGAGTTTATCAAGACCCTGCTTGAGGCCCTCATATACATCGTTTTCGAAATCCTGATACACAGCGCCATAATTGCCGGTATAGCTCTGGAGCCAATGGTCCACCATGATCAGCTTGCGGTTCGGGATACGGGCAATCAGCTTGGTTGCCGCTGCCTGAGCCTTCTCATCGAGCGGGAAATGCGGACTTATAACATAATAGTCATACTTGTCAAGACACGAATCAAGGTAGTATGTGAACAGTTCCAGATTCTGGTTGTGCATGAGGATCGTGATGTCTGCCTTCTCACCAAGCTCTTCTGCCAATGAGTTGTAAAGCACCTCCTTGTAGATGCTGAGCTTGTCGAAGATCACAAGGACGCGCGGCTTGGAGGCCTCGCTCGCCTCTGCCACATAGAACCCCTTGCCCTGCTGAGGCACCAGAAGTCCCTTCTCTCGGAGGATTCCGTAGGTCTTCTTCACGGTTTCCTTTGAAATGCCCAGCTGAGCGGCAAACTCATTCATGGAAGGGATCTGCTCGCCCGGCTGAAGCTTTCCTGAACGGATCGCATCCTCAAATTTCTCAACGAGCTGC
>JAGBVG010000067.1 GCA_017630455.1 Alistipes sp. | reverse complement strand
TTGGAGTCTCAAAAATAACACCTATCTTTGCGTTACTGAGACCTATATGAGACCATATGTTGGTTACAATGGTTAAAAATGGGGTGTAGGTAGTGTGTATAGGGGATATCAATAGGAGGTTTCATATTCCGCCGGAATCACGAAAGAAACAAAAAATATAAGGAGTCCCAAAAGGACTCCTATATTATTTACAGGGATTAATGGTCAAAAATAGAGTGACTATAAAGCAATGCTGCAGAGGGTTATATATCCTCGCAGCATTACAACAACATTTAAGAAGTGGTAATGGTAATGCAGCAAAAGTGGTGCTTTTTGCTGCATTACAACATTTAAGGCGTTACGAAGCCGAATTGCTACTTCGCAATCTTTGCCTCATTGTAATATTTGATAAGGTTTTGCGTGAAGCCTACATCGAGTTTATAGGTGCTGTCGGTGGACATAAGCTGCGGCCACGAGCATATATTATAGTGGGCCATCTTACCCTTAAGAACCTCCTTGAGTAGCTCGCTATGGCGCATAAACACCAAGATATGCTCATCCTGAGTAAGAGGACGATAGGTCATCAGCAACTGCTCCATATTCCAGCGATTATGCTCCACAAGCGATATATCCCACAACTGCTTGTCGGTGAGCGACGTACAGCCATCCTTATATCCTATGCAGCGTAACTTTGTCCACAGCATATTTGCATTGTAGATACTTGACCAGCGTTTTGCCGCGTCGGTCTTCTTTAGGCCCGACTTTGAGTACTGTGTGGAGATAATCTCATTCTCGGCATAAAGATCATTCTCAAGCTTCTCGATACGCTCCGTATCCTCCTCACTCTCAACATATCGCTTGACCATATCATAGAGAACAGTTTTGGCATTGATGAGAACCTCCCTGCTGGCAAAGGTGTCGCACAACCTATCGGCCAGAGCTTCCACCTGCTTACTCTCGCAAATGGTCTGGTAGTCATTATTGACACTATTAGCAATTCTCTCCGCCACGTCGACCATATTATAGTCATAACCCCAATATGCCATACCGAATGGTCGCAACTTATCCTTGAAGATGGCGTAGCTCGCGCCACCACGGAGCTCATTTATAAGATTCTCGCCTCCACGCTGATATACAAGCACCTGATTAACTGAGCTGTACACCTCTCGTGGGAGGTACATAGCAGTAGCGATGGCGCTGTTGGAGTCAGGGATGCAGACTGCGATGTTTAGTTTCGCGTTCTTATCCGCAGCTGCCTCGATGAGGTATCGTCCTAAGGATGGGGAACCTATAGCACCCTGAACAAACTCCCACTCCACATCTACAAAGTCGCTTCCGAGGTGTGTCTCCACCTCTGGCATAACCATTTTTGCTACCGATCCAGCCTCCTTACCTAACGGACCATACTGACTCTTCTCAATGTCATAAGCCACGTATGGCGACATCTTGAAGAGCGAGATGAAACGCCCTATAAAGTAGTTCTTCTTGTGGAGCATATCCTCGTCGATGATGGTGATGCGCGTGCGACGGCGCTTAGTCTCGAAGTTCGGATAGTGCGCGAGGTGCGCAACCTCCGTAGCCATCGCAACTGCCATCGGCGACATACCGAGGATAACAAAGTGTACATAGCTATCCGACTCGCTCGAAATGCCATCTACACCCTCAATAGGCAAATATGGGACATTTGCGTAGTCGTTAAGCTCGCGGCAGATGAGCACCTTCTGTGCCCACATCTCGTAGAAGTTAAACGGCACGAAGTTGATGCGATTCTTTATGCGATTGCTTACCTCCGAGAACTGGAACACCGAGTACGATGTCTGATACTCGAACATCATACGACAGGTGAGACGTCGCGTTGGGTCGCTATTACCCTTGGCATAGATCTCCGACACAAGCTCCAAGCAGTTCATATTGCGCACGTCGTGATACTTCTCGTCGGTATCCTCGCGGCACTCCTCACCAAAGATATATACCTCCTCGGCGCTATGGAGCATAAGCGCCTCTATATCGCCATACGAAGTGCGGCTACCACGATATATTATAACGTGCTGCTGATATTCGTCATCGAGCATCGAGTACAACTCCGCGCGAAAAGCCTCTACATCGCCGTCGGTCTGCACAAGGATATATGGAACACAACCACGTTTCGCATTGATATCGAAGAGCTGCTTAATGACTCCCATTGCTAAATCTATACCACCTATCACGACATAGTGCTTCTTACGTCTCAGCAGACGGTTATATCTCACCTCGCCACTGATCCAGCGCGCGCGGCGACGGTCAATCGTACTTGTGATTGTCGAGATGAGGAGTCCATTCATAAAGAAGACGCCAAGCATAGCCATAAGCGCCGCATAGCCACGACCCTTGGGTGTCAAAGCGAGGTGCTGATTACCTGCATCAATGAAGTGGTAATAGACCGTCCAGATGATATGAGGTGCCTGCTGCTCACTAAGAATCTTATCATACTGTTCAACAGCCTCTATCTCTCCCATATCATCCTCGTTTACCGCAACTTGCTCCGGATAGCAAATCTTGTCACCGACCATTCTACGTGGCGAGATATCGGGATTTATAGCGATAAATATCGAAGCCATAATAAATGGTATGAAGAGAACGAAGTTGATCAGTCGCAACACAAAATTCTTCTTAATCAACATCCAGTCGCGCTTGATAGGATTGATAAATATACAGATTGTGGATACGATATAAATGACACCTATGACAGTTGCCAACTTGCATATTATGTTTACGGTCTCAATGTCGGATACAACAAACACACCTATAAACGCGCCTATGGCTGCAATGGTTGCTGTAAGCATACAAATACGTCGGCACAGAGGAATAATCTTTTTCAGTCTGTTAACTATATCGTTTACCATACTTCGTAAAATTAGCTGACAAGGTGTCTCAAAAAATGTCGTTCAAAAATTGTTGTGTCTATGTAAAAGATAAACATACGGTATTAGGGGAAGAATACCGATTTTTACATATTTATTTGCCAAAGGTAGTAATTTTTCCAATCACAACAAAATAAATATGTAAACAATATGAAGCGAGCACGATTTTTGATTCTCTTATGCAGCTAAGAGACGAAGAGAGATATCGAGCAGAATAGCTCGTAAAATATGTGGTGGTATAATTTAAAACAAAATCTGCCCGACTTCCGCCGGGCAGACTCTGCTTTAAATTATACCTCGCACCCTATCATCAAACGCCGTGAGAGCCGCCTTCGCGCCCTCGCCCATAGCGATGATAATCTGCTTGTAGGGGACTGATGAGACATCACCCGCAGCATATACTCCTGGGATGCTTGTGCGGCAATGTGCGTCGATGATAATCTCGCCGATGCGACTCTTCTCCAGCTCCTCGAAAGGCTGGCTATTTGCGCTCAAACCTATCTGCACAAACACACCATCCAACTCCAAAGTTTGCAGCTCCTCGGTCTGACGATTCTTAAGCTCTAGTGCCGTAACCTTCTGACCATCACCTACAACCTTCATAGTCTGCATAGATGTAAGGATCTCAACATTTGGCAGGCTGCGAGCCTTATCCTGAAGCACCTGGTCGGCCTTGAGGCTATCCATAAACTCCAGCACAGTCACCTTCTGGCAGATACCGGCAAGGTCGATTGCCGCCTCAATTCCTGAATTGCCACCACCCACGACAGCCACACGCTTCCCAGCATAAAACGGGCCATCGCAATGAGGACAAAACGCCACGCCACGACCTATGTACTCCGCCTCACCCTCAACATTCAGGCGTCGCCATCCTGCGCCAGTGGCGATGATAACTGCAGGAGCTGTGAAGAGCTCACCACCCTTGATCCTCACGTGTTTCTCCTTGCCCTTGAGATCGGTAGACTCTATGCGGCGATTCTCGAACAACGCTATAGGATAGTGCGTCAGGTGAGTACGCAGATTATCCGCCAACTCGCTGCCAGTGGTATAGGGTATAGATATCAGATTCTCGATGCCGACTGTCTCCTTCACCTGACCTCCGATACGCTCAGCCACTATCGCAACCTTAAGACCCTTGCGTGCCGAGTAGATAGCCGCAGATGCTCCCGCAGGACCTCCACCCACCACAATAACATCAAAGTTGTGATGCTCAGGGGCTACGTTACCGTTTGCGTCATCAGCCACAGAAGGGTACTTAGACTCCAACTTATCGAGCAACTCGCCGAGCGAGCCACGTCCCACGTGCAACAACTCTCCCTCAGCAAAAACACTCGGAACAGCCTGAACACCCTTTTCGTTCACCTCATCCTGAAACAGCGCGCCGTCGACCATCTCGTGGCGGATATTCGGATTGAGGAGCGCAAAGATATTGAGCGTCTGCACCACATCGGGGCAGTTTGTACAGCTGAGCGAGATGTATGTCTGCAGGCGTATATCCCCCTGCAAAGCGCGAACACGGCGCGCCACACCCTCGTCAGGCAGATTCTTACCCTTGCCATCGGCATTGAGGATTGCCAAGAGCAGCGATGTGAACTCGTGGCCATTAGGGATACCTCGGAAGGTGATTCCCGTAGGCGCACCCTCCTTGAGAATATCAAAGTATAGGGCCTGATTATCCGCCTCGTGAGTCTCGACGGTGATATTTTCTGACGTAGTTGCAAAATCTGCGAGGAACTCACGCATCTGGGCTGCTGCGCTATGCTCTGCTGAGATATGCGCCGAGAGCGTATATCGTGACTCCAAACTGCGAAATATATCGGTAACTTGCTGTATGATTGCTGTGTCTAACATAGTCGTGAAATGTTTAGGTTATACAATAAAGGGGGAGTCCAACAGTTGCTGGGTAATCCCCCGTTACTCCTAAAGTCGTATAACAAGAGTTAGTTTTAGGGGCACGAAGTCCGAAATAGCGGAGTTTACTTTGTGTAAATGAGCATATTGAGGACGAGTGCAACGAGAAAATAACCTTGTTAGGCGACTTTGTTAGATCTTGCCTACCAAATCAATACTTGGCTTAAGAGTCTCAGCACCCTGCTTCCACTTTGCAGGACAAACCTCACCTGGGTGATTTGCTACGAAGATAGCCGCCTCGACCTTACGTACCAACTCGTCGGCATTACGGCCGATGCTGTTATCCTGAATCTCAGCAATCTTAATCTTACCCTCTGGATTTACGAGGAACGTACCGCGATATGCCATACCATCCTCCTCGCTCATCACGCCGAAGCCGCGGCTGAGAACTCCTGTTGGGTCGGCCAACATAGGGTAGTTGATCTTGCGGATGCTCTCTGATGCGTCGTGCCAAGCCTTATGTACGAAGTGTGAGTCGGTGCTAACTGAATATACCTCCACGCCCATACTCTGCAACTTCTCGTACTTCTCCGCGAGGTCCACCAACTCGGTAGGACACACAAATGTGAAGTCAGCAGGATAGAAGAAGAAGATTGCCCACTTACCCTTTAGGTCGTCGCTCGACACGGCCTTGAAAGTGCCGTTGTGGTAAGCCTGTACTTTGAACTCTGGAAGCTGTGCATTGATAATCGATGTCATAATTCTAATTTTTTTTTATTCGTTAATATTATTTTAATCTATCTTATTATAAGATTATGATTATACTTTTCTGTTATCCTATAATCAAATCTTATTCCAAGTGCAAAAGTACAACAAATAAATTAACATCAAACTATTTTATGCAAAATCTTTAATCATATATTCTTATGACGCTATAAGCAAAACATATAACCCACATAATCGCAGCACAAAAAACAAAAAAAGGAGGGTCATAAAACCCTCCTTAATAGCTATATATCAACTTGTTACGAGTCAGCACTAAAATATCGGACAAACGGCCTGCTCTACGACTGAGCGCACCTCGACGCTTCCATCCTTGATATTCTGCGGAATCGCCTCGCGAATGTAAAACATAACCTCGTCCGAGCCATTCTGCGCTATAAACTTCACGGCATCGTCACCCGAGAACTCTACGGCATAGCTGCTACCCCACTCCGAGCCATCAGCGTAACTACCCGAAAGGATATTGCCGCTCATAGTCCAGCTGCCAGTGTAATGTCTGTGGCGACCCTCGCCAACCATCTGGTAAAGGTTGAAGCCACCATCAGCCGTAAACTCCACATATACATCCACCTCGGCTGTGATATCCTCGGCAGTGCAGTGCCACTCACCAATGAGTTTCGCAGCGTTATTCACCGCCACAGGAGCATCCTTCTTACAACTTGTAGCCACCAAAAGCAGCGCTACGAAGATATAAATTAATCGTTTCATCTTCTCTTAGTGTTAATTAGAACCAACCGCCATTCTCGGCACATACTCCGCGAGAGATGATAGATACCTCGCGCACAATCTCCGTACCACCGATGTTGTTGCCACCGCCAAGCTGACCACCGCCAGCGATTGCCGACACCTTAACCTTCGCCGAGCCAATCTTCGTGGTGGTAATCTCCATCATACCGCCACTTAGCTTCGGAGTACCCGTAAGACCCAAGGTGCTCTTAGCCTCGTCCGACACCTCCACCTTGAGGTAGGTGATATCATCGGCAGACTCACCGAAATACTCCTCGAGGCTCACCTTGCAAGGCTTACCCATACGCACCATAACTGATGGTGTGCCCTCAATCTGCATCAGGAACTTCCAAGCATCGATAGCTCCCGTACCCATACGCTTGTTGTAGCCCTTGAGGTCGATATCTGGACGATAGCCCGTAGAGATATAGTAGTTGATGTCATTCACCGAGGTAAGGAGCATTGCTGTGAACTCCGCGGCAGTGAACTTCTTACCGAGCTTACCAGCATACGACACTCCGAGTGCTGCAACGCCCGACACGTGAGGACACGCCATAGATGTGCCCTGCATATAGGCATACTCCGTAGCCACCTCGCTTATGCACGTAGAGAGGATCATAGCACGCTGCGGGTCAGAGGTGAGCGTGTAGTCACCACCAGGTGCAGCGATGTTACAGCCACGGCCATAGTTGGTATAGTATGCAGGTAAGAAATCAGGACCAAATGCCGTTACCGAAACGCAGATAGGCAACGCTCCAGGGTAGTCGGAGTTTGATGCTGCCTCGTTACCCGCCGAGTAGATAGCGATATTCGACTCGAGTGCTGGGTGGTTGGCATTCTCGGGATTCATAAAGTACTTCAACGCCTTATACTCGAGTGAAGCATCGTTGATATAGCTGTTGTCGCTGCCATATACGCTGGCATTGTAGCCATAAGAGCACTGTGCGATGCACGCACCGTTGTCGGCAGCATAGATCAGAGCCTCGGCAACCTCGCGGTCACCAGCCGTATCTTCACCCTCGAAGATCTGGCACGACATAAGACGCACGCCATCGCCATTTCCCGAGCCACCAGCAACAGAGCTGACACCGATACCATTGCCATTCACAGCCGCTACGATACCCGCAACGTGCGTTCCGTGACCTGTCTCACCAGCGACGTTCCAGTTGATAGCGCCCTTCGACACATACTCATTGATGAAGTTATAGCCGTGGATATCATCCACAAAGCCATTGCCATCGTCATCGACACCCTCGGCGCCACTCTTCTCCGCCTCGTTGACCCACATTGCTGCGGCGAGGTCGCGATGTGTGTACTTGATAGGGGCGTCGCACACCGCAACAACGACATCTGGCGAACCAGCCGTGAGCGCCCACGCATCCTTAACACCTACGTCAGCACCCTCCTTGACAGTTGCGCCAAAGGTCTTATCGCCAACGTTCACAAGATTCCACTGATAGATATTGTTTGGGTCGCTGAAAGGTATCACCTTATCACCCTCAGCCAACACACCAGGCATAGGCTCAAAAGGCACCACTCTAAGGTCTGAGCCGAGCTTTGGCACGGCGTTAAACTGCACGTGAGCAACTGCTGCGCTCTGAGCAATGCTCTTGGCAACACCCTCAACAGCCACCGCATCGTCAAACTTCACGATATACCACCTGTCGAGACCCAACTCCTTAGCCACCTTATCGTTCTTAGGCAAGCGGCGAATAGCAGGCTCTACAGAGGTATACTCCACCGCCGAGAACAACTCCCGGGCAACGGCAGCAACACCCTCGCTCACGATACGCTTCTGAGTCTCTGCGTCGAGCTCTACGAGGAGTTCGCCACGCTTATGCTCCGCCGCGATATCGCCAACAACCTTAGCCATAAAAACACTCTCAGGGGAAGAGTGATCCTCCCCAGAAAGTGTAGGTTCAGCAGTACAAGATATCATAGATACCGCGACTGCCGCGAGTAGAATATTGAAACTACGTCTCATTACTTGTTAAATTTACGAAGAGCCTTATACATCGCAGCACTATCCAAGTAGTGGAACTCCGAGATGTCGTTGCAACTCTCAGGATACAAGCACATAGGTATGCGTGTTACTGCGCTGTTGTTGTCGTCGCCATCCTTCGCAAAGTATACCAATGTAAGTGGCTCGTAGAAGTAGCAGTACGACATTGTAATAGGTGTATTGTGGTTACCATACATCTCCAAGTCGAGGATAAGTGCGATATCCTCTGGGCCATCAGCAGTAGTAAGGTCGCCGAGGTAGATATCGTAGTAGTAGTCTACAACATCACCGTGAATCTCAACCTCAACAGGTACTACAGCCCAACCATCAGCGTCAGAGAACTCCGAAGGATATGCCTCCTTAAGCTCGAAACCATCGAAATACTTATCGCACTCAATGCTGATATATGACTCCGACTGCTTCTGCTCTGGAGTGGTGATGACCTCGCTAAAGATAACATCGGTATTGAACTCACCTGTAGTCTCGTCGATACCAATAGCATATACCTTATAGTCGGTATTGCCTGTGAGCATATCAAACTCAACAGTCTGCTTACCCTTTGTACCTACGACCTTCATACAATCTGCAAGGTTAGAGTAGTAACCTGCATCTACGTACCACTGTGCAGCCTCGCGAACATTCTTCTTAAGCTCCTCGGCATCCTCGTCAGCATAGCAGCAATCTACGTAGTAAAGGCAAGTTGCTGGAACTGCCTCAACAGTAGCATTGATACGGAAGTGAGTAACCTTGTTGATAGTAAACTCGAACTTATCGGCAGGCTTACCATCAGCTACAAGAGTATGAACCTTCTCCTTGTGAATCTCGGTTGTAGCCATACCATACTCATATCCAAATGCCAAAACATAGTAGTCTGTATCTGGCTTATCAACAAGTACAGTAGCAGAGCTATTACCAAAATGGAGATAGTTGATATACTCCTCGATATTGTTGTAGAACTCGATAAGCTCATCATCCGAGAGGCCCTCGATGGTCTCTGCAGCAAGAACAAGCGTAGCGTACTGATCCATATTTGTGGTAGTAACGTTGTAGCTAATTCGATCAGAGTTTACGTCGGTAACATTGATTGAAATCTGGTTATCCGATGGCTCAACAGGACCTGTACGGAACTCCTTAATAGTAAGATCCGAGAGAATCTGACCAGAGTCGTTTACAGCACATACGAAGCCATAGAAGTCGGTGTTACCATTAAGCTCGAAGTTCTGGCTTGATGGACCTACCAATGTAATCTCAGCAACGGCCTGCTCTGGGCTATAACCTGCATAGGCACCATAGTAGATAGCATTCGAGATATCAACCTCAATCCACTTCTCAAGATACATCTCGAGAGTTACACCAGGGCTCTTATCGAGTGCTGACTGAAGCAACGCCTTCTCGTAGTACCAAGCGAAGTAACGAAGGCCCTCTGGTTCTGGCGTAACGTGCATTGTAACGTATGGACCATCAATATCGTAAGTAATCTCGAACGATACATCAGCGTTACTGCTCATTGCGCCCTGCGACACTACGATACTATCCTTAAGCTTACCACACGCAATTGTCACACGTGTGATACGTGAAGAGGAGATATTCTGGTCAACCACGAAGCTTACAACACCCTCTACCGAGGTATTGAAATCGTGAATCCACTCATCCTCGCACGTAACGGTAATCTCTGGAATTTCCGAGCCTCCCTCTACAACATAGGTGAATGCATACTCACCACCTGTAGACTTCACAGTCAACGCATTCTCGTTAATCTGAAGAAGTGTAGGCTCATCAATTTTGGTGGGGGTGTCTGGGCCCTCGTTAGAACAAGCACACAGACTCAAAAGTGCTATAAATAAAATTCCAAAACGCTTCATATCTCTAACTTATTAGAATTTTCTCATCGCTCTTACAAAGTGCTCGTAATCCTTATTTGTGTCATAAGAAGAGATCTCCTCGTAGAAGAAGCTGAACGAGTAAGCACCATAGAGACCAAACTCGGTTGATGTCCAGTAGGCATCGTTTGCACCAGTAGAGATTGTGGTCTTACCCATCTCTGCAAGAGTAGCATTGATAGCCTCCAAGCCCCAAGATACCGTCTCAATCTCGTGTGGTGATGGCAAGAACCAAGCGTCGATACCCGATACATTCTTCTTATCGCACCACGCAAAGGCTGGATACAACTCCTGCCAGTTCTCGATAGACTTGACAAGCTCGGTGTTATATGCACCATCATCCATAGTAAAGTAGAGACCATAGTTCAAAAGACAACGCATATCTGTTGACCAGATTGATGTAGTCTCGTCCAATGAGATAAGAAGGCCGTGCTCGCCACTCTCATCTACCCACGCAACGATACCACGTGCAAGGCCCTCGCTGTAGTACTCACCTACGGTGTAGGTCTTTACAGGTTCTGGCTCTGGTTCTGGCTGAGGATTCTCAGTGCCAGTCTTGCCCGAGTCATTAGAAGACTCGGTGCAAGAGATAGGCATTAGGAAAGCTGCTGTGAGAAGCAGCATAAATATCTTTTTCATTACTGTACCTCGTAAGTTGTTCGAATAATTGTATATGCACCATCTGGAGAGTAAACAGCACCAGCATAGTAGATTGTTGAACCAACAGCAACATCCTTGTGATATACTGTGAAGTATGTCTGGTTGGTTACCTCGTTAACGTAGGTAGTGTCGTGTGACTCCTCCAAGTATGCAAGAAGTGCATCGTCGCTCATCTCGTATACAGTAGCGTCATCAGCGATGTGGCTCATAGCGAACTTTGATACATTAGAGTCACCATCCAAGTAGAACCAAGCGCCGATAGTCTTAACATCGCCACCCTCCTTTGTGAAGAGAATCTCCTCTACCTGAGGGCCCTCCTTCTGCTCCTTAGTCTTGAACTCCTGAACGAAGGCCTTTGTAGTGAATGAACCATCTGGCACCATACCGATAGCATATACTACATACTGAGTGTTAGGCTCAAGACCGTCGATTCTCCAAGAGTTAGAACCAGTCTCCAAAGCACGTGACAACCACTCCTCGCGGCTCATCTTTGCAGGATCCCACATAGAGTCGATAAGCTCGTTTGCGTGACGCTTGATAGCCTCATCGTTGCGGCCCCACTCACGATACTGAGAGTATGTCATATAGTTGAAGATGTGTGGCATAGGCTCACGATATGGCTGGAACCAGATAGAAGCCTCGGTCTTAGTAACCTCAGCAACAGTTACAAGAATCTCAGCATCGAAAGCATCAGCCTCCTTAGTCT
Source organism: Alistipes sp. (assembly GCA_017630455.1). Taxonomy (GTDB): domain Bacteria; phylum Bacteroidota; class Bacteroidia; order Bacteroidales; family Rikenellaceae; genus Alistipes. The sequence goes on along the minus strand of JAGBVG010000067.1, from coordinate 19,287 downwards.
TAAACTCTACCTTTGTAAGAGGTGTTGTAACCTCACCACCGAAGTAACCGAATACCAAGCAGTAGTAATCCTTGTTAGGGATAAGTGGGCAGTCGAAGATTGATGAAGTACCGCTGTAGATGTGATTAGAGATGCTTGTACCCTGTGCAGCGATGATACCGTCGATAATCTCCTCGTCTGAAAGTGGGTTACCCTGCGCATCGTACATATACTCCTGCAACTCGAAGAGAGCTACGTAAGACTCGTTGTGAGCTGGAGCTACGTAGAATGTAGCGCGGTCATCCTCAACAGTGCTCATTGTAACCTCGAATGTATTCATAGGAGGACGCTGTGTGTTAACTGCAACTACCTGTGGCTCAGTTGTAGTAGTACCGTCAGCACCGATACCAACAGCATATACGTAGTATGTGCTTGCAGGCTCGATACCATCCTCCAATGTGAAGTCCTCAGTCAAAGCGCCATAGCAAGAGATGATACCTACGGTTGTAGCTACGTCATAGCCATTCTCCGCTGCCAAAGCTGGGATATACTCTGCTACGAATGCTGGGATGTTTGCAGCATCGCTCAAGCAATACTCCTCGTACATCCACGCTGGGAAGATATCATAGAAGTAACCTACTGTATCGTCAGATGGAACAACAGTGATAGAGAATGAGTTAGCTGTAATCTCCTCACCAACAAGGATATCGAATGTGCAATCCAACTGCTCAACAGATGGAGTGCGGAACTCAATCTTGTTTACTGAAGACTGTACTGTACCATCAGCTGTGATGCCATAGAGGTAGAATACATAGTCTGTCTTTGGGCTAAGACCGTTGTACATCCAAGTCTTCTCACCCTTTACAAGGTTGTCGCCGAGCAACTTCTCGAGTGACATATTGTTGTTCTGTGCAACATACTCGAAGTAGCTACGGTCAGTTGCGATAATCTCCTCGTCTGTCTCTGGCATATTCTCCTCAATCTGGAGAGAGTACCAGTATGTCATCTCCTGATCCTTTGGCTCGATAGAGAGGAATACATCACCTGCGTGGAGTGATGTGAGGGTTACGGTGAAGTTCTCCAACTCGATTGGCTGGCCATCCTCTGGCTTAACAGGGGTTGGCGTTGGCTCCGGCTGTGGCTCAACACTCTCCGGATTCTCCTTACAGCTTGTCACGCCCAAGGCGAGGAACAAGCACATAAAAACTGATGTAAGCAAATTTTTGTTCATAGTGTGTTTGTTATAATTTGTAAAATAAGTTATCCTAAATCAAGTATCAAACGAACGTAGGGCGATAATTTCATACACCCTCACTCATCGACCAAATTCAAGCACTTTGCAAAATTGACGAATATTTATCAATTTTTTCGCACCTCTATTATATGTTCGCCAATAATAATAACAATAATGGACGGCGCAAATATACAAAAAAATCTTGAAACTACAAACTATCAACACGTTATAACATCAAAATCGCAGCACCTCGCTCCTGCCTGCACGACACCTCACAACCCTCTCCTTACCATCGGGGAGACGCAGCGTAACCTTGCAATTTCTGTCGGCAATCAACTCGACACTCATAACCTTGCCACCACGCCAGCTGCACCCCACAGTCACACCGCCACGAGCACGAAGACCCCTAAACGAGCCATCGCGCCACGCATCGGGAAGCGCAGGGAGAGGCTCTATAACGCCATCGTGGCTCTGCAGAAGCATCTCCATAACGCCTGCAGTACCGCCGAAATTACCATCTATCTGGAACGGAGGATGCGAACAGAAGAGGTTGGGATATGTTCCGCCACGCACTCCGCCATCCACAAATGCCGGCTCGAGAAGCGAGCGAAAGAGTCGCTCGGCACGATTACCATCTCCGATACGCGCCCAGAAGCATATCTTCCACGCTCGCGACCATCCCGTACCTGCATCGCCACGCACCTCGAGAGTCTGTCGTGCGGCATCCAAAAGTTCTGGCGTAGAGCGCGATATCTGCGCCGCGGGGTAGAGTCCAAAGAGGTGCGACACGTGGCGATGCTCCACCTCCGCCTCGCGATACTCCTCCATCCACTCCATAATACGTCCGTCCGACGATACGCGCGTGGGGACAAGGCGCGACGCGGCATTACGCAAGTCGTCGACTAAGGCGGAGTCCGTAGACAATATCTCGGCAGCAGAAATCACAGCCTCAAATATCTCGCGCGTAATCTGGTTGTCCATTGTCGAACCCATACATATATGTGTTACCACGCCACGCTTGGCATCCTCCGCGCTAAGGTAGAATCCATTTTCGGGCGAGGTAGTTGGCGCTGTAACAAGATATCCACTCTTGGGGTCCTCGATAAGTATCGAACGCAGGAACTGCGCCGCACCACGCATAAGCGGATAGGCCCTCTCAAGATACTCCCTGTCGCGTGTGTAGAGGTAATGCTCCCACAGATGCAGCGCGATCCACGCACCGCAGGTGTTCGTAGCGCCCCACGACGGATCCTCGGATGGCGAGGTGAAGCCCCACGCATTGGCAAGGATGTGTGCACACCAACCATCAGCATCGTAGAAGTGCTTGGCTGTATGCTCGCCCGACTCCGCAAGCCCCTCGACATAGCGCGTAAGCGGCTCTATTAGCTCCCCTAAGTTACCCACCTCCAGCGGCCAATGGTTCATCTGTTGGTTGATATTGAGGTGCATATCGCCATTCCACGGAGTCCACGTACCCGCCGCCCAGATACCCTGCAGGTTGGGTGGCAGCTTGGCCTTATATGCCGATGAGAGAAGCAGATAGCGACCATACTGCGTATATAACGCCGCAAGCGATGGGTCATCACCTGTAGCTGCATACTCCTCCAAACGTCTGTCAGTTGGGATGTCGAGACGCTGCTCCCCGAGGTCTATCTCCACACGGTCGAACAACTCCCTATATGCCGCGATATGTCTCTGTCGCTGAGTATCATAATCATACGATGTATTGAAAATTGCGGTATCTACATCCTTCAGACTCCACGTTTCGTTGTAGTTAGTAGCTGCCACAAAGCACAACTTAATATCGGTAGCACCCTCGATAATAAGAGTCTCGCCGTCGCCTGTCGTAGTGCCGTTTGTGGCTACTACGTTCAACCTACCAATGTGGTTAACACCCTCGTTATCGCTGCCGCTGGGCAACACACCACAAATAGCGATACCATCATTCTCGGCTATAATCTCAGCATCCGCAGTGCGACGCAGTGTAAAAGTGTAGTTCGTTGGTGCAGAGGCGCTGTAACGCATCATAAATGCGTTATCTTCATACGACGTGAAATACTCCCTGCGATGCTCCACGCCATCCACCTTGAACGAGGTTCGCGCAATGGCATCGCGAAGGTGTAACTCGCGGCGGTAATCCTCAATCGTTGCACCCTCAGCGATATCGGTCTTTACCAATAAGTTGCAAAGCATCTGGTAGCATCCATATTCTGGTGATGCCGAGCCTCCTCCCGAGCAGGTGAAGTAGCAATACATAAGCTCCTCGGCACGGCGGTTGTCACCCTCAAGCAGCGCCTCACGGATGCGAGGTAGCCACTCCAAAGCCTCGGGATTATCGGTATGCTGCACGCCGCCACTCCACATAGTCTCCTCGTTGAGACCTATATACTCCTGGGCGACACCGCCCGCAAGCATAGCACCTATCCGACCATTACCCAGCGGCAGGCACTCCTCCCAGGCACGAGCAGGATGGTCATACCACATAACAAGCGAATCGTTGCTATCACACTGCTCCGACTGCTGCGCACAGCACAAAAACGGAGAGAGTACAAGAAGTGAAAATAGTATATATTTCAGATAACTCATAGACGGCTTTATTGAATCGTTGCACACCTCTAATCCTTGGTTATGAGGTCGATAACATCTATCGACATATCGTAGTCATAACCCTGCGACAGGGCATAGCGCAGCAGCTTACCGCGCAGTTCGTAGTCACTTGAAGCCTTTGTGGATGAGAGCTTTCGTCGCAGCTTCTTCTCGAGCATATCGCGCTGGTCATCGCCCTCAATCATCGCTAACGTGCGCGACACTATATCCTTAGAAACACCCTTCTGATAGAGGTTTTGGGCTATCTTTCGCACTCCCCAGCCCGAGATCTCGGACTTCTCACGGGTGTAAGCCTCTGCATAACGAGCATCATCTATGAAGCGCATCTCGATAAGTTTTGCCAGCACGCCCTGACGCTCCGAAACCGGCACACCCCACCGATACATCAAGCGCAGAGCATCGCCCGAGGATTTCTCAGCCCTAGAACAGAGACGCATAAGCGCACTCAAAGCCTCTGCAGCACTCTTGGTCTTAGGCTCGCGCGGAGCATACTCCTCACCCTCTACCCTCTTCTTGCGCATATCATTCGTGGTTTACCTCGGAAATCCTCCCTAACAGCTATATCGACGTAGCCCTCGGCACGCAGCATCTCACACATCTCCGCGACAAGACTCTCATAGATCTCAAAATAGAGACGACCATCGGCGTGCAGCAGCGCGCGTGACGTGCGAGCTATGGCGCGATAGAAAAGCAGCGGATCATCATCGGGGACAAACAACGCCAAATGTGGCTCATAATCAACTACATTGGGGCGCATCATCGCTATATCTTTTGATGGAATATATGGCGGATTCGACACCACGGCATCGAACTTCTCAGTGAACAACTTATCGAAATCGGCAAGGGCATCACCCCTCAAAAACTCCACCTCGGGAGCATACTTTGCCCCGTTTCTTCGCGCCACATCGAGTGCCGCATCCGAGATATCTATTGCCGAGACTCGCGCACCCGCCACACTGCGCGCAACACCTATGGCGATACACCCCGAGCCTGTGCCAACATCCAGAATCCTACTCCCCGACACAGCATCCTCCGCAACCCACATCACCAGCTCCTCGGTCTCAGGACGCGGGATAAGAACACTCTCCGACACCGCCAACTCCATATCCATAAACTCCGCGCTACCAATGATATACTGCACTGGTTGCCAACTCTTTAGCTGTGCAATAACAGCGTCAAGATCATAAATTTGAACCTCCATATTTGGCTCAACGAGGATATCGTTACGCGATATCGCACCTTTAGCCATAAGAATCATCTCGGCTATTTGGCGCGCCTCAACATCGTCATAACACTCCCTCGCTGCGGAGCATAACATATTTAATACCTCGCGACGTGTTGCCATACTACCCCACTCTGAGTTTGAGTTCTGCAAGTGCCAAGGCCACCATAGCCTCCACAACCACCACAGCGCGGCGTGCTATGCAGGCATCGTGACGACCACCAATGATAAGCGGTGCAACCTCGCCTCGCTCGAAATTATAGGTATGCTGCTCAGTAGAGATGCTAGGCGTAGGCTTCACGGCAACTCTAACCACTATATCATTTCCGTTTGTTATTCCGCCGTTTATACCGCCATCGTTATTCGTAAGTGTCTTGCCCTCAGCATTTATAATCATATCATTACGCTCTGAACCTCGCCTCTTAGCTCCTTCGAATCCATCGCCAAACTCCACACCCTTAACACCCGGCACCGAGAACAGCAGATGCGCGATAACACTCTCCGCGGAGTCGAAAAATGGCTCTCCGAGAGAGTATGGCACATTCGAAACGCGACACTCCACAACACCTCCCACAGAGTCTTTAGCAGCCGCAGCATCAGCGATAATTGTCTCGAATCGACCCTCATCACCACATCCCGCGATCTCCTTCAGGCGAGTATCGAACCTCACACCTCCGAGCAGCTGCTTTGCCACCACACCAGCAGCCACAAGAGCCACGGTCATACGCCCTGAAGCCATACCTCCGCCCGAGATATCATACCCATCGCCATACTTTCTACGCTGCACCAAATCGGCGTGCGAAGGGCGAGGATGATGCTCAAATAGCGCATAGTCCCCTGAACGTCTATTGCTATTTCGGAACTTGATTGTTACACTACCTTCTGTGGTATAACCCTGAGCATCAAGACCTTCAATAATAGGAATATCCTCCTCACGGCGCGGTGTTTCGCCACGCAACGCTGGTCTACGACGCTCCAAATCGGCAGCAAAGAGATCCTCGCTGAGGAGCATACCCGCAGGCACACCCTCCATCGTTACACCCACCTCCGCGGCGTGTGACGCACCAAAAATCGTGGTACGCAACATCTCTCCAAAACTATTATTCACGGCTCTTAACCTTGAGGGATTCCAAATCTTCAAAGAATGACGGATAGCTCTTAGCAACGCACTCACGGCCACGAATCTCCAGCTCCCCATCGATACGCAACGCAGTAATAGCCAACGACATAGCTATACGATGATCGTCGTGCGAATCGACCTTAGCACAAGAAGGCATACCGCCCACAACACGCATAACATCATCATCGTAATCCAACTCTATCTCTATGCCTAGCTTAGCATACTCCGCGCGCAACGTCTCACCTCTGTCACTCTCCTTGCCACGCAGACGCCTTATACCCACGATCGACGATACTCCCTCCGCCGCAGCAGCCAACGCCACAAGCGCAGGAAATAGATCAGGGCAGTGCGTGGCATCGAACTCAAAGGCCTCCAACGCGCGATGTGCCACGGTTATGGAGTTCTCCTCGATGATTAGCGAAGCCCCAGCACGCTCCAAAGCACGACATATAGCCGTATCGGCCTGTCGCGAGAGCGTAGAGATATTCTTAACGGTAACCTCGCCTGCGATTGCCGCAGCAACCATAATCGAGGCTGCAGCGCTCCAGTCGCTCTCGATTGTATAATCGACTGCCTTGTACTGCTGTCCACCCTCGATGTAGAACTGGGTGTAGTCGCCCTCGTTATACATAACCTCGACACCGAAACGCTCGAGGGTCTCGAGGGTCATATCTATATATGGTATGGATACAGCGCCATCGACCTCTATCGTAGTGTCGCGCTGCGAAACGGGAAGAGCAATGAGGAGTCCTGTTACGAACTGTGACGACATAGAGCCATCCACCCTCACTTTTCCACCACGTATAGGACCTCGAACCTCTATAGGCAACCTTCCACCGCCATCGCGCACCTCAACACCCAACTCCTTCAGCGGCTCGACCATCATCGCCATAGGACGGTGCAGCAGCGTACCCTCACCGTCGATGGTTATGGCTCTATCCGACAGAGCAGCAATAGGCGTGAAGAGGCGAGCCGAGAGACCCGACTCCCCGACATTCAGCAGATTGGTCTGCGGATTCAGACCGCCCTCTATAATTAGTGTATTCTCATCTGCGATCTCGACCTTTGCTCCAAGATGCTCTATAGCTGCAATGGCCGAACGAGTATCGCGACACAACTCGATGCCGCGAAGTGTGGTGCACCCCGAAGCAAGAAGTGCCGCAGCAAGCGCACGCTGTGCATAACTCTTTGAACACGGAGGAGTTATAACCCCACATAAACGATTCCCAAGAGGAACTATACTATCATCCATATATCATTACGATTACATATCATCATTCTCCTCCTCATCCTCCGCAGGCTCACTTACGTGGCCCAACGCACGGAGTGCCTCCTCACGCTCGCGCTCCTCACGCTCCTTGCGCTGGCGAGCCATCTGAGGCGATGTGCGAAGCTCGAAGTTGCTACCGAGATATACCTTACGCACCATCTCGTCATTTGCCAAATCCTCGGCAGTACCCGTCTTGAGGATCTTTCCCTCGTAGAGAAGATAGGTACGGTCGGTGATGGCAAGCGTCTCATCGACATTATGGTCGGTGATGATAACACCGATATTCTTATCCTTGAGCGTACCTACGATGCTCTGGATATCCTCCACAGCGATAGGGTCGACGCCCGCGAAAGGCTCATCGAGCAATATGAACGAGGGGTTGATGGCCACTGCACGCGCAATCTCGGTACGGCGACGCTCACCACCCGAGAGCTGGTTACCATAGCTCTTACGCACCTTTGTGAGGCGGAACTCCTCGATAAGGTTCTCCACACGCTCCCTCTGATACTCCTTGGAGTAGGATGTCATCTCCAACACAGCACGGATGTTATCCTCAACCGTGAGGTGGCGGAACACCGAAGCCTCCTGAGCGAGGTATCCCACACCCATCTGCGCACGACGATAGACCGGCAACTTGGTTATATCGGTCACCAGACCCTCGTCATTCTCGAGGAATATACGTCCCTCGTTGGGCTTGATGAGTCCTACGATCATATAGAATGTCGTGGTCTTACCTGCACCGTTAGGGCCTAAGAGACCTACAATCTCGCCCTGATTAACATCAATAGTCACGTGATTCACGACAGTGCGTGATTTATAGGATTTTACTAACTCGCTTGTGTATAGTCGCATCTTGGTGTCGTAATTTTTTTATAAGTTTTTTGCAAAGTTATTACATTTTTACAAAAAAATATATTATATTTGGGTAAATTTTGATGACATCAAGAAATTATGGAGACTGAACAGAGCGTATTGTTACACGATAAACTGCGCGAATACTTCGGATTTTCGTCGTTCAAAGGCAACCAGGAGGCTGTTATAAAGAATGTCTTGGCTGGCAAAGACACATTCGTACTGATGCCTACAGGAGGTGGTAAGTCGCTATGCTACCAGCTTCCAGCACTCATTATGGATGGCGTTGCCATTGTCATATCTCCGCTCATTGCCCTGATGAAAAACCAGGTGGATGCTATGCGTACCTTCTCCACAGAGTCGGGCATAGCACACTTCCTCAACTCATCACTCAACAAGTCAGCCATAGCACAGGTGCGACAGGATGTGTTGGAGGGCCGCACCAAGCTCCTATATTTCGCCCCCGAGTCACTCACCAAGGAGGATAACATCGCCTTCTTGCGCAAGATCAAGATTTCGTTCTATGCCATCGACGAGGCACACTGCATCTCGGAGTGGGGTCACGACTTCCGCCCTGAGTACCGCCGCATACGCCCTATTATAAATGATATAGGCACTGCGCCGCTTATAGCTCTCACGGCTACTGCCACGCCAAAGGTGCAGATGGATATCCAGAAGAACCTTGGTATGACCGACGCCACGATCTTCCGTTCGTCGTTCAACCGCTCCAATCTATACTACGAGTTGCGTCCTAAGCACAACATCGACCACGACATCATCCGCTTCATCAAGCAACACGAGGGCAAAAGTGGTATCATCTACTGCCTCAGCCGCAAGAAGGTGGAGGAACTGGCAGAGTTGCTCATAGCAAACGGCATTAAGGCCTTGGCCTACCACGCTGGAATGGATGCGCAGACACGTGCCGACAACCAAGATGCCTTCCTTCACGAGCGTGTGGATGTCATCGTGGCAACCATCGCCTTCGGTATGGGTATCGACAAGCCCGATGTGAGATACGTCATCCACTACGACATTCCTAAGTCGTTGGAGGGATACTACCAGGAGACTGGTCGTGCGGGTCGCGACGGCGGCGAGGGTCACTGCCTTACATACTACAGCTACAAGGATATTCAGAAGTTGGAGAAGTTTATGCAGGGTAAACCTGTTGCCGAGCAGGAGATTGGCAAACTTCTTCTCTTAGAGACCGTATCCTACGCCGAGAGCTCTATGTGTCGCCGCAAGTCGCTGCTTCACTACTTTGGTGAGACATACGAGGAGGCAAATTGTGGTAACTGCGACAACTGCTGTAACCCTAAACCTAAGATCGAGGCCAAGCGCGAGATGAAACTCGCACTCGAGGTTTTGGAGGAGATCGGCGACAAGTTCAAGATCGACCACCTTGTGGCAGTGCTCACAGGTAAGGTTACGGCCATGGTCAAGAGCTACAACCACAATAAGTTGGAGTGCTTCGGTGCGGGTGACGAGAAGGATGCTCCATTCTGGAACGCCGTTATACGTCAGGCCTTGATTATGGGTCTGGTGGACAAGAATATCGAGAACTATGGTCTTATCTCAGTCAATGATCGCGGTAAGGCGTTCATAGACAAACCTACATCGGTAACCATAACCCTCGACCACGACTACGACTCGGAGGATGAGGCTAATGCTGCAGGCCCTATGAAGGGTGGTGGCGCTGCCGACGAGGAGCTCTTCGCAATGCTCAAGGATTTGCGCCGCAAGGTAGCAAAGCAGAACGATTTGCCGCCGTATGTCATCTTCCAGGATCCATCACTCGAGGATATGTCGATCCAGTATCCTATCACTATGGAGGAGCTGCAGACAATATCGGGTGTAGGTGCGGGTAAGGCGCAGAAGTTTGGCGCAGAGTTTATCAAGCTCATCAAGACATACGTCGAGGAGAAGGAGATCATCCGACCACAGGATTTGGTTGTTAAGGGCGTTGCTAATAAGTCGAATAACAAGATTTTCATCATCCAGTCCATCGACCGCAAGATGGATTTCGAGGATATAGCACACGCACGCAACCTCGATATGGACGAACTCCTGAGCGAGATTGAGGCTATCGTAAACTCGGGCACACGTCTCGACATACAGTACTACCTCAATACGGTTATGGATAGCGATAAGGTCGACGACATATACCTCTACTTCAAGGAGGATGCCGAGACCGACTCGTTGGAGGATGCCATCGAGGAGCTTGGCTCGGAGTATAGCGAGGAGGAGATTCGCCTTGTGCGCATCAAGTTTATATCGGAAGTTGCTAACTAAACCGCAATTACAATGGCAGAAGTAAGGGCAAAGAAGGCTCTGGGACAACATTTCCTCACCGACCTAAACATAGCGCGCAAGATAGCCACATCGCTTTCGGGCGGCACTCCCGAGAACCCCGATAAGGTTCTTGAGGTGGGATGCGGTATGGGCGTGCTCACACAATACCTGCTGCAGAGGGACGACATCGTAACCTATGGCGCAGAGATAGATAGCGAGTCTGTGGAGTATCTCCACGTCCACTACCCCGACTTTGCGGAGCGTCTTACCGAGGGCGACTTCCTGAAGATGGATCTCGAGGAGGCGTATGGCAATAGGCTGAAGATCATCGGTAACTTTCCATACAACATCTCGTCACAAATATTCTTCAAAGTCCTGGAAAACAGAGATATAGTACCAGAATGCGTGGGTATGATACAGAGGGAGGTGGCCGTGCGTCTTGCCGAGCCCCCAGGATCGAAGGAGTATGGCATCCTCAGCGTTTTGTTGCAGGCGTGGTATGACATAGAGTATCTCTTCACTGTGGGCGAGAAGGTCTTTAACCCGCCGCCAAAGGTCAAGAGTGCCGTGATACGTCTGACACGAAACAAGGTCGAGAAGCTCGACTGCGACGAGACTCTATTTATAAAGGTTGTGAAGGCTTCGTTTGGCCAGCGCCGTAAGATGTTGCGCAACTCACTGAAGGCTGCCTTTGGCAACTTCGGAGGCAACGAACATCGCTTCTTCACTATGCGCGCCGAGCAGCTCTCCGTTGCCGACTTTGTGGAGCTAACAAACTGGGTAGCAGAAAACCGAGTGTAAATAAGACAGAGAGGGGTGAGACGGGTGATAAGTCATATTATTGCTCAACAGCAATGCAACAAGGGCTCTCTCGTACAATTTAACACAGACTACATACGATAAATCTGGTGGTTCGATAGTCGTAGAGCCACCTTTTCGTTATATATATCCACTATGCCTATGCAGGCAACACGCCCCTGCGGCACTCTTTCGTGACAATAATATGCCGTTGGCGCAGTAACTATGACAAGCGTATCGCGACCATCGGTGAAATGGCGCAGCGTGGTGATATACTCCCCACTCTCATCCTTATCACACCACGGCAGCCCTCGCTCCTCCTCAACAACCTCCACGCCCTCTACCATAACATAACGAAACATATCGAGAGGATCTATCTCTGCGACAGCCATACGCGCAACAGCGATTGAGGCAGCATCCTCCCTGCGCGCCACATAATTAAAAAGCATATCCTCCGCTATACGATCTACGGAGTATACATTCGTAGGCTTAGCGCCGAGCGTCACAGTACTGCCCTCACGACCAAGATATAGCCCCGCACAGCGAATGGTAACCGCTGAACCCAAAGGCAGGAGATTGTCTATATCATCCACATCCACCTTAACCTCCACGCCACCAGTCTGATCACTAAATATAAAGCTGCGCTGAAACTCCCCTACTATATCGTTTGCCGAGATATGTCCTCGCAATACGATATCCCCCTTGACAGCCACCGTACCACCGCGAACCATACTCCACAAATCTGACGCCGAGAGCATTTGCGAGCCATAACTCTCCTCATCTGCAGCGCACGCCACGCCCAGAAGCACGACTAATAGACTACATAGGTATACAATCCTCCTCATAACGCATCGTGATATGATAACACTCCTTGGATGTTCGCTCGTATGTTCCCCACTCGAGGATTCCAGTTATAGAGACCTCACCATCAGGTAGTTGCATATAGGCATAGCGCGCATAATCGCTTGTGTGAACAGCAATGCTATCGCCCGCAGCACTCTTAAATATCGCACCGCCGCACCACAGAGCATCCTCCATAGTTTGGCCAAGAAGCTCATCTATAGAGGTAGAGGCAACGGCACGTAGATTCTCTATACGCACCAACCTGCCACACATCTCAGGGGTGAGATCCGCGATTTCAACCCTCTCGGCATCGCGCTTCGAGATATCCGTGCCACGTCTGACAACCCTATCCAAACCCTCGCGCGAAGATATTTTCGCTACAGATCCATCCAAATCCTGCTCTCCGACCTGCAACACACCACGGTAATAGCCCGCACGACACCCCTCGAGATGCAGCGACACCTCCAAACCCTCTGGATAGGTGGCATATAACGGTGTGAGCCCCACACGCACCTCAACAGCTCCAGTATCATCTTCGACAACTATAGAGCCGTAGATATTCTCCTGCTGGTCGGAGGAGGTAATCCTTCCCGTGACCACAACTGGCGCAGTAATCGTCACCTCGCGATTGCCTACGACATCCTTTCTGAGACGCTCTATCGACACCGTTGCCGTCTCCACAGTGGTATAAATATGAGGCTTGTCGGCACTATTGTAGCAACCGACAAGCATCATTATCATAAGGATTACAACCCGTTTCATCGCTATCGCTTCTCAACCCACGAGTCCTTCAAACCAAGGAAGTAGAGAATACCATCAAGACCCACCGTAGAGAGCGACTGACGCGCCGTCTCACGAACCTTGGGTTTGGCGTGGAAAGCGATACCGAGACCCGCTATGTTGAGCATAGGCAGATCATTCGCGCCATCACCCACAGCCACAGACTGCTGAATATCAATCTTCTCGAACTGACACAACAGACGCAGCAGCTCTGCCTTGCGAGCTCCGTCCACAACCTCGCCAGTATAGCGACCTGTGAGCTTACCATCCTCGTCAACCTCCAACTCATTGGCATATACATAATCGAAGCCGAAGCGGCGCTTCAGGTAGTTACCAAAGTATGTAAAACCACCCGAGAGAATAGCAGTCTTATATCCCACACGCTTGAGGATTGTCATCATACGGTCGACACCCTCCGTAATAGGGAGATTTACGGCGATATCCTCCATAACACTGACATCCAAGCCCTTGAGGAGTGCCACACGCTCGCGGAAACTCTCCGTAAAGTCTATCTCGCCACGCATAGCGCGCTCGGTAATCTCACGCACCTCCTTGCCCACACCAGCTCTGTCGGCAAGCTCGTCGATAACCTCAGTGCGGATAAGTGTAGAATCCATATCGAAGCAGATGAGGCGGCGTGAACGGCGGAAGATACCATCCTTCTGGAACGAGATATCGACACCACCATCCTCGGCAATCTTCATCAGAGCATTCTGGAAGTGGCTCTTGTCCTCCAAAGTACCACGCACCGAGAACTCGATACTTGTCTTTGGTGCACGGTCATCCTCATCCAAAGGCATACGTCCCGTGAGGCGGTTGATATCGTCGATATTCAGTCCCTCCTCGGATATAGCCTGCGTGACACGTGATATATGTTCAGCTGTAATTTTGCGCCCCACCATAGTGATGATGTAGCGGTTCTTGCCCTGTCCCGTAACCCAGTAGTTGTAATCCTCCTCGGTAATAGGCTCGAAACGTATTGTTATATTCATCTCCGAGGCCTTGAAGAGCAACTCCTTCATAATCTGTCCCGAACGCTCGGGGGTGGTCATAAAGAGTATTCCGAGCGTGAGACTACGATGAATATTCGACTGACCGATGTCAAGGATAAAGGCATCGTGAGCGGCGAGGATACCAGTAAGCGATGAGGTAAGACCCGGCTTATCCTCTCCCGAGATGTTGATTTGTATGATCTCAATATTATCTCTTTTCATATTCCTCTATTATTTATTCATTAACTTTCCTACAAATGTACTCATTTTTTGCGAAAATTATTTATATTTGCGCCATAAAATTTTGTTATAAGGGGATAATAACAACCTTATAGCCCAGAAGAACGAACTATTTAAACTATAAATAAAAAGAATAACAGCTATGGAATTGAAGGATATTTTGGCTATCTCAGGCCAACCAGGTCTCTACAAGTTTGTTGCACAGTCTATGCGCGGCGTTATCGTTGAGTCACTCCTCGATGGCAAGCGTATGAACGCTTCGGCTACCTCTCGTGTAAGCGCACTCACAGAGATTTCGATGTTCACCGAGGGTGAGGATATCGCCTTGGCAGATGTATTCACAAACATCTGGAACTACACAGAGGGTAAGGAGGCTATCTCACACAAGGAGTCTGCAGAGCGTATTCAGGAGGAGTTTGCAAAGGTTCTTCCAGAGTATGACCGCGAGCGTGTACACGTATCGGATATGAAGAAGTGCTTTGCTTGGTATAACATCCTTGTTAAGGCTGGTTTTACTGAGTTTACACTCCCTTCACAGGAGAGCGAGGAGTAATCCTTAGCGCATCATAACAGTATTAGGGCATCTCTTTCGAGGGATGCCCTAATTTTTTTTCGAAAATAGTTGCAAAAATAGAATATATCGTTTACCTTTGTATCGGCAGACGATATAACGACAATCGAAATAAACTTATTAACCGATGAATACAACAAATAACGCACTAACCGAGGCTGTCTTTTACATTCTACTTGCGCTTGTGGAGCCTATGCACGGATATGGCATTATGCAGCAAACGGCGGCACTAAGCAAAGATAGGGTGCGACTTTCGGCTGGAACACTCTACGGGGCATTGGCCTCGTTGCTCGATAAGGGGTGGATTGAGCAGCTTCCAGAGGAGGGGCGCAAAAAAGATTATCGCATAACGCAGGCTGGACGAGAGGTGTTGGAGCAGGAGCTTTTGCGTCTTGCCGAGCTACTTGAAAATGGACGAAATGTATTAAACAACAAAAAAGAGTAAGTCGATTCTAAAAAGATAACAACTATGGAGAAGAAGGAAATAAAGAAACTTTGGCGATTCTATACGGTTGCCGACTACGAGAAGGAGGAGGCTTTTTTGAATGAAATGGCACGTGCGGGATGGAATCTTACGGCCGTAGGTTTTTGTCGATATATTTTTCGTCGTGGCAACGAGGGGGAGTATATCTATAAACTCGATATGGTAGAGCGCACCGAGTCCGATGAGGTGAAGGAGAGCTACTTCAACTTCCTTACTGAATGTGGCATACGCGTTGTTGGAGAGTTTAAGGATTGGATTTATCTCCAAAAGCGCGCCTCTGATGGTCCATTTGACACGAAGAATGACACATACGCCAAACTACGCCAGGTGAATAAGGTCTATTCATTCTCGTTGCGTACGGTATGTAACTTGTTGCGCCTCTTTGCGGGTATTATAATAGTGCTTAGCATTGTGCAGGCTTTAATGTCAAACAATGTGACGGTAGCGGAGTTCTGCGGTGGCATAATTCTCGGCGTGGCCGTCAGCAGTTTGATAGCTTTGGCTATTATATGGATACCTATCGTAAATAAACTTCGTCGCAAGGTTAACAAACTTATTGACGACATAGGTGTAAACTTGTAGCAAATCACCCCATCAGTTGATTCAAGCTACACATTACAATCTGGATATACACCCCAATTTGTAGCATATTGGCTTCAGCATCGTAATGCCGCTGATTTTCGGCAAAAATCCCGACGATGGGCTGTACTTGTCGTACTGCTCATTGTCGGGACTTTTTTTTGTTAGCGGCAGTAGATGCCACCTTATCACTCCAAATTAGTTGATGGTTGGAAGGAAAGAGTAGTTCTTGCCATAGTCGAGATGCTGCTCAACGTAGTTTGCAGGGTAAGAGATCTTAACATCTACAACCTCACCAGCCTCATTAGTTACAAGCTCATACTCAGGGTTTACGAAACCACCGTAAGGCTCGATGTTGAGAGCTGCGTTACGTGCGATAACCTCAGCGTGAAGCTCAGGGTTGATCTTAACGGCATAAGTCTCGATAAGAGCCTTACAAGCCTCGTAATCACCCTCCGACTTGATGCGCTGCACCTCGTAGAGAAGCTCACCGAACAACTCGCGAAGCTTCACAAAGTCGTTAACAACAACGTAAGTCTTGCCATTCTCCTTTACAAGCTCGATAACATTCTGCTCCTTACCCTTCTCGTAGCACCACTCAGCGATAAGCTTACGGTTACGCATATGTGACTCCTCAACATCCTTACCAAGCTCGATACGTGAGAGCTGAGTCATATAACCATTCATAATATAGTCAGAGTACTGTGACCACGCTACATCCAACGATGGGATAAGGCCGATCTCAACCATCTTCTCATCGCCGAGGTAGTAGAGAGCAAAGAGGTCGGCACGTGCCTCCTCGAGAGTTGAAGAGTATGTGCGAAGCTCATCACCCTTAGTACCTGGAGCCAACTGACCTGAGCCGTGACCGAGACACTCGTGAAGGTCGGTGTGGAGATCATCACCGAGCTTACCAAAGTTCTTAGCGCGCTCGCGATCCTCCTCGCGGAGAATAAACTCCTCAGCAAAGCCGTTGCCCTGTGCTGCCTTATCGTATGCGTATGTGATATTATCGATAGTTACAGACTTTGAGCCGTGCTCCTTACGAATCCAGTCAGCATTTGGGAGGTTGATACCGATAGCAGTTGCTGGGTAGCAGTCGCCGCCGAGCATAGCCACAGTGATAACCTTTGCAGAAACGCCCTTAACCTCCTCCTTGCGATATGCAGGGTTGATAGGAGCGTTATCCTCGAACCACTGAGCGTTAGCAGCCATAATCTCTGTACGCTTGCACGCCTCGACATCGCGGAAGTTTACAACAGACTCCCAAGATGACTTGCGACCGAGTGGATCGCCATAGTTCTCGATAAAGCCGTTTACGAAGTCAACGTTGCAATCTGTATCCTTCACCCAGAGAACGCTGTAGTCATCGAAATCCTTGAGGTCACCAGAACGATAGTACTTGATGAGCGCCTCGACAACCTCCTTCTGTGTAGGGTTAGCCACCGCAGCAGCCTTCTCCAACCAGAATACGATCTGCTCGATAGCCTCAGTGTACATACCGCCAACCTTCCAAACCTTCTCCACGATTACGCCATTCTCCTTCACGAGCTTAGAGTTGAGACCGTATGAGATAGGCTCTGGGTTGTTAGCATCCGCAGCCACCATCTTGCCGTAGAAATCCTCTACCTCAGCCTGGTTAACACCCTCGTAGTAGTTGTTTGCTGACTCTGTGATTACGTCAACACCCTCCTTCTGGTTGAGACGTGAAGCGTAGAGGTTCTCGTCGAAGATAATCTGGCAGAGGAAGTCATCCTCAATCTGGCGGTTCTCGTCGTTGATGAATGCAGCAAGCTGCTCGCGGAACCAAGCCTCTGAGAACTCAGGACGGAACTTGTCGTTAGAGTAGTGGTGGTGGA
The DNA here is from genome assembly GCA_017630455.1 of Alistipes sp. GTDB lineage: Bacteria > Bacteroidota > Bacteroidia > Bacteroidales > Rikenellaceae > Alistipes. Next base: position 1,568 of record JAGBVG010000067.1, on the reverse strand, counting down.
TACCGTTAGCAAACCACACCTTCTTGAGGTACTTCTCGAAGGCAGCAAACTCCTCACCCTCACGCACCTCCGAAGCTGTGTAGATAGTCTCGAGCGTGCGGCGCACTGCGAGGTTATACTTGAAGTTCTGGTCGAAGAGAATATCGCGACCACACTTAGCAGCCTCAGCGAGGTAGTAAACATACTCCTTCTCCTGGAGTGTCAAGTTCTCGAAACCAGGAACCTCGTAGCGGATAACCTTGATATCGTCGAAGCGGTCGACAATCCAAGGTTGCTCCTGAGAACCGGTCTCCACATTAGCGCAAGCAGTCAAAGCCAATACGCCAGCAATTGAAAGTCCAAAAATCTTGTTCATCGTTTAAATTTATAAAGTTTGCAAATTTGGGGTAAAATTACAACAATATTGCGAGACTGCAAAACTTTTCGGCATCTAAGCGACAACTTCAGTAAAAATGATTACCTTTGCAGCTCGAAAACCACCAAACATCGATAATTTTTATTGTACAGACCTATGTTAATAAAGGGAATTTCCACCATTGCGCTACTTATCTGCTCCAACATCTTTATGACCTTAGCGTGGTACGGACACATAGCTTTCAAGTCGCAACTCCAACGCTTCGGCGTGGTAGCCATCGTGCTGCTTAGCTGGGGCATCGCGCTATTTGAGTACTGCTTCCAAGTCCCTGCCAATCGCATCGGCAGCGCGGAGCTTGGCGGCCCATTCACACTCTGGCAGCTTAAGGTTATCCAGGAGGTTATCTCGCTTGTGGTATTCACGCTTTTTGCGGTGCTTTTCGTCAAGGGCGACCCTCTGAAATGGAACCACCTCGCGGGCTTTGCTTGCCTGATCTTGGCGGTATATTTCATATTCCGAAAATAACCAATTATCACCTATTTTTCGGCAATAACAGCGGCTCTGTCGCTGTTTTTTTTTACACCTATCGAGAGCCTGAACACCACACAAACCACCCGCCCTCGCCACCCCGAAATCGAAATATAATCAACCGCTTTAACATCCTATTCTTTTCGTTGAATCTTATCGGGATTTGATTTGAAAAATTATTGCGTTTTGCTTGCGAATTGTGAAATTTTTATTACATTTGCAGTGTATTATGCTGTACAGGCTACGCAGGATATTCCACCTGTCAAGGCTATTCGAAAGACCCCTAATTTCAATCCCCGCCAAGGGGGGGGGCAAATCGCTGATTTTCAGAAGATTACAACAGCACAATACAAGGGTTTTGATTTAGGTTTACACCCATCCCCAAGGGCGGCAAACAAAAGTTGTTGTAGAGAAATAGCGATGCTTGATGCGACAGATATTAGCCACTGCGGCTGTTATCATCGCAAAAGGCGGCTATTTTGCACAACGTTTTACGTTTTTTTTACAAAGGATATTAAGGAAACTTATTATACACTTTTTTTACTTATTTTTTAACTTAATTTATTAATTTTATGAAAGCGAAATTTATTGCTTTGGCTGCATTGGTACTCGGTATGGTATCATGTCAGCAGGATTTCGACGGTGCCGCTCAGGTGGGTGGTGAGGTTGATTTCCAGCTCGCTGT
>JAGBVG010000066.1 GCA_017630455.1 Alistipes sp. | reverse complement strand
TTGGCCGGTACACCACCCCACACTTCGTAGGGGCCAATCTGTGTATTCTTGAGTACCAATGAGCCCGCAGCCACGATAGCGCCTTCGCCTACCACTACGCCATCGAGCAAGGTAGAACCCATGCCAATGAGCGCATAGTCGTGGACATCCGCACCATGAATAGTCACATTGTGACCGACAGACACATAGTCGCCAATGGTGATCGTGCTTTTCTCGTAAAGCGTGTGCAAGACAGAGCCATCCTGGATATTGACATGGTTGCCAATCTTGATCCAATTGACATCGCCACGCAAGACAGCGTTAAACCAAATGGAGCAACCATCGCCAATGACGGTGTCACCGACGATAGTTGCGTTCTCTGCCAAAAAGCAGTCCTTGCCTATTTGCGGAGTGAATCCGCGTACAGGAACAATCAGAGCCATAATTAGCGTGCTGCAATGATAGCGCAGAAGTCAGCAGCCTTGAGTGAAGCGCCACCGATAAGGCCACCATCTACATCAGGATTAGCGAAGAGCTCAGCAGCGTTCTTAGCGTTGCAGCTACCACCGTAGAGGATAGTGCAATCGTCTGCTACTTGCTCGCCGTACTTCTCTGCTACGAGAGAGCGGATATATGCGTGGATCTCTTGTGCTTGCTCTGGAGTAGCGGTCAGACCTGTACCGATAGCCCATACTGGCTCATATGCCAATACGATCTTACCGAAGTCCTCAGCGCTGAGGTGGAATACACTGCCCTCGAGTTGTGCTTTCACAACCTCGTTTTGTTGGCCTGCCTCACGCTCCTCTTTTACCTCGCCAATGCAGAAGATTGGTTTGAGATTGTTAGCGAGAGCGAGCTCCACTTTGTCCTTCAAGATCTCGTAGGTCTCACCGTAGTATGCACGACGCTCAGAGTGACCGAGAATGCAGTACTCAGCACCAGTAGAAGCCACCATAGCAGCGCTTACCTCACCGGTGTATGCACCTTTCTCTTTGTCAGCGCAGTTCTCAGCAGCCACAGCGATTGGGCTGTCCTTGAGAAGCTCAGCTACAGTAGCCAAGTGAATGAAAGGAGTGCCGATAACGACAGCACATGCAGGGTTAGCAACTTGATTTTTCAATTCGGTAGCAAGAGCTACACCTTCTTGCAGGGTCATGTTCATTTTCCAGTTACCTGCAACCATTTTTGTTCTCATAAATTGTAATTAATATTTAATAGTTAATAATTAATATCTCTTGTAGGGTCCTTTGGGTTCTTAAGGTCGTTAAGGGTCTTAAGGTCTATTGCGAAGGTTATACTTATCGATGACGATACCGTCTTGGAGGACAATTGCGCCTGGGTTAGCTCGGACAATGGTCTTGAGCGTAACGGGGTCGCATGTGCAAATATAGTCGCTCAATGCGGGGTACTCCAAGCAGAAGTTGATAATATCGTCGGTGCCTGAGCCTGTGAGGATATAGAAATTAGGCGATGAGGCGATGAGGTTATCAGGCGATGAGGCGATGAGGCGATCAGGCGATGAGGCGAAAGGCGAGAGGTTAGAGGCAAGGGCTTCTACCTTCGCTATTTGCGACTTATCGGCTTTAGCGAGGTCGTACATCACGACGAGGGTCACGGGTTCTTCGCTCTCAAGGATATCCCATGTGAGGTCTTCGTAGTCTGCATTCAGAATCTCCAAATCGTGAATAGGTGGTTCGTAGCCTTTCTTGATGAGGCGTGACTCTTGGCGCACGAAAGTCCAAGTGGTATCACCTTTGGGGTAGTTCTCCAGCGTGAAGGTCTGCTCCACTCCATCTTTGGCATACACAAAGGATATGTCGTATTGATCGGGTTCCGCATCTTCGGGATACTCCATGAGCGTAGGCAGGTGGTTGCCAATCTTATACGGGCGGAAGTCCTTGATTGGTAAGTGGAGTCTGGTCCAAGTCATAAACGCTACCGCCACCACGATGGTTAGGACGACAAGCACCAGTTCCATCCAATTGCTCCATAGTTGGCGTGTATGCTTGCGCAATGCCACCAATAGGATTGCCAATAGGATAAGCACTACATTCTTCCAGAAGGTCTGCCAGTTGGTGAGTACGATAGCATCGCCAAAGCAGCCGCAGTCGCTCACAGGGTTGGTGAGTGCGATATAGAGGGTAAGCGGTGTCATCACGAGGTAGAAGAGCAGCGCGAGCCACGAGGTCCACTGAGTACGAATATTCAGGAGCATGCACACACCGAGTAGGAGTTCGAGTATGATTAGCCCCCATGCAGCGACTTCTGCCAAAGGCAGGAGTTCGGTGAAGAAGCCCCCAAAAGCCTTGAGGTAATCCTCGATTTTATAGACGGTACCGAGAGGGTCGATGGCTTTGACTGCGCCCGAAAACGCGAATACTGCACCCAAGAGGGTACGGGATAAGCCTGCTAATATAGATACCGGCATCCGGCGTCTGGCATCCGTTTTTTTGTTATTTCTCTTCATCTTCCATGAGTTTTATGAGGTAAAAGACTGCGTAGTTGAGCATATCGAAATAGTTGCCATCAGCACCTTCGGAGATGAGTGTTTGGTTGTCGTTGGCAGCGATGGACTTATTACGATTGATCTTGGTGAGTATGATGTCTGTCAGGCTGGTGGCAAACATATCGCGCCATGCCTCGCCATAGTCATGGTTCTTCTTGAGCATTAGTGCCTTCGCCTCAGCCATATAGTGGTCGTAGCGGTCAATGGCGCGCTCGGCGGTCATGTCCACGGAGTCGGCGAAGCCCTCGTGCAGTTGGATGAGTCCGATGATGCTATAATTGACAATAGCCATCATCTCGCCTTCGATACTCTCTCCCACCATGTTCACGCCTGTTTGTTCGATTTCGCGTACGCGCTTGGCTTTAATAAAGAGTTGGTCGTTGACGGTTTGCGGACGCATGATACGCCAGCTGGGACCGTAGTCTTTCATCTTGAGTTCGTAGATGCGGCGGCATTTGCCTGCCACGATGTCAAATTGCTCAGGGGTTTGCATAATAGCGTTGTTTAGCGGTTGTTTAGAATTGGGTAGAGTTGTTTAGAGTTGTGTAGAATTGTGTAGAGTTGTGTAGAGTTGTGTGGTTAGTTCATCCAACGAGAGAAGTTGTTGCTCGCCCGATTGCATATTCTTGAACATCACTTTGCCTGCAGCCATCTCGTCTCCACCTACGATAGCCACATAGGGAATATGTTTCGCATCGGCATAGCCCATTTGTTTTTTCATTTTCGTTGGTTCGGGATATACCTCTACGCTCATGCCTTTCTCGCGTAGTGCTTTTGCCCATCGGAGGGCATAGAGCAATTCCTGTTCGCCGAAGGTGGCAAAGAGCAGTTGGGTGGTAGATTGCAAGTTCTCTGGATAGAGGTTCAACTCGGCGAGCACATCGTATATGCGGTCAGCGCCGAAGGAGATACCCACACCCGATACATTCGGCATACCGAAGATACCCGTCAGGTTGTCGTAGCGGCCGCCGCCTGTGATACTACCGATCTGTACATCAAGCGCCTTCACCTCGAAGATTGCACCTGTATAATAGTTCAGTCCGCGCGCAAGGCAGAGGTCTAACTCCACTTGCAAGTTACTTGGCTCGTAAGTGCCCAGATTCCCGTCCTGCGTGCTTGCCGCATAGAGTGCGAAGATTGTGCGCAGTTCCTCGATACCCTTGAGACCCGTTTCGCTGTTAGCCAATACTTGCGCTAATTGGTCCAATTTCTCGGTGTTCGTGCCGCTGAGGTTAAGGATAGGTTGCAGGGCATTGACAGCCTCTTGTGGAAGCCCCTTGTCGAGAAGCTCTTTATTCACATTGTCGATACCAAGCTTATCCAGTTTGTCGATAGCTACGGTGATGTCGATGATTCGCTCGGGCTGCCCGATGACTTCGGCAATACCTGCAAGGATTTTGCGGTTGTTGATATGCAGTGAGACACGGATACCGAGGCGGCGATACACCTCCTCTACGATTTGAATGAGTTCCACCTCGCTAAGCAGGGAGTTGGTGCCTACCACATCCACATCGCATTGATAGAACTCGCGATAGCGACCTTTCTGTGGACGGTCGGCACGCCATACGGGTTGTATCTGATAGCGTTTGAAGGGAAACTGTATCTCCTCGCGGTGCTGCACCACGAAGCGTGCAAAAGGCACGGTAAGGTCGTAGCGCAAGCCTTTCTCGCTGACCTTGGTAGTCAGGGCGCCGATGGTGGCTTGGTCCAGTGCCTCGTGGGAGATGGCGCTTTTCCAGTCGCCTGAGTTGAGGATCTTGAAGAGCAGTTTGTCGCCTTCCTCGCCGTACTTACCCATGAGGGTGGATAGGTTCTCCATGGCAGGGGTTTCTATCTGCTGGAAGCCATAGAGTGAGAACACCGACTTAATGGTGTCAAAAATATAATTTCTGCGTGCCATCTCCAGTGGAGAGAAGTCACGCGTGCCTTTTGGGATACTTGGTTTTTGTGCCATATGATCTGTTTTTTAATTTTCTGTTTTTTTTGGCGGCCGGCTGCCGGGGGCTGGGGAGCCATTTCTTGTTTTGGGCGGCCGGCTGCCAGGGGCTGGGGGCCCATTTCTTGTTTTTTGGCGGCCGGCTGCCGGCGGCTGGGGGCCCATTTCTTGTTTTTGGCGGCCGGCTGCCGGGGGCTAGGGGCCCATTTTTTTTTGGCGGCCGGCTACCGGGAGCTGGGGGCCATTTCTTGTTTTTTGGCGACCGGGAGCCGGCGGCCGGGGACCCTTAAAAGATTTCCCGATAAATCTTCTCCGTGGCGCCGCACTCGCTTTGAACATAGCTGGCTGCGGCTTGTCCCATGACCTGTTGCTGGTCAAATGCGCAGTCGAGTGCCGCTGCCAGTTCGCGGTAGTTCTTCACGCTGATTGCCGCTCCTGCCTCTTGCAGTCCTTGCGCTTCGCGGAACTTCTTCCAACGCGGTCCGAACACCACAGGCATGCCATATACTGCCGCTTCCAGCGTGTTGTGAATCCCCACGCCAAAACCACCGCCTATGTATGCTACCGCACCGTAGCGGTAGATAGAGGACAACAATCCCATCGTATCCACCAGCAGTACGCGCGCCATGGACACACTCATGGGAGAAGCCTCGCTGTAGCGCACATAGCGTCCCTCGAAATACTGGAAGATTTGTTGCAAATGGTTCTCATGCAATTCGTGCGGCACCAATATCAAGCGTATATCTTCGCGTTCTGATACATAGCGTGCGAGCATCTGCTCTTCTTCGGGCCATGTGCTACCTGCCACCAATACGCGCGTCTTTTCTCCTGCGAACATTTGCACGACAGGCAGTTCTTTGGCTGCCGAACGCACTTCGGTCACGCGGTCAAAGCGCGTATCACCAGCCACCGTCACGGGGTCTATGCCATAGCGCAATAACAATTGTGCTGAAGCCTGGTCTTGCACATAGATATGCGTAAAGCAATGCAGCAATCGACGATAGAGAGCACCCCAAGGTCGGAAGAACAATTGCTTAGGACGGAAGATGGCGGAAATGAGGTAAGTGGGGATATTCTGTTTTTTCAGGCGCAGCAGGTAAGCAGGCCAAAATTCATATTTAACGAATACCACCATTTCTGGTTGCAATGCGTGTAGCCATTTTTTGGCATTGCGCTTGGTAGCGAAAGGAAGGTAGAGGACTTTGTCCACCTTGTCGTAATCCTTGCGCATCTCATAGCCCGAGGAGGAGAAGAAAGTCAGCACGATTTTGCGCGCGGTACGATTCTCGCGCAAGCGCTCAATGATAGGGCGCACCTGCTCAAATTCTCCAACGGATGCCACATGAATCCACAACACGGGTGCAGTAACAGCCGCACGCCATTCTTGCAGCGCAGTGATTGCCTCGCGTTGCCCTTTGACTATTTTCTTCGCTTTGCTATGCCCGAAAAGGGCCGCCAATCGTAGTATCCAAAAATATATAAACATAGTTTCTTTACCCCCACAACAAGGGGAATATACAAAATACCGCGCAAAAGTACAAAAAAAAAAGGATATACACAAATATTCATTTATTTTTTTGCATATTTCAAAAAAAAGTAGTACTTTTGCACACCCTTAAAACTTTTAAAACTTTTTTAATCAATACAAATACCATGGAATTACCTTTTGCAGAATCGTGGAAGATTAAGATGGTAGAGCCCATCCGCAAGTCCACCCGCGCAGAGCGCGAACAATGGCTGAAAGACGCCAAGAACAACATCTTTATGCTCCGCAGCGAGCAAGTTTACATTGACCTTTTGACTGACTCGGGTACAGGCGCTATGTCTGACCGCCAATGGGCAGCATTGATGCTGGGCGATGAGAGTTATTCGGGTAGTAAGTCGTTCTTCGAGTTGAAGGACACGATTACTCGTATCACGGGTTTTGAGTATGTTATCCCTACCCACCAAGGTCGTGCGGCGGAGAATGTACTCTTCTCGCACCTTGTGAAAGAGGGACAAGTCATCCCTGGCAATGCGCACTTTGATACGACGAAGGGACATATCGAGGCGCGCAAGGCACACGCGATTGATGTGACCATCAAAGAGGCGAAGGACACCCAGTTGGAGATACCATTCAAGGGTAATGTGGACTTGGAGTATTTGGAGCAATTGCTCAAAGATAACCAAGGCAATGTACCATTCATGGTATTGACCGTTACGAACAACACCGTAGGTGGTCAGCCCGTATCCATGAAGAATATTCGCGAGACTTGCGAGCTCTGCCACAAGTATGGTGTGCCTGTAAATATGGACTCTGCACGCTTTGCTGAGAACGCTTACTTCATTAAGACTCGCGAGGAAGGTTATGCCGACAAGAGCATTCAGGAGATTGCCAAGGAAATGTTCTCCTATGCGGATAGTATGACCATGTCTGCAAAGAAGGACGGAATCGTCAATATGGGCGGATTCATCGCAACAAATCGCGAGGATTGGTACGAAGGTTGCAAACGCTATTGTATCCCATTCGAAGGCTTTATCACATATGGCGGTATGAACGGTCGTGATATGGCTGCTTTGGCCGTTGGATTGGAAGAAAACACACAATTTGATATGCTTCAAACGCGTATTCACCAAGTAGAATATTTGGCACAATTGCTGGACGAATATGGTATTCCTTACCAACGCCCTGCTGGTGGCCACGCTATCTTTGTGGACGCAGACAAGGTGTTGACTCATGTGCCTATTGAGGAATTCCCTGCGCAGACATTGACCTGCGAGCTGTACTTGGAGGCAGGTATTCGTGCGTGCGAGATTGGCTATATCTTGGCCGATAGAGACCCTGTGACGAGAGAGAACCGCTTCGGTGGACTGGACTTGGTGCGTCTCTGTATCCCTCGCCGCGTGTATACCGACAACCACATGAAGGTGATCGCTGCTGCGCTGAAGAATGTTTATGATCGCCGCGAGACAATCACCCGCGGTTTGGCGATTACGAAAGAAGCACCGCTGATGCGCCACTTCACTGTGGAATTGGAGCGTTTGGGCGAGTAAGGGCGGCAAGGAAATATAACTGCCCACGGATCGCACGGATAGACACGGAAACAAGGAATCTGGTGGGGAAGAAGACAACATAGACAACATTCCGCGGCAATCAAAAGCACCCCAAAAAGCAGGAGGCTTTTTCGGGGACCCCGCACTTCCTGCCGCGGCAAAGGATGAAAAAGCCACTTTGTTGAAGAACAAGGTGGCTTTTTTTAGGGGCAGCCGGCATCTGGCGGCTGGCGTCCAGCGTTTGGCAGCTGGCGGATGGGAGCTGGGATTGGGCAGCCGGCGGCTGGCGGATGAGAGCCAGCATTTGGCAACCGGCATCCGGCATCTGGCGTCCAGCGGCTGGTGTCTGGCGGATGGGAGCTGGGATTGGGCAGCCGGCTTCCGGCGGCTGGGGGCCAGCATTTGGCGGCCGGCATCTGGCGGCTGGGGGCCAGCGTGGCGGCTGGGAGCCAATTAACCAGCAGCCGATTATTTGACGATGGTGCGGGTGTAGTGTTTGGAGTTGTCGCGGAGGGTGACTTCGGCGACATGTACACCTTGACCTACTGGCAATGATACTTGATTATAGAGCAGGTCGAGCGCTTTATGGGCAATGAGACGACCCGTAATATCGTATATGGTCACCGACTGAATAATATCGTTGGAGCAGACCGTCATCTCGCCCGCTTGCTCGGAGTATGCCCAAACCATATTCTCTTGATCTTGGACAGAAGGAATAGCTGTCTCGGTGTTCTCGCCGTTGGAAGTGCGGTCGGGACCGACAATATAATAGCGATTCTCGTGGTTCTGAGGCAATGGACGCTCAATAATCGTACCATCCATAATACGCAAGCGCTCGCCCGTTAGGGCGTCATAGAAGTAACACTCTTTGTCCCAGTTCATGGTCAGATAGAACGCAAACTCTACCTGCTCGGTTCGGTAGTCGGGGTGTATCAGCATGGACATAGGAACGGTGTCTATGTTTTGACGCACATCAATCATCATAGGCACTTGGTTGGAGACGGTGTACATATTGATAGGTGTAGTCAATATGTTGGCTATCTCTACACCTGTGGATACGAAGAGTACATCCTCGTGGCTGAGGTAGGTGTCGGTGGCTTCTGGTGCGGCAAAGAGCATACATTGGGTTTGTCCGTTGGCTGTAGTCGCATAAATGGTCATACCCTGTGGCTCGTCAGTAGAAGCAGCCATGCTGCGTGCTGGGATATTCGCTGGTTGGTCATCCGCCGCAGGCGCAGGGGTGTTTACCTTCAAATGCTCGTGCGATAAGCGCAACTGGATAGAGCGTGAGTCGCTACTACCCTCTTTGAGTTCCAACATGACAGAACGCATAGGGGCTAACAAGCCCGTGCCATTCGCCTCTATGGAGTAGAGGTTTTGCGCACTCCATGTACTATTGTTAATGGTGTAGTATTTAGGCGCCAGTTTGTCGGCGTTGTCTGTGAGGAAAGCGGCCATGTCGATATACGCCATGGTGGGGTTACCGAACATGAACTGGCGGCCTGCTAAGTCGTTTTGCAGGGTAATGGTCATTACGCCATCGGTAGGGTTGAATGCCAGTTTCGAGGAGTGGGTAACGCTGACGCTCTGTCCTGAAGGATTGCCCTTGCTGTCATAATAGTTGTATGAATTATCGGGTTTGGGCAAGCGAACGATGATCTCATCGGTATCTTCGTGGGTAGGTCCGAAGCCCAATACTTGGAAGCCCGTACCAGGCAGCAGTTGTTCGCTGAGCGAGTTGGTTTGAGCAAAGAGGGCTTCTTGGGTGAGCGCAGGCGATGAGGTGTTACCATTGTCGTGGTAGATGGTGGCGCGTTGGTTGTAGAACGATTGCCAGAAGACATAAGGCGCACTGTAGGAGCGTGCTCCTGCAAACTTGTGCACGACGAACGGATAATCACTGTGTCCGTTGGTGCCAGGAATACTGGTGGTGTATTCCAGACTGCGGTTGTCGGCGCCAAAGGTTCCCTCGTGTGGCACATAGATGTCGCCTGTGTACATACCGTTGAGCGGTGGTGCCATGGCATTCCATTGGGCAGCCTGAATCTTCATATCCACAAAGGCGCGGTTGTAATGGAGCAAATGTTGATTGTGGAGCATCGCGTCTACGGCAAAGTAAATGTCGTTGCAGGCGTTGTGCGCGTAGTGGATATCCAGCGGATAGCAGTCTTCGGTGCCAATGCTGGGGTAAGGAATGGATATGTCCTCAATGTATGGAATAATGACATTGGTCTCAGCCAGTGGGGCGTGACCTATGTCCATGAGTGTGCCATCCTCTTTTACGCCGACCCAGTTATCGTCGTCGCCCCATTCGTTGGATACGGCACCTGTCCATTGTACGGTGTTAGGGACAATCATGACATAGAAATATACATATCCCACGCGGCAGTTGTCTTCATCGCCTCCGATATAGGCATGACCCTCGCTGTCATAGAAGGACATGCGCATGAGGTAGGTCTCGCCTGCTACCCAGTCGGTAGGAGTAGGCGCAATTTCTATGCTTTGGTTCGTGATTTCAATGAACTCCAAGACATCGTGGATAGGATTGCGCAGGTCGAAACTAATGGTAGAGTCGTTGATATGCAAGGTGGAATACAATTGTGTTTCGCCTACAATGTCCACAATAGGGATTTCTATGGTATGGTGGTCTTTGGGTTCAGCGACACGCACGGTAGGCAATTGGAGGCGTTGTTTTGGTGTTTTGTCGTCCAATTCAATAGGGGAGATATTCAGTCCATATGCTGAGGAATCCGATACGACTTTCACCCATTTAGGTTCGTCGCAATCGTGCAGGGTATAGGTTTCGCCATTGATATTGACCGAGGCATCATCGCCAATAGGATATACCCAATAGCGGGCTGTATCGGCAGAGCCGAGATAGAACATCAGTTCGGATTGATACAAGGACAGGTGTCCGTCCTCGCACAGGCGAGAAATAAGGGCTTTCTGCTCAGCAGAGAAGTCTTCATCGACCTCTAATCGTCTGTGGTCGCTGACTCGGTAATTTGGGTTGGGTGATGAGTTGGTAGGTATTCGGCGCATGGCAGCAATCGCCTCTCGCAGTTGGTTGCGTGTGCAGCCATAGTGTAGGAGGAACTGCGCATTGGCGAAATCCTCTTCTTCGTGTGTAACGCTTTTCTCCTCGCAGTAGGGGTCATCGAAGTAATAGCCCCACAGCCAGTCGGCATGGACATTGGCTTCGACGGTCTGCAATGAACCTCCGACACTGGTCGCCAAAGTATTCTGTACCTTAACCTCCAGTAGGTGGAAGTCGTTGGCGCAGAGATTTTCCTCGCACTTAACACGCACGGACTCTTCGCCCTCGGTGCGGAGTTTGACATAGGTGTCTTGTGTGGCGTGGAGGGGTGTTCGCGAGGCGCAAGCCACATCGTCTAACTCGCGTGGGCTGTGCGAGATACGCAATTCGTAGTCTTTGCCTTTCTCCAAGTGGGAGTGCATGACATGGTCTTCGGTGGCATGGTGGTCGATATTGGGGATAATATGAATGACATAGACAAACCACTTGCCCGTTACATTATCATAGATATAACATTTGCCGTTGCGTATTTTCTTTTCGATGAGTTGGTCGATATAGTCCCTGATACTGGTTTGAATCGTATCATTGGTAGCGTTAGGGATATATCGAGGGTGAGGTATGGTCACGGAACCATAAAGATTGTCGGAATGACCGATACTATCTTTGTAGTAGGCAGGTTCGTATATGGTGTCACCCTCTGCGCGAACGACAGGAGCGGTGAGCTGGATAGCCATAGTGTCAGAGTTGTTGAATATCTGATAGTAGGCGTACTTCTTTTTGGTGGTGTCGGTTTCGTGCGTGCTGTAGATATTGAGTTCGGAATAGTCCATGCGTACCACTACCGCAGTGCTGGTGGTGGAAGCATCGGTAAAGGACTCGCAGCCCATAGTGGCTTGGTAGGCAGCCAAAGGCAGTGGTGACACATACAGACAAATGTCATCCACCATAAAGTCGTTGCCGTCGCCACCTGTACCGAAGTTATAGAGGGAAACGCGCGTCTCGGAGTAGCTGGCAGTACTATTGATAGGGAAGACTACTTGGTGCCATGAGCCACCTGCGTTGCTGGTACCTTTGTTGAGTTTGCCAACGAAATATACGCCTGCATCTTCCCATTCGGTGTATCCGTCTTCGGTCTGGTTGCGACCTTGAATGTTACAACGGAATATAGGGTCGGAGCCGCTGTGCGAACTGCGCGCGGGGTTGCAGAGCCATATGGAGCAGTAGAGTGTTTGTCCTTCGCATATCTCGGCATCGGTGGAGATACTGGCCACCAATCCAGGCTCTTCGGTGCCGTCCACATAGAGGGTGTAACCCTTATTGGCACCTCCGTGGTTAGTCTGGTCTGCCCATGCAAGGTTCAGTTCGTTGACCAAGAAATACTCGCCATAGTATGGGATATTATTATCGCTGCGGTTCGAGTGCTGGTAGTATTTATCAGAACCGCCTAAATAGTTGTTGGGGTAATAGTAGCCATAGGTGGACTCACCCCATGGGAGGTGATGGTAGAGTTGGGTGTTAATCGTGCTGCTTGTTGCGCCATCGTTGAAGTTGATCTCCTCCAAGAGTACATATTCCTCGGTCATGGTCTGACGCGATATGATTTCGCGTGGCAGAGGACCGTGGGTGTTGATATCCACATAGTTCACAATGAACTTGGCTATGAGCAGATCTTTGCCACCTGGCAACTCGCCTGTTGCTTTCAGATAATACTCCTTGGTGCCTACATTATCGGACTCGACAATCACATAGTCTTTGGTGGTATAGCTGACGGGGGTAATATTCCGTGTGCCCTCGTACCATTCGGCATTGCCACTGATACGACCGATTTTGGTTTGTGCTTCGTCGGTGTAATAGAAATAGTTGTTGTAGCAAGCTCGGGTACGGTTGTGTCCAAAGTTAGGCACCAGATAGATATTGGTGTTGGTAGGCGCGGTATAGTGGTGCACCTCGAGGTATTCGCCTTCGGCAAGTGCCGCGAATGTATCTGCCATCTCTTTGGCAGGGCGCAGGTGCCACAGCTGGCGGTAGGAGAGCGTTGGCTCGATAATGGTGTCAATGCCACCGTATTCGTTCTTCTGGATTTCGTAATCCTTGTAGTTGCTGACATCGCATGCCATGATATGTGCCTCGCCGTCCGTCCAGCCCTTGATGACAGGTGTCTTGGTATCTACGCTGGTGCAATAGATACCATAGGAGTCGCCATAGGTATTGTTGATATTATCACCCGTAGGGGTTGTACTCCAAGTCGTGCGGTCGGAAGGTTCGTTGTTATATACAGGGTTGCCACCCGTCTCGTAGTCGTACCAGCGTTTGTATCCGTGGAACTCACGCGAAGGAAGGAGCAGGTCAATCTCATCGCCTGGCATGTAGTATAGGGTTTGCTCGGCGGTATGCACCAATTGTTCGGGTTCGTGGGAGACAGGGTGTATGCCAAAATCTTTGTTGGCGAAACCTTTGTACGGGCGGAGTGTCATAGCGCCCTCTTTGGCGCGTTGTGCCAAGTGTATCTCCACCGATGCGTTGTAGTCTTCCTCCGCTATAGGTGCGGCATCGCAGGTGTATGACACCTTGCATACCAATCGCGCTTCGCGGTAGTGTGGAGAACCACCTTCATTTGCTGTTGCGGTGACGGTCAGCTTGTTGGTGGTGAAGTTTTTTAATTGCGCCCAATCCACCGTTTGTTGGTCGGTCATGCTGAGTATCTCGAAGGAGGCCTTGGCGATTTGGTTGGCGGTGTCAATATCTTTGCCTAATTGCAGGGGCTCTTGCAGCGTGATGTCCATCTCTGCTAAGTGCGACTCGTTAGCCGTCACCACTTGATAGCCGTGTTGGTGGGTGCAAGTGAACTGGAAGTCGGTATCGCCTCCCGTTTTAGAGAAGGTGTATGACATAGGCGTAGCCGTGATTAGGAAGCGAGGCAGCGGTATCTTGTGGTATGCGTGGCGCATGAAGTCCATATAGACACGATTCGTGCCTAAGTCTCCTTCGCCAAAAGCAGCGACCAATCTATCCTCGTGGTCAATCCACGCATCGTCTTGCTTCATGTTCATCGGACTGGAGCCAAGGGGAGTGACAATGACATTATAGGTAGGTGTAGCAGTGCCTTCGACAGGGGTGTACGACACAGATAATAGTTCGCGACGCGTGATTGCCTCTGGGTCATCGTAGGTACCTGCTTGTCCGTAGGATTTTGTTCTGTCGTATCCCGTGGGTGTCTTTTGCCATGTGAAGGATACTCTGAGGTTATTAATGGGTTCGTTGGATACCGTTTTGTCAATGGTGATTTTGGAATAATCCTCTCCTTCTCGTGGTAGGCAGTAGAAATAGGTTTCGGCAGGTTGGCGCGTAACGGTGAATTGCAGGTGCTGCGCTTGTTTCGTGGCGTCATCGGGTGTCTTGGCTAACACGAAGTGTTCGGGGTTGTCAATATTGAACGCACCGACTAATCCTCCCGTCTCCACTTTCTTTGTCCATTTCTCGAGGGTGAGTAGGGTGCCATTATCTGTCGCGTTGGCGTTATTCTTTCGCAGCAAATTCCAAGTGCCTGCTGCGTTAGCTTTGCTTTGGTATCTAATGTAATAGTATTGGTTGCCCGTCTTATAATATAGGCGTCCTGTTGTGTCGTTGGGGTTAGTGGTTACCAAACCATTGGTAACGAATTGGAAGGCAGAGCCTTGGGAAGTTAAAGTCAAACTAGTACTACTGCGAGCCAGTTTTTTGTTTGCAGCGACGCTTGTGAAGGAATATTGATTGTTACTAATCGTAACCTCCCACAGGCATGCTTTGGTGGGAGCCGACATGGAGACGGCTGTAATATCATTATTGTTGGCATTCACCGCCAAGTAGTAACTATTGGAGGATATGGTAATGATGTCACCGTGTTGTAGTTGCGCGAAGGTGTTGCTGACCAGAGTGAACAAAGCGCAGAGGGTAAGGAGAATATGTTTTTTCATATGCTTAGGGTTTGAGAGGGTTAGCGGATTTGAGTTTTCGTATGTAGGCAGCCAGGCAACGCCCAATGGTGTAGAGGCATGCCAGCAACAGAATAGGGAACAGCGGTTCGCCTACAGGAGAAGCATATTCAGGGTCGGTTTGTCCTGTAGGTGGTACATACCCACTTGATGCAGAGTCGGGGAATTGAATGCCTGCTCGCATTTGAGGCTGGAAATTGGCGACTATGGTGGCATTCACATCTTGATGAATAGACACAAACGAGCCAGTGCCCGTAACGGAATAAGCGTTCCAATCGTCGTATGAAGCGTTGGCGGTTGAAAACGAATGTACATCTTTGGAAGAAGTTAGTACGGTAAAGGGGGAGCTGGATGAGTACGGATTGTGGTTGAAACTCCCGCTGTTCGTATAACTTTCTTCAAAAGAAAATCCTTTGTAAGAGCTACTATACGATACTTCGTTGTCAAACATGTTTTTATCAAATCAGAATAATCGGGCAAAGTTACAACAAATAAATGAGGATTGCAACTAAAATACTCCAATAAGCGTTTTACCCCCCCCATTTATTTTCATTTTGTAAAGTCGAAGTAGCAAAATGAGGGTTATGGAACGAGAAAAAGGGGAGTGAGGACGACAACAGAGACAACCATTCCGTGGCACCAACATTGTGCCACGGCAAGGAGGATGAGGCGACAAAAATTTTGCGCTACCAAAATTGTAGTATATTATACAAAATTACCCAAAATTATTTGGGAACGATATGCATGTTGGTACTACAACTAACAACAAGGATTATTTTAATCAACAACACAAACAACTTGATTTAACAACAATTGCGCCCAAAACAACACATTGGGCGCTCAAGGGGATTTGTTAAAGACAATGGTCGTCAATTCAATTGTCAATTAAAGTCAATTCGGGGGTATTTTTTGATTTGGGTTGGAAAAATGCGCGGGCGCATTGGCAACCCAAAACAAAAATTGAGAGGGGATAGAAAAAAAGGGAACTATATACGAGTGGACACTACAACGAAAACAACAAGAATTATTTATTAGAAAAAACAACATAAACAACTTTCGCGCCAATCAACTTCCTGGCGCGACAAGGAAAACTATGTATGGTGCAACAGACTTGACACTACAACGTAAGACAACAAGACGTATTTTAATCAACAACACAAACAACATGATTCAACAACATTGCGCCCAAAACAACACATTTGGCGCTCAGGGGATTTGTTAAAAACAATGGTCGTCAATATAATTGTCAAT
>JAGBVG010000065.1 GCA_017630455.1 Alistipes sp. | reverse complement strand
GGTACAGAGCTCGGTATCACCGCGCCTACTCCTACCTTCTCAGCATGCTACGGTGCTGCGTTCCTTTCACTCCACCCAACAAAGTATGGCGAGGAGCTTGTAAAGCGTATGCAGGCTTCAGGTGCTACAGCATACCTCGTAAACACTGGTTGGAACGGTACTGGTAAGCGTATCTCTATCAAGGATACACGTGGTATCATCGACGCTATCCTCGATGGCTCTATCGACAACGCGCCTACAAAGCAGATTCCTATCTTCGACTTCAAGGTGCCAACAGCACTTCCAGGTGTAGATCCAGCTATCCTCGATCCACGCGACACTTATGCTGACGCAGCACAGTGGACTGTAAAGGCTGAGGACCTCGCAGGTCGCTTCGTTAAGAACTTCGCTAAGTTCACTACTAACGAGGAGGGTAAGGCTCTTGTAGCAGCTGGCCCACAGCTTTAATTTTCGATTTGTAGTGGGCTTCTTTAGCCCATCCTAAACAAAATCCCGAAGGCTGTACGTTATGTACTATCCTTCGGGATTTTCTTATTACGATAGACTAAATAAGCCTCACTAAAATCAAAAATACTCGCGCCTTAAAGTAGAGTTATGGGCTGTACTTTGTGTACTATCCCCGATGGGTTACTTTTGTTATGTACCACATCTCACGACTTCTGACATTAAAGCATATCGCTGTGGTGGCTTTTTTTGTCGAGCGTTGCATCTACTACCTTCTAATCCCAAATTTCAAATTTACTTGAGTATGGGCTATACGTAATGTATGACACATTGTAGGAGTTTTTGTTTTTAGTGCACCCGTGTTAAATCACTTTTTTTAAGAAAAATTTGTTTTTTTAGGAAATAAACCTTAAATTTGTTATTCGATAACACCCCGTGTGGTGTTGTCTGATGTGATGAAAAACCTAAAACTAACTAAATAAACCTTTCTAAAACTATGGCAAGGATTCTTAAAATTCGTGACCTTACGTTGCGCGACGGTCAGCAGTCGTCTTTCGCAACACGTATGACTCAGCAGCAGGTGGATCGCTGTCTTCCTTACTACAAGGATGCGGGCTTCTACGCTATGGAGGTATGGGGTGGTGCTGTGCCCGACTCTGTGATGCGTTACCTCAACGAGAACCCATGGACTCGTCTCGAGACTATCAAGAAGGCTGTTGGCGACGTATCGAAGCTCACGGCGTTGTCACGCGGTCGTAACCTCTTTGGTTATGCACCTTACACCGACGAGATTATCGACGGTTTCTCACGCAACGCCATCGAGAGCGGCTTGGGTATTATGCGTATCTTCGACGCGTTGAACGACGTGGATAATGTAAAGTCTACAATCAAGTATATCAAGCAGTATGGTGGTATCGCTGACTGCGCAGTATGTTATACCGTAGATCCTAAGTACAGCGACGGCGAGGAGCACGAGAAGGTGTTTACCGATGAGTATTTCCTCGACAAGGCACGCCAGATGGCAGAGCTTGGTGCTGATATGATCACTATCAAGGATATGTCGGGTCTTATCCCTCCAGCACGTGTAGCAGGCCTTATTAAGCTTCTTAAGAAGGAGCTTGGTGTTGTGGTAGACTTCCACACTCACTGTACTCCAGGTTACGGTCTCGGTTCTGTTTACGCAGCTATCGTTGCGGGTGTAGATATCGTAGATACCAACTGCTGGTGGTTTGGTGGTGGTACTGGTGCTCCTGCAGTGGAGTTGGTATACCTCTTCTGTAAGAAGCTCGGCATTGAACTCGGCGCAAATATGGAGGCTGTGGCAAAGATCAACGAGCAGCTCAAGGATATCCGCAAGGAGCTCGAGTTGTCGGTATTTGGTGCTGAGAAGCCACTTCCAAAGCCATTCAATCCACTCGTAGATGCTGTTCCTGCTGAGGTTGACGCACTTCTCGACCGCTGTGTTGCTGCAGCGCAAGCTGAGAACTGGGACGAGCTTCTCGAGGCTTCACAGGCTATCGAGGCATACTTCGGCTTCCCAGCTCCTAATAAGCTCGTTCAGGATGCTGAGATCCCTGGCGGTATGTATTCAAATATGGTTGCGCAGCTCAAGCAGCTCGGCGCTGAGGATATCCTCCCACGTGCTATGGAGTTGATTCCTCCAGTACGTCTCGCAGCAGGTCTTCCACCTCTCGTAACCCCAACATCGCAGATCGTAGGTGCTCAGGCTGTTAACTGCGCTATGGATGAGAAGGCTGGTCGTGCTATGTATACCAATAAGTCGGCTCAGTTTGTGGGCTTGGTTAAGGGTGACTACGGTCGCACTCCTGTGAAGATCTCTGAGGACTTCCGCGAGAAGATTTGCGGTTTCAGAGAGGAGCGCCCTTACGACACATCGAAGTATCAGAAGCAGCCGAACCCAGTATTGGAGAAGGCTGGCGGCGTGCTCTTGGCTGAGAACGAGAAGGAGGAGTTGTTGCTCGAGTTGTTCCCACTCGTAGCGAAGGCTTACCTCACAGGTGTTAAGGAGGCTGCATACGCAGAGAAGGTTGCTGCAGACCCATCTTTGAAGAAGGAGGAGGCTGTAGAGCTTCAGCCTATCACAGGCGATACTATCGTTGCTCCACTTCCAGGTCGTGTTATCGAGCTTAAGGTTAAGGTTGGTGACACAGTGGCTGTTGGTCAGGAGGTTGCTATCCTCGAGGCTATGAAGATGGAGAACTCTATCACTTCGGACTTCGCAGGTAAGGTTAAGCAGATTATCGTGAAGGAGGGTGATACAGTACAGGCCGAGGGCGTTATCATCGAGATTGAGAGCGCAAAGGCTGGTGCTGCGGCTGCAGGCAAGCGTCCTGTAACAGGTAAGACCGTATGCGCTCCACTTCCAGGTCGTGTTATCGAGCTTAAGGTGAAGGTTGGTGATAAGGTATCTGCTGGCCAGGAGGTTATGATTCTCGAGGCTATGAAGATGGAGAACTCTATCACTACCGACTACGCTGGCTTCGTGAAGCAGATTTTGGTTGCCGAGGGTGACACCGTAGCTGCTGATGCTATTCTTATCGAGGTTGCTGACTCTATGGAGGATGATGGCGCGGAGGTTGCAGAGCGCAAGGTTACTGCAGCAGATGGCAACACCGTAAACGCACCACTTCCAGGTCGTGTAATTGAGATTAAGGTTAAGGCTGGTGATAAGGTGACTGTAGGCCAGGAGGTTATGATTCTCGAGGCTATGAAGATGGAGAACTCTATCTCATCAGACTATGCTGGTGAGGTTCTCGGACTTCTCGTAGCGGAGGGTGATACTGTGGCGGCTGATCAGGCGCTTCTCGTCATCAAGTAAATTTTCGATTTATATAGGGCATCTTCGCCCTATCCCAAACAAAATATCGTGGGCTGTACTTCGGTACTATCCCACGATATTTTTTTATTACGATAGAACAAATCTGCTCCTCTAAAATCAAAAATTTGCGATTATAAGGCAGCAGATGCTGCCGCTAACAAAAGAAAATGAGAGGGTGTCCACGAAATGTTGGACACCCTCATCACTCTTATAAGTTGTGTGCTTACTCTGCCTGGTGGAGGATAACACGCTCGATGGCGCGCTCGCAGACAGGGCAGAAACGCTCCGCAGTGTTGTTGCGCATACGGCAGACATCCGTAGGACGGAAGATGCCCTTTGAGAGGTAGCCACCACCCTCGTATGCTCCCACAACGTAGTTTGCTGTACGCTCAGGAGTCACGGCGGTAGGGATCTCGATGCCCTCGGCAATCATATCTGCCCACTTGGAGTTGAAGTCTACCATCGTGGTGATGTTTGGCTCCCAAGGCTCGTGCTTCAGCGAGTGCATATTGTCGTTGTCGTCGGCATTGTCGTAGAAGTACTCATCGCCAAGACCCGCGAACGAGTGACCGAACTCGTGAACCACAACAGGGCGGAAATCCTTATGGTGTGCTGTGGTGAGGGTGTAGGAGTTGTAGATACCTCCGCCGCCGTAGGTGTCGGTGTTGGCAAGGATCACAAGGTGCTCACAAGGGATGTTGGTTACAAGATCATACATATCGTAGACGCTACTCGAGGTGAGGTAACGTGCCATATAGAATGTCATAAAGTTGGAGCTTACCGCTGTAGAGCGCCACGCCTCCTGCTGTGGTACGCTCACGTTGCTATCCACGGATGGCGATTCCACGGCAATGAAGTTAAACTTGTCGCTGTGGCTCTTGAAAGGCTCATAGCTGAGAATCTCCTCGGCGGTAATCTTAGCATCCTCCATAAATAACTCCATCTCATTTGAAGTATATCCCTCGGCGAGAATCACGACGTCGATACACTCCTTGGAGTCTCCACCCTTATGTATATAGGTATGAGGCTGAGGTTCGATTTTGCTGTTGTCGCGGATGAGGACGTCGCGAGGGTCGATGGTGAAGGTGTGTGTGCTCTCTTTATCCGTGTTGTCGCGCAGTACGAGCTTCGCAATGGCGTTGTGGCGCGGCATAGGAGCGAGGATCGTGAACTCGAAGCTACGTGTTACGCGCGTAGCCTCCTCGGTTGTGATCCACTCCTGGAAGAGTGACGAGAATGAGGTCTTATATATTACCTCATTGCTCTCAGCGTCGAAGAGCGTTAGGTCGCCATTACCCTTTAGCGGTACGCTTGTGAGGTTGATGCGTCGTCCCCACCAGTTGGGTGTCGACGAGAGCTCGGCGATGGCCACGCTCTGCTCTGTGGCGTTGCCCATAAATGTATAGTCGAGGCGTAGTGTGGCATTCTCGAACGTGGTGTCGAAATCCTGTGCTGTGGCTGTGAGTGTGGCAATAAGCGCCGCAGCCATTATTAAAAATCTTCTCATTATAGCTTTATTTGTTATCGTTATTAGCTGTTTTCTGCGTCTCGCCGCTCTCCTCCTCGGGACCTCCCCATAGGTATATCTTCGACTCGGTGCCCTCTCTGAGGCGGCCTATGTTCTTGCGGTGTGTAACCACCAGCAGCACTGCCACCACCCACGAGAAGATGATAAACGGAATGCTCTGGAATGGCGTTGCAGCATCGTAGGTCATCGTAGAGAATATAAGTACAAAGAGGGGGTAGCAGCATCCCGCAACCATCGAGGCCAGCGACACGTAGTGCCAGATGGCAAACACGAAGCACCACACGCCGAAGCAGAGCATAAGAATAGGGGCGTAGATGCCCGTGCCAGCACCCAGCAGCGTAGCAACACCCTTGCCGCCCTTGAAGCCTGCGAAGATAGGGTAGATGTGTCCGAGGACCACAAATACCGTGGCGATGATGCGTAGGTTTATGAGCCACGCCTCGCTTACGGCATCATCGTAGCGCATTAGCGATGTGAGGATTACGGCCACAAAGCCCTTGAAGTAGTCGATGATAAATACCGGCAGCGCGGCACGTTTGCCAAGTACGCGGAGCATATTCGTGGTGCCAGCATTTTTGGAGCCGTGCTCGCGAATATCTATGCCATAATATTTCTTACCAATCCACACTGCACTCGGTATCGAGCCAAGGAGATATGCTGCGATCATTAATCCTATGACGCATAACCACGTAATTGCATTCCAAGATTCCATAAAGTGTTTAATTTTCTGATTCTAAGCGTATTGTACCGTGTAGGCAACTTTTATCAATATACAAAGTTACAAAAAAAAGCTAAATAACAAAATTTTCTATGGTCTATATATTCATCCGAGCCGAGCATATTGTGGTGCGTAGATGCTCCATTGTGGGCAATGTTTGGTGGCGCAGAGCAAAAAAAGTTAAATCTTTATTGTAAGTCACAAAAAAAAATCGTAAATTTGTTTTTGGAAATTACATAATTGCATATTTATGAAACTACAACTTAACCTTGCGAATCTCGCAAACTCTGCCAAAGAATCAGTAACAGACTGGAAATGGTGGTCTTCTATGGGCCAGATTGTGTTCGGATGTTTCCTCGTTGCTGTGGCTTTCGTCGTATTTATCAACCCATACAATATGGTACCTGGCGGTATCTATGGTTTGGCTCTCGTGTTGCATAACCTCTTCCCATCTGTGCAGGTGGGTACGTTCGGTTATATGTTCGATGTGCCTCTCATCCTCACCGCACTGGTGCTCTTCGGCGGTACGTTTGGCGGCCGCACCATCTTCGCATCGTTCATCACTCCGGGTATTATGAACCTCCTTGACTACCTCGTATATCCTACACGCGCGGCTATTGAGGCTCTCGACCCAACACAGTTGCTCGGTGGTCAGATCGACCTCTCGGAGCATCTTATGCTTGCTGCCATTATCGGTGGTTGCTTCAGTGGTGTGGGCGTAGGTCTTGTAATCCGTAACAACGCTGCAACAGGCGGTACAGATATCACAGGTATGCTTCTTCACCGCTTTGCGAAGATGAAGTTCGCAAATGGCGTTCTTCTTTCGGATGCCATCATCGTGCTTAGCGGTTTGATCGTCATCGGCTTCGGCGTAGGTATCGAGGGTCCTGGTGCGGGTGTTATGTTGTCGTTGTATTCTGGTGTGTGTATCTTTGTGAATGCTAAGGTTTTGGGCTATACTATCGACGGCGCATCACGCGATAAGCTCCTCTATATCATCTGCGAGAAGCACTCTGAGGAGATGCGTAACTACATCCTCCACGAGCTTGATCGTGGCGGTACCTATCTCAAGGCTAAGGGTATGTATACCGAGAATGAGAAGGAGATGATCTTCCTCGTTGTAAGCCGCAAGGAGGTGCGTAATGTTCAGCAGAAGATCAAGGAGTTCGATCCACATTCGTTTGTAGTTGTTACAGATGCGTACGACACCTTTGGTCAGGGCTTCAAGCCATTCCCACAGGAGAATGGTATGCCAACGGAGTAAACCTCTTTGTCCGACTGCTTTGTTACTTGGCAAGAGTGTAAAATGCTCATTACATTAAACGATTAAGGAATGAATATAAACGTTAATAATTTGCGACCACTCACAGGTAGTGGTCGTAAACTATATATCGAGACATACGGCTGCCAGATGAACGTTGGTGATTCGGAGATCGTTGTCTCAATTATGCAGCAGGAGGGTTATCGATATACCGAAAGCCTCGAGGAGGCAGATATAGTGCTTATCAACACCTGCTCGATTCGCGATAATGCTGAGCAGCGTATCTGGGGTCGTCTGAGCGAGATGCGTCATATTCGCAAGAAGAAGCCTTCGCTAATCGTGGGTATCATAGGCTGTATGGCTGAGCGTCTCAAGGAGGAGCTTACTAAGGGTGGCACTGGCGTAGATATCGTCGCTGGCCCTGATGCCTACCGCGACCTGCCACGCTTGGTGCGTGAGGTGGATAACGGCAGCGCGGGTGTGAATGTCGAGCTCTCGAAGGAGGAGACATACGCCGAGATTGCTCCTGTGCGCTTGGATAAGAATGGCGTGAGCGCCTTCATCGCCATTATGCGTGGCTGCAACAACTACTGCTCATATTGCGTTGTGCCATACACACGAGGTATAGAGCGCAGCCGCGATGCTAAGACCATCGTTGCTGAGGCTCGCACGCTCTTTGAGAATGGCTACCGCGAGGTGACACTCTTAGGTCAGAACGTAAACTCATATCGCACGGGTGAGGTGGACTTCCCAGAGTTGTTGAAACAGGTTGCCGAGATTTCGCCTCTGCTGCGTGTGCGTTTTGCAACGTCGCACCCTAAGGATATCAGCGATAAGTTGCTCGAGACTATGGCCTCGATGCCTAACATCTGCAAGGCTATACACCTCCCTGCGCAGTCGGGCTCTACGGAGATGCTCAAGCGTATGAATCGTAAGTATACCCGCGAGTGGTACTTGGAGCGTGTGGCGGCTATACGTCGCTATATGCCCGATTGTGCTATTACCACCGACCTCATTGCTGGCTTCGCGCACGAGACCGAGGAGGAGCACGCAGAGACAATATCGCTGATGATGGAGGTGGGCTACGACTTCGCATATATGTTCAAGTACTCGGAGCGTCCAGGAACCTTCGCGCAACGTAACCTCGGCGATGATGTGCCAGAGGATGTCAAGACCCGCCGCCTTACCGAGATTATCGACCTTCAGAACCGACTCTCGGAGGAGAGCAACAAGCGTGATATCGGCAAGGAGTTTGAGATCTTGGTGGAGTGCACATCGAAGCGCAGCGAGGAGCAGCTCTCGGGCCGTACATCGCAGAATAAGATGGTGGTATTCGATCGTGGTGACCACAAGATTGGCGACTATGTTCGTGTGCGCATCACAGGCTGCTCGTCAGCAACGCTCTTCGGCGAGGAGGTGAAGGAGAATTAACAATATAAAACATTGCATATATGGAACTTATGAAGTTTGATGCCAAGCATAGCGGCATCGTGGTAACAGCGGAGATGCAGGCTGCAGCGCAGCGTGCTAATGCACTTCTTCACTCGGGTGAGGGTGCTGGAAACGATTTCCTCGGATGGGTAAACCTTCCATCGTCAATCACCGACGAGCATTTGGCAGAGATTAAGGCTGTGGCGCAGAAGTTGCGCGAGCGTGCCGAGGTGGTTATCTGCATCGGTATCGGTGGTTCGTATCTCGGTGCTAAGGCTGTGTTGGAGGCTATGGCAAACTCTTTCGAGAGCCTCAAGCGCGAGCACGACAACCCTACAGTGGTCTTTGCGGGTGAGAACATCTCGGAGGACTACACATACGAGCTTATGGATGCGGTTAAGGATCGCTCTATCGCGGCAATCGTAATCTCTAAGTCGGGTACTACCACAGAGCCAGCTATCGCCTTCCGCCTTATCAAGGCTGAGATCGAGAAGCGTTATGGCAAGGCTGAGGCTGCAGAGCGTATCGTGGCAATTACCGATAAGGCTCGTGGCGCGCTCAAGACCCTTGCAACACAGGAGGGCTATCCAACATTTGTTATCGAGGATAACGTGGGTGGTCGCTACTCTGTTCTCTCGCCTGTAGGATTGTTGCCATTAGCTGTTGCGGGCGTAGATGTAGATGCCTTTGTGGAGGGTGCTCGCGATATGGAGCGTCTCACATCTGAGGCTACACCTATCGAGCAGAACCCTGCAGCGCAGTATGCCATTGTGCGTAACGAGCTCTACAAGGCTGGTAAGAAGATCGAGATCCTCGGCTCATACGAGCCAAAGTTGCAGTACATTGCCGAGTGGTGGAAGCAGCTTTATGGCGAGTCGGAGGGTAAGGAGGGCAAGGGTATCTTCCCTGCAAGCGTAACACTCACCGCCGATCTTCACTCTATGGGTCAGTACATCCAGGAGGGTGAGCGCACTCTCTTCGAGACAATTATCTCGGTTAAGAACTCGAAGTATGAGGTTAAGGTGGAGTCTGACGAGGCAAACCTCGATGGTCTTAACTTCCTCACTGGCAAGCGTCTTTCGGAGATTAACAAGATGGCGGAGCTTGGCGTGCGCCTTGCACACCTCGACGGTGGTGTGCCAAACCTTATCATCGAGATTGAGCGTATCGACGCACGTACCATAGGTCAGCTTCTCTACTTCTTCGAGAAGGGTTGCGGTATCTCAGGTTACATCCTCGGTGTTAATCCTTTCGACCAGCCAGGTGTCGAGGCGTACAAGAAGAATATGTTTGCGCTTCTCGACAAGCCAGGCTATGAGGAGGCATCGAAGGCTATCAAGGCTCGCCTATAATATATAAATAGGTATTTCGACAGAAGGGGGATTAATTATCCCCCTTTTTTTGTTGCTTTTTACGACTAAATTCGTACCTTTGCCGCCGCATATGCGCTCTATCGCTGACACGTTTCGTGTTTGAGGAAAGTCCGAGCAACATAGAGCACCACGCAAGTTAATGGCTTGATGTCCGTGAGGGTATAGTAACGCAGAAGAAAATAACCGCCCGTAAGGGTAAGGGTGAGAAGGTGGGGTAAGAGCCCACCGCGAGGGTAGCAATACGCCTCGGCTGTGCGTCTCGTGGGTTGCAAGACCGTGTATACCGACAATTAAGGGTTGCTCGTCCAATGTCGGGGGGTAGGTTGCTGGAGGCGGCAAGTGATTGTCGTCGTAGATAAATGATAGAGGCCCGCAAGGGTACAGAACTCGGCTTATAGCGTATGAAAAAGGTCAGTCTTTTGGGACTGACCTTTTTGCTTTATGCGATGTCGCTTGGGGATTACTTAACCTCCTCAAACTCCACATCCTCAGGCTGTGCCTGCTGCTGCTCTGCGCCGCCCTGAGCACCTGCACCCTGAGCACCTGCACCCTGAGCACCCTGAGCCTGCTGCTGTGCGTAGATATCCTGTGATGCTGCCTGCCAAGCTGCGTTCAACGCCTCGATAGATGAGTCGATAGCTGCCAAATCCTGGTTCTTGTGAGCCTCCTTCAACTTAGCGAGGGCATCCTCGATGGCTGACTTCTTCTCTGCTGGGAGCTTGTCGCCGTACTCCTTGAGGTTCTTCTCCGATGCGAAGATGTTAGAATCTGCCATATTGATCTTCTCGATACGCTCCTTCTCAGCCTTATCCTTAGCCTCGTTGGCCTTAGCCTCGTCGCGCATACGCTGGATCTCCGCGTCGGTAAGACCGCTCGAAGCCTCGATACGGATCTTCTGCTCCTTGCCTGTGCCGAGGTCCTTAGCCGATACGTTGAGGATACCGTTAGCGTCGATATCGAACGTAACCTCGATCTGTGGCACGCCACGTGGTGCGGCAGGGATGCCATCGAGGTGGAAGCGACCGATAGACTTGTTGTCGGCAGCCATAGCACGCTCGCCCTGGCATACGTTGATCTCTACAGATGGCTGGTTGTCGGCAGCGGTAGAGAATACCTGGCTCTTGCGTGTAGGAATTGTGGTGTTAGCCTCGATAAGACGTGTCATAACGCCACCCAAAGTCTCGATACCGAGTGAGAGTGGAGTAACGTCGAGCAACAACACATCCTTCACCTCGCCTGTGAGTACACCGCCCTGGATAGCAGCACCTACAGCCACAACCTCATCAGGGTTTACCGAGCGGTTAGGGGTCTTGCCGAAGAACTCCTCAACAACGCGCTGGATAGCTGGGATACGTGTAGAACCACCCACGAGGATAACCTCGTCGATCTGGCCTGCTGTGAGACCTGCATCGCGCAATGCTGTGCGGCAAGGCTCGATGGTCTTCTGCACGAGGTGGTCGCACAACTGCTCGAACTTAGCGCGTGTGAGCGACATCACAAGGTGCTGTGGGATGCCGTTAACAGGCATAATGTATGGGAGGTTGATGTCGGTTGTTGTAGCTGACGAAAGCTCGATCTTTGCCTTCTCGGCAGCCTCCTTTAAACGCTGGAGAGCCATAGGGTCCTGGCGAAGGTCGATGCCGTGCTCAGCCTTGAATACCTCAGCCATATAGTCGATGAGTACGTGGTCGAAGTCGTCACCACCGAGGTGAGTATCACCATTTGTAGACTTAACCTCGAATACGCCGTCACCAAGCTCCAAGATTGAGATATCGAATGTACCACCACCAAGGTCGTATACCGCAATCTTCATATCGTTCTGCTTCTTGTCGAGACCGTATGCGAGAGCTGCGGCTGTAGGCTCGTTGATGATACGGCGAACCTTCAAACCTGCGATCTCACCAGCCTCCTTAGTAGCCTGACGCTGTGAGTCAGAGAAGTATGCAGGAACGGTGATAACTGCCTCGGTAACCTCCTGACCGAGGTAATCCTCTGCGGTCTTCTTCATCTTCTGGAGGATGATAGCCGAGATCTCCTGTGGAGTGTACTGGCGGCCGTCGATGTCCACACGTGGAGTGTTGTTGTCGCCCTTAACGATTGAGTATGGTGCGCGAGCGATATCTGCTGTTACGGCGTCGTAACGCTCACCCATAAAACGCTTAATAGAGAAAACCGTACGCTTAGGGTTTGTGATAGCCTGACGCTTTGCAGGATCGCCAACCTTACGCTCGCCACCCTCGGTGAAAGCCACTACAGATGGAGTGGTGCGGTGACCCTCAGCGTTAGGAATAACCACAGGCTCGTTACCCTCCATAACTGCTACACACGAGTTTGTTGTACCCAAGTCAATACCAATAATCTTGCTCATAGTTGTAAATGTATTATGTTATTAAATTTTTGTTTCGTTGTTTTGCTTAGGTGTAGAACAAATGGTATACCAAACAAAAAAATGCGCCAAATGTGACGCATTTCGAAAAATATTTGTGACAAATGATTGTCTTGTTGACACGACGACTGACAAAATGTCATATTTAGTACTCCCTCTGTCCGAAGATTGCCGTGCCGATGCGAACCATCGTCGAGCCATACTCCAGTGCGATAGGGTAGTCGTCGGACATTCCTATGGATAGGGTGTCGAACGCCTCGCCAAACTGCGGCTTTAGCTCCTCGAAGATGCGGCGTATGGTCGTAAAGTCGCGACGTATGATGCTCTCATCGTCGGTATTTGTAGCTATGGTCATCACTCCGCGCACGCGCACGTGTGTCATATTATTAAGTATGCCCGAGGCAAGATAGGTGCGTAGCTCCTTCTCGCTCCATCCCGACTTGGTCTCTTCGCTTGCCACGTGCACCTCCAAAAGGATATCTATGGTGCGGTTGTTTTTCGAGGCCTGCTTCTCAATCTCCTCGATAAGACGCTCGGAGTCCACCGACGAAATCATCGATACGAAGGGCGCAATCATCTTAACCTTGTTGGTCTGCAGATGACCTATCATCACCCAGTTGATATCCTTCGGCAACACCTCATATTTCGCCGCCATCTCCTGTGGGCGGCTCTCACCAAAGATACGTTGTCCCGCGTCGTAGGCCTCCTGCAGACGCTCCGCAGGGTGAAATTTCGATACGGCGACAAGTTGTACGCCCTCGGGGAGGGTGGATAATATTCTATGTAGACGCTCTTTGATATTCATAACAATTGGTAATTTAACTCTACAAAAGTATAAATTATCGTGAAACATAACAACTATTTCGAAATAAATTCGTACCTTTGAAAGATGATAATTCAAAAATCATAAAATAAACTAAATAAACTATGAACAAACTACTTAAGACTATCGCCCTTGTGGGTGCGTTTATCGCAGGTATCGCTACGGCTGATGCTTGTACAAACTTCATCGTTACGCGCGGTGCTTCGACCGATGGCTCAAATATGGTGACCTACGCCGCCGACTCTCACGGCTTGTATGGTTCGCTCTACAGCTATGTGCCAGGTAAGTACACTCCATTTATGGATGTAACGGAATGGGATACTGGTCGCTACATCGGTAAGATTGCCCAGCAGGAGGTGCGCTACCGCACTCTCGGTAACTCAAACGAGCACTCGCTCTTTATCACCGAGACGACGTTTGGTGGTCGCCCAGAGTTGGAGGACCCTAATGGCGGCATCGACTACGGCTCGCTTATCTACATCACCTTGCAGCGTTGCAAGACCGCTCGTGAGGCTATCGATATGATCGTTTACCTTGCCAACACCTATGGCTACTGCTCATCTGGTGAGTCATTCTCGCTTATCGACCAGAATGAGGCGTGGATTATGGAGCTTATCGGTAAGGGTCCAGAGGATAAGGGTATCGTATGGGTGGCACGCCGCATCCCTGATGGCTATGTTTCGGCACACGCTAACCAGGCACGTATCACAACATTCCCTTGGAACGACCCTGAGAACTGCATCTATGCAGCTGACGTTGCAGATGTAGCACGTAAGTTCGGCTGGTTCGAGGGTAAGAACGAGGATTTCAGCTTCGCAGATGCTTATGCTCCACTCGATTTCGGTGCTATGCGTGGTTGCGAGGCTCGCGTATGGGCTTTCTTCCGCACTGTAGCTGACGATATGGATCAGTATGAGGATTATGCTATGGGTCACAACCCTGCAAACCGTATGCCTTTGTGGGTTATGCCACGCGAGAAGGTGTCGCCAAAGGTGTTGATGGATTGTATGCGCGACCACTACGAGGGTACTAAGATGGATATGACTACAGACATCGGTGCTGGTGGCGAGGAGTGTCCATACCGCTGGCGTCCTATGTACTTCGAGGTTGATGGCGTGGAGTATTGCAATGAGCGTGCTACAGCCACACAGCAGACAGGCTTCTGGCTTGTAGGCCAGGCACGTCCAGAGAAGGTGGGTATCCTTTGGTTTGGTACCGACGACGCTGCAACATCGCCTCTTACACCTGTATATGTTAACTCTCAGGAGGTTCCTGAGTGCTTGAAGGAGGGTAATGGCACTATGTTGAAGTACTCTGATACCTCTATGTTCTGGATTACTAACCGCGTTGCGCAGTTTGCATATTTGCGCTATAACAGTGTAGGTAAGACCGTACGCGAGTATGTTGATAAGTGGGAGAATAAGATGCTCGAGCTTGTGCCAGCTATGGATGCGAAGATTGGTAGCGCAAAGAGCGCAAAGAAGGCACAGAAGGTTGCCACTGAACTTACTGTAAACAACGCACAGACTCTCTTCAATATCTGGGTAGACCTCGACAAGTATCTTATGGTTAAGTACATCGATGGTAATGTTAAGGGCGAGGAGAATGGTAAGTTCATCGATAATGGCAATGGCAAGGATATCCCTGGCAAGATTACTAACCCTGGCTACAGCGAGAAGTGGAAGCGTGCTGTGGCGGCAGACAAGGGCGAGATTTTGAAGGTCGTAAAGTAAAATAAGTAAGCGTTATGGATAACAGATATGATATTATTGTAATAGGCTCAGGCCCTGGAGGTTATGTAGCTGCTATTCGTGCTGCGCAGTGCGGCAAGCGTGTGGCTATTGTTGAGAAGGCAGATGCTGGTGGCGTGTGTCTCAACTGGGGCTGCATCCCTACCAAGGCTCTTGTTCGCTCGGCGCAGGTTTTTGCCGACTGCAAGGCTGCTGCAACATACGGCGTGGCTATCGAGGGCGAGGTGAAGCCCGACTGGGCAAAGATGGTGGAGCGTGAGCGCACCGTGGCCTCTACGATGAACAAGGGTGTTCAGTTCCTCTTAAAGAAGAATAATATCGACGTAATTGCTGGTTTCGGTAAGCTCAAGGCTCAGGATATCGTTGAGGTTGAGGGTGTTGAGTATGAGACAGATTATGTGATTCTTGCCACTGGCGCACGCCCTCGCGAGATGGCGTTTATGCCTATCGACGGCAAGCACGTTATATCTTCTAAGGAGGCTCTGGTACTTCCAGAGTTGCCTGAGAGTATGATCGTTGTAGGCTCGGGAGCTATCGGCTCGGAGTTCGCGTATATCTACGCCACTATGGGAGTTAAGGTGACAATTGTTGAGTATATGTCACAGATTATGCCTCTCGAGGATGAGGATACTGCAAAGGCTATGGAGCGCGCATTCCGTAAGCTCCGAGCTACGGTTATGACCTCTACAACCGTGAAGCAGGTCTCTGTTCGTGAGGATGGCAAGTGTGTCGTGGAGGTAGAGGGCAAGAAGGGTGCTCAGAGCCTCGAGGCAGATATCGTCCTCTCGGCTGTGGGTATCAAGTCCAACCTCGAGAATATGGGTCTCGAGGAGCTCGGCATTGAGATCGAGCGCGACAAGGTTAAGGTCGACGAGCACTATAAGACGACGCTCGACGGTGTATATGCCATCGGTGATATCATCGCCACTCCAGCCCTTGCACACGTCGCTTCTGCCGAGGCTATCCACTGCGTGGAGCATATCTGCGGTCTCAACCCTGAGCCTGTGGACTACAGCACCATCCCATCGTGCATCTTCACATCGCCAGAGGTGGCTTCTGTGGGTCTCACCGAGGCACAGGTTAAGGCGCAAGGTATTGAGTATAAGGTTGGTAAGTTTCCATACACCGCATCGGGTAAGGCTACTGCGGCGGGTGAGCGTGATGGCTTTGTGAAGCTTATCTTCGACGCTGAGGAGAAACTCCTTGGTGCTCACTTCGTGGGTCACAACGTTACCGAGATGATTGGCGAGCCTACGCTTGCTAAGGTGTTGGGTGTCAATGCTCACCGCATAGCACGTACCATCCACGCGCATCCATCTATGCACGAGGCGGTTATGGAGGCGGCGGAGGATGCACTTGGTTGCGCTATCCATATGTAATTTCTTGTGATAAGGCAGCATCTGCGGCCTCTCAATCGTAAGCCCAAATGGGACGTACGCTAAGTACTACCCATCTGGGCTTACTTCTTTATCGAGTCCACATCTACTACCTTCTAACAAGAAATTCCCCTGCGCTATTGAATCTCTTCTCCTTTTTTTCTATCTTTGTGCGGTAAATTTGATTTCTATGCGCTACTTCATCGAACTACAATACGACGGTGTTGCATACTGCGGTTGGCAGCGTCAGCCCGATGCTATGACGGTGCAGGGTGTCATCGAGGAGAAACTCTCGATGCTCCTGCGTGTGCCTACCGAGATTGTCGGCGCGGGACGAACCGATACGGGTGTCAATGCCTCGTTCTACACCGCCCACTTCGATAGCGACGCGGTAACCGACGCGGGGCAGCTCTGCTACAAACTCAATAAGGTGCTGCCTCCCGATATCGCCATACTGCGCATCTACGAGGTTGGGGCGTCGCTCCACGCACGCTTCGATGCGCGGCAGAGGGAGTATACCTACTTCCTTACTCCTCGCAAGTCGCCATTCAGACGTTTCTCGGCGTGGCATTTTACGGCCGACTTAGATGTTGAACGTATGAACGCTGCGGCGGCGAAACTCCTCGAATATGAGGATTTTACGTCGTTTGCTAAACTAAATTCCAATAACAAAACCAATATCTGTCACATCTCCTATGCGCATTGGGATGTGGAGGAGGATGGCACGCTGCGCTTCACGATTCGCGCCGACAGGTTTCTGCGCAATATGGTACGAGCCATCGTAGGCACATTGGTTGATGTTGGCAGAGGTCGCTACACTGTTTCGGAGTTCGAGGATATCATCCGCAGCAAGGACCTCTCGCGCTGCAGTGCCGGAGCCCCTGCCTGTGGACTCTTCCTCTCGGGTGTCAAGTATGATGAATAAAGAATAAGGGCTTGTCCAACAATATGTTAGGCAAGCCCAATTTTTATGGGAAGACCGGAAGTCGTATAACAAGAGTTAGTTTTAGGCGTACGAAGACCGAAAAACCGGAGTTTACTCGGCGTAAATGAGGCTTTTGAGGTCGAGTGCAACGCCAAAATAACCTTGTTAGACGGCTTCTCTAAGGTTTACTTCAGAATCTGTATGAGGTTGTTCATCGCCTCGCGTGCCGAGACATTGTTGTAGAGCACCGACCATACCATATCGGCAATTGGCATCTCAATGTTACGGCGCATAGAGCTGAGACGTATACACTCCGCGGCGTAGTAACCCTCGGCAACCATCGTCATCTCGTTCAAGGCACTCTTCACCGAGCAGCCCTTACCCATCAGCGTACCGAGACGGCGGTTGCGGCTAAGTGGCGAGTAGCAGGTAACCAGCAGGTCACCCATATATGCTGCGCTGTTTATGTCGCGATTATCCATCTTAATAGCCTCGTCGATAAAGCGTTTCATCTCTGCTGCACATCCCGCGATGAGCACTGCGAGGAAGTTGTCGCCATAGCGCAAGCCTACGGCAATACCCACCGCCACGGCGTAGATGTTCTTCATTATCGCAGCGGCCTCAACACCGAGTACATCTGTCGAGAGGCTGCAGCGGAAATACTCGTTTGCCAAGGTGTGGCGCACCTTCTCGGCGCTCTCCATACTCTCTGATGCCACGGTGAGGTACGACAACTGCAGCTGTCCCACCTCCTCGGCGTGCGAAGGACCAGTCACCACCGCGAGCTTCTCCATAGGAACGTCGTAATATTTGTTCATATGCTCAACAATGGTGAGGTAGTCGCCAGGGATGATACCCTTTACTGCCGATACCACGATCTTATCCTTGAGGCTCACAGTGAGCGGATCGAGAAACTTCTTCATAAATGCTGAAGGCATCGCGAGAATCACAATCTCGGCATCCCTCACCACCTCGTTTATGTCTGCCGAGACGGTGAAATAGTCGCTGTCGATGTAGCACCAAGGCAGATATTTCGAGTTTCTGCAACGTGTGGTGAGTGACTCGTGGATATCGTCGTTTAATACCAACCAATTTACGTGGTGGCGATTAAATGTAAGTGTCTTTACAATTGCTGTTGCCCAGCTACCGTAGCCTAAGACGGCGCATCGTGGGCTGCTCTCTGTATTCATAGGTAAAAATTTATTGACAAATTTAACAAAAAAATATTAAAACTCTTGCAAATTCTCCATATCTTTTTCCTATCTTTGCAAAGGAGTTATGAGGTAAAAGTGGCTTGTGTGAGCTATTTTGCTGATTAATAACCAGTTTCGACCTTTGGCGCTCGGAGTGCCACAAGTCGCTTTTTTTGTCTATATGATTGTGGATAGAGAGGGTGGAAAGGGTCGAAAAGCGGAGTAGAAAAATAAAAAAAAGATAGATATGGGTATATTTTCACTGACACAGGAGTTGGCTATTGACCTTGGTACGGCCAATACGCTCATTATGCACAACGGCAAGGTTGTCGTTGACGAGCCATCTATTGTTGCTCTCAGCATCAAGACTGGCGACCTTATGGCTATTGGTCATAAGGCACGTTTGATGGATGGTAAAACTCACTCAAACATCCGCACCATTCGTCCGTTGCGTGATGGTGTAATTGCAGATTTCGAGGCTACGGAGTTGATGCTTCGCGGTCTTATTAAGAAGGTGAATGCCACACGTGGTATGTTCGCGCCATCGTTGCGTATGATGATCTGCATCCCTTCAGGCTCTACAAACGTCGAGATTCGTGCGGTGCGTGAGTCGGCGCAGCACGCCGGAGGTCGCGAGATATACCTCCTCTTCGAGCCTATGGCTGCAGCACTCGGTGCAGGCTTGGACGTGGAGGCTCCAGAGGGTAATCTTATCATCGATATCGGTGGTGGTACTTCGGAGATCGCTTGTATCTCGCTCGGAGGTATCGTATGCTCGAAGTCTATCAACGTGGCAGGTGATGTCTTTACCAACGACATCCAGAACTATATCCGTCAGCAGCACGGCATTCGTATCGGTGAGCGTACTGCCGAGGAGATTAAGTGTGCCATCGGTGCCGCTATCCCAGAGTTGGAGAACGAGCCAGAGGATTACATCTTCACAGGTTCGAATATGCTTACCAACCTCCCTCAGACCGTGACGCTCAACTACAGCGAGATCGCCTATGCGCTCGATAAGTCGCTCGTGAAGTTGGACAACGCCCTTATGGAGGTGTTGGAGGAGATGCCACCAGAGTTGTACTCGGATGTTGTTAAGAATGGTATCTACCTCGCAGGTGGTGGTGCCCTTATCAAGGGTCTCGATGTTCGTTTGTCGAAGAAGTCGGGCTTGCCAGTGCATATTGCCGAGGATCCACTGCGCGCCATTGCACGTGGTACTTGCATCGCGCTTAAGAACATCGGCAACTTCTCGTTCCTAATTGGTGGCGATAAGTAGTATAAAAGAGAGATAGTAATACCCTGTATTATAGATTTTTAATGAGGCTGTCGGCATTTGCGAGGCAGCCTCTTTCAAACGGTTATGCATCGACTTATAGAGTTCATAAAACTTGTATATGTCCTCGTGCTATTTGTTGTGCTTGAGGGTGCAGCGTTGTGGAGCTATGCTTCGTCGTCGCCATACACCGAGGTGAAGATTCTCTCGCGCACCACGGCTGTAGGCTCTGCCATCAGCGGTGCGGTTACAGATGTGGAGAACTTCTTTGCTCTGCCTGAGGCCAATCGTCGTCTCACGGAGCGCATCGCGGAGCTTAGTGCAGAGGTTGAGAGGTTGGCTATGCAGAACGAGGGTGTTGTTGTGGAGGGTATGTTTGCTGCGGAGGGCGCGGAGATGTCCCATTTCCGTTATCACCCCGCAAGCGTAGTATCTATGACCACCAATCGTATGAACAACCTGCTGATTCTCAATCGCGGCACGCTCGATGGCATATCGAAGGATATGGGTGTTGTAACGCCCGAGAATGAGCTGGTGGGATATGTGGCATCGTGCAGCGACCACTACTGCATCGTGCAGCCTATGTTGAATGTCAACTTCAGCACGGGCGGACGACTCGATGATGGTGGATTGTGTGTCATCTGGTGGTCGGGAGCCTCGAAGTATGAGGTGGAGGCCAAGGAACTGTCGGTATATTCTGAGCCAAAGGAGGGTATGAGAGTTGAGGTACGTTCGGAGCGTCTACCCGAGGGTGTGCTCATAGGTACTATCACCGATTATGAGATGAATACCACCAAGTCGGCATATAGCGCAACGATAGCCATCGCAGCCAATATGTCGAAGCTCGACGATGTGCTTATCGTAGAGAATACTCGCTACGGCGAGCTTGAAGAACTTATGAAACAGATGGAGTAGTATGTTTAGAAGTATCCCATATTTAGGAATGACCCTCGTGCTGTTGTTCCTCCAGATATTTATCCTCGATGAGTTGTCTATAGCTATGTGGCTGCGCCCTATGCTCTTTCCGCTTATCGTCCTGCTCCTGCCTATGGAGTGGCGCACGATATGGGTGTTGCTCTCCACACTGGCCATAGGTATTATTATGGATGCAGCACTCGGAGGCGCGGGACTATACACCGCCACGCTGCTGCCTCTTGTGGTCACACGTCGCTGGATTCTCTACGTCACCACAGGTCGAAGCGTGGAGTCGGGAGACCAGGCCTCGCTCTTGTGGCGTATGCCTATGCGTCAGCTGATAATCTATGCCGCTGCGATGCTGGGCTTGCACCACACACTATTCTTTACGCTCGAGACTTTGTCGTTTGCTCATCCGCTGCGTCTTGTGGCTACGATTCTCTTTAGTACGCTTCTGTCGGTGGTTATCGCGTGGCCGGTATTGCGTCTGTTTGTCTCAAAAATAGTAACTAAGTAATGATGGATCAGGGCTATACACGTTTTCGTATATTGCGTTTTATAGTTCTTGCTATAGGTGCTGTAATCCTTCTGCGCCTCTTCTCTATGCAGATACTCTCGGATGAGTACGATGCTAAGGCTACGAAGAATATCGTGCGTGTGGAGACTGAATACCCTATGCGTGGCGAGGTGCTGGATCGTCGTGGTGAGTACCTTGTCAAGAGCCGAGTATGCTATGATGTTGTGGTTGTCCACCGTGAGCTCCCCAAGAGTGGTTTCGACACTATGCGTCTTGCCACAATCCTCGATATCACTCCCGAGCGTCTGGAGCGTCAACTGAAGAAGGCGCGCCAAAGCCCTCGTGCCGCAATACTTGTTGTGGGCTACCTTTCGCAGGAGAATAAACTTCTTCTCGACGAGGGAGACTTCAAGGGCTTTCACACACGTTTCCGCACGGCGCGTGAGTATCCCCGAAAGATTGGTGGTAACCTACTCGGCTATGTGAGTGAGGTTACGGAGCGCCAGGTGGAGAGGTGGGATTACTACGAGATGGGTGACTACATCGGCACCAATGGCGTGGAGTCGGCATACGAGACTATGCTTCGTGGCGAGAAGGGTATCAGCTACCGCATTTACGACTCGCACGGTGCTGTGCAGGGTAGCTATAACGATGGCGCAGATGATATCCTTCCAGTTAAGGGTGCGCAGCTAACCTCGACCATTGATGCTCGTCTGCAGGAGTTTGCCGAGGAGCTTATGGAGGGTAAGGTGGGTGCTGTGGTGGCCATCGAGCCATCTACGGGTGAGATTCTCGTTATGGTGTCGTCGCCATCCTATAACCCCGATCTGATGGTTGGTCGCCAGCGTAGTATCAACTACTCCAACATTATGCTCCACGACCAGCGTCAGCCGCAGTTCAACCGCGCGGTGAAGGCGAAGTATCCTCCAGGTTCTACGTTCAAACTCGTGCAGGGTCTTATCGGTCTTCAGGAGG
The DNA here is from genome assembly GCA_017630455.1 of Alistipes sp. Taxonomy (GTDB): domain Bacteria; phylum Bacteroidota; class Bacteroidia; order Bacteroidales; family Rikenellaceae; genus Alistipes. The sequence goes on along the minus strand of JAGBVG010000065.1, from coordinate 8,234 downwards.
GTGTCCTACGCTCCAGCGATCGCTATCCTTGTAGTATGGGCTTCTCGTATGGCTCGCGTAAGATGGCCTGCCACGCCCATAGCTCGCCTCTGGATTTGCGCGATGCTGTGGCACATTCGTGCAATGCCTACTTCTGCTATGTCTTCCGCGATATGATTACCAACTCGAAGTACGGCTCGGTGAAGGAGGGTGTCAGAGTGTGGAACGACTATGTCTATAGCTTTGGCTTCGGCCGTCAGCTCGGCACCGACTTCTATGGTGAGGGTGCAGGTTATGTCCCTACACCTGAGTATTACGACAAGGGTTATAACGGCAAGTGGAACTGGGGTACGGTCATCAACTGCGCCATCGGACAGGGTGACTTGGGATGTACTCCGCTGCAGATGGCAAACCTCGCAGCTATAGTTGCAAACCGCGGTTACTACTACATACCCCATATTATCAAGCATATAGAGGGTCGTGACTCGATAGATAGAAAGTTCTACGAGCGTCAGTATACGATGGTCGACTCGATACATTTTGTGCCTATTGTCGAGGGTATGTGGCGCGGTGTTAACGTTGCGGGAACATCTGGCAAAGCTCGCCTCGAGAGTTGGGATGTGTGTGGTAAGACGGGTACGGCGCAGAACCCTAACGGTGCTGACCACTCTACTTTCCTGTCGTTCGCACCTAAGAACAACCCGAAGATTGCAATCTCGGTATACGTCGAGCACGGAGGTTTTGGAGCCTCTATTGCGCTGCCTATCGCCAGCCTTATCGAGGAGCTATATCTTACTGATACTATTCGCCGCCCCGAGATGGTCGAGCAGGTTCGTAACTACACGCCAAACTATAGTCGTAACTACGACAAGAAGCAGCGTGAGTATGACGAGAAACGTAAAAAAGCAAGCCAAAAGAAGTAACGATGATGTCGCATTATAACATATCACGCCGCTACTCCAGCACCTCCCTTTTCGGCAATGTCGATAAGGTGGCGCTCGGCATCTATATTGCCATTGTGTTTATCGGTATTTTGTCCATCACCTCGGCATCCATCGAGCCAGATACGACCAACTTCTTCTCGTTCAGCCACAACTATATGAAGCAGTTGGTGTGGGTGGGTATATCGTCGATTATGGCGGCTGTGGTGCTGCTGCTGGAGCGACGCCTTTTCCATATGTTTGCCTATCCGGCATATATTTTTGGTATATTGCTGCTTCTCTTTACCTTGGTCTTTGGTAGGGAGGTCAATGGTGCTAAGGCGTGGTTCGAGTTGGGTAGCATCCGTGTGCAACCTGTTGAGTTTGTGAAGATTGCCACGGCGCTTATGATGGCGCGAATTATGAGCGACTACTCATTTAATATCAAGCGTTTGCCGGATCTCATAAAGGTGGGTCTTGTGCTTCTTATCCCCTTTGGTATCATCGTGTTGCAGAACGACACGGGTTCTGGCTTGGTGCTTGGAGCATTCCTCTTTGTGATGTATCGCGAGGGTCTGTCGAAGTATATCTACTTCCCCGCGATCTTCACCATAATACTCTTTATCGCTGCGTTGGTGCTGCAACCCGTGGTGATATTCCTTGCGTTGTTGGTATGTTTTATCCTCTATAGCATACTCCTCACCCGTGAGTTCGTGGGCCACGTGCGCCTCTTTTTCGGCATCATCCTCGGATGGTTGCTGCTCTCCACGCTTACGCCTCTGAGTGGCTATGCCGCGCTGATGATAGTATGTGGCATTGCTGTTTTGGTGCTTGCATTCTTGGCCCTCAAGACGCGCACGCTGATGCTGCTGTGGCCTATTGTGATGTTTATTTATGCTATGGCCTTTGTGCCTGCTGCAGATACACTCTTCGAGCATCTCGAGCCGCACCAGAAGAATCGTATTCTCACGTTTGTGGGTCTTGTCGACGATCCGCGAAATGTGGGTTACAACGTCAACCAGTCGAAGATCGCCATCGGCTCGGGAGGTATGTGGGGTAAGGGCTTTATGGAGGGCACGCAGATTAAGTACGACTATGTGCCCGAGAAGCATACCGACTTCATCTTCTGCATCGTAGGCGAGGAGTGGGGATTCTTCGGATCTGCAGTCGTCGTGCTGCTCTACGTCTCGCTTATTATGCGCCTTATGAAGATGGGCGAACGAATAAAGGAGCCTTTTGGGCGTGTATATTGCTACTCTGTCGCCGCCATACTCCTGGTTCACGTGCTGGTGAACATCGGTATGACCATCGGTCTTATGCCTGTGATGGGTATCCCGCTGCCGCTTATGAGCTACGGAGGATCCTCGTTGGTGGCCTTTACGCTGCTGATTATGATCGCCATACGCCTCGATGCTTCGACATCGGATGGCGATAACTATTTATAAGTAAGTATAACCCAAACGAAATAGCGTTATGTTGAACGAAAGATTGATATTTGTTACTAACGACGATGGCTACCAGTCGAAGGGCTTTCGCGCTATGGTCAACCTCGCCCGCGAGTTCGGACGTGTCGTGGCTATAGCTCCCGAGCGTGTGCAGAGCGGTATGAGCCAGGCTATTACCATCACACAGCCCCTCTTCCTGCGAAGCGTGGAGCGTGGAGATGATTACGAGATATATGCCTTCTCGGGAACACCTGTGGATTGCTCAAAGGTGGCTTTCGATCACGTCTTTTTGGGTCGCAAGGTCGATCTCGTGCTGTCGGGTATCAATCACGGCTCTAATGCTGCTGTAAATGTTATGTACTCGGGAACTATGGGCGCGGCTATCGAGGGCAGCTTCTATAACATCCCTGCTATAGGTTTGTCGCTCGATGACCACGATGCGGATGCCGATTTCGAGGGTGCTGTGATGTATGGCCGAAAGATTGTGACTGCGGTGCTGGATGCCGCAGATAGACTCCCACGACCTTTGTGCCTCAATGTCAACGTTCCGCGCTGCAAGGCCGAGGAGATTCAGGGTATACGTCTTTCACGTCAGACGCGAGGCTTCTGGCGCGAGGAGTTCTACGAGCGTACCGATCCGCACGGCAGAGGCTATTTCTGGCTTACGGGAGCATTCCAAAATGCCGAGCCAGATGCCGAGGATACCGATGAGTGGGCGTTGGCGCACCGCTATGTGTCGGTGGTGCCTGTGCAGACCGATATGACCGATTATAAACAACTTAAGGCACTCGACGGAGTGTTGTAGGTGGAGCTATGAGGGCTGTTGAAATACTTATGATAGTCTCCATCGTTATGCAGGTGGGAGCTATGATCATCGCTATGCTTCTGGTCAACAAGACCAAGTATATGGCGTTATGGATATTCTGTATCATAAGTCTTGCCCTGTTGTGCCTCGAGCGTTACTTCCAACTCAAGGAGTTTGCGGGTCACGATGTCTCGGATGTCGTCTTTGCGTGGGTGGGTATCGTGGTGTCGCTCAGCTTCTCGATATGTGTGCTGTGTGCGCGATTCCTTGTCGACCACGTCGATTATGTCAGCCTCCAGCGCCGTATCCTCGAGAATAGACTCCTCACGGCGGTGTTACGCACCGAGGAGCGTCAGCGTGCACGTTTCTCGCGTGAGCTGCACGATGGTTTAGGTCCGCTTCTAAGTTCTGCGAAGATGTCGCTCTCGGCGTTGCAGCGTGCCGACCTCAGTCCCAAGGATAGGGAGATGCTGCAAAATAGTAGCGCGGTGATCGACGAGGCTATACGCTCGTTGCGTGAGATCTCCAACAACCTATCGCCTCACGTGCTCAACAATTTCGGCCTTGCGCGTGGCATCAAGAATTTTGTGGATAGGGTGGGCGTTGTGCAGCAGACAAGCATAGATTTCTCCACTACGCTCGGTGCGCAGCGTTACGACTCCAATATCGAGGTTATCATCTACCGCGTGGTGTGCGAGCTTATCAATAACTCCCTGAAGCACGCCGAGTGTAGCGAGATCCGTGTGTCGCTGCGCGAGGAGTCGGGGCTCTTGGTTCTCGACTATAGGGACAATGGCAAGGGCTTCCTGCCGCGCGATGTCGAGGAGCAGGGTATGGGACTCTCCAATATCCGCTCGCGTGTCTCCTCTCTGAGGGGTAAGTTCTCGCTCCATAGCCGTCCTGGCGAGGGTATGTCCGTGAGGGTTAAGGTCTCGGTCAGCGGCTCGGATATAGCACTATATAGTGGTTCGGGTGTCTATGACTCCGAAATTGCGGAGTCGGAAAATGAGAAACGTAGAAAACGAAGAAATGGAAGAAAGAAGAGTTAATATAGCGCTTGTTGACGACCACACGCTCTTCCGCACGGGCCTACGTGGTCTGTTGTCGCAGCGTGACGATTTTGCTGTCGTCGCCGATTTGGGCAGTGGTGAGGAGTTTCTCGCCGCGCTTTCCGATCTGAGTGTCGATGTGGTGTTTATGGATATCTCTATGCCGGGTATCGATGGCGTCGAGACTACGAAGCGAGCCATGCAGCAGTGCCCCGCGCTGAAGATTATCACGCTGTCTATGTATGGTGATGACCACTACTACTCGCTTATGGTCGAGAGTGGCGCCTCGGGCTTCTTGCTTAAGGATTCGGATATCGAGGATGTCTACTCGGCTGTGGATGCTGTTATGGCTGGCGATAGCTACTTCAGCAGCGCGCTTCTGGGATCTATGACGCGCAATATGAGCCGCCTCAGCGACGTGGTGTCGCAGGATGACGACGCACTCTCCGACCGCGAGGTCGAGATTTTGGTTGAGGTGTGCCGCGGATTGTCGAACCAGGAGATCGCCGACAAGCTCTTCATCTCGAAGCGCACGGTGGATAAGCACCGCGCCAACATCCTCGAGAAGACGGGGTGCAAGAACACTGCCAACCTTGTCGTCTACGCCATCAAGAATCATCTCGTCGAAATATAATTTGTTGTGATAGCGGCGCATTAGCGACGCTTCAGTCAATATGGCGAATGGGAAATACGCCCAAGTATGTCCCATCCGCCATATTTCGTGTCAGCGCCACTACTGCACCACTCTGACAACAAATTTTTTCTTTGCTGTGATAAGGGCGATTCTCAGCCTCTCAATCAAATCCTCGAATGAGCAGTACGTCAAGTACTACCCATCGGTGGTATTTTTGCCGAGTGTAGCACTCGGCACCCTTCTGACAACAAATTAGGTCGTGCTGATGGGTAGGTCGTGGTTGCGTTGATAGTGTGTACTATGTGTGAGATTCCCACGTCGTTGCGCTCATCTAAAAGATGTTCAGTGTGTATTCCCTGTCCACCTACAATAAAAAAGAGTGGGGAGCCCGAATGGACTCCCCGAAAGCAACGTTAATTAACAAATCGTGAAAGCAAAAAAAGAAAACGTCGCTTGTGTATTACTACTCGACCGAAGTCGAGAAATATTTGTTTTTACAATGAGATTACGCCACGTGCGAAGTAGTTGTCACGAAGTGGAGCGTACTTGTTGATGCAGTCAAATGCGCTATAAAGAACATCCGAGTAGCCGAGCTTGTTGAATATCTTGAAGAATACACGATTCTCGAAATATTTGTTGCCATTAGCATCAGCACCACCAACTGGAATCTCTGTTGATGACATATAGAGAGCATAGTAAACCGAGCCATTCTTTCTGTAATACTCGTCGCCCTCCCAGAAGAGTGCATTCTCGGCATTGTCAGCCTCCAATACATCGTTCAACTCGCAACGAAGGTCATAGATAGCATTGAGATCCTCCATAGAAGCCAATGACCAACCCTCGCCGAGGCCTGCTGCCCAATCGATGGCGTTCTGCCATGTCTTACCATTGAGGTTAAGCTCTGCAACAGATACTGCCTTTACGCCATTCTCGATGCTGAATACAACAGCCTTCTGACCTGCTACCTCTACAATGTCACCAACGTTGTAGTAACCCAAGTTGTATACAGCGCGGCTATACTCAACAGGGAACATTGTAAAGCTTGACATTACTGTCGCTTCATTGTCAAAGTAGAGGTATTGAGCCTTGTTTGTGCTGCCCTCAACAAGTGTTGATGACCAGTAAGCAGCGTATGAGCCATCCTCCTCTTTGTTATCCTCCTCGAAAAGAGCGTTCTCTGCGTTGTCAGCAACCAAAGCCTCGTTCAAAGTCTTTCTAACAGCGTAGATAGCCTGCAACTCTGACAATGTAGACAAGTTCCAGCCCTCACCGAGGTTCTTTGCCCAATCCATACTCTCATCCCATGTCATCTCGCCGCCCTGCTCTACAGAAACAGCCTTCATACCATTCTCTGTGCTGAAGATAACCGCCTTCACGCCATTGATGTCGATTACAGAACCAACCTTTGCCTCGCTTGTGCGCTTAACATCGAAGTTGTTGCCATTCTTCTCGAAGAAGTAGCCATTTGCAAGCAACGCTGCGTTAGTGCCATTCTTTGCCTCTGCGGTGAAAGTACCGCCAGTGATGCAAGCGTAAGGTGCGTCCATGCCAATCTTGCCATTGAATGTACCACCATTAACTGCGAATGTTACATTTTTTGAACTATTGTTTACAAATACTGATGAACCATCATTGCCACGAGGTGCGAATGTACCGTTGTTGATAGTCAAATTAGCACCGTCACTAACACAGTGGAACCAAACCTGACCTATGAACTCACCACCATTGATAGTCATATCACCATTCCACAAACGTGCTGAACGATATGTAGGAGTAGAGATCTTACCACCGTTGATAGTTGTAGAGCCGCTATACTGGTATACTGCGCAGTACATATGGCGGCTTGGCTCACCATTGCCAGGATTCTGCTCGCCGAGGTGCTCGATAGTACCATTCTCAATTACGAGGTTACCACCATAGTTAGATACTGTGTAAGAACCCCAACCAAAGTTTGGATCACCAGCACCTGTATCCTTGAAAGAGATCTTACCATTACCTGTGATAGTAAGGTTACCATTATTCTCAATCATTGAGAAGTGTTTAGTACACTCCTTGTTCATAGAGAGAGTCTTGCCACCAAGATCCAAGATAATATCCTTGCCCTTTGAAACCAAGATACCATAAGATGGCTCCTCGGCACGTGTAGCGAGGATGATGCCACCAAGACCGAGGTCGATGTTCTCGCCGAGAACGATTGTAGTCTCCTCGCCCTCCTCCGCATTCTCGATAGCCTCCTGAAGCTCGGCAACGCTATTTACCTCAACGTAAGGACGCTCGATGCCTGGCTGCTCAAACTCATCCTCAACCTTGATGTTAACATCAGTATTACCAGTAAGGATGTTACCCTTGATTGTAGTGAGCTTGTTGCGCTCTACAGGGATGTCGGTGTTGAATGTTACTGTGGTAATCTCCTTTTCATTGTCGTTAACAGTCAAAGAAAAGTTAACTACGCCATCCTCTGGGATAAGAACATAGTCAGTGAAGAGGGTCTTCTCATTAGCGTTGTCGGTGTAATCATCTGTCTGATAGTTGATAGCGTGCTCCTTAACCTCTGTAGCATCGTTAACCTTGCCTGCAACAACGTTGAATGAGTTAGGAAGTGCAGTAGAGTAAGTTACCGAACCATCCTTAAGTGCAAGACCGAGGTTTGTGATAGCCTTAATGTCGGTTGTTACAACGCGAACCTTTGCAAAAGGACGTGTAAGCTCAAGCGAAACTGCTGGGATAGATGTTGCAGCAGGAATGGTCTTTGTTGCTGTGTAAGCATCGCGAACCTCGCTCATTGCATTCCATGTATTAGCCTTGAATGTTACCTTCTCAAGGTCTGTGGTGTCGAAGTAGTCATCACCCTGATCAGCCCAAGCAACGAAAGTGTACTGACGGTTAGGCGCAAGACGAACATTGAAGTTGATGGTATTCTGACCATAAGCGATAGTGCCAGTCTGACGCATCTCTGAAGTAGTTTTGCCCTTCTCGTCATAAACCTGGAAGATTACGTTCAACGTACCCTGCTCGTTCTCCCAACCGCTGAGGTCGCTTGCTGCACGAGTAACCTCTGGAAGGGTTACTGTAACAACCGTCTCCTGCTTGCCGTCGACATTGACATTTAGGCTGTCAACGTCTTTCTGACAAGATACTACTGCGAGTACCACTGCCAACAAAGCGAATAGTTTTTTCATAGTGTTTTTGTTAATAAGTTAATAAATGTGGATTTGTTATTTGAGTTAATTTGTATCGCGCCGAAAATAGCAAAGGTCGTGGCCAAAAACCTCGAGAGGTATAGACAACGACCCTATACCACACCATCGCGCGGGGGTGACGGGTGTGGAAATTTAGAACAATAAATGTTATATGCTAAATTGTTGTAACTTGCTGATTTAGAGGTACAAAAATCCCCCCCCC
>JAGBVG010000064.1 GCA_017630455.1 Alistipes sp. | reverse complement strand
CTCCTCAGAGATGTTCTGAGCAGCAGCCCAACGCTTAGAACCCTCGATAGTAATCTGCTGTGGTGTGCGGATACCTGCAACAACGTCCTCACCCTGAGCGTTGATCAAATACTCGCCGTTGAAGATGTTCTCGCCAGTAGCAGCGTCACGTGAGAATGCTACACCAGTTGCTGAGTTCTCACCCATATTACCGAATACCATTGCCTGTACAGAAACTGCAGTTCCCCACTCCTCAGGGATGTTGTTGAGCTTACGATAGAGGATAGCGCGCTCGTTCATCCAAGAACCGAATACTGCGCAGATAGCACCCCAAAGCTGATCCCAAGCGCTTGTTGGGAACTCCTTACCAGTCTGAGCCTTGATAGCCTTCTTGAACTCTACAACGAGCTCCTTCAAATCCTCAGTTGTAAGATCTGTATCGTTCTTAACACCGCGCTTCTCCTTCTGAGCGTCGATGATAACCTCAAATGGATCGTGATCCTCCTTAGACTGTGGCTTCATATCGAGTACTACGTCACCGTACATCTGTACGAAACGACGGTATGAGTCCCAAGCAAAACGTGGGTTGCCAGAGAGCTTAGCCATAGCCTCAACAGCCTCGTCGTTCATACCGAGGTTAAGGATGGTATCCATCATACCTGGCATTGACGCACGAGCACCAGAACGTACTGATACGAGAAGTGGGAGGTTTACATCGTTGAACTTACGACCTGTGAGGTTTTCGATGTTCTTGATTGCAGCCTCAACCTCTGGGCGCAACAACTCGATAACACGCTCCTTACCCTCCTTGTAATACTCCGAACAAGTGTCGGTTGTGATGGTGAATCCTGGAGGTACAGGAATACCAATCAAGTTCATCTCAGCAAGGTTAGCACCCTTACCGCCAAGCAACTCTCGCATCTTGCCATTACCCTCAGCCTCTTTGTTACCGAAGGTGTAGACACGTTTTACATCTGCCATAATTGTCTATTTTATAATTAGTTAAAATGATTTTATTCTGTGTTTTGCTACTCTGTTTATGCCTTTTGGGGTTGAATAGCTTACAAAAGTAAATAATATTTTTTAAAAAAGCAATAATTTTATATGCAAAAAGTGGGCTATACGGTTAAAAAAAATAGGCATATAGCACAAAACTATACACCTACTTCTCTATCACACCGCTACCCTCAACACTCTCGCCGTCATACCACGCAGCAAATTGTCCAGCTGTGATGCCTCGTTGCGGCTCGTCGAAAAGGATATAAAGACCATCCTCCTCCATAATGAGTTCTGCGCCCTGCAGTGGCTGACGATAGCGTATGCGCACCATATATCTCCGGCGCTCGCCAACGCGCATAGCGTGCGACGGATCGACCCAGTGAATCTCCTCGGGAAGAATATGCAGCGCCTTGCGATACAATCCTGGGTGGTTATCTCCCTCGCCGACGTATATGACGTTCTCCTTGACGTCGGTGCCGATGACAAAGAGCGACTCTTTGCGGCCTCCGATACCTAAACCCTTGCGCTGACCGATGGTGTAGAAGTGTGCACCCTGGTGTGTGCCTATCTTCTTGCCATCGCGCACAGTGAGGCGATATGGCTCGCTAAGAGCTTTGTAATCATCTGCGTCACACTCTCTCGCGAAGCGTGGCGAGTGGGGTAGAATCTCGTGTACGTTACCCTCCTTGGCGGCAAGTTTCTGCTGTAGGAAAACGGGTAGATCGACCTTGCCCACGAAGCAGATGCCTTGCGAATCCTTGCGCTTTGCCGTGGCGAGTTTCTGCTCCTCGGCTATGCGTCGCACCTCGGGTTTTAGCAGCTCGCCAATGGGAAACATTGCGTAGCTCAGCTGCTCCTGTGTGAGCTGGCAGAGAAAGTAACTCTGATCCTTATTAGGGTCGTTGCCAGCTAATAGTTTGTAGTGAGTAACTCCGTCACTATCAATGACCTCCTCGCGGCGGCAGTAGTGTCCAGTAGCGACGCGCTCAGCGCCTAACTTGAGTGCCTCCTTGAGGAAGACGTCAAACTTAATCTCACGGTTACATAGCACATCGGGATTGGGTGTGCGACCTTTTTCGTACTCCGAGAACATATACTCCACAACCCTCTTGCGATACTGCTCCGAGAGGTCGACGTAATGGAACTCTATGTCGAGACGCTTGGCCACCAACTCGGCAAAAACCTGGTCGTCATACCAAGGACAATCACCCTCCAATGTACCTGTGGTGTCGTGCCAATTGCGCATAAAGAGGCCTATCACCTCGTGACCCTGCTCCTTGAGGAGGTAAGCTGCCACCGAGGAGTCGACGCCTCCAGATAGTCCTACGACAACGCGCATAATAGTACGATGTTTGAATTAGCGAATCAACTGCATAAACTCGTCACGAGTACGAGGGTCGGAGAGGAATACGCCCGTAAATGCCGATGTAGAGGTCACAGAACGCTGCTTCTCCACGCCGCGCATCTGCATACAGGTGTGGCTTGCCTCGATGACCACAGCCACGCCGAGCGGATTGAGTGCCTGCTGGATGCAGTCGCGAATCTGTACCGTGAGACGCTCCTGAACCTGGAGGCGGCGTGCGAAGCACTCCACGACGCGAGCGATCTTCGACAATCCAGTGATGTGTCCATTAGGGATATATGCCACGTGGGCCTTGCCGATAAACGGAAGCATATGGTGCTCGCATACCGAGAACAACTCGATATCCTTCACCAATACCATCTGCTGATACTCCTCCTTGAACATTGCCGAGCGGAGAATGGCGATAGGGTCCTGAGCATAGCCCTTGGTGATGAATGACATAGCCTTAGCCACGCGCTCTGGAGTCTTGATGAGACCCTCGCGATCGGGATCCTCGCCGAGGAGTCGAAGGATCTCGCGGTAGTGTCCCATAAGTTCCTCGATGCGCTCCTGGTTGTATATATCTTCTCTGTAGTAGTTTGGTGTCAACTCGTTCATACTATAAGTTATATGTGTGTAACAGGACAAAAGTAGGCAAATAAACCCAAATCTGCAAATTTGTAGCTACATTTACTCCTCTTTGCCTAAGAAAACTATAGTTGAGAGAGAGGATTTATATCTCCGTTTCAGCAGCAGTTTATAGGTTGTGGAGGTGTTATAAATGAAAAAGCCCTCCTTATCAAAGGAGGGCGTATATGTCCGTTTCAGCAGCAGTTTACTGCTGCTGAATGCCGTTTGTAGGATCGCCAACAACCATCTCCTTTGCAATGCGGAGTGTTACGTTGCTGTCTACCTCGATAAGAAGTGATGTAGGCTGCACCTCCTTAACAGTGCCGTAGATACCACCAGCGGTGATAATCTTGTCACCCTTCTTCAAGCCATTGCGGAAAGCCTCCATCTGCTTGCGACGCTTAGACTCTGGACGCCACATAAAGAAGTACATAATAGCGATCATTGCTACGATCATAATCCAGAATGACCAACTGCTGCCAGTTGCAGGCTGAGCTGCTGCAGTCTCAACAACCTCCTGTGCAGCCTCTACTACCTCACCATCAATAAAAAGTAAATTCATAATTCTATAGTTTTAATGTTTATCTGTTTGCTTCTCGTGATAACGTTTAAATATTATATATATTGTATCATCACAATATTTATTCTACATCGGCATCAATCCACAGCACTATGGGTGTGTCGGCTGAGGAGGTTGTAATCTCCATAAAGTTTCCAACAGAGCCCCACTCACCACGCGAATCGAATATTAGCTCTATGTCGCGATACTTGTCCGAGGGTATAGGCTCTCGCGAGTACTCAAGCCACATACATCGGCACAAGGTGGAGTAGTCTACTAAGACTAATGGTGTGGCGCTTTGGTTTATGATGCGTATGCTCTTTGTTGTTGTGGTAGAGCGAGGTACTGTGCCCAACTCAACTAATACTTCACAAACGCCGTCGCCGTTATATTCGGCTGTGATGCCGCCATATTCTACCTCGGTCAGCTGTGCTACAGGGGTGTTGTTGTCGGTATTTGGGTGTGTGATAAGCAAAACAAGTGCCACAGTGGCAATTATCGCTGCAACGATAGTCGCTATGACCCACCAACGTCTCATACCCCCTCCTTAAGTGTGGGATTATAGCAAGCCGCGACCGCTCTTGTTTATGCGACCGCTCTCCATAAATTCGGCAACAATCTTATCCAATACGCCATTGACAAAGTTGCTGCTGGTTGGTGAAGAGTAGTATTTCGCGATGTCGATCCACTCGTCGAGGGTAACCTTAACTGGAATTGACTCGAACAGCGTAAGCTCCACAATGGCAATCGAGATAATCAAGCAATCCATAAACACCACGCGCTCCACATCCCAGTTCTTTGAGTAGCGATCAACAACCTCCTGGTTATCCTCGTACTGCACCAATGACTTAATAAGTAGGGTCTTTGCGAAATCCAAATCCTCCTCGCTCTTGAACTTTGGAAGCACACGAATCTCCTCGTGGCTCGCCTTGGTGTGCTGCACGGTGCGCATAGCGAGATAAAGTGCGAAACCATAGTCGTCAGCCCACATTATAGACATCTCGGTGATGATCTCTGCCAACTCCTCGTCCTGCTCCAACCACTGGAAAAACTCCTCTACAAACTTCTTGTCGTCGGTAAAGGTGTTGATAGACTGCGACATATACTTATTGTAGAACTCAGTCTCTACAAGGCGATTGTATACATCCTTTGCGGCATCGGGATTCTTAGCCCAGGTAAGCTTGTGCGAGGCAAGATAATCGTTTACCGAGTCGCTATTCTCGATAAGGCGGATAATCTTGTTGTCAACAAATCGACGATTTGGATTTAGATCCTCGTACGTTGCAAGTTTCTTCTGCTTGTTAAGTTCTATGCGGCTTTCGGCATAACGTGCCACCTCGGTGATGAATGACATCATCTGGAAATAGAGGTCGTATGCTTTGTCGATAGATTCAATGAGGTTTCTCTCCGTAGCCTTAAGGTTATCGGAGCCTGATTTAAGATGTGCGTAAAGTGCCTTGGCAACCTTTACTCTGAGCAATCTTCTACTCAACATAATTAATGAACTGAATCGGTTTAGTGCTTTAATGCGCGGCAAAGATAATCAAAAAATGTGGAATATGATACGCTTTGGAAAGAAAGTTCGCGTCGGGATTTCTGAATTGTTGCTTTTATCGTGTGAAATATATACTTTTGCTCTATAAAGCGGAGGTTTTTATGAGTAGATTGCTATTGATGATATGTGTGCTTATGCCCTGGGTGGCTGCTGCGGCGCAGACTACGTTGGATGATAAGATGCAGGAGTGTGGCCTTGTGGATGTTCGCAGTCTTGATGAGAGTGTACTTGTGGAGCTGAAGTACTCCACAGAGGATAATTTCGTGGGTGTGGATATGTATGGCGACCTGGAGAGGGCTTATCTCGAGTATGAATTTGCGCACAAAGTTGTCGAGGCGCAGCGGATACTGCAGTTGCGCCATCCCGAGTATACGCTTCTTATATATGATGCTGCACGACCTATAAGCGTTCAGCGTCGTATGCGCAAGTGTGTGGAGGGTACGGCGTTGGAGAGTTTTGTGGCAGATGGATCGCGCGGCGGACGTCATAACTATGGCGTTGCGGTGGATCTCACGATTGCGACATTGGATGGCGTGCCACTCGATATGGGTACGCCGTTTGATGATCTCACGGCGGCATCGTCGGTCAAGGCAACTCCCGATACAGATGATCCCAATACACGAACCGTGGCGGTATATAAGCGATATGCTGCCGAGCAGGTGACTAAGGGAGTTATATCGCTCGAGGCGGCGAATAACCGAATATTGCTTATCGAGGTTATGCGCGAGGCAGGTCTTGTGCCGTATCGCCGCGAGTGGTGGCATTTCGAGGAGATAACCTCTATGGCGGAGACGAGACTCAAATATCGCCTCCTCGATTTTTAAGATTCTACCTTATATTATAACAGCGATAAACACCTTCACGATGTAGTATAGCATATATATTGCAGCGATGAACTTTATGCCTGTGCCAACAAAGAACGAAAGCATAGAGCCGAATCCGACCTTAACCGCTTGTTCAAGAGTAGTTTTAGAGCCAATTATCTCTCCCAAAACTGCACCTATGAATGGCCCGAAGATTATGCCAGGGATGCCGAAGAAGATGCCTAAAAATGTTCCTACGGTTGCACCAGTGATTCCCGCCTTAGTGCCACCAAAGAGCTTGCTGAAATATCCCGGAAGGAGGTAGTCGAGAAGAATCACCGTTAAGGATACAATGCCCCATAAGATAAGTTGCCCGATGGTTATTGTGGAGTCGGCGGTGAAGGATGCGCAAAGCAGGCCTATGTATGATACTACCGTTCCGGGTAGTACCGGCACAAAGACTCCCAACAGACCAACCAAACCCATAACAAGGGCAATAATCACCAGTGCAATATCCATATCGTTTACCTTTTGTTAAAATTATTCTGTCGCAAAGATAGCTATTTGTGTTTAGAATTCAATGTTTAAAATGTTGCTAATATAAAGATTCTTCACTGCGCTCGGAATGATACGTAGCCAACGTGGATAATTACATATTATTTTAAGGTGTTTTTCATTGATTATCGAGAAAAATAATTAAATTTGCACATTAGAGAATAACTTTATGAGATATGGAGAATTTTAAACCTACAAAGTATACGTTGTCTTGTGTGGCTACGGGACGTGAGTTTGAGGATCAGGGTTGGATGTTGGATGATAGAGAGTGCAAAACACCATCCCTCGTGCGTGCAAATTATGAGAAGAAGCAACTCGAGCTGAAGGGTGAGGATTATGGCTTCTATAAGTTCTGTGACTGGCTACCTGTGAAGCGCGTGTTGCGTGGCTCGTCGGCACCTGTGACATATAAGAGTGAGGAGTTGGCAAAGCACCTCGGATTGTCGAACTTGTGGATCACTATGAGCGGCTACTGCCCGAAGCGTGGTGTGAGGATGTCCACCTGTTCGTTTAAGGAGACCGAGGCATACAGCGTCTGTGCACGTATCGACGAGAATGAGGATAGAGTGTTGGTGGTGGCTTCGGCGGGAAATACCGCCCGTGCCTTTGCCCGTGTGTGTTCCGACAACAATATCAAGCTCTTGTTGGCTGTCCCTTCGGATAATCTCGATGCTTTGTGGTTTACCGAGCCATTGAACGACTGTGTTAAGCTCATCGCTTGCGAGAAGGGTGGTGACTACTTCGATGCTATCAATCTCAGTAATATGGCGTTGAAATCTTCGAAGTTTTATCCTGAGGGTGGCGCGAAGAATATCGCCCGCCGCGATGGTATGTCTACCACAGTAATGTCGGCTGTAACAACCATAGGTCGTATTCCAGATTACTATTTCCAGGCTGTAGGTAGCGGTACTGGTGCTATCGCGGCGTGGGAGGCAAATATGCGTTTTATAGAGGATGGCAGATATGGCGACAACCTTATGAAGTTGATTGTGTCGCAGAATGCTCCATTTGTGCCTATCTACGATGCGTGGCGTGCCGATTCGCGCGATATGCTGCCATACGATGCTAAGAAGGCACGTCGCGATGCCGAGCTTATCGATGCGAAAGTGTTGTCAAACCGTCGCCCTCCATATAGCTTTGCGGGTGGTCTGTATGATGCGCTGAAGGCTACGGGTGGCGATGTTGTGGTGGCTACGAATGCTCAGGCGCGTCGTGCTTGTAGGCTCTTCAAGGAGTTGGAGGGTATAGATATATATCCTGCTCCGGGTGTGGCGCTTGCATCGCTTATTAAGATGGTCGAGGCAGGTTCTATTGATAAGGATGCCTGCATAATGCTCAATATCACGGGTGCGGGCGAGGAGGCTCAGAAGAAGAATCGCGAGTTGTTTTACTTGAAACCAAGCAAGGTATTCTCATTGAATGCCGATATTGATGAGGTGGTAACTTATGTTGAATCATTATTTTAGAGATATTATATGTTGTATCCATTGAAGTTTAAACCACGTGTTAAGGAGCGTATCTGGGGTGGTCAGGCGATATTGGCAAAGAAGGGTAAGGCGACGGGCCGTCTTGCCAAGGATAAACTCTATGGCGAGAGCTGGGATTTGTCATCTGTAAAGGGTGATGTGTCGGTTGTGGCTAATGGTTTCTTGAAGGGTAATAACCTCGAGGAGATCATTGAGGTCTATATGGGTGAGTTGGTTGGCGAGGAGAACTTCGAGCACTATGGCCTTGAGTTTCCGCTGCTTATAAAGTATCTCGACTGCAACGACAAGCTATCGGTGCAGGTGCATCCTGATGATGCGTTGGCCGAGGAGCGTCACAATAGCTTCGGAAAGACCGAGGCGTGGTATGTAGTGGATTGCAAACCTGGAGCTGCAATCTATTTAGGTTTCAAGGATTTAAATCTTACGCGCGAGGAGTATATCGCTGCGGTGTCGGAGTCGCGCCTCGAGGAGTTGCTCAATAAGGTGGAGGTCAAACCTGGTGATACTTTCTTCATCCCTGCGGGCACGGTACACGCCTTGGGTGCAGGCTTGGAGGTTGTGGAGGTGCAGCAGACGTCGGATATCACATATCGCATCTACGACTGGGATAGAGTAGATGCAGAGGGTAAGAGTCGCGAGTTGCACACCGCACTTGCTGTGGATGCCATTGACTTTGAGGCTGATGCAGAGCTGTTGCACCGTAAGTATGAGTTGCAGAAGGGTGGTGAGGCTAAGGTTATAGAGTCTAACTACTTCACAATGGTGCTTCACGATGTGGCGGGTGGTAAGAACTTCGACCTTTCGGAGCTCGATTCATTTGTTGTATATATAGCCCTAAACGGCTCGGTGCGCATCTTCGCCGATGGCAACGAAGAGACCTTGGAGGAGGGAGAGGTGATCCTTATCCCTGCGGAGGTTAACGAGGTGGTTGCCGAGGGTAATGCCAAGTTGATGGAGGTATATATCGCGAAGTAGTTATGCAACGCCCCGAGATAGCTATCATATCTGAGAATACGCTAAGCGCTATGGCTTTGCGCAGCTTGTTGTCGGATATGGTTCCGGGTATCGACGTGGTGAGCTATAATAATATCGAGGATTTTGGCGCTTCGGATGCCAAGATAGCACACTGCTTTGTCTCGGCAAACATCCTGTTTCACAATACGGAGATGTTCAGACCTTTAGTGTCGCGTACCATCGTCATCACCGAGGGCGAGACCTCTACGTTTGTGCAGTCGGGATTCCGCACCATTGATGCCACGGCATCGGAGCAAGATATCGTGCGTCAGATACTGCGCATCCACCACGCGGGACATCCTGGAGGTCATCAGCATAGTGGCGAGATGACAGCGGAGGTAACAAAGGCGCAGTCGCTACTATCGGCACGCGAGCGTGATGTATTGGTACTGCTGGTTAAGGGGTTGATTAACAAGGAGATTGCCGATACTTTGAATATCTCGCTTCCGACAGTTGTTTTCCATCGAAACAATATATACGACAAGCTTCAGACACGATCGATAGCTCGTCTGACTATATATGCTGTGTTGAATAACATCGTCGCACTCAGCGATATCTAAATTTTACGATTATGAATAATTTTGTTTATAACATCCCTACGAAGGTATATTTTGGTGAGAATCAGCTGGGACACTTGGGTGAGGAGCTCGCGAAGTTCGGTAAGCGAGTGTTGCTTACATATGGCGGTGGTTCTATAAAGCGTAATGGTCTCTACGATAGAGTTATCGAGGAGTTACGTAAAGCAAAACTTGAAGTGTTTGAGTTGTCGGGTATAGAGCCTAACCCACGTATCGAGTCGGTGCGCGAGGGTGTCAAGATATGCAAGGAGCAGGGTATCGACGTGCTTTTGGCTGTAGGTGGTGGCTCGACTATCGACGCTACGAAGTTTATGGCTGCAGGAGCGTGTGTGGATCACGACGCTTGGGAGTTTTTTGGTGCTAATGCCAAGCCTATCAACGAGGCGTTGCCTATAGTTACCATTCTCACACTCTCGGCTACGGGTTCGGAGATGGATACTGCGGGTGTCATCTCAAACCTCGAGACTGGTGATAAGCTCGGTCGCTTGGCGCCAGCATTGTTGCCCCGTGTGTCGTTCCTCGACCCTACGCTGACATACTCGGTTAGCAAGTATCAGACTGCTTGTGGTGCTGCGGATATTATGTCGCACATTATGGAGGTCTACTTCAATACACAGAAGGATCTCTTTATGCTCGACTGCTTTATGGAGGGTATGCTTAAGACTATTGTCAAGTATGCGCCTATCGCCATTGCCGAGCCTGAGAACTACGAGGCGCGTGCTAATATTATGTGGACATCGTCGTGGGCTATCAATGGTTTTATAAATGGCGGTAAGCGTAAGGCGTGGAGCTGTCACCCTATGGAGCACGAGCTCTCGGCAGTTTACGATATCACTCACGGCCTTGGTCTTGCTATCCTCACTCCACGATGGATGGAGTACTGCTTGGATGAGACAACAGTCGATAAGTATGTTCAGTATGGTGTGAATGTATTTGGTATTGATGCTAAGTTGGATAAGATGGAGATTGCAAAGCGCAGTATCAAACTTACCGAGGAGTTCTTGTATGAGAAGTTGGGCTTGCAGCGTACATTTACCGAAGTGGGTATCAAGCGTGAGGACTTTGCTATGATGGCAAAGAAGGCGTGCCGCTATGGCGATATTAAGGGCTTCAAGACTCTTACTCCAGCCGATGTAGAGGCTATATTTGAGATGTGTATGTAGAGATTGCCAGTATATAATAATGGGGTTGTTCGCTTCAGAACAACCCCATTATTATTAGTGCTTAGATAAATTATTAGTATACACCACCAGCTGCGTCACGCTTATCAAGGATAGTGTAGTCGCCACTATAAGTTACGGTGTACTTATCGATGCTATCTTCGAATACAACCTCCAACTTTACCATATCGTCAGTAACAGTGAGTGTTGCCTCTTCGTATACCTTCTCATCAATCTCGAAACCAGAGTCGTCATACTCCTTATAGATTGAGAATTTGCCAAACAAAGAGTTTGCTACGCCACCATTATCAGTGAGTGTATATACACCATTTGGAATACGGATGTTGTTATAGTCTGCAGGACGCTCGCTTGCATAGATGTCGAGGAAGTACTTCCATCCTGGTGCATAGAGAGGGTTGCTTTCATCATAGTCGCTTGATGAGAGTGCAATATAGTAGCTGTAGTTAGCACCTGCGTAGTCACCATAGTACTCGCCAAGCAAGTATGGTGCTGTTTCCTCGATCTCGTTTGGCTTCTGCTTTCCAGTCTGTGTAATTGTAACAGACGCATTTGCATCGCCATAAGTAAGGGTGATAATGCCTGTACGCTCCTCATAGAGGTCTGTTGCATATATAGAGAAGTCAATCTTATTATTTGAGTATTTGAAAGAGTGGATCCACTCAACATTTGCGTTCGCCTCAACAGAGAGATCCTCAACAGGGTTGGTGATGCTATAAGAGATAGAGCCCATACCGTTGCCACTACTCATTGAAAGGTGATCTTTTGCTACGGTAATCTCAGGTGTTGTTTTAGTTGTCTCAACATCTGATGATTTATCGCAACTTGTCGCGATAAATGCGCATAGCGCCAAAAGCATAAATAGTTTTTTCATAATCTTGTATTTAAATAGTTAGTAAATTATTTCTCGATATCAAGAGTGATGGTATATGTAGAGTTTGGCTTGAACTCTGCATTATATATAAGGATAAAGTTCTCATCAACCACAGCGTCCCACTCTTCGCCCTCAGTCAAGCGAGGGTTATTCAAGCGCTCTGGGAAGAAGTAGTTGAATGGTAGGTCGAGGACGTGCTCCTGCTTGAACTTATCACCCTTCATACGCTCCAATGAGAAGTTATCGGCGGTGGTGATGGTGATGATATACTTGTTACCCTCGGTGCGAGACTCTACGGTGTAATCATTCTCGCTCTCCACGCCCTGAAGCATAACGTTCCACATAGGGTCGCCATAGTATGCCAATACGTCGCGGTCGTGCCAGAAGCCCATCATATCCCAATCCTCGGCGCTCTCATACGACAACTCGCGGCCGAGAGTCTCCGAGAGACGATTCTTGGTGCCCTCCAACTCCTCCCAGAAGCCCTCGCAGAAGGTGTACTTCTCGTCGATAAGCGTAGGATACCACGCATACTGCTGGTGTAGGAGATCCTGCTGATTCATATAGACAGCCTCGGCAAGGGTGTAGCGGAATGGGTTGGTAACCCAGTACTTGAGTGCACCCCAGCCATTGCGGCCGTGCCACGTTGTTACCACGTAGCCAATCATAGTGGCGGCATTCGAGCCGTTCATCCACGCGGCGGCCATACTCTCGCGTGTGTTGTTCATATCGCCAATGAGGCAGTTGCCCACAGCGGTGTATACGCGGCGCTTGCCCGACTCGATGATGTCACGCTCCTCGCCGGTAAAGATATTCTGAGCATACAACTTGCCATCGCGAGGACGGAGATGGCCGAGTGAGTATGGCATCTCGAGATTCTTCTGTGTGGCGTGTGCAGCGGTAACCACGAGGTCGGGGTCGTATGCCTCGTACAACTCCTGGAACTTGCCGAGCACCTCCTCCTTCTCGACCATTCCTGTAACGATCTCCGCATCACGACCATTCTTATAGCCCCAAAGGCCACGTGTGTGGTCGTCGACCCAAGCGTAGTTATCGAACCATTTTGCCGAGTTTAGCTCCATAATCGTAGCCACAGCATCCTTGATTACAAGTGGCTCGGTGCTGTTGTCTACCATACGCTCGGCAGCGGCAGCGTCGTAGCCTGTGATGATACCCCAAAGGAAGTCGGCATAGATATCCTCATCCACATCGCGGCACATAAGGTGGAGGTCAATGACATAGTCGCGACCTATGTTCTCAGGTTTGTCGACGATGGCTACATAGCGGGGATTCTCCTGACGCAAGGCCTCCATAGCATCTGCAGGAGCCTTGGCAAAGGTTACGATGGGTGCATTATGCTTCGCGGCGAGCTTCTCGGCAACGGCCATCCACTCTGCGTCGTTTGCTACATCCTCCGATGCCAGTACAAGGTAGTTGTTTGGGAGAAGTGTTGCGCTGTTGCAGCCTACGCACATAAGTGCGATAGCAATCATAAGGATAGTATAAATATTGCGCATATTACTTATTATCAATGAGTGAACGTATATTCTGAATAAGCATTCCCACAGCAACAGAGTTGAAGCCGCCCTCGGGGATGATGACATCGGCATACTTCTTCGAAGGCTCTACAAACTCCTCGTGCATAGGCTTTACAGTGGTGGTGTACTGGTCGATAACCGACTGCATAGTGCGACCACGCTCACATACATCCCTGAGAATGCGGCGCGCGAGGCGGATGTCGGCATCGGTGTCAACGAAGACCTTGATATCCATCAACTCCCTCAACTCCTTATTCTCGAAGATAAGGATGCCGTCGACGATGATAACCTTCGAGGGCTTAACGAGAACACTCTCCGCGGTGCGGTTATGCTCCACGAAAGAGTATACAGGGTGCTCGATAGGCACGTTAGACTTGAGGGTGCGGATGTGCTCCACGAGCATATCTGTGTCGAATGCTGCAGGGTGGTCGTAGTTGAGCTTTGTGCGCTCCTCGTAGGTGAGTTCTGGGTGTGCCTTATAGTAGAAATCGTGGCATAGCGTAGCCACATCATCACCTGCAAAGGCCTCCTGAAGACGCTTTACGAGTGTTGACTTTCCAGAGCCTGTGCCTCCCGCAACTCCAATTACAGTCACATTCATAGCGGTATACTATTTCTATAAATAGGGGTCGCACACAAGCGCAACCCCTCAATCGACTATTTAAGCATCGATATTAGCGTAATGGGCGTTCTTCTCGATAAACTCGCGGCGTGGTGGAACCTCATCGCCCATAAGCATTGAGAAGATGTGGTCGGCCTCAGCAGCATTCTCAACAGTTACCTGGCGCAAAATGCGTGTGTCAGGGTTCATTGTTGTATCCCACAACTGCTGTGCGTTCATCTCACCAAGACCTTTGTATCGCTGGATGTGAACACCTGCAGAGCCAA
The DNA here is from genome assembly GCA_017630455.1 of Alistipes sp. GTDB lineage: Bacteria > Bacteroidota > Bacteroidia > Bacteroidales > Rikenellaceae > Alistipes. The sequence continues at coordinate 26,627 of JAGBVG010000064.1, read as the reverse complement.
ACTCTGCAGTGATCTCGTCGCGCTCCTTATCGGTCCAGCAGTAACGCTCCTGCTGACCCTTCTTCACGAGGTACAACGGTGGGGTGGCGATATAGATATGACCATTCTCGATAAGAGCCTTCATCTTGCGGAAGAAGAAGGTGAGCATAAGCGTTGCGATGTGCGAGCCATCGACATCGGCATCGGTCATAATGATAATCTTGTCGTAACGGAGCTTCTCGAGGTTGAGAGCCTTGCTATCCTCGGCAGTACCGATAGATACGCCCAAGGCGGTAAACATATTCTTGATCTCCTCGTTCTCCCACATACGGTGCTCCTGAGCCTTCTCGACGTTGAGAATCTTACCACGAAGTGGCATAATAGCCTGGAAGTTACGGTCGCGGCCCTGCTTTGCAGTACCACCCGCAGAGTCTCCCTCGACGAAGAAGATTTCGGCAATAGAGCGGTCGCGGCTTGAACAGTCTGCCAACTTGCCAGGAAGACCTGCACCAGAGAGTACGGTCTTGCGCTGCACGGCCTCGCGGGCGTTACGTGCTGCGTGGCGAGCCTGTGCTGCAAGGATGACCTTCTGCACGATAGCCTTAGCATCCTTAGGATTCTCCTCGAGGTAGTTGCTGAGGGCTGCTGACATAGCGCGGTTTACAGCACCTGCAATCTCGTCGTTACCGAGTTTTGTCTTTGTCTGACCCTCAAACTGAGGCTCGGCAACCTTTACAGATACCACAGCTGTGAGACCTTCGCGGAAGTCATCGCCGTTGATGTCGAACTTCAACTTCGCAAGCATACCGCTCTCCTCGGCGTACTTCTTGAGTGTACGTGTAAGTGCCGAGCGGAAGCCAGTAAGGTGAGTACCACCCTCGATGGTATTGATGTTGTTTACGTATGAGTGTACATTCTCCGAATAAGAGTCGTTGTACTGCATAGCAACCTCCACAGGTACGCCGCTCTCCTCGGTGTCGAGGTAGATGATATTCTCGATAATCTTCTGGCCACGTGTAGCATCCAAGTACTCCACAAACTCCGAGAGTCCGTGCTCCGAGTAGAAGTGCTCCGAGAGTGGGTTGTCCTCCTCATCCTTGACGCGCATATCGGTGAGTGTGAGGTGGATGCCCTTATTCAAGAATGCCAACTCGCGGAGACGGTTTGCCAAAATCTGGTATTTGTACTCTGTGGTGAGCGAGAAGATAGAGCCATCAGGCTTGAAAGTGATGGTGGTACCACGATCCTCGCAATCGCCAATAATCTCAACCTTTGAGGTTGGTGCACCCTTAGAGTATGTCTGACGGTAGATCTTGCCACCGCGGTGGATCTCTGCGATAAGGAGTGTAGAGAGGGCGTTTACACACGATACACCCACACCGTGAAGACCGCCCGACACCTTGTAGCTGCCCTTGTCGAACTTACCACCGGCGTGCAATACTGTCAACACAACCTCGAGCGCTGATTTGCCCTCCTTCTCGTGCCAGTCGGTAGGGATACCACGACCGTTATCCTTGACCGAGATAGAGTTATCCTCGTTGATAGTCACATAAATGTCGGTACAGTAGCCTGCCAAAGCCTCGTCGATAGAGTTGTCCACAACCTCGTAAACAAGGTGGTGAAGACCCTTCTCGCCGATATCGCCAATGTACATCGCGGGGCGCTTACGCACTGCCTCCAAACCCTCGAGGACTTGAATATTCGACGCCGAATACTCCTCCTCGTGTTTCATCACTTTTTCCTGTTCGGTACTCATATATTTGATTATTTATATATTCTATATAAAACGCACAAAGATAAAAAATAAAATCACAATATGCAAATATTTTCAAGAGAGAAAGTGGGCGGGTGTGATAAATAGATTAGATGTAGTTTGTTGCGAATGTGTTGCGTGGTGCTGCTGGTGTTGTTGGCTGTTCTGCTTTGGTTGGTGAATCGTCATAAATATTCAACCATTCGGCGAAAAAAACTCGAATTTGTGTTGCATTATTGGTGTAAAATGATTAATTTTGTAAAATATGAAGAGTATGAAAAATATTGTATTTGACTTAGGTGGGGTGGTTTTTGCCCGCGACCCTCGCAAATTCGAACCAGAATTTATTAAGTTTTTCTCCTATATAATGTTGCCCGAGATGCCTCGCTTTTGGGAGGAGTATGACCGTGGTGTGGTGACGTATGAGCAGGTGGTGGCTGACCTCGCGGAGTATAACAGTTGTGACCGTGAGTTGGCAGATAAAAACCTCCGCCGCTCGATAGTTACGCAGGAGGAGATTCCATCTACTAAAGCTTTGATTGCTGACCTAAAAGCAGCTGGATATAAACTTTATGTACTGTCGAATATGTCGCTGGAATTCATAGAGTTCCTGCGTAAGACGGATGTCTATAAATATTTCGATGGTGAGGTGGTGTCGTGCGAGGAGCACGTCGTAAAACCCAATGCAGAGATATACCGCTGCTTGGTTGCGAGATATGGCCTCGAGGTGGGTGAGACGCTCTTTGTGGATGATCGTAAGGAGAATGTCGAGACGGCACGTCGCGAGGGCTGGCAGGGCTTTAACTTCGACCCTCGAAACCCTGAGGAGAGCTGCGCTACGTTGCGTGCAATGCTTCTTTAAATGTGAATATAACCGTAAACAATTATTAATATAGTATGACGCTAAATCTTAGATTAGAGTATCGGACTGCATACGGAGAGGATCTGTATGTGGTTGTCGGCACCGACAAGGAGAAGGCATACGCTATGCGATATGCTGGAGAGGGTGTTTGGTGTGCCGAGCTTAAACTCGCTGCTGCTGCAGAGCTGGTGTATCGCTACGAGGTACGTTATGGCGACGCGGTAGTGCGTAAGGAGTGGGGTGGTAAGCACGTCTTGCCTTTGGATAAGAAGGCGGAGAGTGTGCGTATCTTTGACAAGTGGTATGATATGCCTCAGAATCGCTCGTTCCACTCGTCGATGTTTACTGATGGTGTGTTCCATCGTCCAAAGCCAAAGAAGGCTCAGGGTGCTCAGGATGGCTACCTCACTATCCGTGCCGATATCGCCGTGGTGCGCTCATCGCAGCACGTAGTGCTTGTTGGTGATTGCAAGGCTTTGGGTAACTGGAATGTGGAGAAGGGTGTTGTGATGAACGATGCTCAGGCGCCTATTTGGAGCGCACGTATCAAGATGCCAAAGTCGGGCTTTGCCTATAAGTTTGTTATCGTAGACAGTGAGTCGGGTAATGCTGTTGCTTGGCAGTCGGGCGAGAACTACTACTTCAACGTCGCTACAAATGCTGAGGAGGCTCTTGTTATCGAGGGACTTCGTCCTCAGTTCGATATGGCGCCTTGGCGTGGTGCGGGTGTCGCGATACCTGTCTTCTCGTTGCGCTCTAAGTCGAGCTTTGGTGTTGGTGAGTTCAATGATATTCGCCTAATGGTGGATTGGGCTGCGCAGACAGGACAGTCTATCAATCAGATTCTGCCTATCAACGATACCACTATGACCAACACTTGGCAGGACTCATATCCATACAATGCCAACTCTACATTTGCGCTACACCCTCAGTTTATCCATTTGCCACACGTAGGCGAGCTTAAGGATAAGGCTGCTGCGGAGCGTTTTGAGGCTCTGGGCAAGGAGCTGAATGAGTTGCCAAATGTTGACTACGAGCGTGTTAACAACGCAAAGGCGGAGTATCTCCACGCTATATATGCTGAGCAGGGCAAGAAGATTCTCGCATCAAAGGAGTTTAAGGCCTTTATGGCTGCCAACGAGGAGTGGTTGCGTCCATACGCTGTGTTCTGCGCGTTGCGTGATGAGAAGGGTACACCTGACTTCTCTCAGTGGGGCGCTATGGCTAAGTATACAAAGGCTAAGGCTGCGAAGTATGAGAAGGAGCACGGCGACGAGGTAGCGTATAACTACTTCGTGCAGTATCACCTCGCGAAGCAGTTGCGCGAGGTGCGTGACTATGCACACTCTAAGGGTGTAGTTTTGAAGGGTGATATTCCTATCGGTATCTCTCGCACGAGTGTCGATGCGTGGGTATATCCTGGGTTGTTCCATATGAACTCTTCAGCGGGTGCGCCACCTGATGATTTCTCTGTTATGGGTCAGAATTGGGGCTTCCCAACTTATAACTGGGGGAAGATGGCCGAGGATGGCTATGCGTGGTGGAAGGCTCGCTTTGTGAAGATGGCAGAGTATTTCGACGCATACCGTATCGACCATATCTTGGGCTTCTTCCGTATTTGGGAGATTCCGCTCGACGCTGTAAATGCGCTGCTCGGACGCTTCAACCCTGCGTTGCCATACTCTTATGATGAGATTGCATCATACGGATTCCGCTTCGAGAACTGGCACGTGGGTAACATTGCTGAGACAGATAACGTGCTCTTCGTGGAGGATGCTGTGCAGAAGGGTAAGTTCCACCCTCGTATCTCGGCATACAATACAGATTGCTACCGTTGGTTGAGCGATGACCAGAAGGAGGCTTACAACCGCTTGTATAATGACTTCTTCTATCGCCGTCATAACGACTTCTGGAAGTGGGAGGCTCTCAAGAAGTTACCACCACTTACCGAGGCTACAGGAATGCTTGTATGTGGTGAGGATTTGGGTATGATTCCAGATTGTGTGCCATCGGTGATGTCGGGCGAGCAGATCCTCTCGTTGGAGATTCAGCGTATGCCTAAGGATCCTAAGGTGGAGTTTGGTTCTACATACGACTACCCATATCTATCAATCTGTACCACAGGTACTCACGATATGAATCCTCTCCGCGCTTGGTGGGAGGAGGATAGAGGTGTTACACAGCGCTTCTACAACCACGTTCTTGGTGCTTGGGGTGAGGCTCCGTACTTCTGTGAGCCTTGGATTTGCGAGCAGGTGGTGGCTATGCACCTCAAGTCTCCTGCGATGTTGACGGTGCTTCCTTTGCAGGATTGGTTGGCTATGGATGGTGCGGTGCGTCGCGAGAATCCTCACGATGAGCGTATCAACGTACCTGCGAATTCGCGTCACTACTGGCGTTATCGTATGCACTTCTTCCTTGAGGAGTTGCTTGAGATGGATGATCTTAACAAGATGATTAGCCAGAAGATAGCCGAGTCAGGACGATAAGTTTCTGCTTGGAGTTAAATGATGGAGAGGTGTTGCCTCTCCATCTTTTTTTATTAGCTATGGTAAAGCCTCGATACAATATTTTTGTGCTTTTTTATAGTAATCAGAAAATTTAGACTATCTTTGTACGGGATATGAAAAATGAGGCTTGCGTTTATGCAAGCCCCGGGGTGACTCCGAAAGGACTCGAACCTTCATCGTAAGAACCGGAATCTTATATTCTATCCATTGAACTACGGAGCCGCGATGCAAAGATATGACATTTTTTTTGAATTGCGTCGCAGAAGAGTGAACTTGAGCTGAAAATTGTATGACGAATAAGTTTAACAATTGGGAGAGATTGGAGAAGGTGATCGAACGCTTTGGGCTGTCGATCAACTCTTTTGCTCGTGCCATAGGTCTCGGACGCTCTGAAAATCTGTATCACATCCGCAAGGGAAATTATGGTATATCCGAAGATTTGGCTGATAGGATCATAAAGTTGGATCCTGAAATAGATCGCACCTGGCTGCTTTCGGGTGTGGGAAATATGCTTAGAAGTGAGGCTAAAAGCGGCGAGTCTTTGCCGTTCTACTGCGAGGAGATGGAGGATATCCTGCCTAATCTCGAGGCGTATGAGCCGAGTGATCACCTCTATATGCCATATATTACGGGAAGTGAGTTTGTGGTTCGCTCCTTCACAAGGCCTATGAGCGATCCTATGACCGCGGCTAATGATCTGTTTCTGAAGCGATTATTCTCGATGGATGAGGTGATACAAGGAAATGAACACGTGTTGCTTATCGGAGATAGAATTCTATGGCGCAGAGTGCGACATATAAAGGAAGATCCAACGAAATGGCGTCTTGTGTCGCGTAATAGGGAGGATTTTCCCGATATTATAATTGATGTCAGAGATATCAGAGTTGCGTGGCGTGTGATTGCCCGAATAGCGATACTCGAAAGTTGATTTTACTTTAGGTGAAAAGTGTTAAAATGTTGAAAAACAATTAATTATATGAATATATTATCAATAGTTTGGAATTGGGATCCAACGCTTGTTATGTTGGGTGATATAGATATACGTTGGTATGGCCTGATGTGGGCTTTGGGAATTCTCGCTGCGGAGCGTATCTGTAACTATATGTTCAAGCGCGAAGGCCTCCCTCCTCGTACCTTAGAGTCAGCCTTTTTGTGGATTGTGCTCGGCACGTTCATTGGTGCGCGCGTGGGTCATTGCTTGTTCTACGAGCCAGAGACCTATCTCCCTGAGCCTTGGCGAATTATCACTGATATTCGCGATGGCGGTATGGCGAGTCACGGTGCGACGATTGGTATCATTCTCGGTATCTTCTTCTTCGTGCGCCGCAATCACCTTCCGTTTGTTTGGGGTCTCGATCGCATCGCTATTGTTGCGCCGCTCAGTGGTGCTGTGATACGCTTCGGAAACCTATTCAATTCGGAGATTGTGGGTTATCCTACCGATTCGCCACTGGGTTTTAAGTTTGTATACCACGATGCACGCCGTGCGTGGTATGAGTTTAGTGGAAATGTGCCACAGGAGATTATTAATGCCATCCCTGCGCGCCATCCTGCGCAGCTCTATGAAGCGTTGTGTTATCTCTTGACATTCGGTATTTTAATGTGGTTGTACTGCAGTAAAGATTTAGGTCGCCGCCGTCCGGGATTTCTCTTTGGCGTGGCTATGATTGGCATCTTCCTCACGCGTTTCTTCATCGAGTTCCTCAAGGAGCGTCAGGTCGATTTCGAGATGGGTATGGCGCTTGATATGGGTCAGTTGTTGAGCATACCGTTTATTCTCCTCGGTCTGTTTATGATTGCGCGTTCTTTGATGCGCTCCGGGGTTTTGGATGTGAATGCTGTTGTTGCGCATGCCATTAGCGAGTATAAACGCGAGGATAAGCGCAAAGGAAAGAAATAGATTGTCTTATGATTGGAGAGGTTAATAAGCTGATTTTCAATACTCTTGTTGCGCAGGGCGCGGTCAATATCCCCACTATTGGTACGATATTTATCGAGCGTCTTGCAGCTGATGGCAGCCAGCGCAGTAGGGTAGTTGCACCACGCTATGGAGTCCACTTTTCGAGTCAGCGCGAGGCTGTTTCGCTTGTCGATGTGATTTCTCGTGAGGCGGCTGTTGATGTTGCGCTTGCTCAGGATATCTTCGAGCGTTGGCTCGACAAGGTGCGTACTGAAAATGGCATTGATATTGAGGGTGTTGGAGCGCTGAATGATAAAAGTTTTTTGGTCGATAAGGAGTTTGTTAAGTTGCTAAATCCGCTCGGTTTCGAGGAGATTGAGATAACAAAAACTCGCAAGTCTCGCCTCGGTTTATATCTTCTAATCATTGCTGTCGCGTTGCTGGCTGGTGGTTGGTGTTTTTATAAAGGATATTTTACGATTTTGGATATAGAATTTCCATTATGTGATTTGGTGCAAAATCCTGAAAATGTAGAAGATATTATATATGATTGTTTAGATTCAGAAAGTGCAGATGTTGTTGATAAGGTGATAATCCCAGCTGATCCTGTAGATGAGATTGAGCCTAAGATTCAGCTGGTGATTGAGGATATTATTGCAGATTGGCGAAATAATGAAAATTTGCGCCATTGGGTTGTTGTGGGAAGTTACTCGACTGTTGAGAATGCTGAGCGCGCCATAGCCGACCTTGAGGGTAAGCATAGCACCCTCTATTTCCGCCATTTCCGACTCGGTTCGATGTATGGAGTCTCGCCTTTTGCAAGCTCTGAAAAGTCTGAGTGTGAGAGCTTTGTGAGAGAAAATACCAACTTAATCCCCGATATGTGGATTTATACACCTAAGCGATACAGAGATTGATGGTTTCGAAGTGGTTGATAAGCATTGTTGATGCGCTATATATTCCACAGATTCGCAGGTTTTTACCTCGCGATATCTTTGGGTATGGCTTATGTGGCGGTCTGAATATGATGTTCGATACGCTATGGTATTTCCTTCTGTATCACTATGTTGTGTGTGAGCAATTTGTCGACCTTGGTGTTGTTGTGATGTCGCCTCATATAGTGACGCTTTGTCTGGTTTTTCCAATTACATTTTTTACGGGTTTTTGGCTGAATCGTAATGTCGCTTTTCGCGTAACTCATTTCAGCTCGTCGCGCCAGCTGGCTCGATATGCCTTGTCTGTCGTTGGTTCTATTCTTATTAACTATCTGTGTATGAAGGTGTTTGTGGAGATTTTATATATTTGGCCGACACCTTCAAAGATGCTAACTACAGTAATTTCTACTTGCTATAGTTTCCTTGCCGCGAGATATTTTACGTTTCGCAAGGAGTAAGTTTTATCTTATCTTATTCGAAAGAGGTTAATATAATTTAACATAACGTATATATTACGACATAGTATTATGGTAGGGTTGTTTGAGAAACTTTTGCTTTAGTTGCTCGTTCTATTGATGTTATCCGTTAAAATCTCTGTTAAACATCTCTCACGTTGTGTAATTTGAAAATAATTGCTACCTTTGTATATTATAGCAACATAATGAGTTAATTTAAATGGTTATGATATGAAAAAGGGGCTTTTAATAATCTTTGCCGTAGTCGCTGTTGTTGCGGCAGCAGCTGTGGCGATACTATCATTTGATAAGTCTACGGGTGATGATCGTGCGAAGATTGAGGATGCAATTTTCTGTTATTTCAACGTCGATCAGCTGGCTAAGAAAGGTGCTTTCGAGAACTATTTTACTCCTGAGCAGCGTCGTCTCTATGCATCTATGGTTACGGCGGATGTTGCGGATCAGGAGGCGGTAAACTGCTTGTATGATGTAATACAGGACTTTAACTGCAGTGGTATTGACTTTACTAAGCCTGTTTATGGATACTTGGATGAGGTTGATCGGGCATTTGTCTTTGTTGCTGAGGTTGTGGATGTGAAGATGGTAGATAATACTTTAGGTAGCGTTGCTTATCTGCTTGAACAAGAGGGAGAAGAGGGCTTTGAAATTGTGCGTGATGGCGATGCTCGTATATGTGTTTTAGACTCTGATTTAGCATTGGTATATAACGATAGTCGTGCTGCGCTTGTCATTTGCGAGGAGGAGAATCTTACTGCAAATATCGATAAGGCTTTGTCTCGTAAGTTGGCGGATCTTACGCTATTTGGTGCAAGTGATATGGCTATTTATATGGATGCCAATAAGTTAACAAGCTATGGCAAGCAGTATATTGATGAGGAGATTGCTCTATACGGTGATGAGGATTTAAACTATCTTATTGAGGAGCTTAACGAGCAGAAACTTCTTATTGATGAGTTGAGTAAATATGTCACTCCAGGAGCCTATATGATTGCAGATCTGACATTTGACCCCGGTCGCGTGACGATGTCTTATAAGGGTTATGGCTTCAATACCGAGGAGTATGATGCGATGATGAAGCGCAGCAGTGGTAGTCATCTCGAGTATATCGACGAAGATGCGTTGATGGTTATGAATGTCGGTGTGGAGGGAAAGAGGCTTGCTGAGAGTATCACTACCCTGCTAAATAGCTCATTAACAGAGCTTTTGGGTATAAATCTTAGTAGCGAGGAGAGGATGGTAATGGCTATTTTATGCGACGCAATAGAGTCTATTAGTGGCGATGTGACGCTTGTTGTAGATTCTATTGATGGCCAGATGAATGAGCATATCAACTACTTCAGTGGTCGTGTGGAGCATAGACCACAACTCGACTCAGTTGCTGCTGCGGTGATGATGGATGTGACTGATAGTTACATAATTACAAACGTGGGTCAGTATGCTATGGGATTGCTCCGAAAGGTTGGTGAGGATAAGTATGTCGGCCAGTTTGGTAACATTGTTGTTGATCTTGAACAGAACGATGGTTTGCTCTTTGGCGGCGTGAATATGAAGCCTGAGAAGAGTGATGCTCCTGCTACGTGCGCGAAGTGGGCAAACGATGTGGCAAATTCCTATTTCTATTGGGTTGTTGATGTGGATAATGTGTTGGCTAACAGCTTTGTAAAATCTTGCAATGACCTACTTATTGAGGAGATGGATTATGAGTACCGAGGGGTGTATCGTGGTGTTGTTGAGTCGTTGAGTTATATCTATAACGTTAGCTACGAGCCTCTGCATAACGAGACGGTGTTGGTGTTTGATGATGAATCAACAAACGCTTTGCAACAACTTACAGATGTCGTTATGTCGGTGGCTATGAGTGAGATAAATAATACCATCTTCTAAGATTGTTTTGGTGTGAATAAAATTCAATTACATAATGTCGTACCGGAGATTTTTGCTCAGAGCGGGGATCTCCGTTCCGACATCTGGTATCGTGATTTCTGCTTTGAGGCTGGCAAAAGCTATCTTATCAAGGCTGCTTCGGGAACAGGAAAGTCGTCATTGTGCAGTTATATCTATGGTCTGCGTGGTGATTATCGCGGCGATATCTGCTTCGATGGCGAGAATATCTCCACTTATAATATAAACCGTTGGTGCGAGATTCGTCAGCGTCACATAAGTGTTCTGTTTCAAGATTTGAAGCTCTTTGGTGAGCTTACTGCGCTTGAGAATGTGGTGGTTAAGAATGGTATCACAAACCACAAAAGCATCGAGGATATTAAGCATCTTTTTGAGGAGCTTGGCATTGAGAATAAGATGGATACGCGCATAGATCGTATGTCGTTTGGACAGCAGCAGCGTGTGGCATTTATCCGTGCATTGTGCCAACCTTTTGATTTTATGCTTCTTGACGAGCCTGTGTCGCATCTTGATGATCAGAATGGTGATATTATGCGCGATATTCTGCTTCGCGAGGCTAAGTCTCGTGGCGCTGCGATTATTGCCACATCTATTGGTAAACATATCAATATGGAGTATGACGTATGTCTAAGTCTTTAGTTCTTATTTGGAAATTGTTGCGCAGTCACGTCAGCATCCTTGAGTTGGCTATATTCTTCATTGCCAATCTTATAGGTATGACTGTGGTGCTCTCGGGTGTGCAGATATATAGCGATCTGAAACCTATTCTTACGGGCGAGCAATCGTTTATTGGCAATGACTATCTTGTTGTTACTCACCCCGTTGAGCGCGTGGGTGTTAATACGGAAGTCTTTAGTGAGGCAGACATCGCTGCGCTCGAGCAGTTGGAGTGTGTCAGTGGTGTTGGAAGCTTCGCAGCGTCGCAATTCGAGGTTGATGGCAGCATAATGTTTAACGGCCGTAAACTATCCACGATGCTCTTTTTCGAGAGCGTGCCAGATGAGTTTATCGATGTCGAGACCAAGGCGTGGAGATATGCCGTGGGAGATGATACGATTCCGATTATCCTGCCGCGTAACTATCTGAATCTCTATAACTTCGGTTTTAGTAATACTCAGGGTTTGCCTCAGATTACTGAGGATATGATTAAGAGTGTAACGTTGGGATTACGTCTCACGGGCAATGGCCATACGGATAATTTTGAGGGTCGTATAGTCGGATTCTCGGATAGGATAAATACCATTTTGGTTCCTGAGCTGTTCCTGAGCTGGGCTAATGATCGTTATGCTGGCGTTAACGTTGTCTACCCTACTCGTTTGATTGTCGAGGTTGCGAATCCGAGTGAGCCCGAGTTGGTGAACTTCCTTGAGGAGCATAACTATGAGGTTGAGAATAAGCCAGCGGAGAGTAGCAAGGCATTGTTTATACTTAATGTATGTGTTGCGATAATCATAGCTATAGGCTTGATATTCTGTGTGTTGTCAATTATTATTCTTACACTAAGTATATATCTTCTTCTGCAGAAAAATATCCATAAGCTCGAGAATTTGGTGCTTATAGGCTATACTCCGCGTCGTGTTGCTACGCCATATAAAACTATGGCTTTGGTGCTGAATCTCTCGACTTTCGCCATCAGTTTGTTGCTGATATATATTGCCGAGGAGCACTATATGGGCTATCTGGCGGAGATGGTGGGTCAGCCCCTTGCCTCATCCCCTACTGCGGCAATGATTACTGGTGTGGTGTTTACGGCTGTGGTAATACTCTTTAACTTCTTCATTATCAATCGTAAAATAGCTGAGATATCGCGCAAAAATGATTAGAAAGGCGAAATACGAGGATGTCGATGCGATAATGGAGGTTGTTGCCGATGCGCAGCTGTCATTACGCGAACTTAGTATCGATCAGTGGCAGGATGGTTATCCGTCGCGCGAAGTTATACTATCGGACATAGAATCTGGTGTAGGTAATGTCCTTACCGATACTAATAATCAGGTTGTTGGCTATGTGGTAGTTGTTTTTACTGGTGAGGAGACATACGCGCAGCTACCAGCCGAAGCGTGGCATACACTAGAGGAGTATGTTGTTGTGCATAGGTTGTGTGTTGCGCGCAAATGTTGTCGCGGCGGAGTGGCTACGGAGCTTATGAAATTTGCAGCAGATATGGCGCGTCGTCGTGGTGTGAGAGGCTTTAGGATCGACACTCATCGTGGCAATGTGCGTATGCTTGCTATGCTCGAGAAATTTGGTTTTGAGTATTGCGGCGTTATCTACTATCCGAGTGGTGAGCGTCTTGCATACGACCTTGATATAACTAATAGTAAATTATTGTAACATAATAATATATGGCGAGTTACCTACAGGTAGAAAATATATCGAAATCATACGGCGATAGAGTGCTTTTTGAGAATATCAGTTTCAATATCAACGAGGGTGATAAGATCGCTCTTGTTGCTCCGAATGGCACTGGAAAGTCGTCGTTGCTGAAGATCTTGGCGGGCGTGGAGCACTCCGATCGTGGTGGCGAGGTGAAGTTTATGAAGGATATCCGCGTTGCGTTCCTCGACCAGGATATGACCTTTGATCCTAAGCGCACCATTTTCGATGAGGTCTATTCGCGTATGGGGGATATAGCGCCTGAGATTCGTGAGTATGAGGCGGCAGTGGAGAGCGGAGATAGCAAACGTCTTGAGCGTGCCATAGCCGCGATGGATGCCTCGGGAGGTTGGAGCATCGAGCAAAATATCCGTCAGGTACTCACATCGCTGAAGTTGGAGCGATGGAATCAGCCGATGGGTGAGTTGTCGGGTGGCGAGGCCAAGCGTGTGGCGTTGGCTTGTATGATGCTTCAGGATGCGGAGTTTATCATTATGGATGAGCCTACCAACCACCTCGATATTGATATTATCGAGTATTTGGAGGCGTATCTGCAACGTTCGCGCTGCACGCTTCTTATGGTGACTCACGATCGCTATTTCCTTGACCGTGTGTGTAATACGATTATGGAGATAGACCGCGGTAAGCTCTATAGCTATCGTGGTAACTACACGCAATATCTCGAGAAGCGCGAGGAGCGATATACCAATATGCAGGCGGAGATTGATAAGTCTCGCAATCTTCTGCGCCGTGAGTTGGAGTGGATACGCAGTACTCCGCAAGCCCGCACGGGTAAGGCGCGTTATCGCGTAAATGCCTTCTATGATCTCAAGGATAAGGCCTCGGTGAGTCTGCAGACCGGAAGCGTGGAGATTGATGTTGCAACATCGCGCCTCGGAAGAAAGATTATCGACTGTATGGATGTGAACCTCTCGTTTGAGGGGCGTAGGATGCTTGATAACTTCTCCTATAAATTTACACGTGGTGAGCGTGTTGGTATTGTTGGACGTAACGGCGTGGGTAAGACCACGTTCCTTAACCTTATCTCAGGTAAAATTTCACCTGATTCGGGCGTTATTGAGCAGGGTGAGACGCTGCGTATAGGATACTACTCGCAGCGAGGTATCAACTTCAAACCTGGGCAGACTGTATTGGAGTGTGTGCAGGATATTGCCGATGTTGTGAAGGCTTCGGATGGTCACGCTGTCTCGGCAACGACATTTCTCAATCGATTCCTCTTCCCTCACGATACATTCACAAAGCGCATAGATATCTTAAGCGGTGGCGAGAAGCGTCGTCTCTATCTGTTGACGGTGCTTATGCAGAACCCCAATATGTTGATTCTCGATGAGCCTACCAATGATCTTGATATTATGACTCTCAACGTTTTGGAGGAGTATCTTCAGGAGTTTAAGGGCTCGCTTATCATAGTGTCGCACGACCGTTACTTCCTTGATAAATGTGTCGATCACCTCTTTGTCTTTGAGGGCGAGGGTCGCATCAAGGATTTCGTGGGTCAGTACAGCGAGTATCGCGAATATATGAAGGATAAGGAGGCGGCGGAGCGCAGTGTCGAACGTAGTACTACGGCGAAGCCTCAGCAGCAGCGTAGTCACGATACTTCGAAGCGTAAGTTGTCGTACAAGGAGCAGCGTGAGTTGGAGCAGATAGAGACTGATTTACAGTCGCTTACGGCGGAGCGCGCTCAGTTGGAGGCTGAGATATCGTCGGGCGCACTACCCTACGATCGTCTTTCGGAGTTGTCGAAACGCATCGAGGAGATTATAGAGACTATGGATGAGAAGGAGCTTCGTTGGTTGGAGCTAAACGAGTAGGAGGGGCTGTTTAATCAACAATGATGAGATAAATCATCACTTTTTCCGATGTTTCTTTGGCAATATTGGTTCTATTTTGTACATTTGCCGCATCATTCTAAATAAGAATATGAAAGTAGTAAACACTGTTGCTGCGCTAAATGCAGCTTTGGCCGATTGCCCTAAGGAGGGACTCGGTTTTGTACCTACGATGGGAGCGCTTCACGCTGGTCACCGCTCGTTGGTGGAGCGTGCGCGTAGGGAGAACGACACTGTTGTCGTGAGTGTATTTGTCAACCCAACACAGTTCAACGACAAAAACGATCTTAAGAACTATCCTCGCACTCCAGAGGCTGATTGTGCTATCTTGGAGGCTGCGGGAGCAGATATAGTCTTTATGCCTTCGGTGGAGGATATCTACCCCGAGCCAGATACTCGTCTCTTCGACTTCGGTCTTATCGACAAGGTTATGGAGGGTGCTACACGCCCAGGACATTTCAATGGCGTGGCACAGGTTGTTAGCCGCTTGTTTGCTCTTGTAAATCCTCGTCGCGCATACTTTGGCGAGAAGGATTTTCAGCAGATTGCCATCATCAAGGCTATGGTCGAGCAGCTCGCAATCGACGTCGATATCGTTGAGTGTGCTATCGTTCGTGGCGAGGATGGCCTTGCGTTATCATCACGTAATGAGCTTCTTACGCCTGAGCACCGTGCCGCAGCACCACACATCTACGCCACTATCAAGCAGTGTGCCGAGAAGATGGCGATGATGACTCCTGCGGAGCTTACTGAGTGGGTTGTTAAGACCATTGACTCTAATCCATTGTTGAAGACCATCTACTTTGAGGCTGTTGATGCCAAGACAATGCAGAAGGTCGAGGCGTGGAGTGACTCGGAGCGCATCCAGGGTTGCTGTGCTATCCAGGCTGGCGATATCCGCCTTATCGATAACATTCGTATAAAGTAAACCGAAATAACCCAAGCTATGTTTATCGAGAGAATGAAATCGAAGATTCACCGTGTACGTGTTACCGAGTCGAATCTCAACTATGTTGGCAGCATCACCATTGATGAGGATTTGATGGACGCAGCAGGTCTCATCGAGGGCGAGAAGGTGCAGATTGTCAATAACAACAACGGCGAGCGCATCGAGACCTATGTGATCAAGGGTGAGCGTGGTAGCGGCTGCATCTGCCTCAATGGTGCTGCAGCGCGCAAGACTGCTGTTGGCGACATTGTGATCATTATGGGTTACGGCTTTATGGACTTCGAGGAGGCTAAGACCTTCGAGCCTAAAGTTGTGTTCCCTGATGAGCGTACTAATAGATTACTATAGTATTGATAATCAGCTGATTGAAAAAAAATATAGGGGGGGTAGCGCGGATGCTGTTCCCCACCTTTTAGTTTTCAGAAATAGAATACAAACAAACCTAATTTATAATTAAATGAAACAGCTAATCTCTATTTTTGTACTTGCTACATTTGCACTTTTTGTAGCTTGTGAGTCGCATAATGAGAAGAGTGCGGCTCTTGTAGTCACCTCGGGCGCTACATACGCGGTGGAGGCCAATGGTGGTGATGTCTATGTTACCTATACCTCGGCGGGAGAGGTGACAACATCGGTGTTGAGTGGTAATGAGATTATCAACAGCATCAAGAATCCTGCTAATAGTGTAATCGTTATTAACTTCAAGGCTAACACTACATCTGATGCGCGAACTGCGATCGTAGAGGTACGTTGCGCCAAGGATTTTTATACCTTGGTTTTCACTCAGGCGGCTGGTAACAGTGGCGGTGGAAACACTGGTGGTGATGTAGATGTAGTCTTCCGCGCAGATTGTATGGATGGTTACTACTATGGCGAGAAGTATGGCGAGGGTGCAGACCGCTACGCATTCTTCCTCTCAGATCAGGGTCTTAACAATGGCGGTCAGGCATATACAAATGGTACATATTACTACATTGATTGCTTTGCGCCAGCGACCAAAAGCACATCGCTTCCGCTCGGCACATACACTTTCGACAGCGCAAACAGCGGTAACCCATATACCATCAATAGCGACAACAGCCAACTTATCCTCACTGGCGACAGCGTGGAGAATACCGTAACAAAGTATATGACCAATGCGAAGATGGTTGTTTCAGCTAACCAGATTGTATTGGAGGTAAATATCGACGGTGAGGTACACAAGGTAACCTTTGTTGGCGACCTTACATTGGAGGATGTAAGCGGTGAGAATGGCGACAACAACGACGATAACAACGATCCTACAGGTGGTCAGGATGGAGAGGCGCAGTCTACGCTTACTGGCGACCGCCACGTGACTTTCGATGGCGAGCATCGTGCTAAGTGGGGTTACGAGGGTGATTATTGGCAGACAGGTTACTCGAACTATACCATCTACATTATGAATAAGTCGGGTGGTTACGTTTACGGTGACACGCTGCAGTTTGACCTTATAACCGACAATCAGTCTAAGGATGGCGATTTCGCGGGTAAGTATACTATTTCCGACAAAGCTGGCAAGATGGTTATGATGGCTGGCTTCACCAATAAGTATGCTCAGGCTGTAGGTAGCTGGTTGTATGAGTATGGCGGCAGCTCGGCAAGCGGATACAAGAACTACGCGATGATTAAGAGAGGTACTGCGGAGTTTATCGACAATGGCGATGGCACTCACACCGTAATCTTGGATGGCTACGACTACCTGAACAATAACATTACCTGCAATTGGACAGGTGTAATCGAGGAGGATTAATCATTATATATATAGGTATTATGAGAAATATTTTGAAATCACTGCTTTTGATGGTTGGTGCAGCAATCCTCGCAGTGGGTTGTAATAATAGTGATAAGAATGCTACGGCAACACTTGAGGTTTTACCAGTAGACACAACATCATCATCTATCACTTTCGTTATTAATGTCGAGGCTAATGAGTGTGCCTATATGCTCTACGATGGCGAGAACATCTCGGTTGACACCGTATTGAGCGAGGGTACTGCAACTGAGGGTGGTGTTATCACTATCAAGGATCTTCAGTCAAAGACGAAGTATTATATTGTTGTTGCGGCACGTTCGGGCAAGAGTTTCATTATGAAGCCTCTTATGATGGAGACTAAGGAGAGTGGAGATAATGGCGGTAACAACGATGATAACGGAGATAACGGCGGTCAGGGTGGTAACGATGATAATAACGATGATAACTTTGAGCTTCCAGAGATTGAGGGCGTAGAGAACATCGTGATTACCAAGACTAAGGATGGTCGCTGGTATGAGCCATATAACTACTATGTGACCTTTGTGCGCGACAATGGCGATCGTATCATCTTGGATTTCTACACCCTCGATGAGACTATGAGCAGCTACTTCCCTTATGGTCAGTACACCTTCGCTACAAACTACCATCCTTACACCATCTTCACTGATACATCGGGTTATATCCCTGCGGGCAAGAGTGCCGATGGCGAGGGCTACAACTTCACCGATGGCTACGTTACCGTAGATGTTGTTAATGGTCAGTATGCAATCTATATGATGCTTACCTACGTGGAGGATGGCGCATCAAAGACCATTCAGGCATACTACAATGGTCCACTCTCGGGAGCATCTGTTCCAAAGGGCGATGACAATGGCTCGGAGGAGCTTATCGAGGTTTTGGAGGTAGGCTCTACATCGTTCCAGTTCCGCATCAATGCCGAGGAGGGACAGTATTGGCGTTGCTCGGTTGTAGATAAGCGCACCTACGACCAGTATCAGTCAAACCCTGGTGCTTGGGTAGTTAACTACGGATTTATGCTTGAGGGTCCTCTCACCTTCAACTGGGAGAATGGTAAAATTTGCGAGCACGTACCTGGTCTTCAGATGAACGTAACATCTGCTACCGACTACCTTATCTTGGCGGCATTGATGGACTATAGTGATGGTCAGGAGAATAGCCTTCTAGGTGGAGTGGAGATTGTACAGGTACGCACCAAGGCTGAGGCCGAGGGTACTGGTAACGTAGAGGTTAATATCAACGAGGTAAACGTCAATGACGTAGTCTTCGACTGCATCTTTGGTGATGACGTATGGTGCTGCTATGTTGCGATGATGGAGACATCAAATCTTCAGGAGATTAAGGATGGTAAGTACGCTATGGCTGGCTATGCAAGCTATGAGGAGTGTATGCTATCTCTTATTCCAGGTCTTAGCCACGACTTTATGCGTCAGTTCCTTGAGTCTCAGTACAACTATAAGTGGGAATACCTTAACTACAATACCTCATACACTATGTGTATCAAGGTTATTGATATGAATAATGGCGCAACATTCTTTGAGGTTGAGCCATTCACCACAAAGTAATAACATCGTTACGCACAAAAAAAACGAGGGCCGAAACCCTCGTTTTTTTTATACTCTATCCTATGTAGATACCTTGCATATAAAAAGATGCGAATGAGAACTCTCGCCCCCTTCGCATCTTCTCTTTTTGGCAGTGTTACCGCCCTACTTGTTCGATTACTCGCTTACGAGAATGCGACCGCAATACTCACAAACGATGAGCTTCTTGCCCTGGCGGATGTCCACCTGACGCTGTGGGGGGATGCGGTTGAAGCAGCCACCGCAGGCATCACGTGTAACGGTAACAACAGCAAGGCCATTGCGTACGTTGCTGCGGATGCGGTTGTAGGCAGCCAAAAGACGCTCGTCGATAGGCTCCTTAGCCTTCTCGGCCTTAGCTACGAGGTCAGCAACCTGCTGTGCTGTCTCAGCCTCGATAGAGTCGAGCTCTGCCTTCTTGGCGTTGTAGTCGATAGTGCGCTCCTCAACGAGGCTGTTGGTCTCCTCGATGATAGCCTTCTTAGCCTTGATCTGTACTGTATACTCCTTGAGACGCTTCTCAGCAAGCTCGATCTCAAGCTCCTGGTACTCGATCTCCTTGGTGATGGCATCGTACTCGCGGTTGTTACGAACATTGTTCTGCTGCTCCTTGTAGTTGCCAATCATAATCTTTGCCTGGTCAACCTCGCGCTTACGCTGACGTGTCAATGAGTTAAGCTCCTCAATCTCCGCGTTGATATTCTCGATGCGGGTGTTGAGACCTGCAAGTTCGTCCTCGAGATCCTGAACCTCGAGTGGCAACTCACCCTTTACCTTGTTAATCTCATCGATTGCCGAGTCAACTTTCTGCAACTCATAGAGTGCCATAATCTTCTCCTGCATCGAGTAGTCAACATCGTTTGTCTTCTTCTGTGCCATATAATTATTCAATTAGTTATTTCTACAGTTTTCCTTAGAATAAATAGTGTATAGGGTTTCGCGAGCATAGGCTCTTGCGAACGGCAAAGTTACACAATTTTTTTGATAATACATCATCTAAGATGCGAATTGCACAAAATTCGCTCTCAAAATGCCCAATATCGGCAATAACCATACGATTTTCACCCTCCATAAAGTCGTTGTAGCGCAAATCAGCTGTTATGTACAGGTCGGCATCGGCAGCCAAAGCGTTGCCGATAAGTGAGCGGCCAGAGCCTGTGCATATAGCGATGCGGCGCACCATCATATCCTCCGATGGTAAATCGCTGTGTCGGATTGCGCCTACATCGAAGATGCTCTTAATGCGCATAAGCAACGCCTTGATATTCTCTGGGCGGGTCAATGTCCCGATGACGCCGTAGCCTACCGAAGGGTCATCGCGGCGAGGCTCGAGAACCGACATATATGATAACCCTATCATAGAGCCTACCTGCCAACTCATACCATTTACGGTGCTGTCGAGGTTGGTGTGACAGGCGTAAAGGGCGATACCGCTGCGTATGGCACGCTCCACGCAACGCTCCACGTATGTTGCAGAGTTGAAGCGTTTTAGAGGTGTGAAGATAATTGGGTGGTGGGTGATGACGATGTCGCACCCCTCGCGTTCCGCCTCGTTCAAGACCTCCTCTGTTACATCCACGGCAAGAAGAGCTTTGTGTACCTCATCATCAAGGCGACCAACCACAAGGCCGGAGTTGTCGTAGTCGGCCTGAAGTTTTAGGGGTGCAAACTCCTCGATTGCTGCTGCTATCTCTCGGATTTTCATAGTGCTACGTATTTAAAATAGCGACTGCTCGTAGAATGGGAATAGTTCCTTTTCCTCGCTTTTCTTTGCCTTGCGGCGGCGTGGTGTGCTTTGCTGTGTCTCCTCCTCTGTAGGCTCGGTAATCTTGCGTGGACGACCACGACGCTTAGGCTGTGGCTCCTCCTGTGGCTCCTCTGCGATCTGCTCGGTTTCGGGTGTTGTTACAGCCTCGATAACCTCGGCCTTAGCCTCGCTCTCTACATCCGATATAAGCTCAGCCATAGCTTCGATAGGTGCCTCATACTCAACAGGAGAGTTGTCGCCGAGAGACTCGCGAACCTCGAGGAGCATAGCGCGGATATTCTGCAGACGCTCCAAAATTGAGACATCACGCTCCACGCTCTTGCCGCGGCGCTTCATAGCCATATTAGCACCCTCGAGTGTCATACCCTTCTCCTTGACAAGATGATATATGAGTTTTAGGTTTTCGACATCCGAAGGGGTGAACATTCTGTTACCCTTCTTATTTTTGTGAGGTCTGATGCAGTCAAACTTTGACTCCCAATAGCGGATCAGTGATGCGTTGACATCGAACATCTCCGTAACCTCACCCATCGAATAAAGTAGCTTTGCCATATATTTATAGTTTTAATATTCTTAAATCCTTGGGATACATATTGTTGCAGCGCGCGCCGATGCGCTTTATGAAGCCTATTGTGGTACCCTTGTAGGTCACTGCATTTATACCCTCGTTAAATTGTTTTACGTCGATATCCTGCTTGCGTAGATAGTTTTGCGCATCCTCCAACGACACCTCCACCTCGGGCACGGTGTTGCGATTTCTATCGACATAAAGCGCCAATGAGTGCTCGGGCTTAAGTGTGCCTTTGAAAATCTCGCCGCACGCAACACCAGAGTATACTACAAATAGCGATCCCGAGAGCTGAATCACATCGTCAACGACGGTATTGTTGTAGCCTATAATAAGGCCGTTGATGCTTCTGAAACTCATCTTGTTGGAGTTGTTTACCCAACGTGATACTTCAGCTATTTCGCTGCCCTTAAGAGGTGCGAGAGTATTGCGTTTTGCCTTTGGCGATCGGCGTTTGATATTACCCTCGGCTTTGCGCGCCACGGCAACAAAGAAGCCCTCGCCACGTGCGCTGTGTGGGTAAAAGTGAAAACACTGAAATGCACCTATGTCGCTGCGAGTTATACCCCACTCCTTGCAGGTGTCGATTCTCTCGGCTGGGATGATGTCATCGCCATACTCCTCCATAAGCCACTTGACAATGCCCTCGTCCTCGCGGTTGTTGAATGTGCAGGTGCTGTATATCAACTTGCCTCCTGGACGCAGTGTTCTCCAAGCCTCAGTAAGGATGTCGCGCTGGCGTGCCACACATTGATCGACCGATGACGGAGACCACTCCGAGCGAGCCTCCTCCATCTTGCGAAACATACCCTCGCCAGAGCAAGGTGCGTCGACACCGACAACATCGAACCACTCCTCGAACTCTCCGATGTGTGATGGGTCGTTGCACGTTACAACGACATTGCCCATACCCCATCTCTTGACATTATCGGAGAGGGCTAAGGCGCGACCGTGGTTGATGTCGTTTGCCACAACAAGACCTCTTAGACCCACTTTTGATGAGTAGATTGTGGTCTTGCCTCCTGGGGCAGCGCACATATCCAGCACTCGGCAGCCCTCGAGATCATCATCTTTAAGGATGTGGGCGATGAACTGCGATGATGCCTCCTGAACGTAGTAAGCACCGCCGTGCATAAGCGGGTCGAGGGTAAATTGTGGCCTTTCGCTGAGGTATCGTCCGTTTGGCGACCACCCTATCGCCTCACCCTCAAACACCTCGGCAGGCTTGGCGGGGTTGAGACGTATGGAGATCTCGGCTGGGGTGTCGAGGGCAGCAAATAGCTTCTCGGCCTCCTCGCCTAAAGTGTCGCGCATCGAGAGTATAAACTCCTCGGGTAGTGGTATTACCATTGTTTTATCTCGCTTGTTACTTTAACTTCTTATAGCTGTCTCTTGCCTGTACACATCTCCTCGACAGAGGCGCATATACGGTCGATAATTGATGGGTCGGCAACAAAGTCGTCCACATCCTTGTCAATCACAAGTACTCGGCCTTCGTAGATATTTTCGATCCAGTTGTTATACTTCTCGTTGAGACGACTTAGGTAATCCTCGTCGATATTCTGCTCATACTCCCTGCCGCGCATCTTGATCTGTGAGATGAGTGTCGGAACGCTTGCCTTGAGGTATATCAAGACATCAGGCTTTGGGAGGAGCGTCTGCTCGATGTTAAACATCTTCATATATGTGTCGAAGTCGCGGCTGGCCATAAGACCCATAGAGTGGAGGTTGTCGGCAAATATGTGTGCATCCTCATATATGGTTCTGTCCTGAATAATGTTATCCGCGCCGTCTGCTAACATCGTGAGTGTCTGTTGGATGCGGCTTCCGAGGAACCACAACTGAAGATGAAACGACCAACGTCCCATATCCTCATAGAAGTCGTTGATATATGGGTTTGCAATATCCTCGTAGTAGGGTTTTGCATCATAACGCTTGGTGAGGATCTCGGTAAGTGTCGTCTTGCCGCTGCCAATATTGCCTGCAATTGCTATGTACATAGTTAAGTGTTAGTGTTTTATGTGTTTCTATTTTTTTTCTCTCGAACTAATTGAAGAACTCCGCCACACGCATAATCGAGTCGGGCATTGCGAATACCACTACCCTGTCGTATGCGTTTATCTGGGTGTCGTCGATGGCTATGAATACTCTGTCGCCGCGCACTACACCGCCGATAATCGACTCCTCAGGAAGTCCCAAGTCGCGAATCTTGCCCTTGGTGGCTGGTGAGTTTGGTTTTACGATAAACTCCATAACCTCAGCCTGGCTGCCGGTGAGACATTTTATATTCTGCACCTCGGAGGTCATTGTGAAACGGAAGATGTTTGAGGCGGTGACGAGCTTTTTGTTGATGATGGTGTCGACACCGATGCTCTCCGCAAGCGAGATATAGTTGATGTTCTCCACCTCGGCAATAACCTTCTTTACGCCCATACGCTTTGCGAGCATCGCGGCGAGGATGTTTGTCTCGCTACGACCCGTAACAGCCACAAAGGCATCCATACCTGCCAAATCCTCCTCCATCATCGCCTCGGTGTTGCGACCATCTTCGTTGATGATAAGGGTCTTGTCGAGACGCTCTGCAAGGCGAAAGGCCTTGTCGGCATCGTAATCTACGAGTTTGATGTTTACGTCGTTTTGTAGCTCTGTGGCGATGCGGACGCCGATGCGTGATCCTCCGAGAATCATCATATTACGTATCTCCACCTCACGTCGTCCTGAAAGTTCCACAACCTTGTGTGTGGCGTTGTGGCGCGAGATAACATAGACCATATCCTCCTCCTCAAAACGGTCATCTATGGTTGGAATGATGGTCTTCGAACCTCGTACAATTGCGACCACACGATACTCCAAATCCTCATCCGCATAGTCGGCGTCGATGATCGTGCGGCCCAAAAGTGGTGATGTGAGCTCCAGGCGGAATGCCACCATAGTGAGCTTGCCGCCCGCAAAATCGACATACTCTGTAGAGGATGTGTGGCCAAGGAGGTTGATAACCTCGTGTGCTGCAATCTGCTCAGGATAAAAGAGATAGTCGATGCCCATATCGATGAATATCTCCTTGCTGTTAGGCTCGAGATACTCCTTGCTGTCGATACGCGCGATAGCCTTCTTAGCTCCGAGCTGCTTGGCCATCACGGCTGAAAGGATGTTGTCGTTCTCCACCGAGCGCACAGCAATAAAGAGGTCGCACTTGCGAACTCCAGCGCGACGAAGTACCGAAAATTGTGTGGTGTCTCCCTCTACCGTCACTACGTCAACAAGGTTGCCCACCTCAACCAATGCTTTAGGATCAACGTCGACAACGGTAAGGTCGTGACCATTACCGCTAAGCATCTTCGAGAGGTGAGTACCCATATCACCCGCACCTGCTATGACTATCTTCATACACTAAATAAGTGAATATAAAACAATTAAATAGAGCGTTCATCTAATGATGAACTATAACATTTGCAAATTACTCCGCAAATATATAAATTTGCACCGAAAAGCACAATACATTTTTGTAAAATTGCGTTAAAAAAATAAAAAAATATGTCAACATTATTGGTAACAATTATCGCTGCGGTTGCTGTTGTGGGCTTCTTTGTTCTGGCGATGTCGCTCACATATATCTTCAAGGGACATCATATTCAGTCGGAAATTTCGACTAATCCCACGATGCAGAAGATGGGTATCAAGTGCGCCGTGCAGGAGACTCGTGAGGATATGGGTCTTAATGATTGTGATACGGATAACATCTGCTCGGGTAATTGTGCGGGATGTGATATCGACCATAGTGCAATATCAAATAAGTAGTCTGTGTTATGTCGGGAAATGAGATGAATGGTTGGTTGTGCAGGAGCTGTAATAGCCTTGTTGATAACGAGTTAATGTTGTGTCCGCACTGCCAGGCAGATAGACCCGAGGAGGTGTGTGAACCTTTACCAGAGGGCGTTGCCGAGGTCGTGGAGCGTGACAATTTTAGTAATGCTGAGCCGCGTCCCAAGTCGAAGTATATCTTTCGCGAGTCGGTGCTGGTAAATGCTGGGGATATTACTCTGGTGTTGGGTCTTTTCTGCACGTTTGGTACGCTGATAGCCCCTTTGATTGTCGATTTTGGTGTGCCGTCGCCGATGCTCTGGGCGATATGCTTTGCGGTTGTGATCTTCGCTACGACAATGGTGTCGTGGGCGTTGCTGAAGAGTATAGCTGAGATTTCGCGCCAACTACGTGAACGTGAGGATGGTACACGATAAAATAAACAGCGATGGGTCGAAACTCATCGCTGCTTTTTTTTTACTCGATGGCAATCTGCTTCATCTCTGGTAGGGCTGTTGCGCCATCTCTCTTTGGTAGCTTGATGCACAATACGCCGTGCTTCATCTTTGCACTAATCTTGTCGCGATCGACACTCTCTGGGAGGTTGAAGATCTGGCGGAATGAAGTGGTGTAAAACTCACGTCTGAGATAGTGGTGCTTCTCATCTTTTGAGCAATCTTCTTCGCCGCAGCAAGGTGCTCCATCCTCACGCTTCTCCATCTCTTTTTCGAGGCAGACTATCAGCTGATTATCGTTGTTCAGCTCAACCTTTAGATCATCCTTGGTCATACCTGGTGCAGCGATCTCGATCTTGAACTTTTTGTCGGTCTCGATGACGTTGATTTGAGGCGTTGTCGCGCGCTTGGCGTAAAGCTCCGGCCACTGGTCGTAGAAGATGTCGCCGAAGAGCCCTGGTAGTCGATTTAGTTTCTTTACTGGCATCATAATTTTGTGTTTTAAATTAGACTTCACACCATCACAAACAATAAGCGTACCGAATGTATTGCGGCGTGGTGTGGAGTGTATGTAAAAATCTTTCAACCATCGGGCAATTTTTTCGCTTAAACTCTTGCTAATTACGGAATTTTTACTACTTTTGTCGTGTAAAGTGATGTTTAGCTCGATGAGAATAAAGCAAGTTTTCAGTGATAACGTATACCCTATTATGCTTCTATTGATATAGGGGGGGGTAAATCGCTGATTATCAATTACTTATAGTAGTATTAAATCATATTTTGATCGCGTTTGCGGCCTTACCCCGGGCAGGTAAACGGGTATCAAGTTGTTTTCGATGTTGCATTTATTGCGATTGCCGTGCTTCGAATGAGGCGATTTTTGTTAGTGAGTTGCAGTGCGTGCTTGAAAATAGGCGAGATACTTTATCAACAGAACCCACAATGAAAGCCGAAACTGTAGAGGTCTCCCCAAAAAGAGACTTCCGATGAAGATATGAGATATAAAGGACACGATTTATATACTTTATTTTTTAACTTAATTTATTAATTTTATGAAAGCGAAATTTATTGCTTTGGCTGCATTGGTACTCGGTATGG
This sequence comes from Alistipes sp., assembly GCA_017630455.1. Lineage (GTDB taxonomy): Bacteria > Bacteroidota > Bacteroidia > Bacteroidales > Rikenellaceae > Alistipes. The sequence continues at coordinate 67 of JAGBVG010000064.1, read as the reverse complement.
TATCATGTCAGCAGGATTTCGACGGTGCCGCTCAGGTGGGTGGTGAGGTTGATTTCCAGCTCGCTGT
>JAGBVG010000063.1 GCA_017630455.1 Alistipes sp. | reverse complement strand
CTTAGCCTCGTCGGCTGGAGATACGATACCTGAGTAGCAAAGGTTACGCTTACGCTTGTTAGTCTTTTTTGTCAGGATGTGACTGTGATAAGCGTGCTTACGCTTGATCTTACCTGTGCCGGTGAAAGAAAAACGCTTCTTCGCAGCGGCATTTGTTTTCATTTTTGGCATTGTTACAAAAGTTAAATTAGTTAATAATAGCGCGCAAAGGTAAGTATAATATTCCAAAATTGCAAGTAATTGCCACTACTTTTTAGCTCCAAGCTTTATCGTAGCCGCAACAGGGAGGTGATCCGAGAGTGTCACGTCGCCGTCAACCTCATATTTTTGAACCTCCATACCCTCGGAATATAGGATATAGTCGATACGCAACGTACCGTACATAGGACGGAAAGTATAGCCATAGCCACTACCGCACTCCACAAAGGCATCCTTGTGATTCTCAATAAGTTCGCCATAGACATACGACATTGGTGTATCGTTGAAATCACCACAGATGATATGCTCGTATGGCGTCTCATCGATTACCATACACAACGTATCGACATAGCTTGCACGAATAGTCGAGTTATCGGCAATGCGATTTACGATGCTACGCATACGGTCACCATCCTGGAGTATGCGGCCACGCTCTATATCGTTGCTATCGGCAGCCGAGATTCGCATAGTGTGAAGATGGTTGTTGAAGATACGCAGCGTATCCTTCTTCACAACCACATCTACCCACTGCGACGTGCCTCGACCCTCGCCCGATATATTTCCCGACTTGATGATAGGATATCGGCTATAGGTACGGAGTACCACCTCGCCAGCCTCGACAACATCGCGCTTAAAGTAGCGGTCGCTGCCATACTGAGCCATAAAGAGTGAGTCTATACGCTCCACGCCGCGCATCGAGAGAGCATACTCCTGGAAACATACCACATCGGCAAGTTCACGACCCGCGAAGTAGTCGACATACTCATCCACGGCGTTATGCGAATGGTCATCATAGAAGCCGCGCACGTTGTAGCTCATAATGCTAATCGAGCGGCTATCGCTCTTGACCTCGACCTTGCGCATAAAGTCGATATTATAAAAATCCGACACACGGAAGAGGCCCGGAATGAGCAGCAGGGCCAAGACTCCCGCGGTGCGCCAGTGTGCCGTAACGAGCCACAGCAACATACATATCGCCACGACCATATATAATATAGGTGCGAAGATACCTACGATGGTGAGCGAGCCAAAAGTCGAAGGTGCCACGTATGGCGTCAGGTAGGCGATGATGAGTGCCACAGAGAATGAGAATGTGACAGCTAAAAGCAGTATCACAAACATCACACTTAGAAAAGAACGCTTGGCACGTCCGCGAGGCTTTCCGAAAGGTCCGCTGCTATAGGTTTCACTCTTGCTTGACATAGTAGTTTCATTTATGGACTTCACGAGTCCTGATTAATATATTGTTTGTTTTTGTCCGTTAACTTATTGCCGATTAGTTGAAGTAGCGGCTTCGATCTCGGCGTTGCCACCACAGCATCAGCAACCATCCCCAGAACATACCTCCGAGATGCGCAAAGTGAGCAATACCATCCTGCGCCTGGAAGATGATGAGTAGCAGCTCGATGACGCCGTATATCATCACAAACCACTTGGCCTTCATCGGAATAGGCGGTATGAGAAGCATTATCGTAGCGTTGGGATGCAGCATACCGAATGCCAACAACAAGCCAAATACCGCACCCGAAGCACCGACGGTAGGTGTGCGCATATAGTCCCACACCTCGCCATAGGAGTGCATATTCATAATGTCGATCTCCGCCATACCGAGCTGCACAAGCGCAGCACCTATACCGCAGACGAAGTAATAGATTATGAAGCGTTTAGAACCCATCTCCTCCTCGAGACCACGACCAAACATCCACAACGCAAACATATTGAAGAAGAGGTGTGAGAAGTCGCCGTGAAGGAACATATAGGTCACAGGCTGCCATATCTCGAAAAACGGACTGCCGATAGGAAACAGTGCAAACAGACCGTATATATCGTTGGTATTCAACAATATCGTAGCCAAATATGCCACAATGTTTGCAATAAGCAAATTATTAACAACAGGGGTTCTTGGATTCATATAGTCTCTCCTTAATCTTCGTTAACTATAGTTTTTCATAAGCTTCGCGCGCAGCTCGTCCATCGTTATCTCTGCCATAATAGGTACTCCCGATGGCGAGAAACTTGGATTCGAGCACTTCTCGAGGCGCGACAACAGCGACTCCACATCCGAGGTTCGCAAACCCTTGCCAAAGCCCTGGCTACCACGACGCGCCATAAGCTCCGCCATACGTCGCTGCTCCTCAGCTATAGGCAGTGCGCCATCCTCGATGCCGTGCAGAAGCTCGTATATAAGTTCGTCGATCGGCGTGGAGATGTCGATGACCGCTGGACGTCCCGAGATTGAGATGCGTCCACCATCGCAATACTCCACCTCGAAGCCAAGCGCCGCAAACTCTGTGGCGTGCTCCGACATAAGTTCATACTCCTCGTGCGAGAGTGTCAGCTCCTCAGGGAAGAACATCCTCTGCGAAGGTGCAGATCCCGAGGCGAGGGAGTGCAGGATATCGTCATAAAGCAGTCGCTCCTTGACCCTGCGCAGGTGCACAACCACAAAGCTGCCGCCATACATCGCCACGGCATAGCCTCCCGTAAGGGCCATAGCCTCCGTGAAGGTGCGACTCTCGGGCTGCGCCTGCGACTCAATGAAGTCGAACTCCTGCTCCGCATCCTCATCGATATACTCTATTGTCGAGGGCAGGAACGATGGTGATAATGATTGCAAGGCGTAGAGCTCCGAACTCTCCTCCACCATCGGCTTTGTGCTCTTAGGCGCGGTGCTCATAGCCCCGTCATACGGAACATCGAAGCCCGTAAATGGCACATCGGGCATCGGCGCTGTAGGGTCAATATACTCCGAAGCAAAGGGGTTGTATGAGTTATTCGTTGCGGTTTTTGGCACCTCGTATACCCTCTGCTCTCGCTCCAACACAGGGATATTGAGCTGTCCCTCGTCCGAGAAATCCATCATAGGCACAGCTCCCGTCTTAGCCAATGTCTCACGCACCGCTGCCTGCAGAATCTCGAGTATCACATCGTTGTCGGCAAACTTGACAGTGGTCTTCTGCGGATGGACATTGACATCCACCCTATCGGGATCGACCGTGAGGTATATGAAATAGGATGGCATACACCCCTCGGGGATAAGTTTCTCGTATGCACGCAGTATGGCGCGCTGCATCTGCAACGAGTGGAAGTATCGGCCATTGACGAAGAGATACTGCTCGTTGTTGCGCTTCTTGGCTGCTTGGGGACGACCCACAAAGCCCTCTATACGCACCAGCGAGGTATCCACCTCCACATCCAACAAATTCTGCTTTATATGTTTTCCTACAAGGTCGACGATACGTCCGCGACGCGACGTGGGTAGCAGCGAGTGAACAAGCGTATCGTTCTGTCTCAGTTCGAACTCCACATCGGGATTGCAGAGCGCCACACGCATAAACTCACTGCGTATCTGCGACGCGAGACGTGAGTTGTCGCCATCTATAAACTTGCGGCGCGAGGGGACATTGTAGAAGAGGTTGCGCACCATAAATTGCGAACCTCGAGAGCAGGAGATGGGGGTTTGCGAGCGGAACTCTCCACCCGCTATCGACGTAAGCGTTCCCAACTCATCCTCCTCGCGGCGTGTGCGCAGCTCCACCTCCGCAACCGCAGCAATCGAAGCCAAAGCCTCGCCACGGAAACCAAAGGTGTGAAGTTTGTAGACATCCTCGATGGATGATATCTTCGACGTGGCGTGACGATCAAAGGCCATACGCGCATCCATCGCCGACATACCACAACCATCATCGACAATCTGTATAAGATCCTTACCACCATTACGGAAGTTGACACGCACACTCTGAGCACCCGCATCAATGGAGTTCTCCATCATCTCCTTGACGACGTTCGATGGTGCGTTGACCACCTCACCGGCTGCAATCTGGTTGGCAACAATCTCAGGCAGTAGTTTTATACGATCCATAATCGGGGTTATTTATCGATCTTCTTGTAGTTCTCTATCTCGACATCATCGTCGTAGATATTGAGTGTAGGGTTCTGTCTGTTCCACTCCTCAATCTCGTTGATAGACTCCGGCGTGAGGCTTTCAAACTCCGTGAAGTCTATGTCGCCGTGCTTCTCGTAGAGCGTGATGCTCAGCTCGCCATCCGAGCCATCTTGGCGCATATCTCCCACCTTGATGCTCTGCGTAGCATCAGCATTCTGCGCGGCAATCTTCTCCTCATTGGCTCTCTCCACAAAACGCATAAGGCGCGGCAAAAATATGAGCATCGCGAAGCCTAAAACAAGGGCGATGACCAAATACTGCATCACACCTGCCATAGGGTTACTCTCGCCACGCGAAGCATCACGAGCCTCGCGCTGTGTACGGATATACTTTCCAGGCGTATACTCCTCCTCGTCTGTGGCAGTGGATGTGCCGTGCAGCTCCCTGCGACGACGGTCACGCTCCTCCTTTACTGGGTCGAAGTAGCGCGGGATGTAGTTGAACTGTCGCGGATTACGCTTATGTGGTCTAAAAAAAGACATTACTCTCTACCTAAAAGTTTGTTTACGAAGGCCTTTATCCGAGATCTTCAACCGCGGAAAAAGGACTTCATACGCTCTATGATATTCTGGTTCTCAACCCTCTCTGGCTGCTTAAAGTTAGGCATATCGGCGAGCTTCTCGATAAGGTGACGCTCCTCCTTGGTAAGCTCCCCAGGGATGGTGATATCCACCAACACCTTGATATCGCCACGGCCACGACCATTGACATCTGGAAGACCCTTGCCACGAATACGCAACACCTTGCCAGCGTGAGTACCTGGCGCAATCTTTATACGCACGCGACCCTCGATCGTAGGCACCTCTACCTCGCCACCGAGGATAGCTGTGGTAACGGTGATATTGAGCGTATGTGCGAGGTCGTTGCCATCGCGCACCAACTCTGGATTGTGCTCCTCCTCGATAACCACAATGAGGTCGCCCGGAACACCGCCCTGACGCGCAGCATTACCTCGGCCACGCACCGTGAGCGCCATACCCTCGGCAACACCCTTTGGGATTGTCACCTCGATAATCTCGCTGCCGCGCTCGGTGCCCTCACCGCCACACTGCTCACACTTATTCTTAATAATCTTACCCGTACCCTTACACTCTGGACATACGCTCTGGGTCTGCATACGGCCAAAGAACGAATCCTGCACCGTAACGACATAGCCCGAGCCTCCACAGCGCGAGCAAGTAGCATACGATGCCGAATCCTTAGCTCCTGTGCCGCCACACTTCGAGCAGGCAACGGTCTTGTTGATCTTGAGCTTCTTGGTTACGCCCTCCGCAATCTCCTTGAGCGACAACTTAACGGTAACACGAATGTCGCTGCCACGGCTCTGGCGAGGCTGACGTGCGCGACCGCCGCCGAAGCCACCGAAGCCGCCACCAAATGCTCCACCAAAGATATCGCCAAACTGCTCGAAGATATCCTCCATAGAGAAGCCTCCGCCGCTGAAACCACCAAAGCCTCCTGCGCCACCAGCGCCATTCATACCCGCGTGACCAAAGCGGTCGTAACGAGCACGCTTATCCTCATTCGAGAGAACGTCATACGCCTCGGCAGCCTCCTTAAACTTATCCTCAGCCTCCTTATCTCCCGGATTCTTATCGGGGTGATACTTGATAGCGGCCTTGCGATAAGCCTTCTTTATTGTATCTGCATCGGCATTGCGCTCGACGCCCAACACCTCATAATAATCTCTCTTCTCTGCCATAATCTTTACTCTTAACGGCTACTACTCACCTACTACAACCTTTGCATAGCGCAACACGTGCTCACCCAACTTATATCCACGCTGCACGCAGTCGATAACCAAGCCACGCTTATCCTCACCAGCTGCAAAACGCGCCACAGCCTCCTGCTCATCCTCATTGAAAGGCTTACCCACACAATCTATGGCCGTAATGCCCGCTGCCTGGAGGACACTCTCAAACTTCTTCATCACAAGCTCCTCGCCCTGACGCAACGCCTCGATATCCTCGCTCTTGTGTGATGCAGCAATGGCACGCTCCATATCATCCAAAATTGGGAGGATAGCCTTCCACGCACCCTCACAACCTCGCTCTACAAGCTCCATCTTCTCCTTGAGTGTACGCTTGCGGAAATTATCGAACTCAGCCTGCAGACGAAGATACTTATCACGCCACGCAGCGATCTGCTCCTCCAATGATGGTTCTACTGACACATTGTCAGTTGCAGAGGTTGCATCCTCTGTCATTGTGTCAGACGAAGCTGACTGTGCTGTCTCGTCGGCTGTAGTCTTAGCAGACTCCTCGGCTGCCATATCTCTCTCTTTTTCAGACATTTTCTTTCGTTTATATATGTTAATCATTACTCTATCTATGTTATATCACTCAAATTATATGCCGAGGATAAATATTGTCGGACGCTTGGCAATATCTGGCACACCGCGCTTACGCCACTCCGCAATCGGAAGCGTGTGGATATACTCATTAGGCGAGGTTATATCCGCCGCAACGGTCAATCGTAACTGTGGCGAGAGGGTTTTTATCAGCGTATCAAAGAGCTTCACGTTGCGATATGGCGCCTCGATAAAGAGTTGCGCCTGATGCTCCGTGCGCGCCCTGTGCTCCAGATCCTTGAGTCTGCGCTGACGCTCTCCATCCTTGATAGGCAGATAGCCCACAAAGGCAAACGACTGACCATTGAGACCCGAGGCCATAACCGACATAAGGATTGACGAAGGGCCAACCAGAGGCACGACCCTCACATCGTGGCGATGTGCCAAAGCTACGATATCTGCTCCTGGGTCGGCAACACCCGGCACTCCCGCCTCGGAAATAACACCTGCCGAGCGACCCTCCAACACGGGCTTAAGCATACGCTCCACATCTGCCGAGGATGTTGTGTGCTCGTTAAGCTCCACGAACTCCAGCTCGTCGATTTTACGCTCGATGCCCGCCTTGCTCAGGAAGCGGCGTGCCGAGCGGACATTCTCGACAATGAAGTAGTCGAGGCTGTTCATTATGTCGATGTTGGCCTTGGGCAGCACATCCCACACCCCTCTCTCATCCGATATCGGACAAGGAATCATATATATCGTACCCCTCATTATCGTTCTGTATATATGCGTTTTACACGCTGTGAAACCGATGTCATAATCTCGTATGTGATGGTATCCAACACCTCGGCCATATCCTCGAGCGTATTACCCTTTTCGCGACCGAATATCGTGACCTTATCACCCACCTCTACACCTGCAATATCGGTGATGTCGATCATTGCACTATCCATACACACCTTGCCGATTATAGGTGCACTATGACCATTTACGCGCACAGACCACCTTCCACCACCCAGATGGCGATCAAGACCATCAGCATAACCCACAGGAATTGTGGCGGTGACGGTATCCCTATCAAGGCGCGCAGCACGGCCGTAGCCCACAGACTCGCCCTTTGCCAAATTCTTAATCTGCACGATGCGTGTCGAGAGCGTAGCCACGGGGATAAGCTCCTCGTTGTGCTCATAGCCAATACCATAGAGTCCCAAGCCCAAACGACACATATCGAACTGCGCCTCGGGGAATCGCGCTATGGCCGCCGAGTTGGCAATATGGCGCAAAGGTTCATAATCGAGCCACTCCACAAGCTGCTGGCTCATATAGTCGAAACGCTCTATCTGCTGGCGTGTGAAGTCATCCTCCGTAGGCATATCCGAGGTGCTGAGGTGCGAGAATATAGATGCTATGCGTAACACCGGATCGAGGTGTATGGCACGGCCCAGCAGGTCGACCTCATCCTCAACGAAGCCCAAGCGGTGCATACCCGTGTCGAGTTTTATATGTATAGGATATGCGGTGCGATGTGCGCGGAGTGCCGCACGACGAAAGGCATCCAACGAGTGGAAGCTGTAAATCTCAGGCTCGAGGTCGTGAGCAATCATCACATCGAAGCTATCCTGATCGGCATTCAGCACCACGATAGGCATAGTGATACCCTTCGAGCGCAGCGTAATACCCTCATCGGCAAACGCCACAGCCAGATACTTAACTCCCTCGTGCTGAAGCATACGCGCCACATCCACATCACCTATACCATAGCTTACGGCCTTGACCATAGCCACAATAGGATGGTGCTGCGGCAGATGACGGCGGAAGTAGTTGAGATTCTTCTTCATCGCCGCGAGATCCACCTCCAAAGTCGTTGTGTGTGTCCTGCGCTCTAAGAGGCGTGCAAGACGCTCGAAACGGCTGTCGCGGCTACCCTTGAGCAGGATCACTGAGTGCGCCCAACGCTCCTTGGAGAAGTTCTCGATAAGTTCGTCTGTGGTATGATAGAACGACGAGCCTCGCGGGAAGAGCGAAGCATAGTGCGAGATATTCTCACCCACGCCGATAAGCTTATCTACACCCGCACGACGTACCGCCTCGGCCACTCTGCCATATAGCTCCTCGTGAGGCATACCGCTCTGACGAATATCCGAGATAACGGCCACACGCCTGCGCCCCATAGACTGCACGTGCAGAGCATCGAGGGCCACAAGCACCGAGTTGATATCCGAATTGTAGCTATCGTCGATAATCATCGAGTTGTCGATACCCTCCTTAAGCTCAAGGCGCATCGACACCTTTGCCGAGAATATCGCACCATCGACACCATATCCGAGCTTGCGCATAAGTGCCGAGACGTGCAGCGCATCAACAGACAGGGCATCGCTGAGTTCCAAGGCATAATCAACGCTCTCCGCGCTGCTATCTATCAACTCTCTATCGGCATATAGCTCCTTGATGCGCGCTGCAAGGCGTGGATACTCACTACTATATATTATTGTCTTCGCCCCGCGAGCAAGAGACAATTTCTCATCTATCTTCTCCTCCTCCGATTCGAAGTTTGCCGAGTGTGCATCGCCGATGGAGGTTATAACAACGATATCGGGCTTTATCATCGCCTCGAGACGCTCCATCTCTCCGGGCTGCGATATTCCCGCCTCGATGAATGCCACACGCTCGTTTCCGCCAAGCATAAGCAGCGACAACGCCACGCCAAGCTGCGAATTGTAGCTCTTGGGCGAAGCAAACGAACCAACCGTATCGGGCATAGAGCGTGCCGCCCACTCCTTCACTATTGTCTTGCCATTGGAGCCTGTGATGGCCACAACCTCACCGCCAAACTGCGATCGGTGGTACGCCGCAAGACGCTGCAGTGCCACGAGTGTAGACTCCACCCTCACCATACCGCAACGCTTCGACGGAAGCTCTATATCACGCTCCACGATATATGCCTCGACACCGCGCTCAGCCATACGCTCCACAAACTTATGTCCGTCGTGGTTCTTGCCATCTATGGCCGCAAAGACCACATTCTCAGCCACAACAACACTACGCGAGTCGGTAGCAACCTCCGTAACACGAAGATCCTCACCACTGAGCTCACCACCCACGATACGAGCAATATCTGACAATAGGTAATTCATATTTCTTACATTTTAAACGTCACAATCGTGATTCCCGAGCCACCGCGGTCGGCGTGGTCATCGGCAATAGAGGCGACATCCTTGACACTACGCAGATAGCGGCGTATCTCCTCCTTCAACGCTCCAGTGCCCTTACCGTGAAGAATCGTCACGGTAGAGACACCAACCATAAGGGCATCGTCTACCAAATCCTCCACAGCCTCCAACGCCTCCGAGGCGCGCATACCGCGAACATCTATATTGTCGCGGAAGTTGAGTTTACGCTCGCGGATATCCACCGACACCACGGTACGTGCTGCCGTAGGGCGTGTAGCCTCGCGGTACTCCGTCGACGACACAGCCTTGAGCCTTGCGATGTCGACCATAATAAGCATCTCGCCAAATGCCACCTGAGCCTTCTTGCCCTTTATCATCTTCACGACACCCGGGATTCCCTGCCCCTCGAGCTTTACCTTCGAGCCTACCTCAATCTTCTGCGCCACAGGCACCTCGGGCTTCTGAGGCACAACACCTCCTGCCGCCTCACGCTCCTCGGCACGCTTCTCGCGACGCTCACGGCGGCGTGCCAGACGCTCCATCTCACGCTCTATACGCTCATCGCTATCCGATCTCTTGGCATCGTCGACACCCTCCACAAAACTCTCCAACTCGCGGCGTGCAAGGCGTGTCAACTCCTTCTCGGCCTGCGACTCGCGGATGGTGCGAATGGTGTTCTCGATGGTACGGCGAGCCTCAGCAACCATCTCCTCTGCCTCGCGGCGCGCCTTCTCGATAATCTCGCGACGCTCATCCTTGATACCCTGCAGACGGTCGGTGTAGGTCTGCTCCAACTGCTCCACCTTTCTATCGGTCATACGTATGCGGTCGCGCTTCTCGGCCCAATAGCGTTTGTCGCGAGCGATCTCACGCAACTGCTTCTCGAGGTTGATATGATCCTCACCAGCCTTATCCATAGCCTTGCGCACTATATCCTCGGGGAGTCCGATTTTTCGTGCCACCTCGATGGCAAACGAGCTTCCTGGCTTACCCATCTCGAGGCTGAACAGCGGCATAATATTTCTAACATCAAAGGCCATAGCACCATTTGCCACACCCTCGTTTCGCGATGCGAAGTATTTGATATTGGCGTAGTGCGTGGTGATGACACCATAGGCCTTACGCTCCACAAAACGCTCCAAAATAGACTCCGAGATAGCTCCTCCGATTGTTGGCTCAGTACCCGAGCCGAACTCATCAATAAGTATCAGTGTGCGCTCCGAAGCCTCGTCGAGCATAGCACGCATATTGACAAGATGCGACGAGTATGTCGACAAGTCATTCTCCAACGACTGCTGGTCGCCGATATCTATCATCAGCGACTCAAAGAGCGGAAACTCCGAGTTCTCCAACGCAGGGACGAGGAATCCGCACTGCACCATATATTGAAGTATTCCCGTAGTCTTGAGGCACACCGACTTACCGCCGGCATTAGGGCCCGAGATCACCAAGATGCGGCGCTCGGCATTTAGCTCCATATCCAGCGGCACAATCTCCTTATGCTGGCTACGCAAGGTCTGCTGCAACAGCGGGTGGCGAGCCTTACGCAGAAGCAGCCTGCCCTCGGTCGAAATGATTGGCTTCACAGCACCGTTAGCTATGGCCCAGCGAGCCTTGGCACGCAGCACATCTATGCGCGTCAGATACTCCTCGATACGCACAAGCCCCTCCACCTCGGTACGCAGCGTAGCTGTAAGCTCCGTGAGAATACGAACCACCTCGCGCTTCTCGGCATACTCCAACTCGCGAAGCTCATTATTTAGCTCCACAACCTCCACTGGCTCAACATAGAACGTGCGTCCCGTAGCCGACTCGTCGTGGATGAAACCTGATATTTTGCGCTTATTGGCAGCCGAGACAGGGATTACGGCGTGACCATCGCGAATAGAGATCATAGCGTCGGCATCGACCACTCCCGAGGCCTTAGCGCGCTGAAGCACCGCCTGCAGACGTTTCGACACCTGACCCTCGTGTTCGCGGATGGAGCGGCGTATGGACGACAGTTCCTCGGAAGCCGAAGAACGCACCTCGCCCTTATCGTCTATGACTCGCTCGATGGCACTCTGCAGCTCGGGGAAGATATGTACCCTCTCTGTCAAGGCTCTGAGGCGCGGATAGCTACCCTCCCTGCGCGAGAGGATGAAGCGTACTATAACCGCTGCGGAGCGCAAACCACGAAGCAGCGTAGCCGCCTCCTCGACAGAGAGATACGACCCCTCCACCGCCACCTTCTCGACTATGGCTCGCAGGTCATCCTGCTCACCAATCTCAGCCCCTGGCTCCATAGATATCACCAGACGCATCTCATCGGTAAGCGCAAGACGCTCCTCGATCTCGCGGCGCGAGCGTGTGAAGCCCTCCCCCGCGATAATCTCACGTGCCGAGGTCATAGAGCACAGCTCCATTATCTGCTCGCGAATACGGTCAAAACCTACCCTTTGTTCAAAATTCGACGGATATATCATCTCCCCTACAACTCTCGTTTCTCTGCTGCGGCGCAGCATATAATATTACTTTCTCTTCTTCTCCTCCTTAGCTGCTCTCTTTGCCGCCTTCTTTGCTGCCTTCTCGTCGTCGCTACCAAAGAGTGAGAAGTGGACATAACGCATAGGGTTGGTCTTCAAATCCTCGAGCAGAAGGCTGAGATTTGCACTTGCAGATGAGAGCTCGTCGTAGAGCTTATTGTCGTTGAGCAACTTACCCACAGAGCCCTCTCCACCCTGAAGCGATGCGAGTACACCGTTTACAGACTCGACGGTAGCACTTAGCTTTGTAACAAGCTCAGCCTCAGCCAAGTCACTCGTTACGGTGTCGAGATTCTCGAGCATCGACTCCACGCGACCAGTATTCTCCGCAAGAACAGCCGTGAAGCTGCCGAGATTATCCACTGCGGTCTCAATGTCGCCAGCCGAAGCATTTATGAGTGCGTTGATCGAAGCTGTCATATTCTCGAGGTTTGCCACGAGATTTGTGATCTGCTGAGAGTTTTCACTAAGCAGCGTATTTACACCTGAAATCGTGGTATTGAGACCCTCCATAAGCTCGGTTCCCTTATCTGCCAACGCTTCTATCATATCCTCCTTGATGCGACCCTGAATCTCCGTTCCTGGCTCGATGACATCGGTGGCATCGCCTTGCAAAATAGCCACCTCGACACCACTCAGAATACCCGCAGCACCAAGCTCGGCGATAGAGTTCGATGGTATCAAGTCGCGATACTTGCTCTCGATGGATAGCTCCACCAGCACCCTATCTCGCTCCAAGGTGATCTCCTGAACATTACCCACCACAACACCGCGAAGCTTGACACGCGATGACTCCTGGAGTCCAGAAGCGTTGTCGTAATAGACATAATAGGTATCACTTGTCAACAAGACGTTGCGACCACCAAGCCACTTGATACCCCACCACGAAACTGCAATCACAACAATTGCAAAGATTCCGATTTTAAACTCTTTTCTAATTTTCATAGTTCTATCTTTTTTATTTTTCTCTCACAATGAATTATTTTGCGACAATAGCACCATCGCGATACTTCACCACAAAGGCATCCTTGAAGCTCTTACGCACCTCCTGAAGATCTGCCTGTGCCGCCGCTGATGTTTTGTAGCTACCGTAACAATACTTATATTTATAGCTTCCGCTACCGAGAATCTCCCTAACCTTGCCCTTATAGCTCTTAAACTGCGAGTCGGCAGTATTCACCCTCTTTGAACTCGAGATAAGCTGTATGGTGTAGCCCTCATCAACCTTCTCTGCCTCCTTTGCCTCCTTTGCCTCCTCGGCCTTTACCTCTGATGTCTGCTCGGCTGGTGTACTCTCCTCCTCAGCTGCCGCCTCGGCACTCTGCGAAGCATCGCCATAGAGCGTCTCGAAATAGGTTACAATGGCATCACTTATGGCCTTTGCCATCTCCTGCTTCGCACCCTTTGAAGTAAGGTAGGCATAGTCGCTGTTGTTGGTAAGATATCCCATCTCCACGATAACGCCAGGGCACTCGCTGTAGTACAAAACAGTATATACAGTACCCGCCTTAACACCCTTATTTACAAGACCATAGCTCGCCATATTTTTACAACACTCCTCGGCAAAGAAGCGGCTATAAGGCTCATTCTCAAGCTGACGGGACAAGGCCATCATAAAGCCCTGCGAATTGCGATCTATATCCTCGGGGTTGATGAAATCACCCTCGTCGGCATACATCGCACCCACCAAGCGATTCTGATTCATCAGTTTCTCGTTCAGCGTCAGCACCCAGACCTCGCAACCCTTGACATTGGCATTACCCAAGGCGTTGCAATGAATACCCACATAAAGGTCTGCTGCCCTCTTATTAGCGAACTCGGCACGCAACTTATTGTCCGACGACTGCGACTCGTGGTATGCCGAATCGCAACTGCGCGTGAGATATACATCGAGATTCGACATTCGGTTCACAAGAAGCCTCTTCACCTCCTTCGAGACATCCAACACATAGTCGGCCTCAACCACCTGACGGTGAACCTTTCCGGGGCGCGGGCCGCCGTGTCCAGGGTCGATAACTACCACTCTTTTTGGCTGCGATGTTTGCGCCATCTGCCCCGCCTGAGCATCCACTGCTACGGAGGTTATTACTAAAAGTAATATTTGAATTATGAGATTTCTCATAAATTTACTATTTTTTGTCCAAAATATTATTATCTTTGCGGGTTGTAACCTCCCAGCGAGGAGACGCGATGTCCGCACATCAAACTAATGGGCGAGCATAACACACTCTGATACAGAGTCACCACTGGGTTGTTTTGCCGACTTGTCGGCAAAGTTATAAAAAATTATTGAATTTTGAGACATTTATTCTTAAAATATCTGACCTCGACGCTTCTTGTCGCGGCGTTCTTATGCCTGTCATTCGGACTTACCGAGGCGGGCGCAGGAGGCTTTGGACTCTTCCAAACCCGTGACAGTGCTACAGTGCAGACCACAAAACGCGACACAACAGGAGAGGAGAGAGTGCGCCGCACCACAAGCGCACCGATGTTCGATGACATTATTGAGGGTAAGGCCGTTGACTCGGTAGTCTTCGATGCCCGCAATAAGATGATCTACAGCTACAAAACGGGTGATGTGACATACCAGGGTATGAACCTCAAGGCCGACTATATGCGTGTGAATATGCAGACCAAGGATATCTTCGCACACGGATACCCTTCCGACACCATCGACGGCCGTCCAACTACAACACATCCAGAGTTCTCGGATGGTGGCTCGCCATATACTATGGACACCATCACCTATAACCTCGACTCGCGCAAGGCGAAGATCAAGGGTATCGCGACACAGGAGGGTGACGGATGGCTTATCGGTAGTAGCGTGAAGATGCACCCCGACGAGAGCATCCATATCGGTAATGGTATGTATACCACCTGTGAGCATACCGACCACCCACACTTCTACCTCGCGATGACACAGGCAAAGGTTATCCCAGGCAAGAAAATCGTAACGGGATATGCCTACCTCGTTATGGAGGATGTACCTATCTACTTCCCAGGTATCCCCGAGGCCTTCTTCCCTATCCACGTAGGCCCTAAATCGGGTATCCTGATGCCTACGTATGGTGAGGATAAAAAGGGTTTCTTCATCCGCGACATCGGCTACTACTTCGCCCTCGGCGAGCATATGGACCTTGCCATACGAGGTGGTATCTACACCCTCGGTTCGTGGGAGGTGTCGGCAGTATCGCAATATGTGAAGCGATATAAGTTCAAGGGTAACTTCAACCTTCAGTATGCCGCTATCCGCACAGGCGAGAAGGGCGAGGCCGACTTCGTACAGCAGAACAACTACAAAATCCAGTGGACACACTCCCAGGATGCTAAGGCAAACCCTGGTTCGACATTCTCGGCATCGGTAAACCTTACCTCAAGCGGCTATAGCAAATATTCGGCAACAAACGTCAACGACATCCTTGCCACACAGACCAACTCTTCGATCTCATACTCGAAGAACTGGGAGGGCACGCCATTCTCATTGGCACTCAATATGTCTGTGTCGCAGAACTCGAAGAATAAGACCATTGCCGTCACACTGCCTACCATCACCTTCAACGTTGCGAGCTTCAACCCTTTCAAGCGCAAGGAGGCTATAGGTAAGACCCGCTGGTATGAGAAGATTAAGATGAGCTACTCTATGAAGATGACCAACTCGGTAAACACCACCGAGGATAAGATCTTCTCGGAGGAGATGCTCAAAAATATGAAAAACGGTATCCAGCACACCATACCTGTATCGACATCGTTGTCGCTGTTCAACTACATCAACGTCAGCCCATCGTTCAACTACACAGAGCGTTGGTACTTCAAGAAGGTGAGTCAGGAGTGGAACAACGAGACCAAGAAGCTCGAGACTCTCGACCCAGAGTATGGCTTCTGGCGTCTGTATAACTACAACGCCTCGGTGTCGGCAAACACCACCGTGTATGGTACCTACACAGCAAAGAAGAAGGAGCGTAAGCTGCAGGCCGTGCGCCACACCCTCACTCCTAACGTAGGTTTCAGCTATGCTCCAGACTTCAGCCGTCAGAAGTATGGCTTCTACGAGACCGTGCAGACAGATACCACAGGTAAGTTCAAGGTCTACTCGCCATTCACCGACAACGCATACGGCGTGCCAGGTAGTGGACAGCAGTTCTCGCTCACATTCGGTCTCTCGCAGTCTCTGGAGGCGAAGATCCGCACCAAGGATACGGTGAAGAAGGTGAAACTTATCGACCAGATATCTATCAACGGTTCGTATAACTTCCTTGCCGACTCTATGCGTCTCTCGACGCTTCCTATACAGTTGCGCACGACCATCTACCAAAATATCGCCCTCAACCTCTCGCTCACACTCGATCCATACGAGGTGTCGCCACAGGGTGTGCGATACGATAAGTTGATGTGGAGCCGAGGCTCTATAGGTCGTATACAATCCGCAAGTTGGAGTTTTGGTTACACGTTCCGCTCTCGCGAGGATCAGTCGCGCCCTGCTGGTAACGACATCACGTCGCTGCCAGCGGAGTACTTCAACTCGTGGTCCGACCCATACGGAGAGCTCAACCCCGCAATGCGACGACAATGGATGGCGGGCCAATATTACGACTTCTCAATACCGTGGAACTTCGGTTTTAACTACAGCATCAGTTATAGCGCGCAGTATGTTAACAACGGAACTACGGGATATAAGAAGAACATTCAG
This sequence comes from Alistipes sp., assembly GCA_017630455.1. Taxonomy (GTDB): domain Bacteria; phylum Bacteroidota; class Bacteroidia; order Bacteroidales; family Rikenellaceae; genus Alistipes. Next base: position 153,318 of record JAGBVG010000063.1, on the reverse strand, counting down.
CAAACCATCAACTTCAACGGTAGCGTGAAGCTCACGCCGAAGACGATGATTACCGCGTCGTCGGGTTTCGACTTCACCACACGCAAGATGTCGATGACCTCCATAGCCATCTCGCGCGACCTCCACTGCTGGCAGATGTCCTTTACGTGGATTCCATTCGGTGCGCACAAGAGCTGGGCCTTTAACATCGGTGTTAAGGCAGCGTCACTCGCCGACTTGAAGTACGATAAGAGTTACTCGCAATACGACTATATGTACTAATCGTATATACATATAAAAAATGAAGGGTCTGAGCACAGACCCTTCATTTTACTTAAACGTTATTACTAATCCTTAACTTCGTATCCTAATTCGGCTGCTTTTGCAAACAACTCCTCAGCCTTAGCATCATCCTGCATAACACCAAAGCCCTCTTCGTATAACTTACCAAGACAGTAATATGCCTCGGCAACACCTGCCTCACAGGCTATATTCAGGTACTTCACACCCAAAACCTCATTGCAATAGTCGCTTTCGGCATCTACCAAAAGTTTGCCATAGAGGAGCGATGCTGTGCCATTGTTGATTCCTGCGATAGGCTTTAGGTAGGAGATTGCCTTCTCCATATCGCGAGGCTGCTCAAACTTTCCTTCACTATATATCTTATATAGTTCTAAAGCCGCCATATCAGCACTCGAACCACCAAGATATACCGCACGCTCATAGTAAGTCACACAATCCTTACAAAGCGAATCCTCCATACCATAACCATCGCGGCACATATTTCCCAGGGCGATATAAGATGCGTAGTGGTTACGCGCAGCACCACGTTTTGCCCAGCGCCACGCCTCCTCATCATTAACCTCTACACCCTCGCCACCAAAGTAGTATATCTGATTAAGTATCAACATAGCAGATGTAGAGCCCAACTCTGCGGCACGCTTAGCCCAACGCACAGCGTGTTTTAGATTCTTCTGTCTACCGACACCATCATAATATGCATAAGCCAATGCAACCATTGATGAGATATCGTTATACATAGCACCCTCATTCAAATTCTCGACATACTTGGCTGAGTCTATAAGGTTAAAGTGCTTATCATAGCCATAAGCCAAAGCCTTAGAATAATAACACTCCTTGTGTCCCCTCTCAATAGCCATATCCGAATAGTAGATAGCCTTCTCTACATCCCAATGGATGGTCTCGGCATAAAAATCAGCGATATAGGACATCGCAGCGGCGACACCCTTGTTTGCCAAAGCCTCCCACATACGCAAAGCACGCTTCTCATCCTGCTTGAAGTTGAATCCATAGCACACATAGCGTATATACTCCAACTCCGCAGCCAAATCCCCAGCATCCTTAGCCTCAATCATCAGGCGCGAACACATATCATTATCCTGCGCCACGCCGACACCCAAGTCATAACACTTGGCAAGAGCCAACTTAGCAGGTACAAAGCCATTGTCCACAGCCTCCTGCGCATACCTAAAGGCATCGCCTTCGCTTATCGACAGAAGATATCTGCTATAAATATATCTCGCTACATCTATTCCATTATCGGCATCGGTGCGAATGCGCTCTATCTGCTCCTCGCTGAGATGTCCATACTTCTCAAACTTCTTGCCTGTGAAGAACACCAATCTATCGAAAGAGTCCTTATAACCAATGATAGCGAGTGGATATATCGCATCGAATGCCTCGCGAATCTTATACTGACAGATAAGATCCAGTGCTTCGCGATATGCCTCCTCAATCACGGGATCTTCAACAACCTCCTCAGCAACCGAAGCAACAGGTTGCGCCGTAGAGACCTTCGCTTCTGCCACTCCGTCGGACAATGTCTTACCAAGTTGCGCGGCAATCTTCTCTCCCAGCGCCACAATCTTCTGCTCGTTATATATCAGAACATCTATACGGTTGAATCGCACAAGACGGTATGCCAACCTGTAGTCGGGCTTAAACTCACCAATCTTAAAGGGAACAACCTGCTTCTCGAACTCTATAGCCAGCGCCACCTCGTTGGCAGCCTCACGCGACTGATTGGAGTTCTCGCTCCACACAAAGAGCATAAGGTCGGAGTCGTAGAGAGCCTTGGATATCACCTCGGCATAATCCTCACCAGGATTTATAGCGCTGCGGTCTATAAAACAGGTGATGCCATAGCGCAGCAACTCCTGCTCTATTCTATCTATAATCTCGGTATCCTTACGCGAATAACTTATAAAGACATTGTATTTCATACACTTGGTTAACTATTGTTGCATCGAATTGTAAATACAAATATACGAATTTTTTATTACATCACCTCTCTTTCGCCCAAAAACTACATATTTCGAATTGCGCGAGTATTGAGAATTCGATACAATTGCGTATCTTTGATGTACGATTACGAAAGTCGCCCGAAAGAACTATGAACACGTACGACGAGATAGAGATACCATACGGCAGCCCGATGTACATAATGGCGAAGCCCGTAGGTGCGCACTGCAACCTGCAGTGTCACTACTGCTACTATCTCGAGAAGTCTGACCTCTGCAACACCCCTGCTCCCTATATGAGCGACAAGACCCTCGAGCTATTCATCGAGCAGTATATCAAGTCGCAGGCCACGCCTGAGGTGATGTTTATATGGCACGGCGGCGAGCCTCTTCTGCGCCCCATATCCTTCTACGAACGCGCATTGGCACTTCAGCAACGCTATGCCGATGGCCGAAGAGTCTACAACTGCATACAGACCAACGCCACGCTTATCAACGAGCGCTGGTGTGAGTTTTTCCATAGGCACAACATCCTCGTTGGCGTATCCATAGACGGGCCACAGCATCTGCACAATGTCGAAATATTGCGGCCACGCAGCAGTGATAGAGCATAACGGCGACATATATTCGTGTGACCACTTTGTTTTTCCTGAGTATCGTCTTGGCAACATCCACGACACCCCTATTATAAATATAATGTATAGCCCCGAGCAGCGCGCCTTCGGAAGAGCTAAGCACACCTCACTACCTCGCCAGTGCCGCAGATGTAAGTATGAGTTTGCCTGCCACGGCGAGTGCCCACGCAACCGCTTCCTCACCACCGAGGATGGCGAGGCAGGTCTGAACTATCTCTGCGAGGGTTATTACGCCTTTTTTGTCCACGTCGCCGAGGCTATGGATTATATGCGCGAGCAACTGGAGCTGGGTCGCGCCCCTAAGAATGTTATGCAATGGATAGCCAACAACAAACCAAAGTCGCTATGAAACAGAGAGTTCAGAGATTATACCGTATGATATTAGGCGGAGGTATTCTTATTCCATTACTTGTTGGTTGCACCAAACGCCAACAGCCTAACATCATCGTCATTATGTGCGACGACTTGGGATATAACAATGTCGGATGCTATGGCCAGCAGCTTATCGAGACCCCAAATATTGACAGGATGGCGCGCGAGGGTATGCGCTTCACACAGGCGTATGCCGGAAGCCCCGTGAGCGCACCATCCCGAGCCTCGTTTATGACAGGTCAGCACTCGGGACATACCGAGGTGCGCGGTAACAAGGAGTATTGGCGCTATGCCGACACGATATATTATGGCGACAACCCCGACTATGCTCGCGTCGGCCAACACCCCTACGCCGAGCTTGTGCAGCCACAGGATTCGTTGGTGCGCCACTACGAAGAGAAATTTTCGGAGGATTGTGACTGGGAGTCACCACATTGGAGCCGCTACAATACCTCGCCAAATGCAGTGTCGAAGTAGTTTTGCGTTGCGGAGGTGATGCCCGTACCCACAGCCACATCTTCCATATCGCTCCACGTATTGCCACCATCGCACCTCGAGGCATCGACCACCACAACCTCGCGCGTGAATGAACTATATGAATATAAATTTCAGAATAAACAACACCGCAAGGATATACATCGGGATTGTGATCTTCTTCGACTTGCCACACACGAGGTTTATCAACACATAAGCTATCATACCCAACATAATACCATTAGAGATGGAGTAGGTGAGTGGCATCATAATGACACATACGAATGCAGGAATAGACTCCGAGAAGTCCTCAAACGGAACCTTAACAATAGACTCCAACATCAAGAGACCCACAATGACAAGTGCAGGAGCTGTAGCCGCTGATGGTATAGAGAGGAACAGCGGCGAGAAGAAGAGCGAGATGGCGAAGCATACCGCAACGGCAAAGGCTGTGAGACCCGAGCGACCACCCTGTGCCACACCTGCCGCGCTCTCGACGTATGTAGTAGTAGTCGACGTGCCGAGGAAAGCACCCGCAGTAGTGGCAATGGAGTCTGCCATAAACGCCTGCTTGATTCTACGAATATTACCCTTCTCGTCGACCATATTAGCCTTGATACAGACACCGACAAGTGTACCAACGGTGTCGAACATATCTATAAATAGGAATGTGAACACCACTACAAGCATATCGAGCGTGAAGATATTTTCCAGCTGAAATTTGCAGAAGATAGGCTCTATGGATTCGGGCTCAGAAAGAATACCCTTGAACTCCGTAACACCCATAGGGATACCTATAATCATCGTAATGATGATGCCGATGAGAATCGCACCAGGGACATTACGCATAAACATAAATCCGGTGATTAGCAAACCTATAAGAGCCAACAGCGCCGAGCCAGATGTGATATCGCCCAACGCAACCAACGTAGAGTCGTTGCCTACAACCACATCCGCGCTGCTAAGACCGATGAAGGCGATAAAGAGTCCGATACCCGCACCAATGGCATTACGCAAGCTGATAGGTATGGCATTGACGATCGCCTCGCGGACATTCGTAAGCGTGAGGATTATGAATATGAATCCCTCGAGCAACACCGCTGTGAGTGCAAACTGCCACGAATAGCCCATACCGAGACATACACTATAGACAAAGAAGGCATTAAGACCCATTCCTGGTGCGAGACCAAATGGGAGCTTACCCAAGAATGCCATTGAGAGACAGCCTATGATTGCCGCCAACGCTGTGGATGTAAATACAGCTCCGCCGGGCATACCATCGAGCTGGCTAAACATCGTAGGGTTTACCGCGAGGATGTAGGACATTGTGAGGAATGTGGTGATTCCCGCCACGATCTCTTTTCTGATTGTGGATTTAGTCGGATCAAATCCAAATAGTCTGTTCAACATATTTATTTATAATTTAGGCTAAAATAAAAATCTTCCTTGTCGCAGATATCACCATCACACTCCCTCCACTGCCTCACGACGAAACAATGGCACATCACCCCACCCCCCCACACTACTGCATAGAATATACGAATATACGGACAATAAACAAAAAAAACAAGAGGTAATCCAAAAATAGAGTAAAAACACCCCTTCCCTCGCGGATTATCCATTAGAGAAACATTTTGGGGAGGTTGTCAGCTGACAGGGGAATATACTCCAAACTATTTATATATTAAGTCCTTGAGCGAAGAACAAGAGTTTCTTTATAGAGATAAATTTTCAACGCCAAATATTTGTTATTATGGAATAATTTTCTTTACTTTGTGCTGATAATACCGCACTTACTATGTGCGACGTATTACGAAAGGATCATTACAAAGAAAGCAAATTTAAAAATTTATACTAAAATTTACTCGTATGTATGTGGGTCTACAATGCTCGCATATTGCGGTAGATTATAACACTTTGGGTATTAATTGATATTTGACATATTATGTGTAATAAATTGATTTTCAAGCAATTACCCCCCCCTATTCGCTCATTGCGTGAGCCTATAGCGAGAATAGCCATTCTTGCTCTTATTCTTATCACTGCCTCGTGTCAAAAGGCAGACCTTGAGGAGCTCCGCGATCCCTCAATCGACAGATTACCACTCACCATTCAGGGCTCCGTTAACCAAGAGTATACCACCCGAGTAAACGACAATGGCTTTGCCACTGGCGACAAGATGGGTATCTACATTATTGACTATGATAATGGTGTTGCAGGAGAGTTGAGCGACTCTAACCTCCGCGCAACAAACGCTATTTATACCTACAACGCCGAGGATAACTCGTGGAACTCGCCAGCTACAATCTATTGGAAGGATAGCGAAACTCCTATCGACATCTACGGCTACTATCCCGCCGTGGAGTATATCTCTAACCCATTGGAATACAGCTACGAAGTCAATTACAGACAGGATATCGTGCCAGATGATGGCAGTATGTCAAACTATGAGACCTCGGATTTCTTGTGGTGCAAGGCATCGCACATCGCTCCTACGAAGGATGTGATCATAGTGCACTACACCCACCGTATGGCTGGTGTGAAGGTGCAGCTTGTCAAGGGTACCGGCTTCACAAATAATGAGTGGGCCGAGTATGAGAAGATTGTGCAGATCGAAAACACCCTGCGTCACGCAAAAATTGATCTTTCGAATGGTGTGCCAGTACCTTACGGCGAGGTTGACAGAGGCATCATTATGCTTCCGCAAAACGAGGGCGTATATCGTGCCGTAGTTGTGCCTCAGAGTATTAGCGCAGGCTTGGCGCTTATGAGTGTTACTATTGATGGCGTAACCTACAAACATAGCTTGGACTATGATATGGAGTATCAGATGGGCAAGCTACACAATTTCACCCTCACGGTAAACAAGCGCGAGTCTGGAGATTTCGAATTTGACCTCACCCGTGGCGAGATATCGGAGTGGGAGAATGATGAGACATCGCACAACTTCGATAGCAACTCCTATATCGTTATTAATGTACCTAAGGCAGGAACATTCCGCGATGTGATGGCCGAGTTGGGATATGACACCACACAGATTAAAAATCTCAAACTCGGGGGCGAGCTCAACCACGACGATTTTAGCTATCTGAAAGAGATAGCACAAAAGAGCCTCAAGAGCATCAACCTGAGTGATGCGAAGTTTGTTCACGTCTTTTTCCATAATGAATGGATCAACGGTGGCGGATGGAAAGACTACTTCCTCGACGATTATCTTCCGAATGAAGCATTTAGAGGTTTTGAGAATTTGCGTCAGGTGGTACTACCTACAAACCTGAAGCACATTGGAAGCAACGCTATGAGCGACCTGCTCCTTACCTCGCCAATCATTCTACCCGAGGGTCTTGAGACTGTTCAGGAGTATGCGTTCTGGGATTGCGATGCTGAGATCGTGATGCCTCATACACTCAAACATATTGGTGGCGCAGGATTTCGCAGTAGATATCTTAGAGGTGAGTTGATACTAACTGACAACTTGACATATATCGGTGGTAGCGCATTCGAAACATCAGGACAATTCTATGGCACATTCTACCTACCTCAGAAGTTGGAGCATCTCGGTGAAAATGCCTTTAATGGCTTGGGTAATAACCTATCGGGCGATATTGTCATTCCATCGACTATGACAGAGATTCCTGGCGGTGCATTCCGCATCGGCTTCTCTAAAAAGGGTACAAACCTGATTCTGCACGATGGTGTGGTGCGCATCGGTGATAGTGCGTTTGCAGGTCTTAGGATTAAGAATGTCATTGAGTGGCCCGCAAGCCTCAAGTTTATCGAGAAGAATGCCTTTTGGGAGGCATATATGCGCGTGACAAATATGAAGTTCCCACCAAACATCAAGAAGATTGTAAACGGCGCATTCCGATACAATCATATCTCTGGTGAGCTGGTACTCCCCGAAACTCTGTCGTATATCGATTGCGTATTTTCGAATACAGATATCTCGTCGGTAGTTGTGGGTGACTCCTATGTCTATTTGGGTGATGAAGCATTTGCTAGTAACGGCAGCTTGCAGAAGGTATATCTCGGTAAGAATGTGGAGTATATCGGCAGAAACGCATTTACCGACCACTCGATTACTACGTTTATATGTATGGCCGCAGAGCCTCCAGTCGTAGATAGACAAACCTTCAACTTGGCATTCGACAAGTGTATTCTTCAAGTTCCAGAGGCATCTGTGGAGCTCTACAGAAATACCTCGGTATGGAACCAGTTTAAGAATATCACAGCATACAAAGAGTTGGCATTCAACATTCCAAGCATCGTTACACTCGACAAGGGCGTGGTACGACAGGGCATCATCAGAGCTCAAGGTCCGTGGGAGGTTGTTGAGTGTCCAGATTGGGTAACAGTATCGCCAAGCGAGGGTGATGGCAAAGAGGAGCTTACAATTACCGTGAAATCGCAGCCTGCTGGATCGCAGACACGCGAGGGACGCATAGTATTCTCGCTCAAGGGCAAGGACTACACCACCTATACCGACGTGCGCCAGGTGGGTGCAACTGTCGGAGAGGATCAGGTTGTGGTGCTCCAAAATGCTACCAAGGGCAATAAGGCCATACCTCTATTCTTGGTGGGAGAGGGTTACTGCGCCGATGATATTGTGAGCGGTAAGTATCTCAGCGATATGAAGGAGCAGATGGAGCATATCTTCAGCATCGAGCCTATGAAATCCTATCGCAAATACTTCACCGTAAGCACAGCATACGCCGTATCGCCCGAGCCATTAGGTGGCCAGACACGCTTCAACTCCGAGCACTATATGACGCTGCACGGAGATAAGAAGATGGTGCGCGAATATGCCCGTCAGTATGGCGTAGGCATTGACGGAAATGAGCATAACTCGACAGTACTCGTGCTTTTCAACTCGAATATCTTGGCAAATACCACAGATATCGAGAGTAATGGCTTCGCAATCAGCTGGATGGGTAAGAGTACAGATCAATATCCTTACGACCAACGAGGCTACATTCTTCACGAGTTGGTTGGTAGGGCCTTCGGTAAACTGGGTCCAGAGTCGGTCACTCACCTGACATTTATCGACGCGTGCGGATGCCCAGGATGTAATATGAATAGTGAGTACAGCTATGCCAAGGAGCACGGCTGGTGGCAGAATATTACCAAGACAAATAAACTGACACAGCTGCCTTGGTATCACCTCATATTCCACGAAAAATACTCATCCATAGTCGATATGTTTGAAGGAGGCTGCAACCACGCCCGTGGCGTATATCGCTCCGAGAATCAGAGTGTTATGGGTAATGCCTATGTTCACTACTTCAACACTATCAGCCGTGAGGTTCTCGTGCGACGCATAATGGAGTGCGCCGACGAAGAGTTCGACTTCGAGGAGTTTGTTGCAAAGGATAAGATTGAACTTCCTAATTAGTAAAATAATATAGTTATATGAGATATTCATTACTAAAGCACGCTATGCGATGCGCCATATTTTCGTTACTCATAGGAGCAGTGTCGTGCACCTACGATGGCGAGGAGATTGTGGTGCGAGAAGTGCCCCAGAATAGCATTGAGATGAACCTCTGCGCTCAAATCTCACAGCAGTATGTTACACGTGTTAACGACACGGGTTTTGCCGATGGCGACAAGATAGGTGTCTTTGTGGCCTTTTATGATGGCGAGGAGGCTCCGGAGCTAACTTTGCGTGACAACTATGCTAACAACGTTCGCTTTGTCTACAACTACGAGGATGATTCGTGGACAGGTGCTTATCAGTTTTATTGGAAGAATAACTACACGCCTATTGATGCTTATGGATACTATCCTTACGACCAAGATCTTTCGAGCGTTTTGGAGTATCCATTCACTGTGAAGCGTCAGCAAAACATCACCGTGCCCAACACTAATATGTATGGATATGAGGCGAGCGACTTCCTTTGGGCTAAAGCCGAGAGAGTTCTCCCTACGGAGGGCTATGTAGCTCTTCAGCACAAGCATATTATGGCGGGCGTACAGATAACCCTGGTCGAGGGTATAGGTTTTGAGCCGGGCGAGTGGAACAACATCTCGAAGGTTGTTCAGATCAACAACACATACCTTAGTTCGAATATCAACCTGCAGAGCGGCGTTGTGTCAGTAGACGACAGCACCTCTCCCGAGGCAATCACACCGATATACTCGAGTGGCGACTATAGAGCGATTGTCGTACCACAGAGCGTGGATGCTGGTAAGACGTTGATATCTGTAAATATTGACGGTCAGGCGTACTCGTTTAGCCGCGATGATGTGATGGTCTACGCACCTAACAAATTGCATAAATTCACACTGGAGGTGGTGAAACGAATGCCCGAGGGAGACTACGAGCTCTCACTTATTGCAGAGTCAATATCGCCTTGGCAGAATGACCAGCTCTCGCATAATGGCGAAGCTCGCGAGTATGTAACCGTACACGTGGAGCGAGATGAATATATCGGTGATGTGGTGGCACGTATGGGTATCGACCCAAAGGAGATTGTAAATCTTAAGCTAACTGGCACACTATCGCGTCACGACCATTTCCGCTACATTCGCGAAAATATGCCATATCTCGAGGCTGTGAACCTCAAAGAGTTACGCACGATTGATCAGACGTCCTATACCTGGGAGGGCGGCTGGGGTCCACTGCCTTACGATCAGCCACTATCGGCAGATGACTATATTCCTATGGGAGCATTCCAGCAAATGAGATACCTATCCTATGTCGTTTGGCCAGATCATCTTGTTGGTATCGGCAACGCAGCATTCCTTGGCTGTTCATTGCGAGGCTCGTTGATATTCCCTGAGGGTCTGAAGCATCTTGGCTCTGACGTATTTGAAGCTTACAATAACCAAAATTCATCACTCACAGGCTCTATCTACCTGCCGATGTCGCTCGAGTATATTGGCGGTGGTATATTTAATCCTGCTGATGGACAGAAGTGTAATCTCACGGGCGAGTTTATACTTCCACCTAATATTAAGTATATTGGTGGTGCAGCCTTTGGTGCTTGCCCTTATATGACAGGTAGGTTGCATATCCCAGAGTCGCTGCAGGCATTGGAGGGTGGTGCCTTTCCACCAAACCTCACAGGCGATGTTACCATCCCTGCACACATCAAGAGGGTTGGTGGACTTCCTACCAAAATCACCTCAGTACATATCCCAGAGGGTGTTGAGGAGTTAGATGCGTGGGCTTTAGCTGGTAATCATATGATGAGAGGCGATGTCCACCTACCATCGACAATCAAAAAACTCGGCAACGAGGTATTTGCCGACTCCTACGTGGCACACGTCACCCTACCTGAAGGCTTGAATATTATCCCCTGGGCGACCTTTGATCGCTGCATATACCTGCGCGACACTATGAAGATACCATCAACCGTGCAGTATATTGAGGGTTATGCCTTCTGTAATTGTCAGAGACTCTCGGCTGTGGTACTGCCAAAGGATCTGCAGAGAATCGATCAACACGCCTTCGAGAACTGCCGCTCCCTCGAAATGGTTGAGTGTCACGCCGTTGAGCCACCTCAGCTTGATGGCTCGGCATTTAATGGCGTAGACAAAAGCAGCATTGCTCTTGTTGTGCCCGAAGAGGCTATTGACGCCTATAAAAATGCTGAAAACTGGCGAGAGTTCAAACGTATCAGTGCCTATCGCAACTTTGTTTGCCGCCCTATGCAGGCAGGACTCCTTAACAAGGGCAGCACAAGAGATGTAGTTCTCAATTCGGATGGCAACTGGAAGGTGACATACTGTCCCGATTGGGCGAGTGTGGACATTCAGAGTGGCTATAAGAAGACCCAGCTTAAGGTCACCATCGAGGATCTACCACACGGCGCAGGTGTACGTGAGGATAAGATCATCTTTACACTCACCGATAAGCTAAACGAAAATGGCGAGCCTATAACGTGTACGTACGACATCGTTCAGTATGACTATGAGAAGGATGAAGATAGCGAATACGTTTTGCAGCAAGCAACAAAGGGTAATAACGGAGGTATAAATATAACCATTGTGGGCGATGGATATAGTGCCAAGGATATCTATGATGGCAGCTACGAGGCTGATGTCATTGAGGGTATGGAGTACTTCTTTGGCATTGAGCCTTACAAGACCTATCGCGAATACTTCAATATAAATATCGACTTTGCACTATCTTACGACAGTGGTGTATGTTCGGACGTAAATATCTGGCGAACCACAAAGTTCAACTCTACATACGGTGCAGGAGCTGGAGGCCGTCTGCGCGTCGATGAAGATGCTGTGGTGTCGTACATATTGAATGACGTGGATGGTAAAATCACACCAGAAAATATCAACCAGAGCCTTATCATCTGCTTGATGAACAGCGATGCATACGAGGGTGTAACATCATTGTGGACTACTGGCGCAGCTGTGGCATTTATGCCTCACTGCCGTGGTGACTATCCAAACGACTATCGAGGTTTGATGCAGCACGAGGCGTGTGGCCACGGCTTCGGCAAGTTGGCGGATGAGTATATCTATCACAACGAATACATCCAGAAGTGTAAGTGCGTGTGTTGTGGCCACGTGGCAGAGGTTGAGAGTGCTAAGGCGTATGGCTGGTATAGAAATATCTCGCTATCGGGCAAGTACTCTACTGTGGAGTGGCGTCACCTGATCTTCCACGAAAACTATGACGACATTGTGGATATCTATGAGGGTGCATTCTTCCACGCGCGAGGTGTCTACCGCGCGGAGGTTAACTCGTGTATGAATAACAATATTCCATACTTCAACTCGATATCACGTCAGGCCATTGTCGAAAGAATCAAGGATTATGCCGGCGAGAGCTTCTCATTCGAGGAGTTTGTAGCTAATGATAGTCGAGAGATTGGCGAGTTTACCCGATCATCCTCTGCGGATGAAGCTTCGGAGGTTGTTATACACAACCCATCTCCTAAGATTATTAAGGGTTCGGTACTTGATAATATTAAAACTGAATAGCGATGAAGAATTTATATATATACTTAGTTACACTGATCTCAATATCTCTATGCTCTTGTATCAAAGAGAGCGAGACGATTATTGTACCAGAGGTGGAGTACCCTATCAATATCTCGGCCGTATACCCTACCTTGGATACTCGTGTCGATGCTAATGGTTTTGTGGCTGGTGATGGTGTAGGTATCTTTGTCATTGACTACAATCGCGAAGGTAAGCCTGGAGAGCTGAAGATGAATAGTGTTCGCGCGGCAAATGCTCTGTTTGAGTATGATGGAGCATCGTGGAGCGCAACATATCAGCTCTATTGGGCAGATAAGAGCACCCCTGCCGACTTCTATGGATACTATCCATACGACACGTCGATGGAGACGCCAACAGCCTACCCATTTGCGGTGCAGAGTCATCAGCAATCAGATGACCTCAACACCACGTCTGGTGCTGGATATGAGAAGAGTGATTTCTTGTGGGCAAAAGCAACGAAGGTCTATCCTACATCGCAAGCTATACACCTGAAATATAAACACTTGATGGCTGGCGTCAACATCAGCCTCGAGATGGGCGAAGGCTTCACCGAAGAGGAGTGGTGCAAACTTGACAAGGTGGTGATCCTCGGCAAGACCAATCTCTCGGGTGTAATCAACCTCTCGAATGGTATCGTAAAGGTTAACAATGACAGCCAATCACACATTACGCCACTGCTCTATAATGGTAATTGGCGTGCTGTGGTGATGCCTCAAACTATCCCTGCAGGCGAGAATCTGGTTATTGTAAGTGTCGGTGGCCAGAGCTACGAGTTTGTTAAGGATATAAAGATGACCTACAATGGAGGTAAGATGCACAACTTTACCTTCAAGGTAAATAAGCGAGAGAATGGTGGCGACTACGAGTTTGTGCCAATGCCCGAGAGCATTGTGGCTTGGACCGAAGATCCCGACTTCCACGAGGGTATTGTTCGCGAGTATATCATCATTAATGTCGATGAGCCAGGAACACTCTCACAAAAGATCGACGACCTCGGATATGACTATATCGAGATCAATGCCCTTAAGATAACAGGCACTGTAAACCACGAGGATCTAAACTTCATTGGTCGCAACCTCATTGCCCTTACGGCTCTGAATATTCGCGACATCAAGATCACGGGAAATAAGGACGAGGAGGATGTGCTTGGCGGCATTGGTAACCAAAATGTCACAACTCTCAACCACGTCGTATTGCCTCGCTACATCAAGAAGATTGCTGGCGGAGCTTTGCGCGGTGTTGGTCTGGTGGGAGCTATTGACATCCCAGATTGCGTAGAGGAGATTGGCTGGGAGGCTTTCGGCCACAACCACATCACCGGAGAGATTAAGCTCCCATCGGCACTCAAGCAGCTATATGGCGGAGCCTTTGTCTCCAACAACGGTATCAGCGGAGAGCTTCATCTTCCTGAGGGTCTTGAAGGTATTGGTGGAGGTGTTTTTGATGGTGCGAGATTAACTGGTCCACTCATCCTTCCATCGACACTTAACTATTACGAAAATATAGGTTTCTCAGGCACTATGGGTACTTTGGTGATTCCACCAAAACTCACTACCGTTCCGAATCTGGCATTTGCTGGTACGGGATGTACAAAGGTTGAGTTTCACGAGGGTATCCGCGAAATTGGTTCTGCAGCGTTCAGACATTCGCAAATCAGCGGAGAGTTGGTTCTACCTCCAAACCTTAAGTATATTGGTGGCGAGGCCTTTGCGGGCACAAAGATCACACGTATCATCTTCCCTGAGAGCCTTATGGTTATCGGTGACGGACACGCCTTTGCGAACTGTCATTACCTGACTGGTGTCGTTGAGCTGCCTAAGAATGTCTCGCGAATACCATATAATATGTTTGATGGCTGCTATAATATCACAGGCATCATCATTCCAGAGGGTGTGGAACTTATCGAGATCAGTGCTTTCAAAGGATGCTCATCTATTGGAAGTATCGTCTGCCACGCAAAGACCCCTCCTGTGATTTGCGAAAATGCTTTCTACGGTGTGGCAAAGGACAACTTCACCGTGGAGGTACCAAAGGGGTGTGTCAATGCCTATAAACTTGCACCCGGCTGGAGTGAATTTAAGCGTATTGCCGAGTATTCAGACTTTGTGTGTCGTCCTGCTCAGGCTAATGCTCTAAACAATGTACATTCCGAGGACCTTGTACTTAATGCCAATGGACCTTGGAGAGTCGTGGAGTGTCCAGATTGGATTCTTCTTAATAAGATGGAGGGCAACGGAAAGAGTGAGCTACGCCTCACGTTTAAGGAGCTCGAGCACGGCGCTGGCAATAGATCGGGTGTAGTTAAGTTTGAGATGCCTGAGGAGGGTTATGAGACATCGATCGATGTTGCTCAGTACGACTACGAGCACGATGAAGACTCAGCATTTACATTCCAGGAGCACACGAATGGTAATGGTAACATAAACCTCATATTTATGGGTGATGGCTACGACTCTGAGGCTATCTCGAATGGTTCGTACCTTGCCCTGGTAGAGCAGCAGATTGCCCACTTCTTTGATGTTGAGCCATATAAGAGCCTTCGTGAGTATTTCAACGTTCACATCCTCTTCCCACTGTCGCAGGAGTGTGGCGTAAACACGATGTACACCTACGTAAACAACCACTTCGGAACGTTGTATGGTTATGACGGCACAATATGTACGACAAACCAGCTAATCACAACAACCGACGAGGTTATCTCTTACGCCAAGAGCCTTGTACCTACCATAAAGAATAATATGCATAAGACACTTATTGTTCTGGTGCCTAATGACGACAACTACGATGGCAGCACCTTATACACAGATGCTACGATATCAATCTGTCCTCCATCGAACCGTCCATACCCACAGGATACACGTGGTGTTATTCAGCACGAGGCGTGCGGACATGGTTTTGGTAAGTTGGCGGACGAGAGCGTTGAGTGGAATATATGGGTACCGATAAGTGCCGCCAGCGAAATTAATAGCAACCACGAGAGGGGTTGGTATAAGAATGTTGCGACGACCTCGAAATTCAATAGCGTACCGTGGGCAGATTTCATATTCGACACCCGCTACAGCGATCGAGTGGATATATTTGAGGGTGCGTATGGTTATATGCGTGGCGTATTCCGCTCGGAGCAGAATTCGTGTATGAACTACGGTATTCCATATCTCAATACCATTTCTCGCTTGGAGGTTACGAAGCGAATTTTCGACTATGCGGGTGAGCACTTTACGATGGATTACTTCTACGAGAACGACACCTTCGAGTGGGGCGATACTGGCGAGGGCACACGCTCTGCCTATGATGAGGAGTATCTTAAGGCCAACTCATACACTTTGACCAACTCTCACAGATCACCAACGATCAGTGATGCAAAGGCTATGGGTGATGCTGTGCGAGATATTAGAACTAAGTTGAATAAAAATTAAAACCATCTTTATATGTTGAGCAAAAGAGTATTTTTGATTATTGCTGGTGCTGCAATGCTTGGAGCCTGCAGCGACAAGCAGAGTATGGAGGTCTACACCCCCGATAAGAATGAGATTGTGCTAAATGTGCTACATCCGCAACAGGCAACACGTGTCACCGACTCGAGCTTCGATGTAGACGACAAAATCGGTGTCTACGTAACACAAAACGATGCCGAATTGCAACTTGCTGGTAATGAGGTGAACAACGAACCATTTATCTACAAGGGCAACGTTTGGGCTGCAACGCGCAAAGTCTATTGGAACGAAGGTCAGCACAATATCTACGCATACTATCCCTATACTTCGGATGTAAATGATATCGCAGACTATAATTTTTGCGTTCAGACCGACCAAAGTACAGATGAGGCATACGCACAGAGCGACTTCCTCTGGGCTTCGGCAAAGGATGTTGAGGCATCGGACAATGCCGTTGATATGCTATTTGAGCACAAAATGAGCCGCGTGATTGTAATGTTGGAGAAGGGCGAGGAGTTTGAGGGCGACATTCCTGACAACACCGAGGTCTACATTTATAGTACGACACCTTATGCTGTAGTGGACCTCTCTACAGGCGATGCCGCTAAGAACACATATATGAGTCCCGAGACCATCAAGTGTAAGCAGCTCACAAATGATACATATACAGCTATCATTGTTCCGCAGAGCATTACATCACAGGTGCCACTCGTGGAGATCATCATTGGCGATGTATCCTATCTGATGTATGGTAAGATAAGCTTCCGCCCTGGCTATTCACACACTATGACTGTGACCCTCAACCACAACCCAGAAAAGGTAAAGATTGAGATTGGTGGCGAGCTTGATGATTGGAAATAGCCCGATAAAATGAGATAAACAATATTAACTATAAAACACTATTAAAAATGAAAACACTATTTAGAGCAATGGCAGCAAGTTTAATTCTTGCTGTGGGATGTGGCGATGTGGTTATCGAGCAGCCAACTCCTAATGAGCCAACCAAAAAGCCTATTAAATTTAACATTACACGTAACGCCGATGTTACATTTGAGGGAGGCGACAAGGCTGGATTCTATGTTGTTGATTACTGGGACTATGAAAAATACTTCGTAGAAAATGGTGTGTTAACATACTATAACGGCACCTGGAATAGCGAAGAGGAGCTATATTGGGATGAGGCGTGTGAGCTGGCCAACGTATACTGCTATATTCCTTATGCTGATGTGTATGAAAGATCTTCTCACAATTTCAGCATTTCTACAGAGCAGAATTGGATTGAAAATTATAAGAATAGTGACTTCTTGTGGGGCGAAGCCAAACACATAGATCCTACAGATCCTGATAGTGATCGTGTAGAACTCGAGATGAAGCACCTTATGAGTCGCGTGGTTATCACACTTGAGCCAGGTAAGGGTTTCAGCGAGGAGGAGCTATTAAATGCTGATGTCAGAATTGAAACTCCTAACAACGTGGCAGAAATCAACTTGTTAAATGGTGGCGTTGATTGTGGTGGCTATGGTGAGGCTGTACGCCCATACTACAACGATGAGGATGGTAAGTACTACGCCGTTCTTGTACCTCAAACTATCCAGGATATGGATTTTATAAAGATTACCACTACAGCTGGCAAGGAGTATAAATTGCATCAGGACTATATGGACATGGCTCCTGGCAAGCAGTACAACTGCACACTTACACTCAATAAGAATAGCTATGGTATAGATATCGGCATCACCGATTGGGAGGTTGAGGACCAAGATTTCGGCGGCACACTTAACTAATCCATTGCACTCACAACGATAGCTGTTTATTCTGGCTATCAAACACATAATTTAAATCATAAGCGACAGATCTGTATGTAGTGATCTGTCGCTTATGGTTTTCTGTTATACATCAACAGAGCAAAAAAACTGACAATGATGCAAATCTTCACAATGATGGGCTTAATAGACTTGAAAGAGCGTCTAGGCAGTGTTTTGGCAGTCGCTCGTCCTCACTAACTATTAGGTTTTTTGGGAGGATTTGTGAATAGTTGCTGGGCAGTTTTTGGGCAGTTTTTGGGCAGTTTCCGCTCATTTTTGGGTAGTTTTTGGGTAGTTTTTGGGCAGTTTTTGGGCAAAAAAAAGACCGACTGGACTGCCCAATCGGTCATTGTAAATCGTTGATATTTAGGTTTTTAACCTTTATCAAGCGACTAATATTCCTCCTCGTTAAAGAAGAAATCATCCTTTGATGGGTAGTCGGGCCAGATATCCTCGATAGACTCATAGATATCTCCCTCATCCTCAATCTCCTGCAAATTCTCCAAGACCTCCAATGGGGCACCTGAACGTACTGCATAATCAATCAACTCCTCTTTGGTTGCTGGCCAAGGTGCATCCTCCAACTTCGATGCAAGCTCTAATGTCCAATACATAGTTATTTCGGTTTTTAAGTTTTAAATTTCTATTGTAACGTGCAATTAGCCTATTTAGCGTACAAAAGTATAAAATTATTTTATATATCCAACACCACACGACTAAATTATTTGAGACTCAGCGTATTCTCAACATTATGGAATCCACAGAATCTCCTCGACGCGCAATCGCTCAGTGAGCAATCTTCCGAGATTATAGAGATAATCCGACAGGCGATTGAGGTAGCGGAATACCGACTCATCGACAGGCGTAACCTCTGCGGCACGCAGCGCAGCACGCTCGGCACGACGGCACACCGTACGACAGATATGGCATAGCGACACCGTGCGGTGGCCACCAGGGATCGTAAACTTTGTAATTGCTGGGATCTCGGCCTGCATACTATCTATAGCCCTCTCCAACTCCTCGACACGCTCCTCGGCTATAGGGGCAATCTTACCCTCGCCACCTTTGCCTACGGCCAACAGGGCTGCGACGGTCATAAGTTGTGACTCTATGCCACGCAACTCCCCCACGAGACGCTCTGAGAGTATATCGCCGACGCCACGAACCGCCGTGCAATGCTCGTCCGTCATCAGCGTATCGGCGAGAAAGGCGAGGTATGCTGTCAGTTCATCCACCGTGCCATACGCCTCAACGCGCAAATCACACTTCGACACGCGCTCGCCACCAATGAGCGATGTAGTACCCTTATCTCCAGTCTTGGTATATATCTTCATAGTCTAAATCGTTGTTTTGGTAGGTGATTATTAAATATCAGTAGGTATGCCCTATTATCCACCGTTGTTGAGGGATGTGCGTCGATAATACGCCTACACACCTCCCAGCGCTCGCGGTTGTTATAGGGGTTCATAATACATAGCGTGGCACCGATGCTACGTGCATACTCGGCATACTCCTCTAACTGGGGATATCGCGTGTCGAGCGTTGCCACCACGAGCTCCGCCTGCGACATACCATCTATCGTCCACGAGCCATACTCGCACACCGTCATAAGGTTTGCAATCTCCGTGCAACGACGCTCTGCGATATCTCTTGCCCTGAGTGCCACAAAGATATCGCTATCGGCAATGTAGAGCTTGCGCTGCATAAACACCTGGCGGACAATACGGTAGATATATGGCGAGTGAACACCGTGGCCACGGAAATAACGTGCGCGACTAATATACGACGGCAGGTATGACAGATCCTGCAATCGTTGTTTTAGTGTTCTACCCGACCTTTTCATAGCTCTACCCTATTTCTTAAGTTGTCCTGCGAGGTGACCTGTTGAGAATGCCACTTGCATATTATAACCACCCGTGTTTGCGTCGATATCGAGCACCTCACCAGCAAAGTACAAGCCCCTGACAAGCGTAGACTCCATAGTATACTTATTCACCTCCGAGCAGTCCACACCACCCGCCGTAACAATGGCATATTGGAATGGAGCATAGTCCGAGATTGGGAATACCATACCCTTCAAAATCTTCACAAGGCGCATCTTCTCCGCCTCTGAGAGCTTGCTTACGTATGTCTTAGAGTGGAAGTCCACCTCCTTAGCCAATGGCACAACGAGCTGCTTTGGCACCAACTTACGCAACAACTCAGAGAAGAACTCATTAGGCTGCATCTCCGCAATCTCGCGGTCAATACGCGCAAGCAGCGTCTCCTCGTCCAACGCCGGCTTAAGGTCAACGACAATCTTCACACGCTTCTCGTCGATGATAGCATCCACAGCATCGCGGCTCATACGCAGTGCCACAGCACCCTCGATACCGCGCTCCGAGAATCCAAGCTCGCCAAACTCCTCCTGCACCAACTCATTGTCGACGTATAGTTTCGCGCCAACATTCTTAAGAAGTACACCGTTCATATACTCCTTCTGAGGATGCGACGTAACGAGTGGTGTCAGCGACGGACGCACAGGCTCGATGTTATGACCCACCGATGCGGCAAACTCATAGCCATCACCCGTAGAGCCTGTTGATGGGTAACTCACACCACCCGTGCATACGATAACGCTCTGCGCCTCCTCTCTGCGCTCGAAGCCGCGGGCATTGCGATAGCGCACTCCTGTCACCTTGCCACCGAGGGTCTCGATAGCCGTAACCTCGGTCTTATACATAATCTTCACGCCCTTATCCTCGCAGAAGTCCACAAGGGCATTTGCGATATCCCACGCCTTGCCGCTCTTAGGGAATACACGCTCACCGCGCTCCGTCTCGAGCTTCACACCCTGACGCTCAAAGAAGCGCACCGTGGCGCGATTGTTAAACTCCGCGAAGGCCACAGTGAAGAAGTCAACATTCGTACGCACCTTCTCGAGAAACTCCTCCGCAGGGCGAGCATTTGTGAGGTTGCAACGACCCTTACCCGTGATGCGTATCTTGCGTCCTGCCTTCTCCATCTTCTCCATCAGGAGCACCGAGTGGCCATTCATAGCCGCCGTTCCCGCAGCCATAAGTCCCGCAGCACCCGCACCAATAACTATAACATCGTATTCCATAAAACTCTATTGTTTCAACAAATATACAAAAATTTTTGTTACCGCGCCACTATTTATCATACTTCTTTCTCAGGCGTGTAATTCCGTCGATGAAGCATAGCGGATGTGTAGGCGCGCCAGGCAACCAGAGGTCTACGTGATACTTATCGAAGAAGCTGCGATCCACAGCCTCGCTCTCGGCATACAAACCTCCCGAGACAGCCTCCGAGCCTGCGATAACCAAAATCTTTGGCTCGGCAATAGAGTTGTAGCATATATCGAGGGCCTCGGCCATATTCTTCGAAATAGGACCCGTTAGCACCAAGCCATCGGAGTGACGTGGCGAGGCTGTGAAGCCCACACCAAAGCGTCCGAAGTCGAAGTTTACATTGCCCGTAGCGTTAAGCTCCATCTCCACCGAGCAGTCACCACCCGCCGACACCTCTCTTAGCTCCAGCGTCTTACCGAAATACTTTGCAATCTCGGGGCGAATCACCGAGGTATCGAACTTCGGAGCTGTCTGCCCAGCCTCCACCACAAGATCCTCGCGGCGTGTGGCAGCGAGACGATGCTCGTTTGTGAACTTTATATTCTTAGGCGCGCACTTCTGACACTCGCCGCAGAACATACAACGACCCATATCGAGAGTAAACGGTGCAACGGTAATAGCTCCCGTAGGGCAGATCTTTGCCGCACGCTCTATGCCGCTCTTATCCTCCGTATCGGTGAGGAGAGGGAAGCCACGAAACTCCTCGGTGAGGGTTACGGCATCCAAATCGGGGATATATTGCCAGCCGTGGCTGTGTAGTATCTTTGCTTTTCCAAATAACATATTCTCAAATATTTAGCATCCCTCGACTACAAGTCGTGACCGCAGTAGGATAGGTTAAAACTCTTGTTATTAATAGGGAAGTCGGAAATACCCTCCGAGCGTACCGCGATGGCAAGACCCAGCCAGTTATGAAGACTCGGATCCTTGATCTTATACTTCGCAATGTTACCCTCCTTATCTGTGAGTGCCACGTGGCAAATCTCACCGCGCCAGCCCTCCACGAGCGAGAACGACAACGCCTCTGCAGCCAACTGCGCCTCGTAATCAGGTGCTGGGATGTTGCCACTAAGTTTATACTCCGACAACGCACGCTCGATGTAGTCGGCACTCTGCAGCACCTCATCCATACGTGTAGCAAGGCGCGACATAACATCTCCCTCGCTCTTCAACACTGCCTGGTGTTTGAACTCTGCATAGTAACCCCAAGGGTGTGTGGTACGCACATCGCGCAACAAGCCGCTGGCACGTGCCGCCTGACCCACACCTCCGATACGCTCCATCTCGCTCTTTGGCACAAGGCCACACTGCTCGAATCGCGCAAGCAGCGTACGATCATCGAGGATATCCTCACGCACCTCGTTATATCTGCGGCGCACATCGGCAACGTTCTTGCGAATCATAGCTATCTTCTCTGCCGTAAGTGGGTGATTACTACCACAAGGGCGGATGACACTCTTACCGAAGCGGTTGCCACACCACGCCTGTGAGGTATTGATAGTCACCGTGCGCAACGCCTCGCAAGCCACCTGATACAACTGGAAACCGATATCAGTAGCCAACGCACCTGTGTCGGCAAGGTGCATAGCGATACGCTCCAACTCAATGGCTATCATACGCTCGAGGTTCAATGCCTTCGAAGCCTGCTTACCCGCCAACTTCTCCACAACCTCGGCGTATGCCGTTGCGTGACCTACGGCCGTATCTCCTGCCGTAGACTCTGCGATGAGGGTCTGACGCAGACGGTTCTGGTTGCGTACCATCTCGTTCTCGACACCTCGATGCTGATAACCGAGTGCTATTTCGAGGTGCAACACCTGCTCACCAGCGCAGATAAAGCGGAAAGCTCCCGGCTCGATGATACCCGCGTGAATAGGACCTACGTTAACCTCGTGAAGCTCCTCGCCATCCATAGCATAGAATGGATAGCTCTCCATTGTTGAGTTCTTATCGCGACGGTCATAGCTGAAGCGCAAAGGCTTGAGCCACGGGTGCGAATCGAATGGAATGCCATATAGCTCGTGCATCTCACGCTCGAAAGGGTGGAACTGCGGATGCACAGCAGTAAGTGAAGCCAAGCCCTCGGCATAATAATCTGGCTCGAATGACGTGATAAGCACCTCCTGGTTCATATCGTCGAGCAGCAGGAGATAGAACTTCAAGCCATTCTCCACCTCCACCGCAAAGTAGTGACCTACGTGGTAGCGCGCATCAGCCATACGCTCCTTAAGGTCGTTATAGAGGTCGACATACTCCACAACGGGGATATCCTTTACAGCCACGGCCGAGGCTCTGTTATCTGTTATATGATATAGTTTCATAGCATTAGTCGATATTAGTTATAACATCAATTGCGTCGCGCAAGAAATCGGGCTGCCATACACCCACTACAATTGCCACCACCAGAAGCACCGTAGCCAAGTATGACAAGCGGCGATTTACCGCCGAGAGGTGCAACTCATCCTGATTGGAGTGATAGCCAAGGCGCAACGAGCGACCCCAGATGGAGTAGATGACAACGCACATAAGAATGAGCATCGCAATGAGCAACCACCAGCTACCCACAGATACAATCTCCGAAAATATCATAACCTCCGAAACAAAGAGCGGCGATGGTGGGAATGCCAAAAGCACCAACGTTCCAAGTGTGAAACCTATAGCTCCCACACGGTTGATGTTCATATAGTTACCGATACGATTGATGCTATAGCTGTCGTATACGTGGCGCATAATACCCACCTGGAAGAACATCGAGCTCTTGACCAACGTGTGGCACATAACGTGGAACACCGCAGCCCACAACGCCACGCCGCCGATACCCATACCTATAGCCACAATACCCATATTCTCCACCGTAGAATACGACAAGAAGCGTTTGTAGTTATTCGTGCGGCGAAGGAACATAGCACCCACAGCCAACGACAGAATACCGATGAGAATCAGCAAGTGGCGCGCCCATACGAAGACCTCACCCGCTGCGGCATACAACGAGTAGATGCGATAGATAGAGACGAAACCTGCATTTACGAGCGCCGTAGAGATAAACGCCGAAGCAGGAGCAGGAGCTGCATAGTTGGCATCAACACCCACGGTATAGAGTGGGAAGATCTCCATCTTACAGCTGTAACCCACAACAATAAGCAGGAATGCCACCTTTAGGTAGAGTGGATTACCCTCCGCAATAACCTCCTTGAGCGATGCGTAGTCCAAAGCTCCGTGGTGCGCGACAGTCGAGAGCAGCAGGATGCCGAGGTATGCCATAGCGATACCCGTAGAGCATACGAAGATATACTTCCACGTAGCCTCCAGCGACTGCTTGAACTCGCGGTGGTAGATGATACCTGCCGAGCAGATTGTCGTAGCCTCGAGGAATACCCACGTCATAGCCACGTTATCCGAATAGTATACACAGCTGATGGCGAGTGCCAAAAGCATAAGAAGCGTGTAGTAGGTCTTATACGACGTTACGGTAACATTCTCGGCCTTGAGGTATGACGATGAGTGTATGAGCGTGAAGCCCAATACCGCAGTCATAAGGATATGGAACACCACAGCAAGGGTATCGGCACGGAAGATGTAGAGCATAACGCTGTCTACCCTACCAAAGCACAACAACAACGCAGAAGCCGCCACCTGAACTGCAAAGAAGATACCTGCCAAGATATGAGTGGCACGCTCCGAGCGAGCTACAAGAGGAGCTACGGCAAGGAGCAGCGATACTATTATATATATAAGCATTTCCATAGTGGTTAGTCTTTAATAGAGGTTAGAGCATCGGTTTCGTCGGTGTGAATCTCGTTATCCATACGCTGGAGGAACATACCGAGGATCACGATCGACACAAGGATATCGAGCATAATGGCGAGATTGATAAGCAGTGGGAACTCGACACCGATAGCCATCGAGAACATAAACACACCATTCTCGATAACAAGGAAGCCAATGAGGTGCGCGAAGATTCGCTTGCGCAAGACAATGAGAATCAATCCCGAAAGCAAGGCATATAGTGCCACACCGAAGAATATCATATCGGTGCGATTATCGGCCATATAGTAGGTAATTGTGCAACTTGCCACCAGCGCGATAATCGACATCACCAAAGCTCCGAACTGCGTCGATGATGAGTGTATGCGGTTGATCTTCGTGCGGTTGATCACATAGAGCAAAATCGCAGGGATGACAATAGCCTTGAAAATCAGGGTCTCCACAACGATGAATCCCAACTCCACAGGGTGGAATGAGTGCATACGCGCTATGGCGATTCCAAAGAGCAGCAAGCCCTGGATGGCAAGAATCGAGGTTTGGTTACGGAAACGGTCGGCTATCGAGAGATAGAGGAGCGTAAGCACGTAGAGAATAATAAGAGATAGTATCATAGCTCTGTTATATTTCGATGTTTTGGATTAGCAAGAAACCTGTCAACAACACGAGTGCCGACATCGCAACAATCGTAAGAATGAAGGTGATATTTCTCGAGAGCTTGTTACGCGCACGCAACGACTCCACAACACCTATCGACACTCCTGTGATGATGACTGCCAAAGGTGCTGCAAACCACCAATGGAACGACACCGCCACAGCCACGGCATTTGCCGCAATGACAGCGAAGATAGCATTCTTCAACCAACCTGCGATGTGTATAAACGCCATATCGACACCCGAGTAGTCGAGGCACATAACCTCGTGGATCATCGTAAGCTCGAGGTGGGTCTTAGGGTCGTCGACAGGCACACGTCCCGCCTCGATAATCATAATCACCACAAAGACGTATGCCAGCATAAGCAGCACGATGGTGAGGTTCATATCCATCTCCTGCGCCATAGAGAAGATGTCGGCAAACGACGAGTAGCCACAGAAGAGAGCCAATGTCGCCAAGCCCATCATAAGTGCTGGCTCGACCAACGCTCCATAGAGAGCCTCACGCGCAGCACCCATACCCTCGAACGAGCTACCTGTGTCCATCGCCGCGAGGATGATAGCAACACGCGACAGAGCGAGCAGATATGCCACAAGGATTATATCGCCGTGAAACGAGAGCAGCGGCTCCAGGTCGGCAATAGGGATAAAGAGGAATGCCAACATCGCAGCACCGAGATATACCGTAGGTGCGATTCTGAAGAGCGCGGTGGTTGTTGTAGAGTATACAGCGCCCTTGCGCAGCTGCAGATTTACGTTATAGATATGCTGGAAGAAGCGGATACCCTTTCTTCCCGCGAGCAAAGCTCGGGTACGGTTGATAACGCCCGTAATGGAGAGCGCCACAGCAACCATAAGCAGTGTATTTAGAAGTTTTACTAACATAATTCTTTAAGTTGGGGGTTAGAGAATACCTACTATTGACAGGATAAGCACCGCCACGAAGAATGCCAAAGCGAAGGTGATGTAGTTGTTCACACGACCCGTACGGAGATACATAACCCAGTCGTTGATGCGGTGCATCATCTTCACCCACCACATACCTAACAACGAGTCGACCTTATCCTTATGCTCAATGCGATAGTTGTGTGGCGATGGGAATATCTCACCCTTATCCACCGCGCGACCATCCACAGCATCCTTCATAAGAGGCTTACCGATATTCTCCAAACCCTCGGAGAATGACTCACCAGTATACTGCATTCGCGTATTTGTAGCCGTGAAGCCGCAACCCCAGGTTGGACCCTGCTCGATCTTACGCTCGCTCTGCAACTTATGCTTCAGGACATAGAGCAGCAGCACTATAGCCACAAGCACCCACGCCGCTGCACTCAACGACTGAAGCGTAGGGGCAAAGTGGTTGATGGCGATGCTATTATCCGCACCCGAGATAGCCTCAGCAACGATAGCCACAGGACGTATTGCATATTGTGGGAACAGACCGATGAAGAGTATCAACGCCGCAGGAATTGCCATAGCGCCGATGCGAAGGCTATCCACCTCCGACGACTCAGCAACGTGGTGCGAACGTGGCGATCCGAGGAACACAACGCCATAGAGCTTCGTGAATGCAAGCACCACGATACCACCTATGAGCGAGAGTGCAATGATGCCGGCAATGGAGTAAAGCACCTCGTGACCATCGCTCACGCCGTTGAACATACCTATATATATAAGTAATTCCGACACAAAGCCATTGAGTGGAGGCAATGCACATATAGCCACCGTAGCGAAGAGCATCAAGATCGCCGTTACAGGCATATACTTCGCCAGGCCACCCATCTGGTTCATCTTCGTGGTGTGCATCATCGAGTAGATATTTCCCGCGCTGAAGAAGAGCATACTCTTAAAGAGCGAGTGGTTGACGGTGTGCAACAGCGCGCCACACAAGCCACACATACCTATGAGATTACTTCCCGCAGCGTGACCCACAGCCGCGATACCCAAACCTATGAGTATCACGCCGATATTCTCGATACTCGAGTATGCCAACAGACGCTTAACATCGTTCTGCATAGCGGCAAATATCACACCCCACAAACCTGTCACGATACCCGACAGCAGAACTATCAAGCCGATGTCGTAGAGCAGCGCGGTGTTGTTATCGATAGCCTGCATAAGACGCATAATGCCATAGACGCCCGTCTTGATCATCACACCCGACATAATAGCCGAGACGTGTGACGGAGCTGCGGGATGCGCCTCCGGAAGCCAGATATGCATAGGGAAGATACCCGCCTTCATACCGAAGCCGATAAACAGAACGACAAAGAGCGGCAGCGGAGCCTCCATCTTGAAGTAATCGACTACTGCAGCGAAATTTGCCGAGCCTGTGACGTTATACAGCAGCACGAAACCCACCACGAGGAACATAAAACCTATGTGCATCATAACCAAATAGTTAAGTGCTGCGCGACGCACATCCTGACGATCCGCCTCAAAGAGGATAAGGATGAACGATGCGATGGTCATAAGCTCCCACGAGAAGAGGAACGAGAAACCGCCGCTGGACATCACCACAAACATCATCGACACCACAAGCAGCACCAATGCCGTGTAGTGCAACGAGAAGTGGGCAGGCGAAAAACGCTTCACATATCCCGCGACATAGCCCCTCGAGTAGAGCACCGTGGCCATAGCCGCAATGGATATGATCAACAGAAAGAGCGAAGAGAGCTTATCCACTGCGAAGCTCTCGGCGCCAAACATCGGTGTAGAGAATGTGGCGAGGGTCACCGCATCTCCACTAAATGCCTTGACAACAAATGTCAATGCCGCAATAGCCACAGCTGCAATAGTGGCCGTAGCGACCCACACCTTATATCTCAAAGGGGTGAGAAATATAGCCACTATGACAACCAAAGCTGTCAACAAAGTGTAGAAATACATCATCTATTTAATTTGAGTTATAGCTTGTTAATGGTCGAAGTAACGACCGTAGCCACCACCGCGGCAGTCTCGGTACGCAGACGCTCCTTGCCCAATGATATAGCTTTAAATCCGTTTTCGAGTGCAAAGTTAATCTCTTCTTCCGAAAAATCACCCTCTGGGCCTATTAAAATTAAGGTACTGGCACCTTTTTTGATTAACTTTCCCAAATATTCACGCTCGCCGAGCGCATCGTTGCAGTGCGCAATAAACTTATCGCCATCGAATGGTTGCGCCACCAAATCCTTGAAACGAGTCATCGGATGAAGCACCGGATGATAGGCCTTGAGCGACTGTTTCACCGCCGCAGTGATAACCTTATCCTCTCGCTCATCCTTTATCTGACGACGCTCGCTATGATCACATTCGAGTGGATATACCTCCGAAATGCCCACTTCCGTAGCTTTTTCCAAGAACCACTCGAAGCGATCAATATTTTTTGTCGGAGCCACAGCCATCACCAACTCATAGCTCATCTTCTCATATTCGGGGATGGTCTCAACGACTTCAACCATACAGTGTTTCACATTGTCACTCACCACTTTACAGCGGTACATATTACCTTTTCCGTCGGTGATATGAAGTTCATCGCCTACGCGCATACGCAGCACTCGCGTGCAGTGTTTCGACTCCTCCTCAGACAAAGTGTATAGAGGAAGTGTAATTTCTGGAGCATAAAAAAGTTGCATTGCCAATAATTTTTTTAACTTTGCAAAGTTAATTAAAAAATATTATAGATGAAACGACTTTTTGTATTATCGTCACTATTGTTTGCTATGACTATGAATCTATCTTGTAGTAACGCAACTATTAGCGAGGAGGCTAACCCACTTCTCGAGGAGTGGACAACAGAATTTGGTGTTCCTCCGTTCGACAAAATCCGCACCGAGCACTTCGAGCCTGCATACATAGAGGCTATGAAGATGCACAACGACGAGATTGCCGCAATCGTTAACTCCGAGGAGGAGCCTACGTTCGAGAACACCATCGTAGCGTTGGACAACGCTGGCATCACACTCTCGCAAATCAACCTCATCTTCGGTATGCTCTCTTCATCGGATCTCGATGCTGAGATGCAGGAGGTTCAGAATAAGATCATTCCTCGTGTTGAGGAGCACTTCAACACCATTATGCTCAACGAGGGTCTCTTCGACCGCGTGAAGGTTGTCTACGACAAGCGCGCAAGTCTCAACCTCGACGAGGTTCAGATGCGTCTTGTAGAGAAGACCTACAACAAATTCGTGCGCTCGGGAGCACTGCTCGAGGGCGAGGCTAAGGAGCGTCTTATGCAGATCAACGCCGAGCTTTCGGAGCTCTCTATCCGCTTTGGCAACAACCTCCTTACCGAGAACGGCAGCTTCCAGCTCATTCTCAACGAGAAGCAGGTTGCCGACCTTCCTGAGGGCGTTCGCAACCAGGCTCGTGAGAGCGCTAAGGCTGCGGGTGTTGAGGGCTATCTCTTCACTCTTGACAAGCCAAGTATGCTCCCATTCCTCACCTACTCTAAGGATCGCGACCTTCGTCGTGAGTTGTACAACGGCTATCTTATGCGTTGCAACAACGACAACGAGTATGACAACAAGCAGCTCGCTGAGGATATGGCACGTCTGCGCGTGGAGAAGGCACACCTCCTCGGCTTCAAGTCATACTCTCACTACGTGACCGATGACCAGATGGCTGGCACACCAGAGGCTGTATACGAGCTTTTGGAGGAGATTTTCGAGCCAGCTGTGGAGTCTGCAAAGCGCGAGTTGGAGGAGATGAAGGAACTCTTTGCGAAGGATCATCCAGACGAGATATTCGAAAAGTCGGATTGGTGGTACTACGCTGAGCAGGTGCGTCAGCAGAAGTATCAGCTCGACGAGGAGGCTATTCGCCAGTACCTCTCATTGGATAACGTTCGCGATGGTATGTTCTACCTCGCCAACCGTCTCTACGGCGTTACATTCCGCCCTATCACCGCTCCACGATACCACAAGGAGTGCACAGTATATCAGGTACTTGACCACGATCAGTCGCACGTAGGTGTTCTATACATCGACCCATATCCACGTAAGTCGAAGAGCGGCGGTGCGTGGTGTGGCAACTTCACCGAACAGCGCTATGTTGACGGTGTGCGCAAGGCCCCTGTGCTTGGCATCGTATGCAACTTCACACCTCCTGTAGGCGACACACCATCACTCCTCTCGTTCGACGAGGCTGAGACTATGTTCCACGAGTTTGGCCACGCACTCCACTTTCTCTTTGCTGATGTTCGCTATCGCGGTCTCACGGATGTTGAGGGTGACTTCGTAGAGCTTCCATCACAGATTATGGAGAACTGGGCTTTCGAGCCAGAGATTATGAAGGAGTATGCCATCCACTACCGCACCGGCGAGGTGATTCCAGACAGACACATCACTAAGATTCAGAACGCTGCTCTCTTCAACCAGGGCTTCACAACTACCGAGCTTGCTGCAGCAGCCCTCATCGATATGGATATCCACTCTTTGGAGAGCTATACCGATATGAATATCAACGATTTCGAGCAGTATAACCTCGCTACACGCCGAGGACTCATCCCTGAGATTGCTCCTCGCTATCGCTACCCATACTTCGCACATATCTTCAACGGCGGCTACTCATCTGGCTACTACTTCTACCTCTGGGCAGAGGTTCTCGACAAGGATGCCTTTGCAGCCTTCAGCCAGTGCCGCGACATCTGCGACAAGGAGTTGGCACACAGTTTCCGCTACGACCTCCTTGCACAGGGTGGTCAGCGCGCAGGTATGGATATGTATCGCAAGTTCCGTGGCGCAGACCCTGATAAAACTGCTATGCTCAAGGCCCGCGGCTTGTGGAGCGAGCCTGTGGCTGAGGAGGAGATGCCAGAGGGCGTAGAGGAGATCGAGGACATCGAAAAGGCAGAGGAGACGGTAAAACCCGTAACACTCAAGCCTGAGATGTCTAAGCGTCCTTCGACTCCTACACTCAAACTCTCAATCGACAAGTAACCAACGACTTGAATAACAGAAACCACTAAATAATTATTTATGAAAAAAGTACTTTTTATTATGTCAGCATTGACTATGGGTCTTGTTGGTTGTTGCTCTGACGACATCACCAAGAATCCTCTTGTGGCTGAGTGGGATACCCCATATCAGACCCCTCCATTCTCAAAAATCGAGTTGAAGCACTACGAGCCTGCTATCGACTACGCTATCGAGCAGAACCGTGCGGAGATTGATGCCATCATCAACAACCCTGAGGCTCCAACTTTCGAGAACACCATCGTTGCTATGGCAGAGTCTGGCGAGTTGCTCGGCCGCGTTACAGGTGTATTCTATGTCTTGAACAACTGCGTTACATCGCCTGAGATGCAGCAGATCGCTCTTAACATCTCTCCAAAGCTCACAGCACTATCAAACGACGTATCGCTCAACCCTGAGCTTTTCGCACGTGTTAAGGCTGTTTACGACCAGCGCGAGAGCCTCGAGCTCGACCAGGAGGATAAGATGCTCCTCGAGGATACCTACAAGGGCTTCGCACGTTCGGGTGCTTTGCTCGAGGGTGAGGCACAGGAGTTGTATCGTCAGTACACTACCGAGCTTTCACAGCTCACATTGGAGTTTGGTCAGAACGCCTTGAAGGCTACCAACGCCTTTGCTCTCAACATCACAGATGAGGCTAAGGTTGCCGAGCTTCCAGATTTCGTGAAGGAGGGTCTTGCAGCCGAGGCAGCAGCACGCGGCCAGGAGGGTTGGACCGTTACTCTCGATGCTCCAAGCTATGGTCCATTTATGACCTACTCTTCGCAGCGCGACCTCAAGGAGGAGCTCTACAAGGCTTACAACACACGTGCTAAGGGTGGCGAGTTCGACAATATGGAGAACATTCGTAAGATCGCTAACCTCCGTCTCCAGATCGCTAACTTGCTCGGCTATGAGACCTACGCAGACTACGTTTTGGAGGATCGTATGGCTGAGAACCGCACCACTGTAACAAACTTCCTCGATGAGCTTTGCAACGCCACTATGAGCTATGCAAAGAAGGATGTTGCTACAGTTACCGAGTTTGCACACTCTCTCGGCTTCGAGGGCGAGCTTATGCCTTGGGATTGGGGCTACTACAACGAGAAGTTCAAGGAGGCTAAGTACTCTATCAACGATGAGCAGATCAAGCCTTACTTGCAGCTCGACAACGCCATCAACGCAGTCTTTATGTTGGCAGGCAAGCTCTATGGCTTGACATTTACTCCAGCTCCAGAGATCGAGACCTACCACCCAGAGGCTACTGCATACGAGGTTAAGGATGAGAATGGCGAGCTTATGGCTATCCTCTACCTCGACTTCTTCCCACGCGAGTCTAAGCGTCAGGGTGCTTGGATGACCGAGTTCCGCGGCGTTAAGGTTAAGGATGGTGTTGAGCAGCGTCCTTTGGTTCAGCTCGTTATGAACTTCACCAAGCCTACAGCCAACACTCCATCGCTCCTCACTTTCGACGAGTTCACCACATTCCTCCACGAGTTTGGTCACGGTCTCCACGGTATCCTCGCAAAGGGTAAGTATGAGTCTATCAACGGTACATCTGTTAAGCGCGACTTCGTAGAGCTTCCATCACAGATTATGGAGAACTGGGCTACTGAGAAGGAGTATCTCGACCTCTGGGCTAAGCACTACCAGAGTGGCGAGGCTATGCCTGCAGAGCTTATCGAGAAGCTTATCGCAGCTAAGAACTACCTTGCTGCATACTTCAACATTCGTCAGCTCTCATTCGGTATGCTCGATATGGCTTGGCACACTATCACCACTCCATACGAGGGCGATGTTCTCGCGTTCGAGCTTGAGGCTTTGAAGCCTACACAGGTAATGCCTGTTATTGAGGGTTGCGCTATGGGTCCTGCATTTACACACATCTTCTCTGGCGGCTATGCTACAGGCTACTACGGCTATAAGTGGGCTGAGGTTCTCGCTGCCGACGCATTCTCTTATTTCAAGGAGAAGGGCATCTTCTCTAAGGAGGTAGCAGACAAGTTCCGCTACGAGGTATTGCAGAAGGGTGGCCACGAGCATCCTATGGATCTCTACGTTAAGTTCCGCGGCCACAAGCCTCAGACTCAGGCTCTCATCGACCAGATGGGTCTCGAGTAATCGGTCTTTGAGCTAACACTTTATATGAGACTACCCGACAAATTTGTCGGGTAGTCTTTTTTTAGGAAGTTCATATATAGGCTACTCACATAGATTTTGCACCATTATTGCATAGAGCCATAACTAACAATCACAAAACATTATCTCTATTAGTTATGGAAAATAAATCAAGCGGTTTCAAGCTCAGCGTTATGACGCTGGCGATTATGAACATCACAGCTGTGGTAAGCCTCAGAGGCTTGGCCACCGAGGCTATCTATGGTCTGCAGTCGGCATTCTACTACCTCTTTGCAGCTATAGTATTTCTCATCCCAACGGCTATGGTTGCAGCAGAGCTTGCAGCTATGTTTTCGTCGAAGCAGGGCGGTGTATTCCGCTGGGTTGGCGAGGCTTTTGGCGCGAGGGTCGGCTTTCTGGCGATATGGTTGCAGTGGATACAATCCACAATTTGGTACCCTACGGTACTTACATTTGGTGCTGTGAGCATAGCATTCATAGGCCTCAACCCCGCCGAAGATGCACAACTGGCATCGAACAGACTCTTTACGCTGGTTGTCGTGCTGGCTATATACTGGATTGCGACGTTTATCTCGCTGCGCGGCTTGGGCTGGGTAGGCAAAGTTAGCAAGTGGGGAGGTATAATCGGCACCATCATTCCAGCTGCCCTACTCATCATCCTCGCGGTGATCTACCTCGCTACGGGTGGCAGCAACAACCTCAATATGTCGGAGAGCTTCTTCCCCGATCTCACCAATTTCGACAACCTTGTCCTTGCCAGCTCTATATTCCTCTTCTATGCCGGTATGGAGATGATGGGTATACACGTTATGGAGGTGGATAACCCTAAGCGCAACTACCCTCGCGCCATAATCATAGGCTCGTTGGTTACGGTTCTCATCTTCATCCTCGGCACATTCTCGTTGGGCATCGTAGTTCCGGCAAAGGATATAAGCCTCACACAGACGCTGCTCATAGGCTTCGACAACTACTTCCACTATTTACGAATGTCGTGGATGGGTCCTATCGTTGCCATAGCTCTGGTATTTGGTGTCTTGGCGGGCGTGCTGACGTGGGTTGCTGGTCCGTCAAAGGGTATCTTTGCCGTTGGCCGCGCGGGCTACCTACCACCATTCTTCCAGCGAACCAATAAGCAGGGTGTGCAGCGCAACATCCTCCTTGTGCAGGGCATCATCGTCACAATCCTCGGAATGTTATTCGTTGTGATGCCGTCGGTGCAATCGTTCTACCAGATTCTATCGCAGCTCACGGTGTTGCTATACCTTATAGTATATATGCTGATGTTTGCGGCAGCCATAACACTGCGCTACAAACTCCCAAATATGGAGCGTCCATTCCGTCTCGGTGCAAAGGGCAATGGCCTGATATGGATTCTCGCTGGCGTAGGCTTCTGCGGCTCGCTCCTCGCCTTTGTTCTCAGCTTCATACCTCCATCGCAGATCGCCACAGGAAGCACCACAGTGTGGTTCTCGGTGCTGATCATCGGAGCTATACTCTTCGTGATACTGCCATTTATCATCTACGCTATGCGCAAGCCATCGTGGAAAGCCCCCGATGCGGAGTTTGAGAAATTCGAATTTGAGAAGTAGAAAACAGCCATTTCTTCTATTCCAAGTATCACGTGATGCGACTACTACAAGGTGCTCATTGCAAAATCGAATGCCTCAAGTGATGAAATCTAAATACATTTTCGTATCTTTGCAGAGATGAAAAAGATTGTAAAGATATTAAAATGGATATTATGCGGGATAGCCTCGATATTTGTCGTGGCTATCCTCGCTATACTTATTACGTCGTTTAGCCCAATATACGACTTCTCCGAACCGCAACCATTCTCAGGCACAGATATATACAACCCCTATAAGAGCGTGGATGGCAACACCCCGTGGCTGAGGGCAAACTTCCACACCCACACCAAGGTGGAGGGTATACTCAACGAGTGCGACTACTGGCCTGCGGAGGTGATTGCGGAGTTTAAGAAGTATGGCTACGACATCGTCACATTCTCCAACCACAACGAGATTACAACCATCTGTCGCGAGGAGGAGTGCGGCGTAAGAGCCTACGAACACGGATATAACATCCTCAAGAGCCACAACCTCATCTTCGGAGCTGAGGATGAGTTGAGCTACGATATGATGCTTCCGATCTTCACGTCGCAGCGTCAGTTTATGCTCGACCTACTCAGCCGCGATGCCGACATCGTGCAGATGAACCACCCTCTGCGTACCATAGCCACATCGGATAGAGATATGCGTCTACTCTCGGGCTACCACCTTGTGGAGTTGGATAGCGGTCGCAGCACCGAAAATAGCTACTGGGACGAGGCTCTCACGGCGGGTCACTACGTTCTTGGCACGGCAAATGACGATATGCACTACCCCGACCGTTCGGGACGTATTGCCGTGCGCTGCAACTTCCTCTCTATGTCTGCGATGGATTATGAGTCGCTGACCACAGCCCTGCGCACGGGAAGTTTCTATGCGATGCGCGTACCCGACTATGGCAAAGGCGACTGGAGTGAGAAGATAGCGCGCAACGCCAACCTTCCACGTGTGAGCGACATCGGGCTTCGCGACACGGAGATATACATCACACTCTCCGAGGTTGCCGACTCCATTAAATTCACAGGCACGAAGCATCGCACCCTCCACCTCGCAACAGAGAGCTCCGAGGCTGCTATGACG
Source organism: Alistipes sp. (assembly GCA_017630455.1). Taxonomy (GTDB): domain Bacteria; phylum Bacteroidota; class Bacteroidia; order Bacteroidales; family Rikenellaceae; genus Alistipes. Next base: position 117,082 of record JAGBVG010000063.1, on the reverse strand, counting down.
CTTCCCGACAACGAGCCTTACGCACGTATCACAGCCTACTTCCCATCGGGCGAGGTGATATATACAAACCCCTTTGCACGTTACGACGCCTCAAAAGCAGCGATGCCTGGAGGCAACGCAGAGCATAGCGTAAACATTATGCTCACACTTCTCTTTAACCTCACCATCACACTCCTTATCGTTGGTGTCGTAATTGCATACCGAAAACTCATAAAACTGTTGCGATGAAGCGAATATTCACCACCCCTACGAAGCTGACTCTCTACGCCTTAGTGCTGAGTCTCTATACCCTTATAGCGTTCCACAAACCGCTGCTCGACCTCGTTCTTGAGTGTGTGGAGCGAGATTTCAACGGTTACCTGCTTGTGGGTAGCATACTTCTGCTTACCCTCGCGGCGAACTTTATGGTCTACTACCTGCTGCTATACCTGCTGCGCATCGTGGGTAAGATCATAATCGCCATATCGCTGATCGCCAATGCCGTGGCGCTATATTTCGTGAACACCTACGAGGTGCTTATCACCCGCGATATGATGGGCAACCTCTTCAATACCAACATCTCCGAAGCTTCGGGATTTCTCTCGTTCACGCCACTACTATATGTTGCTCTGCTCGGCATCGCTCCTTGCATCTACATCTTCAAGCGCAAGGTGGAGTATGGCTCTTGGAGAAGGATGTTTGCAAACGTAGGCGTAGCGATTGCGTCGATAGCCGTCATAGGTGTGGCAAATATGGGTAACGTACTCTGGATAGACCACAACGCTCCACGTGTGGGCAGTCTTTTTCTACCTTGGTCATACATCGCCAACACCATACGTCACTTCCACCATCAGGCTATGATGAACCGCGAGGAGATACCACTCCCCGACGCCACCATCACCAACTCCGAGCGCGAGGTATGTGTGCTGGTTATCGGCGAGTCGGCACGCAAAGGCAACTTCTCGTTGTATGGCTACGAGCGCGACACAAATCCGCTTCTAAGCAGCGACAGCGTTACGGTATACGATGCCGTGGCCTCGGCGACATCCACTACCGTTGCTGTAAAGGCTATTCTCGACCATAAGCCTACGGGCAAGCTCTATGAGATTCTTCCGAACTACCTCTCGCGTAACGGCGTGGAGGTTATATGGCGCTCCACAAACTTCGGAGAGCCGCCACTGCACATCCAAAACAAGAGCAACCTTGCGAAACTACGTGAGCGTTACCCCGATGCTGACGACCGCTACGACGGCATACTTCTTGAGGGTCTGCGCGAGGAGATATGCGCTACGACAGCCGACAAACTCCTGGTGATACTACACACCAGCACCAGCCACGGCCCTACGTACAATAAAAAGTATCCCGCAGCGTTTGAACGCTACACACCTGTGTGTACCACTGTCGAGATGTCGAAGGCCGACCCCCAGGAGCTTGTGAACGCCTACGACAACACGATTCTCTACACCGACTATCTGCTCCACTCCATCATCGAGATGTTGCGTAGCTTGGAGCAGCCCTCGGCGATGATATACATCTCCGACCACGGCGAGAGTCTCGGCGAGGGAAATATCTATATGCACGGTATGGTATCTGCCTCGATGGCTCCCCGCGAGCAGCTCGATATTCCGTTTATCGTATGGCAGAGTGCCGAGAGCAGAGAGCTTAAGGAGCTAAACGAGGTGGGACACCACCATATCTTCCATAGTGTTATGGACTACCTCGACCTTCGTAGCGATATCTTCGACGAGGAGAAGAGTATTTTTAACTAAAAACGAAACAGATGAAAGAGATTAGATTTGATAAGCAAAATGGACTACCCGAGAGAAGCGACTTCTCGCTCGAAGATAGACGCTTTATGCAGATGGCCATAGACCTCTCCATCGAGAATATCGACAGCGGAGGTGGCCCATTCGGTGCGGTCATAGTGCGCGACGGCAAGCTGATAGCTCAGGGAGCTAACCGCGTAGTTCCGAACAACGACCCCACGGCGCACGCCGAGGTGGTGGCAATACGCAACGCCTGCCGCGAACTCGACACCTTCGACCTATCGGGCTGCACGGTATATACATCGTGTGAGCCGTGTCCGATGTGTCTCAGTGCACTCTACTGGGCGGGCATAGAGCGTATCTGCTACGCAAACACCAAGCGCGATGCCGCAGCCATAAATTTCGACGACTCGTTTATCTACGACCAGCTGCGCCTCGACTACGACCGCCGCTCGATCCACTGCGAACACTTTATGCGTAATGAGGCTCTTGAGGCGTTCCGCAAATGGCAAGATACGACCGATAAGACAGAGTATTAACAAATAACCCATCACAAACCGATAACTGATGAAACTGAAATACAATATCGACGATAAGCTGCCCATAGGTCAGCAGATGATGTATGCCGCGCAGTGGCTTATTTTGGCCATTGCCGTGGTGTCTACCAGTGCCTTTGTTGCACAAGGCTCCGCTGCCGAGAAGCTCTTTTACTCCCAAAAGCTCTTCGCTATTATGGGTGCTACAGGCCTCGTGCAGGTGCTACTGGGACATAAACTTCCGATAGTCGTAGGTCCTGCGGCGGTGCTCCTGGTGGGCGTTATATCGTCGTTGGGTGCTGGAGCTCCGACAACCGCTATATACTCATCCATAGCCATAGGCGGTCTACTCGTGACACTTCTTACGCTGGGCAACGTTATGCGCCGCATACAGCGACTCTTTACGCCACGCATCGTAATCGTGATACTTATGCTCATAGCCCTGACCCTCGCTCCTGTAATCAAGGGTCTGATCTTCGCGGCAAACCCTCACGAGGGCGAGCATATCTTTGGTCTTATATTTACGGTTGTTGGCTGCATAGCAATGGTGATTCTCAACCGCACACTCAAGGGCGTTGCCAAAAGCCTCGTGATACCTATCGCACTCGTTGTAGGCAGCGCAATCTACTACTGGCTCTTCCCGATGCCAGCATCTTCGGGCACTGCCGCCTCGCTTAACGGCGTGCTTATCGACAACTTTACTTTCGACTGGAGCCTTGTCGTGGCATTTGTGATATGCTACATTGCACTGCTTATCAACGACATCGGCTCTATCGAGGCCCTCGGCACTATGCTCGGCGTGGAAGGTATGGAGAGACGCTTACGCCGCGGCGTGCGTATCACGGGCATTATGAACATCCTTGCTGGAGCTACAGGAGTCCTCGGTCCTGTGAACTACTCTATGAGTCCGGGTGTCGTAGCCTCTACGGGCTGTGCATCGCGCTGGACACTTGTTCCTGCCACACTCTTTATGATTGTCGTAGCGCTCTTTCCCGATGCTATTTTTCTTCTCACCAACATCCCTAATCCGGTTATCGGCGTGATCCTTCTTTTCCTTATGGGCACGCAGCTTGCCGCAGGCTTGGAGATGACACACGCCACAGGCTCCGTGCAGTCGTTTGCCGATGGTCTCACGGTGGGTCTTCCGCTGATGATGGCTATGCTGTTCCAGCTTATGCCGCGCGGAATCCTACCTTCGGTTATCGAGCCTCTTGTCGGCAATGGCTTCGCGATGGGCGTAATTATGGTGATCATTATGGAGCATATTATCAATAGAAGTGCGAAAAAAGAGGCGCAGAGATAAATTTTTCATACTCTGTTAATAATTTTATGGCATAAATTTTAGGCTTATCACATAAAATTAATTACTTTTGTAGGCGTAAAATTATGCCACAATAGCAAGAACATTTTGACGGTGGCTTTAAAACGGTGGCTTTAAATATATAGACTATGAATAACACATTGGTTGTTGTAGGTGCCCAGTGGGGCGACGAAGGTAAGGGTAAGATTACCGATTTCTATGCTGGTGGTGCAGATGTTGTAGTACGCCATCAGGGAGGTAACAACGCTGGTCATACTATTGTTTTCGATGGTAAGAAGTTTGCTTTGCAGTCAATACCTTCAGGTGTCTTTAATCCGCATATCATCAACGTTATGGCAAACGGTATGGTCATCAACCCTGTATCGTTGCTCGAGGAGTTGGATCGTCTCCACAAGGCTGGTATCACCGACTACAAGCTCTACATCTCTGACCGCGCAGCCTGCGTGATGCCTTACCACGCTATGCTCGACGGCGCATACGAAGCTCTCAAGGGTGGCCGCCAGATTGGCACTACAAAGAAGGGTATCGGCCCTGCATACACCGACAAATATAGCCGCGTAGGCATCCGTATGGGCGACCTCCTCGATAAGGAGTACTTCGCCGAGCGTCTCAAGGATGCCCTTGCACAGAAGAACATCGAGCTTACGGCACTCGGTATGGAGCCTTGCAACTTCGATGAGATCTACGAGCAGTACTTGGCTCTTGGTGAGCAGCTTCGCCCTATGATTTGCGACACCTCGGTGCTTCTCAATAAACTCGTTGAGGAGGGCAAAAAGGTGTTGTTCGAGGGTGCTCAGGGTGTTATGCTCTGCATCGACCACGGTACATATCCATTCGTTACATCATCAAGCCCTACGGCTGCCAGCGTCCCTGTGAACACAGGTCTCGCACCACGCTACGTGAACAACGTTATGGGCGTTGCCAAGGCTTACACCACTCGTGTTGGCGAGGGTCCATTCCCTACAGAGTTGTTCGACGAGCGCGCAGAGTATATCCGCGAGCGTGGCCACGAGTATGGCACCGTAACTGGCCGTCCACGTCGTGTGGGTTGGTTGGACGCTGTGGTATTGAACCACGTACGTCGCATCAGCGGTGTTAACTACCTCTCGCTTATGCTCTTCGACGTTCTCTCGGGTCTCGAGAAGCTTCGCATCTGCACAGGCTATAAACTCGATGGTAAGTCTATCGACTACGTTCCTTCGACTATCGCACAGCTCGAGCGCGTCGAGGCTGAGTATATCGAGGTTGACGGCTGGAACGAGGATATCACAGGCATCAAGAACTATGACGACCTCCCAGCAAACGCCAAGGCATATATCGCTAAGGTTGAGGAGCTTACACGCACAGAGGTTGCAGTGGTATCAGTAGGTCCTGATCGCGAGCAGACCATCATCCGCAAGCAGATATTCTAATAATCACAACAGCATAAGACGATATCTCGTCAAGCATACTTATCGTGGGCAGAGCAATCTTCCCACGATTTTTTTATTTTGCGGTGAAACAAAAACCAACCCTCGTACGTTATATATTATAGACAACTAACACCTTAAGACCTATGAAAAGACTTTTTTTGATTGCAATAATGGCATTAGCCACTACATTTGCTATGGCCCAGGAGGGCGAGGCGGCAACAGCAAACAGATCCACAGCAGCAAACACTCCCACCGCCGCAAATACGTCCACGACAGTAAAGGCCAAGAGCAAGAGCAACTATATATCAGTATCGTTCGATCTTCGCGGTGGCGGCGCACTGGCCAAGGATTACAGAGAGTTCGGCAACTTAGATATAGATGTTTCGTTTGGCTACCACTTCAACGACCGATGGTCGATACACCTGCCCCTTACGACAAGTCTCGGTTTGTTCTACAAAACCAACACCTTCACTGAGCAGCTCTACTTGGGCTTGGGCGGCGAATTCAAAGCTCTGGAGCGCGAGGATTGGAATCTGATTATTGCGCCAAAGGTGCAGTCTACCCTCGGCAATAGGTGGGGAGCTATGGCTTACGACCTCGGCGTGAAGTCGGAGTGGGTGGGCACCCCTATAGTTTTAGGTCTCGGCGTGCGATTTATCGACACCTACGCATCGCAAATCAGCGATAAGTTCCTCTTCTACGGCTCGGTAGGTCTCCGCTTCAACTCACCGAAATAGCAATATACTTTCTTATAGGTTTTATCGTAACTATAACCAAAACTTATAGCTAAATAAAATAATACAATTAAAAAAATATTGCAGAGAACGAAAAAACTATTATCTTTGCATCAGGAAAAGAAAACAAAACCAATGATAAACCTATAAAACTTAAAAGAGTATGAAAGATTTGAAAGGCACAAAGACTGAGAAAAACTTGTGGGAGGCATTTGCTGGTGAGAGCCAGGCTCGCAACAAGTATACATATTTCGCATCAAAGGCAAAGAAGGATGGCTACGTGCAGATAGCTAAGATCTTCGAGGAGACTGCAGCAAACGAGAAGGAGCACGCAGAGATTTGGTTCAAGCTTCTTCAGGGCATCGGCTCTACAGCTGAGAACCTCAAGGCTGCTGCCGAGGGCGAGAACTACGAGTGGACAGATATGTACGCTCAGATGGCTGTGGATGCTCGCGAGGAGGGCTTCGATCACATCGCGTTCCTCTTCGAGCAGGTGGGCAAAATTGAGAAGGAGCACGAGGAGCGTTACCGCAAGCTTTTGGCAAATGTTGAGGGCGGTTTGGTATTCTCTCGCGATGGTGATATGATCTGGCAGTGTTCTAACTGCGGCCACATCCAGGTTGGTCAGAAGGCTCCAGAGGTATGTCCTGTATGTGTTCACCCACAGGCTTACTTCCAGATCAAAGCCGAGAATTATTAGTAGTTTCAGAGAAACTACAATAATTCTCCAAACATATACAATCCCTCCAAACCTCCCTTTGATAAGGGAGGCTTTACGCGAGGACTATGTGTTTCAGAGAAACTACAATAATTCTCACCTTACAATAAAAAGGGCTTGCTCAACCAGTGGTTGGACAAACCCTTTTTTTTGAGGCATTTATTTTGCTGCTACGTAAGTATGAACATTTTATCAATTGTTGCAATACCATTCTTGGGTACGGTCTTGGGCGCGGCGACAGTGCTGCTTGCGCGACAGAGCGTATCACCACGCATCCATAATTCGCTGCTGGGCTTTGCCGCAGGTGTGATGGTTGCCGCATCTGTATGGTCGCTGATTATCCCCTCATTAGAACTTTCGTCTGATATGGGCAAGATGAGTTGGCTACCCGCCGCGGTGGGCATAATGCTCGGAATGCTCTTCCTGCTGGCACTGGACAGCATCGTACCACACCAGCATCCTGGCACGGAGACACGCGAGGGTCTACACTCATCACTTGGCAAGCGACAGATGCTGATGCTCGCCGTAACGCTACACAACATTCCCGAGGGTATGGCCGTAGGTGCTGTGGTGGCAGGAGCATTGGCGGGAGATATGGGCATCACCCTCGCCGCGGCGATGGCACTTGCATTGGGTATGGCGATACAGAACATCCCCGAGGGAGCTATCATCTCACTACCCCTCCGTGGCGATGGTATGAGCCGCAGAAAGGCTTTCGGCTGGGGCGCGCTATCGGGCATTGTAGAGCCTATATCGGCTCTGGTGATGATTGCCCTCTATGAGCATATCTCGGCCATACTACCCTATCTGCTGAGCTTCTCGGCGGGAGCTATGCTCTACGTTGTGGTGGAGGAGCTTATCCCCGAGACACAACAGGGCAAACACTCCGACATCGGAACTATAGCCTTCGCTATAGGCTTCATAATAATGATGACGCTCGACATAGCGTTGGCATAAAAAGAGAATATCCCGGGGCAGCTACCTTTTCGCTACGCCCCGGGATATTTTTTCGTATGCCGCAACTTGCGACAGCCGAACTACTCAGCAGGATTAACCTCGAGAAGCTCAACCTTGAACTCCAATGCCTGGTTAGGACCGATATCCGCACCAGCACCATTCTCGCCGTATGCAAGCTCCGATGGGATCCAAAGTGTGATCTGACCACCAACACCTACGAGCTTCATACCCTCGGTCCAACCCTTAATAACGCGGTTGAGAGGGAATGAGATAGGCTCGCCACGCTCGTAGCTTGAGTCGAATACGTTGCCATCAGCAGTCTTACCCTCGTAGTTTACAAGTACCACGTCTGTATCCTCAGTAGCCATAACATCGCTACCCTCACGGTCGATACGATAGAGAATACCAGACTCTGTCTTCTGAACACCCTCCTGCTTCTCTACCTCTGCAAGCCACTTTGCTGAAGCCTCAGCATTCTCGACCAAAGCCTTCTCACGCTCAGCCTGTGCACGCTGCTGCGCACGCTGTGAGTACTGCATAAATGCACCACGCATCTGATCAGTAGTCATACGGAGAAGTGAATCAGCCTCCTCAGGAGCGTTAAGCTTGTTGGTATCCTCGATAGCGCGGAGGATATCACGCATATTAAGTTCCTCCTCGATAGACTTGATAGCAGCACCGAAATTCATACCAAACATCTTCGACACATACTCACGTGTAAACGCCTCGTTGTAGAGTGCTGGAAGTGCAGGAAGCGTATCAGGGCAATCGGTCTGAATCATATCGTTCATACGCTTAGCGTTAGCATAAGGCATAGCCAAAGTATACTGCCACTCCATCATCTTGCCACGAACCTCACGGATCTCCTCACCCAAGATATCGCCATCCTTGTAAAATGACTTCATAGTGCCGATAACAACATCACGGTCGAGGTCAAAATCCTTCATACCGAAGTTAAGACCCATACCGAAATCCATACCCACAGCATACGACAATGAGTCGATCTGCTTAGAGTTGTTGCTACCGCAAGCTACTGTCGAGAGCGCTACGGCAACAACTGCAATAAAAGAAACTGCTTTTCTCATAATTGATAGTTATTAAATTTATTGGTTTAAAATTATTGGTTTTCTGTACTATTTTCCTGCGACGTCGCATCACCCGAGTCTGCGCCATCCACAACCTCAGACTCAGACGCCTCCTCCGATGTCTCCTCCTCATCCTTGGTTGCCACCTCAACCTCCTGGTCGCCCATCACAAGCGTCACGGTATAACGATCCTTACCCTTATAGTCGCGGATATCCTCGATGGTCACAGGCTTCACCTCAAATTTCTCAACTGGCAGATCCTTGTGCTGGAACGCCACATATCGTGCTATGACACTATTACGCATATTGATAATCGAGACGAGCTGCTGATCGACCATATCGCCATAGAGCATCTCAGCCTTGGCGTGTGCATTCATCGTCGAAGGATCTACACCACGCGCCACAAGCATCGAGTCAGCGAAATTACGGATACCCTCGCCCGAGAGCTTCATCTCGCTGATACGCGCGATGTCGAGCATATCGAGGAAGCCACGCTCGTGACCCTCCGTGGCGTTATAGTATGCCATCTTGAGGTTCAAATCCGAGAGGGCACGCACCGCACGCTTGTAGTTCACACGTGGCTTGAGGTGAACAGTAAGCGTCGTATCACCCTTAAGCGTATTTACCATCGTGTCGATACGCGCATAGTGCTCCGAGTCGAGACCTGGCGCAAAGATATCGAGGTCGATATGTCGGAAGGCATCCTGCTTCTCGGCGGTCATCCACTCAAATGGCGATGCAGCGACCTTGAGAAGGACATTACCTATGGCCTTCCACACCACCTTGCGCAACGAGAACTCTGGAGATGAGATATCGCCCGAGATTGGCAGGTCGATATCGATATGCTTCTCGCGATCGGTGAGGACGAATATTCCGAGCTTCACGGGCAGGTTATACTCCGCCTTATGCTTACGGTTCTTAGCACCCACCTCGAAATTGTATGTACCCAACTGATTCACGCCACTAATCTGACCATTCGACACCACATTCTGCGAGCGGAATGTAAGGTTACCCGAAGCCACAGGGAACGAGGTGTAGTACTCCACGAATGTCGAGAGAGACTGGATATCGACATTCGAGAGCATAGTCATAAGGCTCTGGTTGTAGAAATCGTCGAGAGCACCCTCCCACTGTATGAGTGCCGTACCCTGCTTTGGGAGCTGTGCACGTATGGTAATTTTATTCTTATCCATAAGTGTGACATTCTCCGCACGCAGAGCGATGTCACTGATAATATAGTCAAAAGGCTCGTGCATAGTGTTATCGGCATAACGCACACTACCGCCCCTGAGATCTATCTTCGCGATTCTGAGGTCTGTATCCTTGAACGGCGCTTCGGTCTCGGTTGTGGTGACCGTAACGCGCTCCTTAACATCATAGATCTCATCACCCACCTCCTCAGCAGTGGTCTCAACCGAGATTTCAGGGTCGTTGTAGAATAGCTCGCTGAAGTTTGTCGTACCATCCTTCTCGAGGCAAATCTGTGTAGAGTAACCACTTGCGATTAGAGAGCCAAGGTGATATACCTGCTTCTGGAGATTGAGCTGCTCGATGGTCATAGCGAGGCTCTCGGCACTGAAGATATTACCTCCGTCAGGGCCAAGGAAAACAAAATTTTCTACTCCCACCTCACCCGATATCTCCGCCGAGAGGATATCCATCGCGTTACCCGCCACGCGACACTTAGCCGAGATCGCACCTTCGATGCTCTGCGTATTGATGACCGGATGTATATATTTATAGGTATCGGCGACATCGAACTGCGACAACTCGCCATCGAAAAGGAAGTCAAAAGTTGCATAGTTGAGATCCAAATTACCGCTGAGGTCTCCGCGCTCGTTGATGCGAGTAGAGGCATAAACCGACGTAACGGCATCATCGAGATGCAACGCCGGAGTGGATAGCGTCAACTCCGAGAGATTCCAACTCTGGTCGAGCGCCACGTCGTAGTACGCCACAGCACCCTCCTCCAACGAGATATTCTCCACGACGATATTCCACGGCTCTCCCGTAGCCTCCTCCACCTCCTCGCCAACGTAGGTTGCAAGGATATGGTTTACAAGCGTATCGAAGTTAAACTCCTCAGCGCCCTGCACAACAGAGATGTATGGCTCACGAACCATAACACGCGAGACGTGGATGGTATTGCGCATCATAGGCATAACCTCCATCTCAACCTCGAGGCGTCCCAGACGCACAAAATCCGAGCTATCGTCAGCCTCGTAGATAACAACATTATCAACGCCAACGAAGCCCGAGAACAACTTTACCTCGAGATTATCCATCGTAATGCTTCGTCCGAGAAGCTCCTTGTCGTTATTCTCAACAACCTCCTCGACTATAGGGCCGAGCCATATTATTACCGAGGCCACCGAAAGAACCACGAGCGTCAGCAACGAAAGCAGCACTACCGCTACTATACGTCCAACACCCCAGCCTCGCTTTGAAGCTGCAGCCACATCGCTTGTTGTCATCTTATCTTCTCCAGCCATTTTTCTGTCTATTAACGTTTTACTTCTGCCACTTTAGTGTCCACGAGCGCAACGGGCGCACTATAAATCCGGGCAAATATCTACATATCGGGATAAGAATACGGAACCACCAATCTGGCACAACGATGCTGCGACCCTTGAACATAGCATTCAAGCCGCGGCGTGCACAACTCTGAGGTGTCATAAGTCCGCCAATCTTCACGCCCAACCTCTGTAGGTTCTTAGGCAGGCCATACAAATCGGTTGCAATACCCGCAGGACATATCGCCGTCACCGAGACTCCCGTGCCGCGCAACTCCTTGGCAAAGGCCTGCGTAAAGCTCTTTACGTATGCCTTCGAAGCGCTATACGATGCCAAACCAGGGAATGGCATCCAGATAGAGTATGACGACATATTGAGCAGTCGACCCTTGCCGCGCTTAAGCATATCCTGGCCATAGAGGCGACACATAGTGGTAAGCGTGAGGTCGTGCAGCAATATTATGCGCTCAAGACGCTCCACAGGTGTATTGAGAATGTCGCAGAACGAGAACATTCCCGCATTGTTGATAACGACATCAAACTCGTAACCCTGCTCCACAGTCCAAGTGTGAAGCTCGCGCGCTGCCGTAGCCGTAGCCAAATCCATAACCTTGGCATCGCAACGCACCTTGTGACGCTCCGCAATTACCACAGCCTCGGTTCTCACCTCCTCCAAGATGTCGACCATAAGGATGTTGTATCCCAACGCCGCGAGACGCTCCGAATACTGGCGACCAATACCAAGTGCAGCACCTGTTACCAACGCCCACGTGCTGCCTCGCACTACCTCTCCTCTATTACGACGAAAACACATAGCCTGCTACTTTATCTTATTGATCTCCTTCCACAAACGCTCAGGGATATGCTCCTTGCAGTTGTGGCAGCACTGCATATCCACAGAGTACATACGCGCCATACAGTAGTCGCGATGGTCGCAGCCGCTACGTGTTGTCATATCTCCTGCCTGAAGTTTATTCACAAACGCTGGGTCGTTAACCAAGGCACGCGCCATCTGCACAAGCTCGAAGCCCTCGTCCAACACCTTCTCGATACCCTCACGTGATACCAAGCCTCCGACGTAAACCAATGGACCCTTCAACGCCTCGCGGAACTTCTTGGCATTCTCCAAGAAGTAGCACTCCTCGAAGTCGTACTGCTTGATAAGCCACTGACCAAAGAGCGACACCACGATCTTCTGCAGCCACTCGTTCCAACCCATATAGTAGCCCATAGTCTTTGTTGGGATGCGGCCACGCATAACAGCCATAGGAGCCTTCGACACGAAGCCCGACGAAAGCACGATGCCATCCACGCCAAACGACTCTATCTGCTTTGCAATCTCGATAGACTCTGGTACCTGGATACCGCGCTTAAAGCCATCTTCCATATTATGCTTCACCAACACGCCCATACCGCGCTTGCGAGCAGCCTCACAAACCTCCTCCAAGCAGTGGTTCATAAAGCGCATACGATTCTCCAACGAACCGCCATACTCATCGCGACGATGGTTGGTGTATGGTGAGAGGAACTGCGAGATAAGATATCCGTGTCCTGCGTGCACCTCCACAGAGTCGAAACCTGCGTTATATGCCGTCTCCACAGCCTTGCCGAAGTCCTTGGCAAACTCGATAATTTCGGCCTTTGACATACGGCGATGGAACGTCGGCGAGTAGAGGTTAAAGCCATTAGATGCCGACACTGGGAAGCTACCCGCTGTAGACCAGTGGGTCATATTTCCGCAGTGACCGAGCTGAATGCCTACTGCAGCACCCTCCTTATGCACAGCATCTGTAAGGTCACGAAGCTGTGGTACAATCTCATCACGGAGCCAAAGCTGCTTGTTAAACGAAATACCGCTGCGGTTGATAGATGCGTATGCCACGGTGGTCATACCTACGCCACCACGAGCAACGCTGACGTGATAATCTTTAAGAGCCTGCGTAGGTGCAAAATCCTTACCCATAGACTCGAAAGCCGCCGAGCGGATTACACGGTTACGAAGTGTCACATTGCCAAGCTTATATGGGGTAAAAAGCTTAGAATCCTGAAGTCTCTTCTTTTCGTTCATATCTTTATAAAAGTTTGTGTCTGTTAATTGATTACCAAATGAATGGTATTATTCTCTTGCGGCCGAGTTTGGTAAACTCCTCGCCAAACTCACGCTCATAACGCTTATACAACGATGCCGAGCGAGGTCCGAGATTTGCGAATGTCCACCACGCAAAGACCACACCTGCCCACGACCACGACGCAATGGCGAAGCCTACCCACTCCATAAACTCGCCAAAGTAGTTCGCCGACGAGACATAGCGGAACATACCACCCTTAGGGATGTAGTGCTTCGTGTCACCCGGCTTGCGGAGGTGACGAATTACATAGTCGGAGTGGAGATTGGTGATAAATCCGAAGAGGAATACCGCCGTGCCGATATAGATGTATGGCTTCGACATCCAGCCATCGTAGTAGCCCATCTCGGGAGCGTAGTAGAATATCCAGCCACCCTGCATAACAGCATTCAAGGTGTTGAACAACGCACCCATAGCCACGATACCCACAGGCATCTTGGAGTTTCCGCGCATAAGCATCGGGAAGATAAACGAGCGCTGAAAGTAGTGAAGCTCAAAAATGAGGAACAGCACCAGCGGTGCAGCCTCCATACCATAATCGGACGTAGCCCACAGCGCCGCCATAGCGAAGAACACCGGGCACTCCATAATCACCCAGCCCACCTTATTAGGCACGGGGAATCCGAACTTAGGGTTAAAGAGGTAGCCATAACCAGCCTCTACAAAAAAGAGTGCCACAAAGACAAACAGAGCCACAACGGCCATAACAATCAGAAATATGTTGTAGCACTCGAGCGAAATAAATTGCGAAAACATCTTCAATATTTGTAATTAGTTACCACTATCTTTGCGCGCCCACATTGGTTAATGCGCATAAATCGGACAAAGATACGAAAAAAAACTAAATTACACAATATTAGCAGAATTGGTAGATATTTTATGCCTCACCGAGGAGAGAGATTCTCAAAATGTTTTCGTACAGGATTACACCTCGCTCCGATATGTTATTCGCTGCCGAAGAGACCACCGCCCTTATGTAGCTTTTAGTCTGCTGCCTATCACCACAATACCCACACCCACAAAGACCACCAATGCAAAGAGTATCGTATCGACACGAAGCTTATCCAACCCCATCGCCACAGCGAGGGCAATAGCTACCACGGGCTGCAGATAGGAGTAGATGCTCGTTACGGTGGGCTGCACAATTCTCAGCGACACATTTAGCAATAGATTAGGCAGATAGGTGGGCACTATGAGTACAAACAACGTTGCAAGGAGGATCTCGGGACGCATCACACCGAACTCTATAGCCACCATCTCGCGTACGCCAAAGGGGAGCATAACAATAGTCGAGAGTGTGTATATCCACCTCAGAATCGTGGTGATGCGATACTTCGCCACAAGGTTCTTGTACCACACCATATACAACGCCGAGACACACGCCGAGGTGAAGATCAGCATATTTCCTAACGCCGCAGAGTGAGGGTTGAGATGCTCACCCGCGCTATGGTTATTCGAGAGGATTATGGCTATGGTGCCAGCCATACCCATCAGCAGGCCAAAACTCTTAAGTTTCGTGAAACGCTCCACGCCCAACACCACCGACAGCACCAGCACCAGGAGTGGCGTGGAGGTGTTTATTATAGAGCCATCTATCGGCGAGGTGACGGTAAGGCCATACATCATACAGAGCTTTCGCGCAACACCCATCAGCATCGCAGCGCCAATAATCTTCACCCTATCCTGCGGCTCTATCGGCTCGGGTTTTTCCCACAAGAGCGGGACGAGGGAGAGCAACGCCGCCACAACCAGTGACGCAGTGACCATAGCCAGCGGCGAGACATAGTGTCCGAGGACCATACTATAGAATGGATAGTCGCACGCCCAGATGATGTTGCAAAATATAAGGGCTACGTGTGCCAAGAGTATCTTTGAAGCCATAAGGATAAGCGTTTATGGCGTCGCTGCAAAATATGTACCGCACCGAAAAAATTAAGGGGTCTGTCCAGCAAGTTCATTGGACAGACCCTACCCTTTGAAGTCGTATAACAAGAGTTACTCGATATAGTACGCTTTAGAGGCATCACGCTCTGGCGCCACAGGAATCTCCTGCGCTGGATAGCCGAATGCAATACCAACCAAGAGTTTATAACCCTCTGGCAACTGCAGACGCTCCAAATATGGTTTCGCCTCCTCGGAGTTCATAATAGGCACCACGCTACCCAAGCAGCACGAGCCGATACCCATACTCCACGCCTCGAGCATCATATTCTGCGACAGCAAGCCGCAGTCATACTCACCGCTATAGCTCTCCTCTGGGCAAGCGACAAACGCTACTGTAGGAGCATTGCGGAATATGTTACGGAAGCCTGGCTGCTCCGCCATCTTAGGATGCTGAGCAACAGCGATAGCCGTAACGCCGTCGATAAACTCCTTATTATCAACAACACGCACTGCCCACGTCTGCATATTCATAGCACTTGGAGCATAGATACCCGCCTCGAGCACCTTAGCCATCTGCTCGCGACATACTGGCTCCTCCTTGTAATCGCGGATAGAGCGACGTGTCATAATAACCTCCTTCACAGCCTCCTCCTTAGAGCAAGCCTCGCCACACTGCTTCTCAGAGCAGCAGCCAACTGCAGAAATTGCCATAACTGCAATTGCCAAAGACTTAAAAAACTTATTCATAGTCTTCTAATTATTAAAAGTTTACCTTCTGTCCCTTAAGTACCACTTTGCGAATCACAGGGGTCTGGTGTGCGTATGGGAGATATGCCAACGATGGCAGCGGCTTGGTGATGTAGAAGTTTGCCACCTTGCCGCGGGTGATAGAGCCATAATCCTTGCTCTCGCCCATTGCCGCCGCGGAGTTCAATGTCGCAGCGTTGAGAGCCTCGGCAGGGGTCATCTTCATCTTGATGGATGCCAACGACACCACAAAGCGCATATTTCCCGAAGGTGCTGTGCCAGGGTTGAAATCCGAAGCCAACGCAACGGCCAAACCCGCGTCAATCATCTTACGTGCAGGAGGATAGGTGATGCCGAGGAAGAAGGCACAACCCGGAAGCATCGTAGGCATAGTATCTGTACCACGCAACGCCTCCACCTGCTCGTCACCCATACTCTCGAGGTGGTCAACCGACAGAGCCTTATGCTCCACGCCTATCTCAACACCTCCCGACACGGCAAGCTCATTAGCGTGAATCTTGGCACGTAGACCATACTCCGCACCCCTATTCATAATCTTTGCCGTCTCCTCCACGGTGAAGAAGCCCTTGTCGCAGAATACATCCACGAAATCCGCCAAGCCCTCCTTAGCCACAGCAGAAATCATATCGTTGCATACGTGATCCACATACTCCGCTTGACGACCCTTATAGGCGCGACCTACGGCGTGAGCACCGAGGAACGTAGCACGCACCGCAATAGGCGCAGTCTCGCGAATACGCTTGATGACGCGCAAGATCTTAAGCTCATCCTCGAGCGTGAGGCCATAGCCCGACTTAATCTCAACAAGACCAGTACCCATAGCGATAATCTCCTCTATGCGCTCCATAGCCTGACGATAAAGCTCCTCCTCCGAGGTGTTGTGCAGACGGTCCGCAGAGTTTAGGATGCCGCCGCCGCGCTTGGCAATCTCCTCATACGACAAGCCATTAATCTTGTCGAGGAACTCCTGCTCACGGCTACCAGCATAGACGATATGGGTGTGTGAGTCGCAGAACGATGGGAACAACCAGCCTCCCTCGGCGTCGAGGATTTCGCAATCCTCAACGCTTGGGAGTGAGTCCATAGTTCCATAATCCTTAATACGCTCACCATCGGTAAGAAGCCACGCATTCTCAAGGGTTGCGATATCGGCCATAGCCCTACCCTCAACCTTCATTCGACCGCTCTCGTCGATGCCTACGAGCGTACCTATATTTTTAACGAGTAAGTTCATAATCGTTAAGGAACTTTACTGATGTTGCAATATGTGGATACATCACAGTGTCGTTATCTACGAAAGGCACCACCTTGCGGTAAGCCTCGAACATAGCCTCGACACGCTCCGAAGAGCGCAACTCGTTGCGGTGACGGAACTCCAAAGCCTGTGCCGAGTTCATAAGCTCGATAGCGAGTACGCGCTCGGTATTCTGCACAACCTTCCAGAGCTTTGTAGCGGCGTTAGAACCCATACTTACGTGATCCTCCTGACCCTGTGATGAAGGGATAGAGTCGCACGATGCTGGCCAGCACAAGCCCTTTGACTGGCTTACGATAGATGCAGCGGTGTACTGTGGAATCATAAAGCCAGAGTTAAGACCTGGGTTAGCAACAAGGAAGTTAGGCAACTCACGAGCACCCGAGATAAGCTTATAGGTACGACGCTCCGAGATATTACCAAGCTCGGCAACAGCGATAGCCAAGAAGTCCATAGCTACAGCGATAGGCTGACCGTGGAAGTTACCCGCAGAGATTACCTCGTCGGTATCTGGGAAGATAGTTGGGTTATCGGTAGCCGAGTTAATCTCAGTCTCGAGGACAGATGCTACGTAGGCGATAGTATCCTTCGATGCACCGTGTACCTGTGGGATACAACGGAATGAGTAAGGATCCTGTACGTGCTTCTTTGGACGAGAGCCGAGAGGGCTACCTGCCAAAATCTCACGGAAGTTCTTAGCAGTCTCAATCTGACCGTTATGAGGACGAATAGCGTGTACGTTATGCTCAAATGGCTCCATACGGCCATCGAAAGCATCCAACGACATAGCACCGATGTGGTCTGCCCAACGGCTGAGGCGCTGCGCGTTAATCAACGAGTAAACACCATAAGCCGACATAAACTGTGTACCATTGAGGAGTGCAAGACCCTCCTTTGAGCACAAAGTGATAGGTGTCCACCCCATCTTCTCCATCATCACACTACCCTCAACAACCTCGCCGTCGATCTCCACGTGACCCAAGCCCAAGAGTGGCAAGCACATATGTGCAAGTGGCGACAAGTCGCCCGAAGCACCCAACGAGCCCTGCTCATATACCACAGGGATGATGTTGTTGTTGAACATATCGATAAGGCGCTCCACGGTGATAAGCTGCACACCTGAGTGGCCATACGACAGCGACTGAACCTTGAGAAGAATCATAAGACGAGCAATCTCCGAAGGCACACGCTGACCTGTACCGCAGGCGTGCGACATCATCAAGTTCTTCTGCAACTGCGAAAGACCCTCCTCCTCAACAGAGATGTTACACAACGAGCCGAAGCCTGTGGTAACACCATAGATAGGACGACCTACAGTCTTGGTCTTATGGTCGAGATACTCGCGGCACTTGTTGATGCGAGCCTTAGCGTCGTCGCTGAGGGCGAGTTTATATCCCTTTGAAAGAATCTCCTCTACGCGGGCGATTGTAAGATGCTCCGCACTAATATAATGAATCATAGATGTTCGTTTTTCTGATTATTTATTCTCGTTATACACCTTCTCGATGAGGCTCATATCCGCCAAGTTAGGAAGCGTAACCTTAAGGAGTGGAGTACGCTCCATCTGTCTCTTAATGGCAAACATTGCACTCTCGTTACGTGCCCAGCTGCGGCGTGCGATACCGTTGTTAACATCCCACAACAACATCTCCTCGATGTGGCGTGCAGAGTCCTCCGAGCCGTCGATAACCATACCGAAGCCACCATTCATAACCTCACCCCAGCCGACACCACCGCCGTTGTGGATAGATACCCAGGTAGCACCGCGGAATGAGTCGCCGATAACGTTGTGAACAGCCATATCGGCACAGAACGACGAGCCGTCATAAATGTTCGAGGTCTCGCGATATGGTGAGTCGGTACCCGATACATCGTGGTGGTCACGACCGAGAACCACTGGTGCAGACAACTCACCGCGCTTGATAGCCTCGTTAAATGCCAAGGCGATGCGTGTACGACCCTCCGAGTCGGCATAGAGGATACGAGCCTGAGAGCCTACGACAAGTTTATTCTGCTTAGCCTCGCGAATCCAGTGGAGGTTATCCTCCATCTGTCCTTGAATCTCCTTTGGTGACTCCTTGAGCATCTGCTCCAATACCTCAGCTGCGAGGCGGTCTGTGATCTCGAGGTCCTCCTCCTTGCCCGAAGTACATACCCAACGGAATGGGCCGAAGCCATAATCGAAGAACATAGGGCCCATAATATCCTGAACGTATGATGGATAGCGGAAGCGGCCATTTTCGCCCATAACATCTGCACCAGCACGCGATGCCTCCAACAAGAATGCGTTACCATAGTCGAAGAAGTACATACCGCGCGCAGCCAACTTATTCACAGCAGCCACGTGGCGACGCAACGACTCACGAACACACTCATGGAAACGCTCTGGCTCCTCGGCCATCATACGGTTAGACTCCTCGTATGAGTAGCCCACAGGGTAGTAACCACCAGCCCAAGGGTTATGCAACGATGTCTGGTCCGAGCCAAGGTCCACGTTGATATTCTCCTCCGCAAGACGCTCCCAGAGGTCTACGACGTTACCAACGTATGCAAACGAGATAACCTCCTTATTCTCCACAGCCTTGCGGACACGTGGGATAAGCTCGTCGAGCGATGAGTATAACTCATCCACCCAGCCCTGTGCGTGACGCTTCTCGGCAGCGGCGATGTTCACCTCGGCGGTGATGCTCACAACACCCGAGATGTTACCAGCCTTAGGCTGTGCTCCCGACATACCGCCAAGACCTGCGGTTACGAACAACATACCGCGCAAATCCTTCTGACCCTCCTTCATACGCTTACGTGCAGCGTTCATAACAGTAATTGTAGTACCGTGAACGATACCCTGAGGACCGATGTACATATACGAACCCGCAGTCATCTGACCATACTGCGACACACCCATAGCATTGAAACGCTCCCAGTCATCCTGCGATGAGTGGTTAGGGATAACCATACCGTTTGTCACAATCACACGTGGTGCATCCTTATGCGATGGGAACAAGCCGAGTGGGTGACCAGAGTACATAACCAAGGTCTGCTCGTCGGTCATCTCCGCGAGGTACTTCATAGCGAGGCGATACTGCGCCCAGTTCTGGAATACCGCACCGTTACCACCGTATGTGATAAGCTCGTGAGGGTGCTGCGCAACAGCCTTGTCGAGGTTATTCTGGATCATAAGCATAATAGCCGCAGCCTGACGTGAGCGTGCTGGATACTCGTCGATAGAGCGAGCATACATCTCATACTCTGGGCGCAGGCGGTACATATAGATACGGCCGTATGTCTTAAGCTCCTCCAAGAACTCTGGCGCGAGCTCTGCGTGATGCTTCTCAGGGAAGTAACGCAACGCATTTGCCAGGGCAAGTTTCTTCTCCTCATCGGTGAGGATATCCTTACGCTTTGGGGCGTGGTTGGCGTTAGGGTCGTAAGCCTTAGGTGCAGGCAACACATCAGGAATACCTGCGAGTATATCTTTCTGAAAATCTGTCATAATAAATCAAGTGGTTTAGGTTGCCCGAAATTAAATTTTGCTCTCAACAACTGCCAAGATCTCAGCCTCAGCCCTCTGTGCTGCTGCCTGAATCTCCTCAGCCTCCTTAACCAAAGCATCAGCCACGGCACGATCCTTAAGGCCAGCGGCGTTGATCTTAACGTTGAGGCAAGCACCCATAACCGCTGAGCGAGCAGCCAAAGCACCTACACCAGCATCAGATACTGAGTTAGGGTTACCCTCCTCGGCCATAGCGCGAACAACGTCGAATGCCTTGTATGCAGCCTTCATAGTGCGAAGTGGTACCTGAGTAGCGTAGAGCGTAGCAACCTCCATAGCCTCGGCACGTGCAGCCTTCTCCTCGTCAGTACCCTTAGGCATACCGAATACATCCATAATCTTGTTGAACGCCGCAGTATCCTCGTCTACCAAGTAGAGCAACTCGTTCATAACAGCCATACCGTTGTCTGCCCAATCTGAGAAGAACTCCCAGCGGTCATCCCAACCAGCCTTATGTGATGAGAGGTTGGCAACCATAGTGCCGAGAGCAGCAGCCAAAGCACCCATATATGCCGAGATAGAACCACCACCAGGTGCTGGAGACTCACTCGCTGTCTCCTCTGCAAAGCCTGTGCAGGTCATATCCACCAACTTCTTAACACCCTTCATCTCCTCAGCCTCGAGCATATACTCGATAACCTTCTCCTCTGGCTTGAACTCCTTGAGGTTCGACAAGCCCATAGACTCGATAGCGATACGCACCAACTCACGCTCTGGAAGACCTGTAGAGCGGTTCTGCTTGCGCAAGAAGTGACGACCAGCGTCCACCAATACGCTC
The DNA here is from genome assembly GCA_017630455.1 of Alistipes sp. GTDB lineage: Bacteria > Bacteroidota > Bacteroidia > Bacteroidales > Rikenellaceae > Alistipes. Next base: position 95,697 of record JAGBVG010000063.1, on the reverse strand, counting down.
TTAGGAACAAGACCTACGATCTCGGCACCTGTAACACGCACACCGCGAGCCTCCGCAGCGCGACATACCTCGTCAAATGCCACGTGTAGAGGTGTCACAGCGAGGTTTGTCATATTCATAGATACCTGTGCGATACCATACTCCTCGATAAACCAGCCGATAGCCTTACAAGCCTTCAACGTACCTGGCTTCATAACAGGGTTGCCATTCTCATCCTTGACAATCTTACCAGTGATAGGATTACCCTCACGCATAGGACGGCCCTTCTCGCGAACGTCAAACGCAATTGCGTTAGCACGACGTGTAGAAGTGGTATTGAGGTTGTAGTTTACCGCTACCAAGAAGTCACGAGCACCAACAGCCGTAGCACCACTCTTTGCAACAGCCTCGTCGTATGGGCGAGCGCCGAAGTCTGGCTTACGCTTCTCGTCGGTCATCTTCTCTGGCAATGCCTCATACTCACCAGCGCGGCAAACAGCCAAGTTACGACGCTCTGGAGTGAACGCAGCAGCCTCGTAGCAATATGTAGGTACGCCAAGCTCCTCCGAGATACGCTTTGCAAGTGCGCGTGCCAACTCTGCACACTCCTCCAAGGTGATACCCGATACTGGGATAAGAGGACATACGTCGCAAGCACCCATACGTGGGTGAGCACCCTTGTGCTGACGCATATCGATAAGCTCTGTAGCACGTTTGATAGCCGCCACAGCAGCGTTACATACCGACTCAGGATCACCAACGAAAGTTACCACAGTACGATTTGTCGCCTCACCTGGATCAACATCCAAAAGTTTAACACCCTTCGATGCCTCGATGACATCGGTAATCTGCTTAATAGTCTCCAAATTGCGACCCTCAGAGAAGTTAGGTACGCACTCAACAATTCTTTTCCTCATAGTTTTATAGTTTTAGATTTGTTATTCTGAAATTTCGGTTTGTTAGGATTAGCATATTTAATTGTTAGAAGGGATTAGATTTGAAGATTTGTCGCAGGCTGAAAAAGCGGAGTTTACTAAGCGTAAATGAGCATTTTTCAGACAAGCAAAGCTTCGAAGATGACCCCTTATCACAATTAAATCTCGTAGTCTACATCTACTCGTTCAAGACGACGACTCTTGCAATAGTCGCTAATTACAACGTGCAAGGGGTTTACCTTGTAGGCCTCCATAGCCTCGAATGTTGGGAAGTCGGCGGTGAGTACAGCGTCGTATGACGAGGCTGTCTCCTTGATGTTAATACCCACCTCGGCTCTGAGGAGGCCCTCGATTTTACCATTAAGGCCCTCCAAACGGCTCTTCATTTCCTGGGCTATCTGCTGTGGTGTCTCCTCCAAATCGCGGCGAAACTTCCACATTACAATGTGACGTATCATATCGTTGTGTTTTAAGTTTATTCTGTTTTAGGTTTATCACACAAATGTACACATTTTTTTTGAAACTATAATCACCTTTGGTGATATTTTTCACACCCTTGAAATTTATTTGGACAATCACTCCCTATTCCCACTTTTTTTACGTACATTTGATAGAATTTTAAAACATAAGGCCTCTTTAATTTAAAAATTTCGAAATATGGATATTTGGCTTTATTGGGTTATCGCAGCCCTACTACTCTTCATCATCGAGTTGTTCACCGTAGGTTTTGCCGTTGTATGTCTCTCGATAGGCGCGGGAGGTGGTGCTATCGCCGCAGCGTGTGACGCATCGTTGGAGATGCAGTTTCTCACATTCGCAATCATCTCACTCATAGCCCTCGCAGGTGTGAGACCACTCCTAAAGCGCGCGTTCTACAGAGGTGGCGAGAAGGTTGCCACAAACGCCTCGGCGATGATTGGCAAGCGCGGCGTGGTATGCGAGGAGGTAGATGGCGACGTGGAGGGTGGTCGTGTGATGATCGAGGGTGTCGACTGGCGCGCTATAACCGCTGATGGTAAGATACTTTCGAAAGGCACTAAGGTAGAGGTTGTGGCGATAGATAGCGTTGTACTAACTGTAAAAAAACTATAACTATGGATTCATTAATTGTGTTTCTTATCATTGCGGCTATTGCGGTGATATATGTACTCAAGGGCTTCAAAATCGTACCACAATCCGAGACACGTGTTGTAGAGCGTCTTGGACGCTACGACCGCACCCTGCAGTCGGGTATCAACTTCCTGTTCCCTATCATCGACCGCGCACGCGAGGTTATCCAGCGCGACGAGGTGAAGTATGCCGATGGCTCCAAGAGCGTCATTATGCGCACCACATCACGCATTGACCTTCGCGAGCAGGTTTACGACTTCGACAAGCAGAGCGTGATTACCAAGGATAACGTCACCACAACCATCAACGCACTGCTCTACTTCCAGATTGTAGACCCTGTGAAGTCGGTATACGAGATTGACAACCTCCCTAACGCCATCGAGAAGCTCACGCAGACAACGTTGCGTAACGTAATCGGAGAGTTGGAGTTGGATGAGACCCTCACCTCGCGCGACACCATCAACTCGAAACTTCGCATCGTGTTGGACGAGGCTACCAATAAGTGGGGCGTGAAGGTTAACCGCGTGGAGCTGCAGGATATCACACCTCCGGAGTCGGTACGCCGAGCTATGGAGCAGCAGATGCAGGCGGAACGTGAGCGTCGTGCTAAGGTTCTCGAGGCCAAGGGTCACAAGGAGGCTATGATTCTCCAGTCGGAGGGTGAGAAGGAGTCGCAGATCAACCAGGCCGAGGCGGAGCGTCAGACACAGATCCTCAAGGCTCAGGGCGAGGCCGATGCCAAGATACTGCAGGCTACAGCCGAGGCGGAGGCTATCCGCAAGGTTGCCGAGGCTATAGCCGAGTCAAAGACCGACCCAGCAACCTATATGCTTCTTATGAAGTACGTTGAGACGCTGAAGGAGATTGGCGCGGGCGAGCAGTCAAAGACCGTATTCCTACCATTCGAGGCAAGCAATCTCGTTGGTGCGCTCGGCTCACTTACCGAGTTACTACCGAAGAGGGATAAGTAAACCTCTTGGTAGAGCAGGGTAAAATAGAAAAGAGACCACGAGGTCTCTTTTCTATTTTACCCTTATGAGGTTTATACCGTCTCTAATCGGTACAATAACATTGTCTACCCTATCATCCTCCACAACCATACGGTTAAACTCCACAATAGCTTGTGTATGGTGGTCGGTGCGGGCTATAGGCTCGGCAACCTTGCCATACCACAAGATGTTATCAGCCAACATTATAGAGCCACTACGAACATAGCCGCCGTCCATAAGCATATTATAATATGCAGGATACTCGCGCTTGTCACCATCGATAAAGACCATATCGTATACCTCGCCCAGCGTTGGCACAACATCGAGCGCCGAGCCTATATGCTGGCGTATGCGATCTCCATACTCCGACTTCTCGAAATATTTAGCTGCTATATCCTCCAACTCATCATCCACCTCAATGGTGTCGAGATATGCGCCATCCTCCAAGCCACGCGCGATGCTCAGACCCGAGTAGCCAGTAAACGTTCCTATCTCCAACACACGCTTTGGGCGCATCATACGCACAAGCATTTCGAGGAGTTTACCCTGCAGATGTCCCGATATCATTCGCGGATTGATGACACGCAGATAGGTCTCACGCTCGAGCTGGTGCATAAGCTCCTCCTCGGGCTTCGTATTATCCAAGATATATTGCTCTAAGTTATTCATATTCTATACTTTACTTTCCATAAATAAGACGTGACACATTCGCAAAGCTATCCTCCGCCACAGCCATAATCTGCTCGGCAGTGATTGCCATAACCTTCTTATACGCCTCCTCGAGGGTGTCGATATCCTTATACAAGAGGTAGCTCTTTCCCGCACCAAGCATATAACCCTCATTCGACTCCATAGATATTGCCATCTGCGCTACGAACTGACGCTTGGCAATAGCCAGACGGCGTGGCGAGATAAGCTCCCGCGAGAGCATTGCCACCTTATCCTCTATCAGCTCCACACACTGAGCCATATTGTCGTGGTCGGATGAGAAGTAGATGCCCACGATACCACAATCGGAGTATGGCGTATAGGTAGCCTCCACATTATACGACAATCCTCGTTTCTCGCGCAACTCTATGTTTAGCAGCGAGTTTGCCGAAGGACCTCCAAGGATATTCACCAACAGCGCCAACGGCAGACGTAGCTCATCCGAGATGCTATAACCTCGCGTACCGATGATGCCGTGCGCCTGATGCGTATGGCGCATAAGATGCACATCAAAAGGCTCGTAAGCCAACGGCGTCTCACGCACGAAATCGCGTTGCGTAGGCGCAACACCACCCAAATATCGCTCCGCCACAGCACGTGCCGTAGCCACCGAGAAGTTACCGATCGACGAGAAGACCATCTGGTCGGTGGTGTATGTGCGCCCCACAAAGCGGTGCAGCGCTGCACTATCGAAGCACATAATAGAGGCCTTGGAGCCGAGGATATTATGTCCCAACTCCGAGCCCTTGAATATCAAATCCTCGAAGTCATCATATATGCGCTCCGAGGGCGAATCCTTATAGGAGTTTATCTCGTCGGCGATAACCTCGCGCTCCTTCTTTAGCTCCTTATCGGGAAACGACGAGTGGAAGATAACATCGGCCATAAGCTCCACAGCACGCTGAAAGTCACGACGCAGCACCGTGGCGTGAAGCGTAGTATCCTCCTTTGTGGTATAGGCATTCAGCTCGCCACCAAGATTCTCCAGACGGCAATTCACCTGATAGGCCTTGCGACGCTCCGTACCCTTAAAGAGCGCGTGCTCCGCGAAGTGCGCTATGCCATACTCACCCTTACGTTCATCACGGCAGCCGGCATTGACCACCATAGCGCAGTGCACAACACCACTACGCACCTGACGATGAATACCGCGAATACCATTCGACAATGTATATGTTTCAAACTCTGCCATTACTCAATATGTAGTTTTAGGAACTCTCCCGTATAACTCTCCCTGCACGCCACAACCTGCTCTGGAGTGCCACACACGACAACCTCACCACCATCCTTACCCGCCTCAGGGCCGAGATCTATAACCCAGTCAGCACACTTTATAACATCCATATTATGCTCCACAACCACCACCGTATGACCACGCTCGATAAGGGCATCGAACGCTCCCAAGAGTCGGCGGATATCGTGAAAGTGGAGACCCGTGGTTGGCTCGTCGAAGATGAACATTATGCGCTCCTCGCTACGCTCCTTAGTGAGGAACGAGGCGAGCTTCACACGCTGCGACTCACCACCCGAGAGTGTCGACGACGACTGTCCGAGTTTCACATATCCGAGACCCACCTGCTGCAACGTGCGAATGCGCTCCACGATACGCTTGCACGTGGCGTTTGTCGCATCCTCCGCAAAGAACTCCACAGCCTCATCAACCGACATATTCAGAATATCGTAGATGTTCTTATCGCGATACTTAACATCCAGAATTTCAGACTTAAAACGCATACCACCACACGCCTCGCACTGCAGCTCGACATCGGCCATAAACTGCATACTCACCTTGATAACACCCTCACCTTCACACTCCTCGCAGCGACCACCTGGCACGTTAAACGAGAATGCCGCAGCACCTATGCCATTATGCTTCGAGTATGGCTGATCGGCAAAGAGCTTACGAATCTCGTCGTAGGCCTTGATATATGTCACGGGGTTGGAGCGCGTAGACTTACCAATTGGCGACTGCGACACCATCTCCACACCCTGCAGCAGATGCCTATCGACATCTATGCCGTCGTGATCTCCAGGTGTGAGCGTGGTCTCCGAGAGCTTACGCTTTAGTGCTGGGAATAACACATCATCGGCAAGCGATGACTTTCCTGAGCCTGAGACTCCGGTGATACACGTGAGAACGCCAATAGGAATCTCCACGTCGATGTTTTTCAGATTGTTATGTCTTGCGCCACGCACACGCACAACGCCCGACGAGGCACGTCTGCGCTTCGGAATATCTATCCTCTTACGTCCCGTAAGGTAGTCTGCCGTCAGCGAATTCTCTGCCGCCGTGATACCCTCCGCTGGACCATTATATACCACCTCGCCGCCACAGATACCCGCCTCGGGACCCATATCTACGATCCAGTCGGCAGCTCGCATAACCTCCTCCTCGTGCTCCACGACAATAACCGTATTATCCAAGTCGCGCAACTGCTTCAGCACTCCAATAAGGCGATTCGTGTCCCTCGGATGCAGACCTATGCTCGGCTCATCGAGGATATACATCGAGCCTACGAGGTTGCTACCCAACGACGTAGAGAGGTTTATACGCTGCGACTCTCCACCCGACAGCGTTGCCGAGAGACGGTCGAGTGTAAGGTAGTGCAGACCAACCTCCATAAGATAGCCCAGGCGGTTGCGAATCTCCACCAGCACACGCTCCGCGGTCTTAGCATCGTGGTCATCGAGCTTCAAATCATTAAAGAATGCCACCAACTCACCGATGGTCATAGAGACAATCTCGGCGATGTTCTTACCTCCGACCTTGACATAAAGCACCTCCTTGCGCAGGCGTGCACCGTGACACTCGGGGCAGAGTGTCTTGCCCATATATCGTGCCTTGAGAACACGATACTGGACCTTATGACGCTGCGTGTCGACATAGGCAAAGAAGTCATCAATGCCGTAGAAGTGCTCGTTGCCACGCCAGAGCATCTCCCTCTGCTGCTCGGTAAGGGCATAGTAAGGAGTATGGATTGGGAAGCCACACTTCGAAGATGCGAGAATCAACTCACTTTTCCAGCGACCCATCGTAGCGCCATTCCAGCACGCCACAGCACCGTCATAGATGCTCTTCGACTTATCGGGGATAACCAAGTTTTCGTCGATGCCCGTCACCTTGCCATAGCCCTCGCATACAGGGCAAGCACCAAGCGGGTTATTGAACGAGAAGAGGTGCTCTGTGGGTCGCTCATACGACACTCCATCCTCATCATATCGCGACGAGAAACTCTCCACCCTATCGGTGATGATATGCACCACACCCGAACCATAGCCCATAGCGCGTGCCACGGAGTCGGTGAGGCGCGATATGGTGTCGCTATCGTGATGCAGCACCACGCGGTCTACTATAATCATCACCTCGTCGAGCGACATATCGGCCGTAACCTGCGGCAGAAACTCCTCGACGAGTATTATCTCCTCGCGGTAACGCACGCGGTTGACACCATCCTCAATCAGCGTGAGCATACGCTCCACAATACCCTCGGATTGTTTCAGGAGTAATGGCGCGGCAACAACAACACGGCTGTCCTCTGCCATCTCGGCAATATGGTTCACAACATCCTCAACCTCGTAGCAGCGAATCTCCATACCCGTCTTTGGCGAGTAGGTCTTGCCTATGCGCGCAAAGAGCAGCTTCAGGTAGTCGTAGATCTCAGTCGTTGTACCCACCGTAGAGCGCGGATTCTTAGATATCACCTTCTGCTCGATGGCTATGGCTGGTGCAACGCCCTCTATGAGGTCGACATCGGGTTTCTCGACACGTCCCAAAAACTGACGCGCGTATGCCGAGAGGCTCTCCACATATCGACGCTGACCCTCGGCAAAAATGGTATCAAACGCGAGTGTCGACTTTCCCGAGCCCGAGAGTCCCGTGACCACAACGAACTTAGAGTGCGGAATCTCGACATCCACACTCTTGAGGTTATGCACCCTCGCGCCCTTTATTTTTATCTTATTTTCCAAAACTGCAAAACATTTACTCCAGCACCTCCACCGTTGCGCCATCGACCTTCTCGAGGCGGCCGATAAGCTGCTCGGAGTCACCCTCGCGAATGGAGAGCGTCATAGTGCATAGGTTGTCAAACTCCTGACCCAACACCTTGGGCTGCATATCCTTCACGATACGCATAATATCGTTCATAACCACATACGAAAACGACACCGAGATACGCACATCCACCGTGCGCTCCACAATCTCACACTCCGACAAAACCAAAGCCGTAGACTCCTTATAAGCCGCGATAAGTCCCGGGACACCGAGCTTCGTACCTCCGAAGTAGCGCACCACGACAACGAGGCAGTTGGTAACCTCCTGCGAGAGCAGCTGACCAAGGATAGGCTTACCCGCCGTAGAGGAGGGCTCACCGTCGTCATTAGCACGAAAATGCTCACCCTGAGGACCTATACGCCACGCGTAGCAGTGGTGAGTGGCATCAAACCACTTCTTTCGTAGAGCATCGAGGTGAACCTTAACCTCCTCCTCGCTCTCCACGGGATAGGCATAGACCAGAAACTTACTACTGAGCTGGCGGTAGGTGGTCTCGGCTGGTCGCGCAATAGTCTTATAGCTATCTGTAGCCACGATAGTCACTTTTTAGCGTTACTCAATAGAGGAGAATATTCTATCCCAACGTATGCTGCCTTCGGCAGGATCGACCGAGAACCAGATGTAAGAGGCTTTACCCACGATATGATCCTCGGGCACAAAGCCCCAGAAGCGCGAGTCGAGAGAGCCGTGACGATTATCACCCATCATAAAGTAGTAGTCCTGCTCGAAGGTGTAGCTCTTGGTTGGTGCACCGTCGACGTAGACCTCCCTGCCGCGCTGCTCCACATCGTAACCCTCGTAGACCTCGATGCAACGCTCATACATAGCTACATTCTCAGGTGTCAAATTTATAGTAGAACCCGCCTTTGGCACCCAGATAGGACCCATATCGTCAATGGTCCAACGCTGGCCGAGTTTAGGCGCAGTGTGAGGGATAAGCGAGCTTCCCGACACCGCACCACCGATCTTCTTCAGGCGGTAGCGTGTAGTATCGGCATACTTCGATAGTTCATCATCCGTGATAGGTAGCTCGAGATACTCGCCAGTGAGGTGATCAATACCCATCTTTATAGGCTTTTGCGTAAACTCGTTATAGTAGATATATTGGCGTTTAGGCACAAAAGCCTCGCGCACGCCATTGTGGTATACCGCACCATCAATAATCTGCAGCGTGTCGCCTGGCACTCCCACGCAACGCTTTATGTAGTTCTCCTTCTTATCCAAAGGTCGCACCGCGAGGGTAAAGTTTTCGGCAATATTCTTGCGACGCTCCGCGACACTGCCTCCCAGACGCGAATCGCGAAGAAGCTCATAATAGCTCATAGCCGCCATCTCCAGCACCACGGTATCGCCCTCGGGGAAGTTGAAGACCACGACATCACCACGCTCCACCTGACCACAAGAGCTCAAGCGGCGGTAGTCGCGCTGCCACGATGTTGAGAACGACGCCTTTTCGGGATTTAGCGGCATAGTGTTATGCACAAACGGAAACGACAACGGAGTCATAGGCACACGAGGTCCATACGACACCTTATTTACAAGGATATAGTCACCCGCCAGAAGTGTACTCTCCATCGAGCCTGTGGGGATCACAAACATCTGGAACCAATAGAGCTGAATAAGCGTGGCAACTACAGTGGCGAAGATTATGGCGTGCACCCAGCCATAGATCCACAGATAGATCTTCGACTGGCTCTTCATCTCACACCACAGCGCCACGGCCATAACCACGGCAAACGTGAGGAGGAAAGGCTGCTCCCAGCGGAAGAGCAACATATGGACCACGACACCTACAACCAGTGCAAACACCGCGGCACACCACACTGCCCACACCACCTGATACCAGCGATACTTCTCGTAGAGTTTGGCGTGCAGGCGCTTGATGTTGCCACCGATATAGTAGTCGTAGACCACAGGCAGTGCCACAAACAACGACCACCACGCGCCATACCATATTGCAAAGAGCGAGATGATGATGGCCACGACAATGGCCGAAAGCCAAGGATTGGCAAAAAACTGCTTTACAGAGCTAAATATCTTATTCATACCCACCAACTACAATAAATCGTCCATAGAATATACGCCACCCTTATCGACCTTCGAGAGATACTCACCCGCAAGCACCGCACCCATAGCCAAGGCACGACGATTGGTAATCGAGTGCTTAAGCTCTATGAAATCATCTGCCGAGGTGTAGGTGATGGTGTGGATACCTGGCACCATACCCTCGCGCAACGACTCTATCTCCAGCTCCTCGGCTAAGGAAGCAGCCCTATTCACCCAGCCCGTCTTACGATCGAGATTCTCGATAATTCCCTCGGCAAGGGTGATGGCCGTACCACTCGGAGCATCCTTCTTCCAGATATGGTGAGTCTCCGAGATACGCACGTTATACTGAGGATATGGATTCATAAGCTCGGCAAGACGGCGGTTGAGACGAAACATCATATTGACACCGATGGAGAAGTTCGAGGCATAGAATAGCGCACCACCCCTCTCATCAGCAAGAGTCTCCATCTCCTTGAATCGGGATAACCAGCCCGTCGTGCCGCAAACTACGCGACCACCTGCCGCGAGTACCTTAGCAACATTATCCGCTCCAGTCTCGGGCGTTGTGAACTCAAATGCCACATCCACCCTTTGGATATTCTCCGCCGTTAGCTCCATAGCATTCGCCTCATCGATAACCAACTCTACGTTGTGGCCACGCTCAACAAGGATTCGCTCAATCTCGCGACCCATCTTTCCGTAGCCTATAATAGCACACTTCATATCTTTTTTATTTTAAAAAATAACGCGGTAAAGATACAAAAAATTTCCTAACCTCAGCCTCATTCCACCTTTTTTCGCTACCTTTGGAGGCTCAAATTTAGCGTTTCGAAGATGAGAAGATATTGTTTATACTGCATACTGATGGTTATGATGGTGGCACTATGCCCGCCACCCGCCACCGCACAAAGCCGACTCCCGAAGCAACTATGCGACACTTTGGCCGTAAAACTCAGAGAGATAACCCTCAAGGAGGTTGCCGGAAGCTACGTGAAGGTGGAGAGCATACGACTGCGCAATCGCGGAAAATCGGAGGTCGTGGAGGTTCACACGTCGGTGGAGCTGGCATACTACCCTATGCGTCCCGACAACCTGAAAGGACTCTACGATGCCGTGCGTAAGGTGCTGCCCGCGAAGTACCGTGGCGCAACTATACTCATCTATTCAGACGGAGATCTCATCGACAACCTCATCCCACAGTACTACCGTAAGGGTAGTGACCAGCGCAGCTTCACAAACCATTCCGAGACTCCGCTCATAACACGCCGCAGCGCAATATCACAACCCACGGAGGGACTCGCCAATCGCCATATTGCCCTGTGGCAGAGCCACGGACGATATTTCAAACAGGCGGAGAATATGTGGGTGTGGCAGCGTGTACGTCTGTGGGAGACTGTCGAGGATCTCTTCACGCAGAGCTACGTAGTGCCATATCTTCTGCCGATGTTGGAGCGCGCAGGAGCGACGGTACTTCTACCCCGCGAGCGCAGCCTTCAGGTTATGGAGCTTATTGCCGACAACGACAAGGGTATAGACAACAGCCAATACAAGGAGGAGAACGGCAAGGTAAAGTGGTGCACGGGAGGTGTAGGCTTCGCGCATCTACAGGAGACATACGCCACGGGCGAGAACCCCTTTGATGACGGCACAACACGCATTGTGGAGAGTGTAGACGAGAGTAAGAAACCGAGCTGGGCGCACTGGGGTGGCAAAATCGAGAAGTCGGGAGTGTACAGCGTCTACGTTGCCTACGCCACAACGAAACACTCCATCAGCGATGCCCGCTATGTGGTTCACGCTGAGGGTGGCGACCGAGAGTTTTCGGTAAACCAGAAGATGGGTGGCGCGATGTGGGTATGCCTCGGAGAGTTCTACTTCGAGCGCGGCAACCACCCTAAACTTGTAAGCCTCAGCAACATTTCAAACGAGAAAGGCGTAGTAACGGCCGATGCTGTGAAGATTGGCGGAGGTATGGGTAACATACGCCGTAGCGTCGAACTCTCGCTTCAGAACCAAGATATTGAGTATGAGGAGACTACAAGTGGATATCCACGCTATGCCGAGGGTGCGCGATACTGGTTGCAGTGGTCGGGATTTTCGCCCGAGGTGTATGCCGCGAAGCAGAATAAGGATGACTACAAGGAGGATTATATGTCGCGCTCGCATTGGATAAATGCACTTATGGGTGGCAGCGAGCGTCTGAAGCGCGAGGAGGGTAAAAACATACCTTTGGACCTCGCACTGGCGTTCCACTCCGACGCTGGCGTGCGCCTCAACGACGACATCATTGGCACGCTGGGAATCTACTCCACGCGCGAGGATAAGGGTAAGTTTTCGAACAACATCTCGAGGCTTCGCTCGCGCGACCTTACCGACCTGGTTATGACGCAGATAGTAGACGACATACGAGCCAAATATGAGCCAAACTGGACGCGCCGCGGAATGTGGGATAGAGCCTACTACGAGGCGCGTATGGGAGCTTGTCCGACGATGCTGCTGGAGCTTCTCTCGCACCAGAACTTTGCCGATATGCGCTATGGCCTCGACCCCTCGTTCCGCTTCGACGTTAGCCGCGCCATATACAAGGGCATACTTCGTTATATATCAAGCCAATACGATACCGAGTACACCGTGGCACCGCTACCCGTAAACAGCTTTGCCATAGAGCTCGATGGCGACAAAGCAACGCTCAGCTGGATGCCTACCTCAGACCCCTTGGAGCCTACGGCAACACCCGAATACTACATCCTCTATACGCGCATCGGCGACTCGGGATTCGACACCGGACGACGCATAGAGACCACATCAACAACACTCACTCTCGAGCCCAACAAACACTACAGTTTCCGTATCACGGCGGTGAACAAGGGTGGCGAGAGCTTCGACTCGGAGACCCTCGCGGCCTGCTACGTAAAGCACAGCCGCGGCACGGTGATGATCATAAACGGCTTCGAGCGAGTGGCTGCGCCTATGAGCCAGCAGGGGGACTCCATAGCTGGATTTTTCAACCGCTACGACAGTGGCGCGGGATACATTCAGGATATCTCGTTCATTGGCGAGCAGGTGATTTTCGACCGCAGCCTCTCGCACTCCGAGGATGAAAGCTATGCCCTCGGAACATCATACAACGACTATGAGGCACGCATTCTCGCGGGTAACACTTTCGACTATCCATCGCTCCACGGCAAGGATATCGCCAAGGCGGGATTTTCCTACACCTCATCGTCGCAACGCGCTGTGACAGAGCATCGTGTATCACTGGATAGCTACCCTATTATCGACCTTATCCTCGGCAAGCAACGTGCCACAAAGATAGGTCGCGGAGCTTCGGGATACCACTTCGAGGTTCTGCCAGCCGAGCTGCAACATACGCTGCACGATTACGCTCTCGGAGGTGGCTCTATTTTGGTCAGTGGCAGCTACCTACTTAGCGATCTGTGGCACTCGCCAATTGCCACCAATGATGACCGCGACTTTGCCGAGAAGGTGCTCCACGTGCGTTTCGGCGGCAATATGGCATCACGAGGTGGAGAGGTCAAGAGCCATCCGTCGCGTGTCGTGCGAGGAAAGATGATGTTTACGTTCAACACCGAGCCCTCCGAAGAGATATACCCTGTGGAGTCACCCGAGGTTGTGCGACCTGTGGGCGGCGGAGCATTCGTAATACTGCGTTACGGCTTCTCGCAATCACCCGCTGCAGTGGCATACGATGGCACACACAAGAGCGTATGCATCGGTTTTCCGATAGAGACCATCGAGAGTGACAAACGCCGCTCGGAACTTCTGGAATCGATACTTAAATTTTTATCAAACAAGTAGTTATGAAACTTTCGAAACAGGACATAAAAAGCATCGTGATGCCCCTTGCGATGGTCATTGGTGCGGTGCTATGCCGTCCTCTTGCCACGGTGGAGAGCGCGACCCACAATATGCTCACACCGCTTCTAATTGCCGCGATGCTCTTCATCACATTTTGCCGCATAGAGCTTCGCGAGATGCGCCTAAGCATCATCCACCTATGGATGCTTCTCATTCAATTCGTAGGCTCCATCGCGGTATACTATGCCGTTATGCCACTGCTGGGTGAGACCGTGGGTCAGGGTGCTATGATATGTGTTCTCGCGCCTATTGCTATGGCCGCGGTGGTGATTGGCGGTATGCTTGGCGCAAATGTAACTACGATGGTGACATACAGCCTGCTGTGCAACCTCGTTACGGCTGTGGTTGCGCCATTCATCCTCCACGCCTTTGGTAACGGCACGTGCACGTTTATGGGTATTATAGGCCGCGTAGCCCCTACGCTCATAGCTCCGTTTGTTGTAGCGCAGATGCTTCGCTACCTATGGCGCAAGGCTGCTGATTGGGTGGCAGCTCGCTCCTCGTTTTCGTTCTACTTGTGGCTTGTATCACTGGTTCTTGTTATGGGTCGCACGACGGCATTCATCATTGACACTGAGGCAGATATCATCATCGAGATAGAACTCGCAGCAATTGCCCTCGTGTTGTGCCTCATACAATTCAAGGTGGGTCACTCGCTGGGCCGCGCACTTGGCGATGTCGTTGCTGGAGGACAGTCGGTGGGACAGAAGAATACAATCTTAGCAATATGGTTGACCCTCAACTTCCTCGACCCGATAGCATCCATCGCCCCTACGGCATATATCGTGTGGCAGAACTTTGTGAATAGCTACCAGCTATACCGTCTACGCAGAAAATAAGATAATGGTGCAAAAGAGAAAGAGGGTGTCCACCAAGTTTTGTGGACACCCCTTTTTTTAAGAAGTTGTATAACAACCTTTATCGTATGAACTCTACAACGAGCGACGACATAGGCTCAACCTTTGCACCAGTCATTGTAATGCTCTGGTCGGTAAGGACATTCGTACCCACATCGAGACCCGCAGCTATCTCGGCATAACGACTCCAAGGCACAGGCATAACGGCATCGGTGTTGTTAATAAACACGAATACCACCTCGCTATCGTTGTAGCGGAAGAAGGCATAGGTGTTGTTGCGATCTATGAAGTGCATAGTCTTGCCGTTGTGGATGACATCCTTGTTCTTTCGCCACGTCATAAGCTTTCGTGTGTGGTCATAGACATCCTTCTGCGAACCTATGTGTTGCGAAGCGTCGAAGAGGTTTACCTCATCACCCTCCCATCCGCCAGGGAAGTCTACACGCAGCGTAGGGTGACCCTTGGTGCGGTCCGTAGAGCGGAACATAAGCTCATCACCATAGAGCATCTGTGGCATACCACGCATCGTAGCAAGCAGCGTGTGAACAATCTTCATCTTACGGCTATCACCCTCACAAACATCACCAATGCGGTCGGTGTCGTGATTAGCAGCCATAATCATCATATTGCTTAGGTCGTGGTATACAAAGTCGTGCGACAACACATCGTAGACACGTGTCATACCCTGACCCCAGGCAACGTGCGAACCCGACTCGGTCATCGCGGCACGCAAGGCATCGTGCAACGGGAAGTCCATAATAGACTTTAGGTGTGAGTCAAAGCCATCCTTGTTGGCGTTGCCACCCTGCCAATAAGCGAGCTGAGGGATAGAGGATGTCCACACCTCACCTACGATATTGAAATTTGGATACTCCGCCATAACAGCCTCGCACCACTGGCTCATAGGACCCTTCTCGTTGTAAGGATAGGTATCGACACGGAAGCCATCCAAGCCCGAATACTCTACCCACCACACAGCCCACTGCTTGAAGTAGTGGAGCAGGAACGGATTGTCGAGGTTCATATCCGCCATCGAGCGATCGAACCATCCGCTCTCCATCTGGTAGAGGTCGGCCTTCGAGGCGTTGAAATCCATATTTGTGGAGAATGTCCAGTTCGACTGCGTATACTTATCCCACTGGTGTGTCCAATCCTTGAAAGGCTGGTCTGCATACCACCAGTGCGACGTAGAGCTATGGTTAGGCACCACATCCATAATCACCTTCAAGCCATAGTTGTGACACGCCTCCACGTAGGTCTTAAATAGCTCATTGCTACCAAAGCGAGGGTCAATGAGGTAGTAGTCGCTGCACGAGTAGCCGTGGTACGACGCACCATTCTCGTTATCGAGGAGCAGCGGCGTAGACCACACCGCCGTAGCACCGAGGTCGGCAATATAATCGAGATGCGCTATCATACCCTCGAGGTCACCACCGTGGCGACGACCTGGGTTGGAGCGCACGGCCTTCTCCGCAGTATCCGACGTAGAGTCGTTAGCGGGGTTGCCATTAGCGAAACGATCGGGCATAATGAGGTATACGAAATCTGCCGTTGTGAAGCTCTGACGCTCCCTCGAACCCTCCGCGCGCTCGGCGATAACATACTCATACTCATACTTACGCTTACCATCGCTGAAGCAGAGGGTGTATGTTCCCGCCTTGGCCTCCTCGGCTATGGCAACATCCACAAACAGATAGTTGGGGCTGTCGGCCTTATGCACCGCCGCAACCGCCACGCCACAATCCTCTGGCGCGATGCTTACGTCGTATGCCGAGATACCCTCACCATTTATCATAAGCTGCAAAGGGGTGTTCATACCCACCCACCACGAAAGTGGCTCAACGTGCTTAATCTCGAACTTTGGCTTCGCAGCCATCGCCGACATAGCAACAGCAAGAAGCATCATAACACTAAATAGTCGTCTCATATCTCACAAATTTTCATTTTACTTCACAAATATCTGATATCCCCAAGGCTCTATGTCGCGCTCCACGTGGTCGAGAAGCGAGACACGCTCGCCCGAGATGACATCCTTGTATGCTCCGGCATATATTCCCGTGCAGAAATCGGCGTGGATGGTGTATGGCGAGAGGTTCACGATAGCCACAACACGACTACCCTCCACCTCGCGCACAAAGGTCATCATACAATCCTTAGCATTGTTCTCGATCTCGATCATCTCGCCGCCGCGCTCTCCAGCCGCCAAGGCAGCCTCCTTATGCTTCAGCGCACAAAGAGTACGGTAAAGCTTCGTGGTATGGGTCTCGCGATAGCTCTCCAGAGGGATTGCATCGCGCTCGAAGAACTCGAATGAGTGGTCGTAACCCACCTCCTGACCTGTGTAGATGAGGGGCATCGTCGATGGCATAAGGAATGTCATAGCTGTCATAACCTCCAGCGCACGGCCAAAGCGCGACTGCTCCGAGCCGCTCCACGAATTCTCGTCGTGGTTCGACGTGAAGCTCATACGCATAGCCTCGCGAGGATAGCGCGCACGCTCCGAGTGGATGGCATTACGCAAATCCCAAACCCTACGAGCGCCCTTGGCGATGTCGACCATAATATGGTGAACGTTCCACTGATAGCTCATATTAAAGGCTCTGTCGAAGAGGTTATCCTCCTCGGCCTCGGCGAGCATAAAGATGTCGCTCTTTATGCTATGCAGCTCGGCGGACACCTCCTGCCAGAACTCTATAGGAACCAACATAGCCATATCGCAACGGAAGCCATCGACACCAAACTCCTCGACCCAGTAGCGCATAGCATCTATCTGTCCGCGCCACACCTCGTGGTTAGCATAGTTGAGCTTCGCGGTATCGGTCCAGTCCCACGGCACCTTAGCCACGCCATTTTCGTCGCGCTCATACCAATCAGCGGGGCACTCCGAGATCCAACGTGCATCGCGCGCCGTGTGGTTTGCCACCCAGTCCAGCAGCACTCGCATACCCATAGCGTGCGCCGCAGAGACAAAGGCACGGAAATCATCCTCCGTACCAAACTCAGGGTTTACAGCCTTATAGTCGCGGATGGAGTAGTAGGAGCCGAGCGAGCCTTTGCGACCCTCCAGGCCAATAGGATAGATAGGCATCAGCCACACGGCATCGACACCTATAGAGCGTAAGAATGGGAGTCGCTCGATAGCAGCGTTGAACGTACCCTCAGCCGTAAGCTGTCTAAGGTTCATCTCATACAGCACCGCCGAATAACTCCACTCAGGATTTTTATACATAGATAGGGATATAAAAAACATCTGGCAGGGGCTACCCCACCAGATGTCGTATGATAATGAGGATTACTTAGCCAAAAGGTAGAACTGCCAAGGTGTCAACTCCATTGCCTCGCCTGCAGCCAAGGTGATATCCTTGCCGCAAGTGCAACGGTAGTCGCCCGCAACAGCCTCCGAAACTACGAAAGTCTGAGGCTCAGCCGAGAAGTTGAATACGCAGAATACGAAGTTCTCCTCGTTCTGGCGTGTGAAGGCAAGTACTGCCTCTGGAGCCTCCTCGATGATGTTGATAGGTGCTACAACCGCACCAGCAGCCAACGCAGAGTTGTCGTGGCGGAATGCGCAAAGGTTCTTGTAGAACTCGCGGTACTCCTTGCCATACTCCAAGTCAACAAGCTCCTTTACAGAGTCCTTCTCGAAGAACTCCAAACGGCGGTTGAGACCAATCTCCTGACCTGTGTAGATGAGTGGCTGAGACTTTGGAAGTACGAATGTGAGGGCTGCAAAGGTCTTGTGAGCATCGCCCATACGCTCCATCTCTGTGCCAGCCCAAGAGTTCTCGTCGTGGTTTGATGTAAACATAAGACGCATAGCTGGTGCAGGATACTTAACATCGTCGCGCACCAAGTACTCCTTCAAATCCTTAACGGTCTTAGCATCGGTCTTGATAGTGCCATCGCCAGCAACGTTCTTAGTCTCGCTGCCGCCCTTAGCCATAGCGTTGAAGATGTGGTGAAGCTCCCAAGCGTATGTAGCCTCGAAGCCGCTCTTGTGCAACCACTGCTCCTCACCCTCAGCCAAGAGGTATACATCAGGGTTGATCTTGCGAATCTCCTTCCAAGCATTAGCCCAGAAGTCACCAGGAACGTTCATAGCAACGTCGCAACGATAGCCATCCACACCCTTCTCGATCCAGAACTTGAGGGCGTCGAGCATCGCAACACGCATCTCTACATTCTCGTAGTTGAGCTTTGCGATATCTGTCCAGTCGTACTCAACGATAGGGAGACCTGTAGCCTCGTCCATAACATACCAATCCTTATTACCCTCGTTCCACCAGTTAGCATCGCGTGAGGTGTGGTTAGCCACCCAGTCGATGATAACCTTCAAGCCAAGGTCGTGAGCTGTAGCGAGGAAGCGGTCGAAATCCTCCATAGTACCAAACTCAGGGTTGATAGCCTTGTAGTCGATGATAGAGTAGTATGAGCCGAGAGTACCCTTACGGCCATCCACGCCGATAGGGCTCACAGGCATAAGCCATACGATATCCACACCCATCTCCTTCAACTCTGGGAGATACTTCTCTGCAGCAGCAAAAGTACCCTCCTCGGTTGCCTGACGGATATTCAACTCATAAACTACAGAGTTGAACTTGTTGAACTCACGCTGCGTCTCCTGCTTCTTGCAGTCACAGCAGCCTACCAATGTCGCGATAGCAGCGACGAACAATAAAAACTTCTTCATATTATTTTAGATATAAATTATTTGTTTGCAATTACATAGCCATAAGCTGGGAGTGTCACCTCCATAGTACCACGCTCCACAATCTGTGCATTAGCGCCCTCGGTTGCGATGGCAACATTAACATCCTCGCACTCCACGAAGTCTGGCAACACCACCTCGATGCGCTTCTCCACACCGCGAACATTCATAGCAACAACAGCCCACTCGCCCATATAGTGACGCAAGAACACCCACGCCTCATCATCGACGTACAATGTGCGGAAGTCACCGTACATCAAAGGCATAGACGAGCGGCGATACTTCAACAACGCCTGGGTCTGAGCATACTCCTTCATCTGGTAGTCGTTGTAACCCTCGAAGGTCATCATATCGCGGTTATCAGGGTCGTTAGCACCTGGCACACCATACTCATCACCCTGGTAGATACAAGGCACACCAGGAACGGTGGTGATGATAGCCTTCAACAACTGCAAGCCTGCGTGACCCTTATCCATATCGCCTACGACAACCTCGCGGTGCCAGCCCTCAGCCTTGTCGTCGATACCCCACAATGGCATATCGCCACCTGCCAACGAGATGAAACGTGGCTTGTCGTGGTTACCTGTGATGTTACCCATAGTGTGGTGTGAACCGTATGCAGCCTCTGACTCCTCGACAGTAGCAGCGATAAGACGCATAGAGCGACCCTCGTCAACGATAACATCACGTGAGTTGTGGTAGAGGTTGAAGTCGAACTGCGAGTCGATCATACCACTCTTAACATACGATCCGATAAGCTCCACTGAGCCGTATGTCTCGCCAATCTGCCACATATTGCGCTCAGGCATCGCCGACTTCATCTTGTGGGTAAGCATACGCCAGTAGTTCAATGGAATATGCTTGCACGCATCGTGGCGGTAGCCGTCGAACTCGAAGTTCTTAACCCAGTGCAATGCCGAGTCAGTCATAGGATCGCACACCTCCTCGCGCTCGAGGTCGAGAGTAGGGATATGCTTGTCGAACCACGTTGTAAGACGCTGCTCATCCCACAAAGCGATATTCTCGCGGCCATCAGGCAAGATAAGGTCTGTAGTCCAATCTGGATGCTCCTGAAGCACTGGTGAGTTGATATGGAGGTGGTTAGCAACGTAGTCGAGGATAACGTTCATCTCGCTGCCGTGTGCTGTAGAGAGCATCTCGCGCAACTCATCCTCAGTACCGAAACGCTTGTCTACAACGGTGTTGTAGATAGGCCAGTAGCCGTGGTAACCCGAGAACTTAGTATCAGGATTTACATTCTGACCCCACGCATCGTAAGGGTTCTGCGTGATAGGCGAAATCCAGATTGTTGTAACACCCAAATCTTGGAAGAAACCATCGTTGATTTTCGCTGTGATACCCGCAAGGTCTCCACCCTGGTAGTCAACCTTATCCAACACCTCTGGAGAGTTAATCTTCCAGTCGTTAGCCGTATTACCATTGTTGAAACGGTCAATCATCAACGAGTACAAAATCTGTGACTGGTGGTCGGTGCGACAAATATCCTCGGCATTTGTAACCACCGCGCCACGCTCCAAAGGAAGCAAAATGTCGTTGAAGCGGCCACCCTCCGACGCTGCGAAGATACGCACCACAGAACGGTCGAAGTTCTTAGCCTCTGCAGGGATAGCAACAGAGATTTGTGCACCATCCACCATGACATCCTCGACGATGTTGTTCTGCCATACTGCAATAGCCTCCTTTACAGGCTGAGATGCCACAACATTCACACGACCATTCTCAACGCCGATAGTCGACATATAGCTACCCTCTGTGTCGCGCTTGCCACCAAGCACAACGATAGAGAGAGGCTTGCCGTCGTGGTATACCTCGATGGTAGATACCAAAGTCTCGGCATCGGTCTTTACAGCGAACTCCGACCAGTCGCCTGAGAGATTCTCGAGCGCAAGACGCTCGTCTACGGTTGTAATGTTCTCAGCACCCACCCACTGAGGATAGTAGTCAGTGAGGTAGTGTGTTGTCTCGCCCTGCGCAATGCCCATAGGCACTACAGGGGCATTGTCGCCAAGTGCGAACTTAGCCTCATTTGTTGCACAAGCCACTGCCACAAATGACAGCACAGCCACGGCAACAACCTTAAAAATAGATGTAAGTCTCATATTGTTTGTGTATTAGCTTGTATTTCCTATGTTTACTGTTTCTCTTACTCGTATACTCGATTTGTTGTCAGAAGGTTGTAGATGCAACGCTCGGCGAATTTCGAGGCGATGGGCTGTACTTGGGCGTACTGCCCATTGCTGAGAATATTCGTTAGCGGCAGCAAATGCGACCTTATCACAACAAATCCTGCATCCAATCGATTCCGTCGTGGAGGTTATTTCCGTCGGTAAAATCCCAATAGGAGTTATTCTCCCACGTTGAGCCATAGCCCCACGCTGCGGGATAGGTATACAACCCGAGGCCGTGCCCCTGCGCCTTACCCTCCAACAAATCGGGAAGTGACTCTGTACCCCAAGTGATGAGGCCTATGCCGCCACCAGCCTTGACATCCTTTGCAAGAGCAAGAAGCCACTCACGCTGCTTTTGAGGTGTGTAGCTCTGCGCATTCGTAGCATCGTTCCAGTCGGGATAGTTGTAGGAGTTGTCGCACCAGTCACCCATCCACGTACCATCCACCGTTCCTGTGGTGAAGGTATGCGCCGTTTCGAGTACCATAATGCGCTTGCCGTGCTTCTCGATCATCGCCTTGCCGAGAGCCTCGAAGTTGCGATACGAGCCCATAGAGTGACCGATGTCCGTGCCTGGATACCACGACAAAGCGATAATGTCGTAGTTGACGCAGCCATTATACCTATAGGTATCTACATATCCGATCTTCGATGGGTTGGCGATGTGGAGCGCCGAGAGCGCCTTTACATCACACTCCTTGGCATAGTCACGCACGGCACTATGACCATAGCTTAGGAGGCGCGCTGTGCGTGCTTCGTCATACGAGCCATTATGTAGGAAGCCGAGGTTCACCTCGTTGCCCACAACGACTATTGCAGGGTCTATACCCTCGTTGTGGAGCGCCATAAGGCTATCATACACCCAGTTATAGAGCCCACCACCAAGCTCCGCCTCGCTGAGCGACTTCCAATCCTCGGGGATGTTATTATGTTGCGCTCCTGTTGAGGAGTATTTGTCGTAGTCGGGCTTTAGGGTAAGCAGAATATCGAGTCCCTCGGCTTTTGCCATCTTGGCATCCTCAAGCACCCTATCCCACTGCTGCCAATCTATCTTTACGCCGTTTATCTCCGAGAATGCCTGACGGTCGAGCTGCAGGCGCACGATATTTGCACCGTGATTCTTTACGGAAGTATATGGGTTAGTTACCTCGCCATTCTCGCGGTATACCAAGCCGAAGTCGATGAGATAGTTAGCAAACGACATCGTAGTACCCTTGTAGAATGTCTCCACCTCGGGCATAGGCTCTGGGTCTGGCTCGGGTGTAGGTTGCTCAGGCGTAGGGTCACCAGGGGACACAACACCATCTTCGCCACCACAAGCCACTACAAAGAGCAGAGGCAAGAGTAAATATAGTAGTCTCTTCATTGTTTCTCTATTTTGTTAGGGGTCGGGAGACCGATCAAAGTCGCCCGACCAAAGGTAATACCACGCGCACGTGTGTACGCGCGGTATTAATAGGAATTAGATTGCTGGCACCTCACCAGCCACCATTACATACATAATGCAAGCAGTTGGATTGAAGTAGATATCATAAGTGCCAGTTGTTGATACAGATAGGTTGTCGCTATCGCCACCATGCTTAAGAGTCATTGCCTCACCAATAACAGTTGAAGCACCTCTCTCAAGAGCATAGTCACCCTCAGAGTTCCATGAACCATCGTTGTAGAAACGAACTTTGAAGCCCTTGCCAGCCTCCAAAACTACATTGGTAACACACAAATAGCCACCCTGATAATCCTCAAACAACAAGTCGCTACTGCTACCCCAGCCATTGAACTCACCAACCAAACCGTACTGAACAGCAGGTGTTTCAATCTCAGGAGCAGTACCCTCAGTCATAACATAGAGAGTAAAGGCTGCTGGGTAGAAGTATAGGTCGTAAGTACCAGAAACCGCAACCTTCATATCGCCGCTAACACCACTTGTGATAAGTGTAATAGCCTCGTTGATATTTACAGTACCTGCAGTTGCAAGACCATAGTTCTCTGTATCATCCCACACACCATAGAGACGTACCTTGAAAGCATCCTCGGTTGTCAATGGCTGACCCATAAGGGTGTAGCAACCGTTACCAGCATCGGTGAACTTGATATCTGGTGAGCTACCCCAACTTGTGAGTGAACCTACCAAACCATACTCCTTAACTGCAGGAGGCTCTGGAGTTACAGGAGCCTCACCATTTACGGTAGCAGCCCACTTGCCGTCGCCACCCTTCTCAGTAAGAGTAAAGATATAGTCCTTATCAAGAACAATATTCTCAATATTTGCAGTCTGCTCAGAGCCATTGTTGAAGATTACGTTTACAGTCTTGCCCCAAGCTGAAACATCGAAAGTATATGCGTAGTACTCCTTGCCATCGATAGTCTCTGTAGAGAGAGCTGTACCAGGCCAGCCACCGCCATACTCACCGAGGTCACCCCAACCGTAGATATTACAGTTAGTCCAACCAGTAGCAGTTACGTCAGCGTAGAACTTAACAGCCTTAGCATCCTCTGAAAGTGTAGGATCTGCAGCACCTGTAGTCATAACATACAACTCAGCAGTTGTTGGGTTGAAGTAGAAGTCGAAAGTACCATCAGTAATCCACATATCCTTACCCTCTGCAGTAAGAGTATTCTTAGCATCAATTGTCACAAATGTGTTATCCTCAGCGAAACCAAACTTATTAGACCAACCATCGTTCAAACGGATAAGGAACTTGTTTTCTTCAGCAGCAGGAATAACTACCTCCTTAACAACATACCAACCATCACCACGCGCTACGAGGTCAACATCTGACTCACTCCAACCATTGAATGAACCAATAAGACCATAGGTTGTCTCGGTAGGCTCTGGCTCTGGAG
The DNA here is from genome assembly GCA_017630455.1 of Alistipes sp. Lineage (GTDB taxonomy): Bacteria > Bacteroidota > Bacteroidia > Bacteroidales > Rikenellaceae > Alistipes. The sequence continues at coordinate 71,396 of JAGBVG010000063.1, read as the reverse complement.
TAGTACCACCACCGTTACCAGTGAGATCCTCCTCGGTGTCATACTTGCTTGCGCTGAACTCGAGAAGACCAGAAACAGGGTTGAAGTAAACGCGGTAGTTACCAGCCTCAACAAAGATATTACCGTCGTTATCACCCTCCAAACCGAAGTGTGCTGCACCCCAGTTGAGATCCCAAGCAGCGTCAGCACGGAACTTCAAGGTACCATTAGCCTCAACCTCGATATCAGCATAGAAACGAGTCCACACAGGGTTATACTCCATAACAACGTCATTAGTCCAGTCGCCGTTCAAACCGATGATACCGATCTGATCAGCACCCCAACTCTTCTTCAATACCAAAGTAGACTTATCGTACTCGAAGCCATAGAAACGCTTAGCGTAGCACTTGATATCCTGTGAGCCACCACCAGTGATAAGCTGGAGCGATGCTGCCTCAGCCGCAGCTGTAGTGTTGTCCTCCAAGCCCCAGTTGCAAGTGTCATCCCAACCAGCAACACCAGTAAGCTTGAAGCCATCAGCAGCCATAGATACGCCATCAGCACCTGAGAAGTCTACAACACCTGAGAATGTAGTGCCAGTAGAGTTGTAGTCGAAGAGGAACTGAGTCTTGCCGTGATCCCAACCGCAGTAGTTACCGATAACCCATACCTTATCGAACTTCTCTGATGGCAATACCTCAGCATTGAATGACTTGAAGGTAGCCTTAACAACGTTTGACATAGACTCTGTGCCAGCAACAGTAGCACCCTTGTCGGTGCTGAGGGTAGCAACAACAGCAAAGTACATATCTACTGAAGAGCCTGGCTCAGCGAAGTCCATTGCAATAACGTTAATGACTGACTGAGCAACAGTGATTTTACCATTCTCAAACTTAGCCGTAGCCTTCTTCATCTCTGCCATATCCTCTGTCTTAGCAACGTAGAGGTTATGAGCCTTACCAGTAGCAACACCAAAGTCTGCCTCGGTGTAGTCAACGACGATATCAGCACCGTCATCTGAGAGGTCGCAACCCTCGATAGCGCCGAGCGTAGGAGCTACGACATTACCTGGGATATACTGCACCTCAACGTGCTCCTGCGTACAAGATGTGGCAACCACACCCGCAAGAGCCAAAATGCTATATAATAACTTTTTCATTTTCTGTTAGTTTTATTCGTTTTACGATAAACTACATCTATTAGTAACCAGGATTCTGAGTAAGGTTACCGTTAGCGTTAACATCTGCTGGTGGCAATGGGAAGAGGTTACGGTGATCCTCTACTGCCTTACCATCGTATGGAGAACCCTTATACTCCCAAAGATAAGCATCGGTAGTAAACTGACCAAAACGGATAAGGTCGGTACGACGGTGACCCTCCCACAAAAGCTCGCGTGAACGCTCGTCGAGAACATCCTGAGCTGTGAAAGTAGTAACAGCCTCCAAACCAGCACGCTGACGAACAGCGTTCAACGATGCGAGACCCTTAGCGTTGTCAGCCTTGCCACGTGCAGCACACTCAGCAAGCATAAGGTGAGCATCAGCAACACGGAACAATGGGAAGTCTGTATCTACGAAACCTGTAGTCTGCGCAGCAGAGCCATCGTGGTTAACGTTGCGGAACTTAACAGACTTGTAACCACCTGAAGTGAACACCTCGCGGTCAGCAATTGCAGTACCATAGTCAGTGAAGAACATAGCACGAACATCGCCCTCAGCATAAAGCTCAGCAACCTGCTTAGTAACTGACAAACCACCCCAACCAGAAGAGATACCAGCCTCAGAAGCGTTCATATCGCCACCTGTACCAGCAAAGATAAGGAAGTTTGTACCACCATAAGAGGTAGTGTTGATACCATCGTGAGGAACAGCGAAGATAATCTCCTGAGTACCCACAGCGAAACGGTCGTTATCAGCAGCGAACAAATCAGCGAAGTTCTCAGCCAAAGTATACTTACCTACCAAGTTCTCGCAAAGAGCAGCACACTCTGCATAACGATCCTGACCAACGTAAACCTCAGCGTTGAGGTACAACTTAGCAAGAATCATCTTCACAAAGCCCTTGTCGCAACGGCCATATACGTTAGTACCCTCAGCAGCGAGGTCGTTACCCTCGATCAACGCCTTACACTCGTCCTCGATATACTTGAACAAGTCAGCACGGCTGATCTGGTTAGGGGAAAAGTTACCTACAACGTCGTTCTCAGTAGTGAAAGGTACATTACCGAACATATCCACAGCGTGGTAGTAAGACAAAGCACGAAGTGCGCGAGCCTCAGCGATGAGAGCACCCTTATTCTGGAACTCTACACCCGTAGGGTTCTCGGTCACCTGACGGATAAGCTCGTTACAAAGGCTCACCTGGTAGAAGATACGGTAGTACATAGCAACGATAAACTGGTTTGAAGCCTGCCAGTTCATATTGTGCATATCTGGCAAACCAGTATCGTTCCAACAACATACAGCCTCATCAGTAGTCAAGCACTGGAGGTTGAAATAAGCACGGAGGTACTGACCGAAACCACCGTCAACACCATTGATATCTGGGCCACCGTTAGCACCATCAGATGATGAGCAAGCAAGACCCTGGTAGCACTTTGCCAACAAAGCCTCATATGCAGCCTCACTCGTCAAAACGTTCTGTGGAAGATCGATACTTGGATCGATAGGTGTAGTCTCCAGATCCTGAACACACGAGCTAAGGCCGAGCGTTGCCACTGCGGCAAAAGACATCATCAAAATTTTGATATTTTTCATAATACTTAGTCGATTTTAGGCGATTAGAAATTAAACTTCAAACCGAGGATGTAAGTACGTGGACGTGGGTACATATTGTTGTCAATACCGCTGGCGATCTCAGGATCGATGCCCTTATAGCCAGTGAAAGTAGCCACGTTAGATACTGTACCATACACGTCGAGTGTCATACCACGGTCGCAAGACTTACCAAGGTCGAAGCGATAGCTCAAGGTGATGTTATCGAGCTTCAAGAATGATGCGTTGCGTACGTAGTAGTCAGAGAGATACTGACCTGCAGAACGGAAGTTGGTCTGTGGAGCAGTAACAACACGGTTGTTTGTGAAGTTGTTTGTCCAGAGATCTGTCAAAAGCTCACCATTTGAAGAGATGTTGTCGTAAACATAGTTACCAATGTTTGCGTGAGCCGATACAGCGAGTGTCAAAGCCTTCCAAGAGAGCTGGGTGTTGAAACCGATGGTTACATCTGGCGCAGCCTTCTTATATACATACTTATCCTGCTCGTTTACAGTACCGTCACCATTGCGGTCTACGTACAAGCCCTCGATAGGACGACCATTCTCGTCGTAGATCTGCTGGTATACGTAGAATGAGTGAGTAGGCTGACCTGTCTGGTGTACCTGGCAAGTACCACCAACACCACCTGAGTAACCTCCAGTGTCTACACCGTAGTAACCCTCAGCCTCGTCGTCGTTGGTAAGACGTGTAATCTCATTCTTGTTCCAAGCAACGTTAGCACCGATGTTCCAGTACCAATCCTTAGTCTGGATAGCAACAGCGTTGATCTCATACTCAACACCGATATTCTTCAAGTCACCGATGTTAGCGTTGAGGTAGTTGGTAAGGTTAGCACCCGCAGGAACTGGAGTAAAGTTCAAGAGGTCCTTAGTAGCACGGTAGTAGAAGTCGGCGCTCATTGTGATACGGTTATCCAAGAAACCGAAGTCGATACCTGCGTTGTAAGTAGTTGTAGTCTCCCACTTAAGGTCGGCGTTGTAACCTACAGGCTTAATTGGGTAAACAAGGCCATTACCCTCAGTGTAACCACCGAATGGGTAGTAAGAGCCGAGTGTATTAAGATAATAGGTAGGAAGTGCATCGTACACGCCACCTACATCCTGCTGACCAGTCTGACCATAAGACAAACGCAACTTCAATGCTGATACTGCGTCTACATCCTCCAAGAATGACTCATTCTTAGCATTCCAAGCCAACGCTACAGATGGGAAGATACCCCACTTGTTGTTAGCGAAACGTGATGTACCATCGGCACGAAGAGTAGCGGTGATAGAGTAACGGTTAGCGTAAGAGTAGTTAGCACGACCGAAGAATGATACGAGGAAGTACTCGCTCTTAGAGGTCTTAGGCTCTGAGATGTAGTAGTTAGCAGCAGTTGGCTCCAATGCTACATAAGGCTCAGCGCTGTATACATCCCACTTAGCAACATCTGCTACACGGTATGACTCGTTGAAAGACTGAGTGTAGTACCACTGCCAAGAGTAACCAGCCATAATGTCGAACTGGTGGTCACCCCACTTCTCAGCGTATGCGATGTAAGCCTCCAAAGTCTGGTCACGACGCAACTGTGAGTAGTTAGAGTGGAAACCAGAACCAGCCTGATCGGTAGCGTGGATAGACTGCTCAGCACCTGGAGCTACGTCTACAGTACCGTTTGACTTAGATACGTCAACACCGAGGTTCAAATTGAGGCGAAGGCTCTCCAAACCGTGGATCTTGTAGTCGAACGATGCGTTACCTACGAAACGCTTAGCGTTAGATACATCGTGCTTATCGTTAAGCATAGCCACAGGGTTCTGGTTAGCCATTGTGTTGTGCTTGCCGTCAACACCGCGCCAAGAGAAGTAACCATTGATACCACCCTCCTCGTTTGCGAGGTATACTGGCTTAGTAGGGTCGAACTGAACAGCCTGAGATACTGCGCCAGTATTAGCAAAGCGTGTATCCATAATCATACCCTTACCGTTCAAAGAGATAGTAAGGTGGTTGTTCAAGAGCTGTGGGTTGAGGTTTACAGAGAGGGTATGACGAGACATATTAGATGTCTTCAAAGTACCATCCTGGTTCAAGTAACCATAAGAAACACGATATGGGAGGTTGTTCTTCTCACCCATCTTCATATTACCTGAAAGTGCGATGTTACCCTCGTAAGACTGTGCCAACTGATAGATCTCACGCTGCCAGTCTGTGTTGATGTAGTTACCGTTAGCATCGGTGTACTTTGTAGCAGAACGGTAAGCATCAGTATCTGTCTTACCATAGTACCACTCCAAAGTCTGACGCATCTGGTCGCCAGTCATAACATCTACAAAGCGAGAGTTCTGGCTCAACGATGCTGTGAAGTCTACAGATACGTGTGGAGCACCAGTGTCGTACTTAGAACCCTTCTTAGTGGTGATGATGATGACACCGTTTGACGCACGCGAACCGTAGATAGCAGTTGCAGAGGCATCCTTCAACACGGTGAATGACTCGATATCAGATGGGTTGATAGATGCCAAAGCATTTGATGTACCAGAGATACCAGAGTTTGAGATAGGAAGACCATCGACAACTACCAATGGGTCGTTAGATGCGTTGAGTGACGAACCACCACGGATACGAATCTGTGCTGCAGAACCTGGAGCACCATCGCCAGAGGTGATAACAACACCTGCTGACTTACCACGAAGCAAGTCGGTTGGAGATGTTGCAAGACCCTTGTTTGTCTGGTCAGCCTTAACTGTAGAGATAGAGCCTGTGAGGTCATCCTTCTTTACAGTACCATAACCGATGACAACAACGTCGTCGATCATTGCAGAGTCCTCCTCGAGGACAACACGCTGCAACAACTCAGAGTTGGCAGCAAGAGACTGTGTCAAGTAGCCAATGTAGCTGATAGTGACTACTGACTCGCTGCTGTTAACCTTCAGTACATACTGACCGTTAACATCGGTGCTGACACCGTTTGTCGTGCCCTGCTCAACCACAGCGGCTCCGACAACCGGTGTACCGGTAGAATCAACTACCACACCTTTGACCTCGTATTTACCCGACTGGGCAAACACTTGGGCAGGAATAGCCAATGCGAGAATGGCCATACCCAAACACATAGTTAAGAATTTTCTCATAGTGTTTTAGTGTTAGTTAATAATTAGTGAATGATATATGTGTGTTTCTTATGTTTTTCACAACTATGCCTCGCGCTTTGTCTTGATGCCAAAGACGGCCAAAGCACCAAGGAGCAACGCTACACCCGCAACAACGAGCATCGCAACCTGACCAGTCTGCACACCGTCGACAACCTCACCGCCAACAACACCGAGGATGAGACCACCAACGAGCGATGCCACGATCTGAGGCAAGCAGATGGTGCAGTTGAACAGACCGAGGTATGTACCCATAGCCTTACCCGAAAGCGAGTTTGTGAGGAGTGCAAATGGCATTGCCAACATCGCAGCCCACGCGCAACCTACCAAGAGGAACGACACGAAGAGCATATACTGGTCGTGGATGAAGTAGGTAGAGATGAAACCTACAGCACCCAACACAAGGCTGATCGAGTAGCCCACCTTTGCGTTCTTGAACATTGGCAAAACCATAGCCCACAAGATTGAGCCTACAGCCTGCACGGCAAACAAAACGCCAGTCCAGTCACCAGCAGCCTGATAGCCCTCGGTTGCTGGGTTCGTAGTGCCCCATACAGTCTCGGCGATACCACCAGTGGTGTAGGTCCACATATAGAGGAACGCAAACCACGAGAAGAACTGCACAACGCCAATCTGCCAGAATGCCTTAGGAGCATTGACAAGAAGCTGAAGCATATTCTGCTTCTCCTCGCCGCTCTCCTCTTTGATGCCGTTATACTTGGCATAATCCTCGGGATTCCACTCCTTGACCTTTGCGCCAGTATAGAGCACACAGAGGATAAGGATGGCAGCACCGATGTAGAACGACCAGGTAACTGAATCAGGCACGACACCCTCAGGAGCTACATTGCGAACACCAATCCAGGTGAAGAAGTATGGGAAGAGATAACCCACCAACGAACCTGCGTTACACAACAAGCTCTGGATAGAGTAAGCCTTTGTCTTCTGCTCCTCATTAACCATATCGCCCACCATCATCTTGAATGGCTGCATAGCCATATTGATCGAGGTATCGAGAAGCATAAGCATAATAGCACCGAATGCCAACGCCGCCTTGACGGTCATCTCGAAGCTACCCGAGTTTGGCAACAACGCCATAACGATGATAGCCACCAAAGCACCGATGTAGAGGTAAGGCTTGCGGCGACCCAATTTACACCAGGTCTTGTCGCTCATAGCTCCCACAATAGGCTGAACAATCATACCCATAAGTGGAGGCAAAACCCAGAAGAAGCTCAACGTGTGGGGATCGGCACCCAACGTTGCAAAGATACGGCTGATATTTGCACTCTGAAGCGCATAGGCGATCTGCACGCCGAAGAATCCGAAGCTCAGATTCCACATCTGCCAGAAAGAAAGTGTAGGTTTTTGCATAAAAAGTTAATATTTGTTTTGTTGTTAATCTCCGTTGTTTATAACAACACCCAAAGTGTATTATTAAAAATTTTGCATAACTATACAGTTATATGACTACAAATTTTGCAAAAATTTACAGAATAAACAAATATATCGAGCTAGAATGTCAAAATTGAATGACGAATTGCATTTTTTGCCTACCGAACGGTCTAAGCCACACGCAGGGAAATATTGAGAAATTCGCTGAGAGTTATCGAATTTTGATTTTTGATTTTTTATCACTAAATTTGCAGAATATGATCAATCTGCGAAACATACATAATTTTGTCATAATCCTATTATTTGCCGCGCTCCATTTCGGTGTGGCGGCGATAAGCCGTGCACTGGAGTACTACGACGATATCCTGCTCACGATTCTGACCATTACGATGGTGATTATCATCTCGATGCGCAACAATGTTCGCGTTGAGATGATGGCTATTATGACGATGGTTACCACGCTGTTAGGATACATCATAGGCACGTGGCTACAGGAGCCGATGGCGACATTCATCCCCAGTGCTATATTCGCCCCTGCGCTCTCGACGTTCATCGTCACAACAGTACTCGGCATAACCACCGACTACATCACAAGTCGCACGAAACGTTATAGAAATAGAGAACAGGATTTCGCCTTTTCCACCACAAATATTTTGGGTATTGCAGTGTCGATTTTGATACTTCGTTTGGGCTATACGGTGATGGATCGCGCGGATATCTTCCCAGAGGGTATGGTGCTTGAAAACGTCCTCGACATCCTCGGTAATAGCTGGGCACTCCTGCTCCTTGCAGCGGGTAATGTTGCACTCTCGATACGCACCACCCCCAAGCACGACATTCGCCATAAGTCCAACCGAAAAATATGGACTTTGATACTCGTCTCGACACTCACGATAACACTCCTCACCGCCTCGATAATCTACTTCGACATACCCCACTTCAGCACCCCTCTGCCGAGCTTAAAAGATTTCATCCGCATATTCTCGGCAGCACTGCTTATCGACCTAATTATTATGACGTTATGTCATCTGATGATGATCTACATAACCTCACAGCGAGAGCTGCGCGAGGAGCGCGAACTGAAGCACCGCACGGAGTATAGCTATGAGCGTCTCAAGCAGCAGATAACACCGCACTTCCTATTCAACTCGCTCGGCATCCTCGACTATCTCGTACAGGAACACGAGACGGAGCGCGCCAGTGCCTTCATTCATAAATTTGCGGACATATACCGCTATATGCTCAGCAACGACCAGAAGAACCTTGTTAAGGTCAGCGAGGAGCTGGAGTTCACGATGAAGTATATCGACCTGCTCAAGGAGCGATTCACCGAAGGTATGCTCTTTGAGATAGAGATAGAGGAGCGCGAGATGAGTAACTATGTTGTTCCGTGCTCGTTGCAACTGCTTGTTGAGAATGCCGCCAAGCACAATATCGTCAGCGCAGATATGCCGCTGAGGATGAAGATAACCACTGAGGATGGCTTTATCGTGGCGCGCAACAACCTGCAACCCCGCACCCACGGACAGCCATCGACACACCTTGGCCTTGCCAACATCCGCCAACAATATCTCGACGTTGCAGGACGCGAGATCAGCGTGGAGAAAAACGAGAGTGAATTTATTGTAAAACTTCCGATAGTATGATAAAGGTTCTTATAGTAGAGGACGAGATCCCGGCACAGGTAAATCTCAAAAAACTTATCGACAAGTGCTGCGACGACAGCCGCATTGTGATGACCCTCACCTCGGTACGCTCAACCATCAAGTGGCTCGAGGAGAATCACAATGGTGCGGATGTCATATTTATGGACGTAGAGCTATCCGATGGTGTCTGCTTCGACATTTTCGACAAGGTCGACATCAAGGCCCAGGTAATCATCACCACGGCCTACGATAACTATGCTATCAATGCCTTTAAAATCAACTCGTTAGACTATCTACTAAAGCCTATCACCGAGAGTGACCTGCGCCGCGCGTGGCAACGTTGCAAGAGCCGCATCGAGCAACAAGCAGCCCCAAATCTCGAGACGTTGATGGATCTCGTATCTAAGAGCGGAGCACCAAAAGATAAGGAGTATAAGAAGCGTTTTATAGTGAAGATGGGCGAGAAGATCATCATCATCCCCGTGGAGGATATCGCCTACTGCTACTCGGAGGATAAGAGCACATACGCCATCAGCCGCAACGGCACACGACGTCTGCTTGACTACTCGCTCGATATGATGCAGGAGATGCTCGACCCAAAGATCTTCTTCCGCGTGTCGCGCAGCTGCATAGTCTCGATAAACTCCATCGAGAACATATCCAAGCACCTCGGCACACGTCTCAAACTGCAACTCAACCCCCACTCGGATGAGGATGTTGTGGTGAGCCGCAGCCGCACCTCCGACTTCTTGGAGTGGCTCGACAGCAATTAACAGAGCCTCGTGCGGACTCATCTGAGAAAAGTAAATATACAAAATAGTATGGCAGATTTGCATATTTTTTGTATATTTGCCTAAATATTGGCTTATCGAAACCGCATAAGCCCGATATGATTTATGTAATCAACTAAGTATCAAAAGATTGCAGACAGATGAGATATATTAACCTTCTACTTCTTTGTTTTGTCATCCTCCTCGGAGGATGTAACGCGCAGCGCAATGTACTCTACCTCCAGGATATGACCGACGGCGCAGAGGTGACAATACCCGAAAACTACCTCATACGTCTCAAACCCTACGACCAGATCACCGTGGTGGTAAACAGCAAAAATCCGGAGCTTGCAGCGCCGTTCAACTCATCGACAAACTACAATGCCCTCTCTGGCACATCCGTAACCACTGCAACATCGGAGAGCAACCTTCAGGTGCTTACCGTAGACGCCGACGGGTTCATCACACTGCCGATCATTGGTAGGATGCAGTGCGTGGGTCTCACACGCCAGCAGCTCGAGGAGCAAATCGAGAAAAAGATTCGCGAGGAGGGATATATCCAAGATCCACACGTCAACGTCCGCTTTGCGGAGCTGATGATATCTATTGTGGGCGAGGTGAACAAACCTGGACAATACCGCATCAACAAGGACCAGCTTACAATCTTCGAGGCCCTTGCCCTTGCTGGCGATATGACCATCTACGGTAATCGCGAGACTGTGGCCGTGGTGCGCGAGAAGGATGGCAAAAATATCATCACTAAACTCGACCTGCGTAGCTCGGAGTGCTTCTCATCGCCCTGCTACTACCTCGAGCAGAATGATGTCATCATCGTCAGCCCAAATAAGTATAAGGCTGCCTCTGCGGAGATCAACCAAAACCGCTCGTTCTGGATATCGATAGCCTCGACAACCATATCCTTGGCAACGCTTATCCTCACCGTAGTAAACTAATTCCCCTCACCGAATAACAAACCGACACGATAGTATGACCGACAATAGAGAGTCTTTGAATAATAGAGAATTCTCAGCCAACACCCTGACGCTGAGCGATATTCTGCATTTGATACTGAGAAATTGGTATTGGTTTCTGATATCGATACTTCTCTGCTGCGGCGTAGCACTGCTCTACCTCAGCTATAAGTCGCCCATCTACCAACGTACTGCAACCGTGCTTGTCAAGGACTCACGCAAGGGTTCGAGCAGCGAGGTTACGGCATTCAACGACATCATTGGAGGCATAGGTCGCCGCTCGGTGGATAACGAGCTCCACATCTTCAAGTCGCGCCACGTGATGGAGCAGGTAGTGGTGAAATACAACCTTACCACACGCTACCTCACCAAGAAAGGGCTACGCACGGTAGACCTATATGGCCGCACGCCGCTTATCGTGGAGTTTGTCGGTGGCGAGCCATCGGAGTATACCTCATTCCGCTGCACGATAGATGGCGAGAGGCTCCACTTCTCAGATTTTCGTGCGCGCGAGGAGTATGTTGGCTTTGCGATTACGGCAAACGTTGGCGACACCATCTCCACCCCTGTGGGCGAGATAACTACCATCGCAACGCCATACATTAATGCCGAGGAGCCTATGACGATGGAGATTCATAAGATGCCTCTCAACGAGGTTGTCGAGATCTATCGCAAGCGTCTCATCTGCGAGATTACCGATAAGCAAGCTTCGGTTATTACCATTAAGATGGTCGACCCTGTGCCTCTGCGTGCCGAGAATATCATCAACGGTGTCATCGAGGCCTATAACGTCGATGCCATAGCGGATAAGCAGGCTATCTCGAACCTCACCGAGGAGTTTATCAGCGAGCGTCTCATAACCCTTGGCCAGGAGCTGAATATCGCTGACGGAGATATCGCAACGTTCAAGATGGAGAACCGCCTCTACAGCCCTGAGAAGGAGGCCGCGCTGAGTGCCGAGGAGATCAAAGAGCTCAAGGAGAATAAGCTCTCGCTCGAGGGTAACCTTGAGATGGCGGAGTATATCCTTAACTACCTCTGCGACAGCAATAATAGCCACGCACTGATACCAGCATCGACCATCACTATGAGCGGTGCATCGACAGCCTTAGCAACACAGGTGGAGCTATATAACACATCACTGCTCACATATCAGCGTCTTCTCGCCTCATCGAGCCAGAGTAACCCTACACTTATCGACCTCGGCAACCAAATCGCCTATGTTCGTGGCGCGATTGAGTCGTCGCTGAAGTCGCATATCGAGGGTCTGAAGCTGCAGATAACACACATCGCCAAGGAGCAAGAGGTGGCAGATAGACGTATGCAGAACTCCCCAAATAAAGAGAAGGAGCTGCTCTCGAAGGCACGCCAGCAGAAGGTTAAGGAGGAGCTTTACATCTACCTGCTCACCAAACTCGAGGAGAATGCCCTGATGGGTGCTACAGCAGAGAGCAACGCCCGCGTCATCGACCAAGCATACGGCAGCAACAAGCCGATAAGCCCCAATACCCTTATGATTATGTTTGCAGCGCTGGTGATGGGCGCGTTGATACCCCTCGCGATCCTCTACCTCCGCGAGATTCTCGACACTATGGTACGTTCGCGCCGCGACATCGAGAAGGCCCTCACAATACCATACCTCGGCGATATTCCTAAGTATGAGGGAAATAAGGGTAATGGCATCGTGGTGCGCGAGGATAGCCGCGACGCTATATCCGAGGCATTCCGTATGCTGCGCACCAACATAGGCTTTATGTCGGTAAACAGAGAGATAAAGGTCATTATGGCCACTTCTTCGATACCACATAGCGGCAAGACATTCGTATCGTCTAACCTCGCTATGGCCCTCGCCGCATCGGGCAAACGTGTGCTTATCATCGACATCGACCTCCGCCGCCGCACACTATCCAAGAGCCTCGGCCACGGCAACGATCGTCGCGGTCTAACAAGCTATCTGACAGGCAAGATTACATCTATAAACGACATCATCGCGGCGAGCAATATTGATAGCAACCTCGACTTTATCTTCGCAGGTCCTCAGCCACCAAACCCCGCAGAGATGCTTCTCTCGGAGCGTGTTGATGCGCTTATTGCGGAGCTACGTCAGCGCTACGACTACATAATCCTTGACAGCGTTCCTGCGATGGCTGTTGCCGATGCGATGATCATCGACCGCATTGTTGACCTTACCATATATATCATCCGTCAGGGTAACCTCGACCGCCGTCATCTGCCAGATATCGAGCAGCTCTACCGCGATAAGAAGTTCCAGAATATGTCGGTGGTCCTTAATGGAGTGACTGGCACTAAGCACTCATACGGCTATGGATACGGTTATGGCTATGGCTACGGATATCACAGCGATAGCGAAAGTCCATCGCTATGGTCAAAGATTAGATCTTTATTTAAGCCAAGGGGATAGCAACTGAGTATGGAGAAGCCACTTATCATAGCCGTCGATTTCGATGGCACGTGCGTAGAGCACGACTACCCGGCTGTGGGTATGGATGTGGAGGGTGCTGTGGAGACGCTACGTGCGCTGCAGGCGCGAGGCCACAGGCTGATTCTCTATACTATGCGCTCGGACGAGCTACTCGATGCGGCACGCAGATGGTTCAAGGAGCGCAATATAGAGCTATGGGCTGTAAACGAGAATCCCGAGCAGAGCGAATGGACATCCTCGCCCAAGGTTTTCGCCCACTACTACATCGACGACGCGGCACTCGGATGCCCAGTAATGTTCATCGACGGCGTGCGTCGCCCCGTGGTTTGCTGGGCCAAGGTGCGCACGTGGCTGGAGTATAACAGAATACTCTGACGAGGCGAGAGGCGAGAGGCGAGAGGTGAAAGGTGAAATGGAAGGGGTAGGTGCACTGCACGCTGATTAGAGATAAAACAAACAAGTAGGGTATTGCCCTACTTGTTTGTTTATACACGCGTCGCAGACACCCTACTTTTCACTTCTCACTGTGTTAAAGTGTTGCTTTGTTACAATACTGCTTATATTTACGCATCACCTCATCGACATAATTCAATGTCTGGCCGCTTCCGGTAAATTTACCATTCTTAACCACATCCTTCTCGTAGTACTGAGGATCGGACATAAGCTTCAAATAGTGGCTCACATCGCTCCACGCATTAGGGTTAGCACCCTCGGAACGTGCGAGGCGACGAGCATCAAGAATATGGCCTATACCGGCATTATAGCTGGCAAGGATGATGCTGAGACGATCGATATTAGGCGTTGCCTTGGGCAGACGAAGCATATCGTCAAGCTCCGAAAGGAGCATACCCGCGAGACGAATATTGGTCTCGGTGTCGTCGATAGACTCCACAGGCATCTTAAAATGGCGGGCTACAACAGGACGTATCTGCATAATACCCTTAGCACCACGGGGTGAGGAGAGATGCTCTATAAAACGCGACTCGCTATAGGCTATAGCGCTCATAAGTCGCCAATCCTGGCCCTCCTCGGCACCCACTTTGCGCATCACATTATCGAAGCGCGAAATAACATAAGGCAGTTCTACCGTCGCGGCATTCTGCTTCTCAAAGGTCTTCTCGGCTGCTATTGCCTCCGAAACACTCGGAGTGTCGATAGGGCGAGCCTGACCCAACGATGACTCGTATACCGCCAACAAGGCAGTAGACAGAATCACGAATGATACTCTCTTTAACATTGTTTGATGATTTGTGGGCAGCTTATGCCGGGCAAAACGCATCTTTAGTCGTAGAACGACCACGAGATACCAAACTTGAACATACGTGGGTTCAGAGGGTAACGAGCCACCTGGAAGTACTCGCCATTGCCGAACAGATTTTCGTTCAAGTGTTGCAACTTAAGCAAAATACGCATACGCTTCCACTTCGCCGAGACAAAGACATCGAGATATGGATAGTTACCTATCGTGACCTCGCGCTGATTGAAAAAGGCGGAGAGCGCAGGATTGTAGCTCGGAGCGTGATATGCCGTGTTGTAACGACCGTCCAAGCCCACCTGCACACGTAACACGTTGCGCACAACCCAAAACTCGTAGTAATACGACAGGAATGCGCTGAACGTAGGAACAGGAAGCACACTCTCATTGGATGTGATTTGCACCAATGCCCTATGGTCTAAGTGGAATCCCGCCAAGCGGAAATCCTTGCGAGCGTACAAACTCGTGAGACTAACATTTCCCGAATATTGTGCCACGCGGCTGTCGTTGCCATAGTATACCATATTACCTATGACACCCTGCCAAGCACCCACCTCAAGGGCGATATTAGGGACTGAGAAGTTAACCTCGAAACGAGTTTCAGACTCCTTGCCGAAGGAGTTAAACCACGCATAGTGGTTTGAGAATAGATTCTCCTGCCAGTAGGATGGCGAGCGTAGCTCCTGACGGAAGCTTCCGCGAAGAATCAGAGGATGTTCACGTACAAATGCTCTAAGGGTGATATCAGCACCCATAGATAGGTCACCGCCACGATATCCCGAAGGGTTCCACTTAATGTCGAAGCCCCAATCGGCGTAGCGTTTTATCTTTCCACCCGTGGCACCATAAACATACCACGAGGTGCGTTTATCCTTGGTCATCTTTCCCGACAGGTAGTTGTCGAGATTGAGGTATGAGTAGGTGTGTAGGTCGACACCCACACCGCCGTCGATGGTCGACACTGCGGCATTGCGACCCCACGGCTGAATCTGAACAAATACCTTATTGGATATAAGTCGCTCGGAGATTGAGTCGCGCGTATTCTGTGGGTCGATAAACCAATCATCATAATATGAGAGGTTTGTGGCTGGCTCCCACTTCTCGGTCTCCTCGTTATAATGGCCGTGCTGGTTGGTATACGTACCGCGCTTGTCGGTATAGACCTTCGACCAGGTATTAAACTCAAACTGGTGGCCGATATAGATAGCTGCGAGGTCTGCCAACGAGAAGTCATACTCCGTAACACGCTCCAGAGGTATGGCATAGGCCTGCTTAAGCAAGAAGGCGTTGTTACGATAGAGGTTTTTAGCCTCCGAGGATGCCAGACGCATAGGAACACCCGAAGGCATCTCGAAGACTGTATCGGCAATAGCCCACTCGCCTACGACACCTCCATTCTCGCGCGTCTCGATCTTATTATTCATATAAGCTGCGTGAACCGAGTAACGCTTACCCGTATGCGCGAATGCCACCGAGAGGTTATGGTTCTTGGTGCGCTGCCAGTCGTAGAGACCCATCGTACCGCGCGACTTATAGTTTACGTTGAAGGATGTCGAAGGGCTGATGTTCTGAGAGTGAACGATCTCGAAATGCTCCTCGCGGTAACGCTTCTGACCCGACTCGAGGTATGTCAAATTCGTAAGCGGGGTCTTACCATTGTAGAACGGAACGTTGTCGACACGCGAGGTGTAGGCATCGTAGCTACGTGCGAAGATAAAATCGGGATCCTGGCGACGGTCAAACCAGTTCATAGGCTGCGATGATTGTCCAAGACCTCCCAAAGCCATATCGCCAACACCCTCACGGTAAAAGACATAGTCTATACGCCAATCCGAAAGCGTGGTGTCGAGCGGCATAATATTCACACGATTGTAATCCTCGTCGATGGTCCACTTCCAGTTTCGCTGCGCGCGAATGGTATCGGGGAAGTAGTACGACTCGAGAGGTCGCTTCTCGCGCTTCTTCTTTGTGCTGGTAGTATCGGCCGTCTCACCCTCGCGACCCTCCTCATCGCCCTCCATCATACCAGTGTTGTCCATTCCAGGGATGGTAGCGCCATAGATGTTGTTACCCTGACCGTTACGCTGTGCGCGAGCCAATGATGCGGCATCAATCTGGGCATACGCAGCAAGAGGCAACACCACTGCTGCCACAACGCCTACGATAGCTCTTATCCACTGCATCATCTTCATATCCTCACCTATTTTTTCTCTGTTCTACCACCCGCAACAATCCATCTCACGGTCGACACCACGATATAGAGAACGATGATTGCAAGCACAGAGTATCTTGGAAACAAAATAATCAACGCTAAGGCTGCGAGGATAAAGAGATAACGCACCTCATTGCCACGCCATCCGAAGCCCTTGAACTTGAGAGCAAACATACGTATCGGACTGATGAGAAGCAACGCCGCAGCGACGCTGATAACAAGAATATGCTCCTGGTAAAGCACCACACTACCCTGCTCCCATAACATAGCCAACGACAACAACATCAGCGCATTAGCAGGCGTTGGCAAGCCACAGAACTCCGATGTCTGGGTAGTGTCGATATTAAACTTCGCGAGGCGCAAAATCGAGAACGCCGCGATGATAAGCACCACATACGAAGCATAGCCCATCCACTCCACGCTAAGGCCGTAGAATGACGATGTGTGGATGTAGATATCATACATCACAACCGCTGGGACAACACCAAACGTAACGTCGTCGGCAAGCGAGTCGAGCTGCACGCCTAAAGGTGACGACTGGTTAAGGAGGCGCGCCACAAAGCCATCAAGGAAGTCGCACACCGAGGCTGCGATGATCAACCAAAATGCTGTCTCGTATGCGTGGTAGCGCAGCGTGACGATCAGCGCAACGACACCTGCAAGGAGGTTGCACAGCGTGAGTATGTTGGCTGGCGTGAAGAGCCTTATATTCTTAACATCGTTCATAATCGAGTCGCAATAATTATCTGCAATTTGGCACGGAAATAGTCTTTAAAAGTACCAAATATTTTGCAAAGATACAAAAATAATTTTATCTTTGTGTAAATTTATAAAATTTAAGGGTAAAAATCGTATGAAGAGTAATCGCTATTGTGTTATTATGGCGGGTGGAATAGGCTCACGTTTTTGGCCTATGAGTCGCCAAAATTGTCCTAAGCAGTTCTTGGACATCCTCGGCACGGGGCGTTCTTTCATTAGACATACATTCGAAAGATTTACAAATATTGTTCCTTTAGAGAACTTTATCGTAGTCACCAATAAACGCTACAAAGAGTTGGTTTTGGAGCATATTCCAGAGCTAAAACCATCGCAGATTCTATGCGAGCCAATAGGTCGAAATACCGCTCCGTGTATAGCCTACGCAGCATATTCGCTCATAAAGCACAATCCCGATGCAGAGATGATTGTAACACCGTCTGATCATCTGATTCTCAACGAAGTAGAGTTCACGCGCATCATCGAGAGCTCGCTCGAATTTGTACGCTACCGCAATGCCCTTATGACCATCGGCATACAGCCTACACGTCCCGAAACAGGCTAC
Organism: Alistipes sp.; assembly: GCA_017630455.1. GTDB lineage: Bacteria > Bacteroidota > Bacteroidia > Bacteroidales > Rikenellaceae > Alistipes. The sequence continues at coordinate 53,502 of JAGBVG010000063.1, read as the reverse complement.
GGTTATATCCAAAAATCGAACCTCGAGGAGATATGCAAAGTTAAGTGTTTCACCGAGAAGCCCAACCGCGAAATGGCCGAGGCTTTTTTGGAGTGTGGCGAATTTTTATGGAACTCGGGAATCTTCATCTGGAAGGTTCGAGACATAGTCGAGGCCTTCGAGAAACACCTTCCTGACCACGCCGCGCTCTTCAGCGGCATAAGCGAACATCTAGGCACCGAGCGCGAGGATAAGGCTATACAAAGTGCCTTTGCGGAGTGCCGCTCGATATCTATCGACTACGGCGTTATGGAGATGGCTGACAACGTCTATGTCCACTGCGGCGACTTCGGATGGAGCGATGTTGGCACCTGGGGTTCGGTATACCAACATTCTCGCAAGGATAAGTATGCGAACGCGATGAGTAACGAGGGTATCAAGGTTTACGATACGCGCAACTCACTGATTTCCATCCCCAAAGAGAAGATTGCTATCGTAAGCGGATTGAAGGACTACATCGTTGTCGACACCCCCGATGTGCTGATGATATGCCCTATGAGCGACGAGCAGAACATCAAGAGTTTCATCGAGGATGTGAAGTACGACACCGGCGATAAGCATATCTAACGCCAAATACCAACAAAATAAAACCCCTCGGGAGCGTACCTTCATACATCCCGAGGGGTTTTATTCTAATGGGTAGCATTACCCACTATCACGCTATACTACAATGCCATAAGCATCAACAGCTGCGCGGTAAGCACTCGTAAGAACATAACTACCGGATATACAGTAGCATAACTTACGGCTGGCATATCGTTACCTGATGATACGCTCGCGAAGCCGAGGGCTGGTGGATCGGTCATAGAACCCGCCATAAGACCCATCATAGTATAGTAGTTGAGCTTGAACTTGAGACGTGCAAGGAGCGCGACAAGAACCAGTGGCAACACGGTGATAATCACACCATAGCCTACCCACTTGTAACCGCCACCGCAAACAGCATCCACGAAGCCATCACCAGCACCGATACCTACTGCTGCGAGGAACATTGCAAGACCTATCTCACGCATCATAAGGTTGGCACTCATAGTGGTATAGGTAACAAGGTGGAAATGCGGACCAAAGCGGCCAAGCAAAATCGCGATGATAAGTGGACCACCAGCCAAACCGAGCTTCACAGGCTGCGGAATATTCATCAATGGAATAGAGCCGAGCAACACACCGAGTGCGATACCGATAAATACTGGCAACAAGTTAGGGTGGTCGAGCTTCTTGAGCGAGTTACCGAGAGCCTTCTCAGCCTGCGCCACAGCAGCCTCAGGACCCACGACCATAACCTTATCACCCACCTGAAGCTCCATACCCTGATATGGGATAAGATCGACACCAGCACGGTGAACACGTGTGATGTTGATACCATAACGAGTGCGGAGGCGAAGGTCGGCAAAGGTCTTACCATTAACATCCTCACGTGTGATAAGGATTCGGCGTGACACAAGAGGTGTAGACTGCATAGCTGCAGCACCCCACTCCTCGCGGCTCATCTCGATAGGCTTACCGAAGAATGCAAGGATCGCCTCGCTATCCTCCTCAGTACAGATGATACGCAAGCGGTCGCCGATGTTAAGCACTGAGTTACCATCAGCCATTACAATCTCGCCCGATGTGTGCATAACGCGCGACACCACGAACTGGCGGTTGATAAGCATATGCGCGATAGCAATAGTCTTACCAGCAAGCATCTCGTTTGTGAACTCCACAGAGTAACGTTGAGGGAGGTTAGTCTCGTTGCTCATAGCAGCCAAGCCCTCATCCTCCTTCTTGAAGTCGACGCGGAGCACATAGCGCATAATGATCATCGTGGTGATGATACCCACAACGCCCAACGGATATGCCACAGCATAACCAAGCGAGATAGAGTTGGCAATGGCAGGGTTCGACATACCAGAATCGGCGTATGCCTGCTGCGCAGCACCGAGACCCGGAGTATTAGTCACCGCACCCGAGAGGACACCGACCATAGTAGGGAGTGGCTCGCCAGTAATGAGGTGGATGACATAGGCTGTAGCTACGCCGAGGAAGATCACCAGTGACGCAAGTCCAATGAGCTTCAAGCCTCCACTCTTGAGGGAAGAGAAGAAACCAGGACCTACCTGCAAACCGATGAAGAACACAAAGAGTATCAAACCGAACTCCTTGATGAAGTGCAAAGTGTCGTGGTGGATAGTACCCGAGTCGAGGAAGTGACCAAAGGCAATACCCGTGAAGAGTATCCAGGTCATACCGAGCGAGATACCCTTAATCTTGATACGACTAAGAGCAATACCCGAGGCTATCACCGCCGCCAACACAAATACGGTGTGAGCAATGGATGGGTGCATAGGATCACCACTACCCATAATCACAGTTTTCAACCAATTGAAATCCATTATTTATATTGTTTTTTGGGTTATAAGTTCTAACTAATTCCATCGGTATGGCTTCCGAAAAGCCAATAGACGGTGCAAATATATATAAAATTGTGGAATATTCAACAAAACGACCCGAACAAATACCTCCTCACCATAGCAATAGAGTTTATTGCAGGGCGTAAACGTATATTTTTTTGGTGTTTTTAAAATAAATGCCTATCTTTGCGAAGTTAAACCAACGTGATACATATAATTTAACTAAATAACAATTTACGTATGACTATTACAGCATCAGACATCAAGATCGGTATGTGCGTGGAGATGGACGGTAAGACATTCATCGTTGTAGACTTCCAGCACTGCAAGCCAGGTAAGGGCCCTGCTTTCGTTCGTTCAAAGCTCAAGAACCTCGAGAATGGTAACGTTCTCGACAAGACCTTCTCTTCAGTATCTCAGAAGATCGAGCAGGTACGTGTAGAGCGTCGTCCATACCAGTTCACATACGAGGATGACCTCGGTGCACACTTTATGCACACCGAGACATTCGAGGAGATCAACATCGACAAGAACCTTATCAACAACTCAGACCTTATGGCTGATGGTCAGATTGTCGAGGTTATGTTCCACACTGAGAAGGAGACTGTTCTTTCGGCTGAGCTTCCTCCAATCGTAGATATGGAGATCACCTACACCGAGCCAGGTGTACGTGGCGATACCGCTTCTACAAACTCTTTGAAGGCTGCTACAGTGAACACAGGTGCTACTATCAAGGTGCCTCTCTTCATCAACACTGGTGACAAGATTCGCGTAGACACCCGCACACGTGAGTACTACGAGCGTATTAAGTAATTGGTTGCTTAGGCAAGTATGGAGTCCGACTGCTGAGGTCGGGCTCTTTTTTTTTAATGAGGAGTGAGGAATTAGGAATTAGTAATGGGGTCGCCTCTGCGAGGCGATTTTGAGACTACACTATGTCATTCTTCGCTGCGCTCAGAATGACATAAATGCCAAGCATTTATACATCCATTCACTTTCACATTCCCCCTAAATCCCCCTTTGCCAAAGGGGGACTTGGTTGCGTTGTCTGTGTTGTCAACACACTATGAAACAACAACCAAAATTAGCCAGAGTATTTTATTGTCAGAAGGCGTGAGATGTGTCGCATCACAAAAGAAACATCCTCGGGATAGTAGTTAACCTACAGCCCGAAGATGTTTACTTTTAGGGATATGACGCAGATTGCGCCTTATCACAACAAAATTAGAGGTTTTCCAATGTATAGTCAACCATCTTCTGACGTATATTCGCCATATCGTTAGGGCGCATAGAGTGATTCTGATCTGGGTAGACCATCATATCATACTGCTTACCCGCGCGATTGAGGGCACGACACATCTCCATAGCATTCTGGAAGTGTACGTTATCATCGGCAGTGCCGTGGATGATAAGTAGACGTGTGTTGTCGCTGAGGCAATCGGCGTAGTTGATAGGCGAATTATCATCATAGCCCGCAGGATTATCCTGTGGAAGACCGTTGTAGATCTCGGTATAGATAGAGTCGTAGAAACGCCAAGAGGTCACAGGAGCTACAGCGATAGCCATCTTAAAGATGCCGTCACCCTTGAGGGCGCAGTTAAGAGCCATAAAACCGCCGAACGACCAGCCGTAGATACCCACGCGCGAGCCATCTACAAACTGCTGCGACGCAAGGTGGCGCGCAAACGAGAGCTGATCCTCCACCTCGCAGTGGCCGAGGTTGGCGTATGTAACCTTCTTATACTCCTCGCCGCGGTAGCCCGTACCACGAGCATCGCAACAAGCTACGATATATCCGTTACGCGCGAGAGTCTCCTCCCAGTCTGAGGTATAGCGGTTGGCAATCTCCTGCGAGCCAGGACCAGAATACTGCGTCATAAGCACAGGATACTGCTGCTGAGGGTCGAAATTCTCAGGGTAGATAAGGTAGTACTGAAGCTCATCGCCACGCTCGGTTGTGAAGGTTGCATAGTGACGCTGATACTGAGGCTCGCTTGTCGATGGCTCCTCGAGCATCAACGAGCGAAGCAGCTTACCTTTATTATTATATACGCCAGCTGTTGGGAAGCAGTCTGTTGCCGAGTGCTCCGCAGCGAAGTACTTCATATCATCAGATGGGTATACACGCCAATAACCAGGCTTAGAGAGCAAGCACTGCTTATCCGTGCCGTCGATCCTTACAGAGTAGAGATGACGCTCGAGTGGCGACTGCTCGGTCGACATATAGTATACCACATCTCTCTTTGGCGAGAGGCCTACGAGCTGCGTAACCTCCCACTCGCCCTCGGTGATAGCGCCGAGACGTCCCTCGCTGATAGAGTGGAGATAGAGGTGGAACCATCCCGCAGAGGTCTCCTCGCGCACGATGAAGCGATCGCCATCGATAAAGGTGATGTTTGCAGCACTTGGACGCTCCACATAACGCTCGTCAAGCTCCTCGTAAATTACGCGCTGCGATCCATCCGCCTCAACCAAGAAGACCTTAAAGTTGTTCTGGAGGCGATTTACGAGATAGTAGTAGAGCTTACCTGCAGGGGTGTAACCGAGGTGTGGAATATACTGATCGGTCTCAGCACCTGTGTCGATGCGACGAGTCTCTCTTGTTACCATATCGTAGACGTGGAGCGTAACGATAGAGTTCTCCTCGCCAGCCTTAGGGTACTTGAAGCGGTATGCAGTGTTGTAGAGATTAGCATCGTAGCGCATCATCTCAAACTCCTTCACGCGACTCTCATCGAACTTGAGGTATGCGATCTCTGAAGCATCTGGAGCAAAGACATAGGCCTTTGTAAAGCCATACTCCTCCTCATATACCCAGTCGGTTGTGCCATTGATGATATGATTCCACTCGCCATCGTCAGTGATGTTGTAGATATCGTTTGTGGCGATGTTATAGAGGAAGATATCATTGTTGTAGGACATAGCCAAAAAGCGTGAGTCGGGCGAGAACGATATGTCGCGCACGTCGTCGATACGTATTGTCGAGCCATCGGGACAAGCGATGAAATAGTCGGAGATGTAAGAGTGGCGATAAATCTCCTTGCGTGGCGACACACCCTCAAACTTCTCGAAGAGTGCCATAGTGCCATCCGGAGACTTAACATACGACATAATAGGATGGTCTGTCTTAAAGACAACCTTACCCTCCGACACCTTGTTGTAGTTATAGAGTTTCACCTCGCAACCGCTAAGCTCCATATACATATCGGTGCCCGCAGCAGGTGTGAGTGACGCCGGAGAGATATAGTCGGGAGCTGCAGCATTGCGTGCCGCAATGGTCTCGAGATAGCTTACCTGTGCCGAAACACCCAGGGTGATGGCAAGCATAGCTATGGTACATAGTAGTTTTTTCATAGTTCTATTTGGTTTAGTTAATTTACACTGGATTAGATGTCGTCTATCGAGAAGTCGTAGCTCAGGCGCTTACCCGTTGTGAACTTAGAGTTGTCGAGCTTTGTATTGAACTGGTCGACAGTGACACGAATATTCTCCTCGTAAGGTGGCATCAAGAGGTCGAAGTTGAGAGCATAGTTTATCGCTGTCTCGATTATCGACACCAAAGCCTCGCGATCTATCTTCTTGGTTCCAAACGACATAGGACGCACCAAGGTCTGACGCTTACCCTCCACAAAGTAGCACTTCTCGCGGTTGATGAAGATGCGTCCGATGAGATATCCCTCGTCGGCGCTGCGATTATACTTCAACGAATCGGAGAGGAAGTTGTAGATGTTTATAACGCCGATATAGGAGTTATCCTTGCTCTGCTGCACATAGCTATTCTGCCAGATGATATGATTTGAGTCGAACTCAAAGATATCGGTGTGCATCTGAAAGATGAGGATATCGCTTGCAACCTGCAACTGCGCCTCGAACTTACCTCTATCGCGATACTCGATACGCACACGGCGGTCGAGTTTACCATCCAACTCATCGTCGATCTCCGAAGCCATCTCGAAGAGCGTCTCCTTGAGTTCGTTGAATGTCGAGAAGGTGTTATCAAAAATCTGCTGCTTGAGCGTCGACTTTTTGACTATAGCCTCTAAAATCTTTTCACGTACTGTACTCATATCTGTAGTTTTATCGTTTTTATTCCTTGATCCAAACTATCGCAAACGCAGCTGCTGACCCTCACGAATCTCCGCCTCGGGCTTCATATCGTTCATCTTCGCCAGACGCTGCAGACGTATGCCATAAATTTGCGAAAGAAGGTGAAGCGTCTCGCCCTTCGACACGGTGTGGAGCATATTCTTACCCTCCCATCGCGACATCTTGCGCTCGATGTATACCACATCACCCTGGCGAGGCTCGCTCTTTGGCGAGAGGTCGTTGAACTTGCACAGCGTCTTTGGCGATATAGCAAAGAGACGTGCAATGGTCTCGAACGTATCACCCTCCTTGGCAATGATATAGTAGGCTCCATTTGTGAGGTATACATTATAACCGTGGTGCGAGTTCATCGTCACGCGGAAGTTATTAGGATCGATACCTCGATCGGCATAGGCCGTGGTCATATCGCGAGGTACGAAGCTCTCCACCTCTACACCCGTTCCACTCTGCTCTGCTGCGCCACCCTGCGACATCGCCGCTGCGCCACCCTGCTGCGTGAGTGCCACGACGTTAAGCCCCAACTCCTTGGCAACATAAGCATCATAAGCCTCGATACCATTCTTGCCATCAAGCAGATAGAGATGGTAACGCTCGATTGTAGCTATGAGTCGATCGCCATAGTCGGGAGCTGTGGCATAGCCCGCCTTTTTCAATCCGTGCGCCCAGTTTTTGTAGTCATCGTCGCCGTATGCAAAGAGAAACTCATAACGCTTGCCGCTGCTGAGAAACTCGGCGTGATCCGAGAACGAATCCTCCACACTGTCGTATACCCTGAAGCAATCGTCGGGACGATCATCCGAATGGGTTATCGTAGCTCCCGTCCACGTCGACTTACACTTGATGCAGAAGTGGTTATTTGCCGCACGCGCGAGATATCCATTTCCGAATCCCGACTCGAGAATCGCCTGACCCATCGTGATGCTGGCAGGGATGCCATACACCTCCTGGTGCTCTATGGCTATGTTTCGCCACTTGAAGATATACTCTTCGGGTGTCATCTTCCTCCACTCCTCGATAGGCTTCTGCGCCTTATCGGCATCGGGCTCTGCGACCTGCGCCATAGCAGAGCATACAGAGAGTAGAGTAACAAGCAGCGTACACGCCAATATTTTCGAGTTTGATATCATAGCTACCGTCGATTAAGCACATTACTTTTGCAAATATACAAAAAATTTATCAACGGTGCAATACTATGTATTGCGATAAAAAGCAACATCCTCGGGCAGTACCACATTGTACCACCCGAGGATGCTCTCCTAAAGGTCTATATCCTTATGTTTACGAAGCTTTAGAACTCCACTACTGGAGCTACCTCTGTACCCTCCTGAGCCTCGAACATTGTCATCTTATCGAAACCAAAGAGACCTGCAATGAGGTTTGTAGGGAAGCGACGGATAGAGGCGTTATATGCACGCACCACCTCGTTATACTTTCTGCGCTCGGTAGAGATGCGGTTCTCAGTACCCTCAAGCTGCTTCTGAAACTCCATAAAGTTCTGATTTGCTTTGAGATCGGGATAGCTCTCCGAGATAGCGATAAGACGACCAAGTGCCGAGCCCACCTCGTTCTGCGCCTTCATCCACGCCTCCATCTGCTGTGGCGTAGCTGTTGATGGATCAACGACAATCGAAGTGGCGTTGGAACGCGCCTCAGTCACCAACTGCAAGGTCTCCTTCTCGTGAGTGGCATAACCCTTGACCGTAGAGACCAAATTTGGGATAAGGTCGGTACGACGCTGATAGACAGTCTCGACGTTTGCCCACGCCTCGCTCACCTTCTCCTGCTTGGTTACAAGGCCGTTGTAGCCACTTACAGCCCACACAACAACTACGGCGACAATGCCGAGTACGATCCACAATGTTTTGTTCTTCATAGCTTATAAAAATTTAGTTTACAATTATTTACCAACTTGAACTCGAGCCTCCGCCGCCGAAGCTTCCGCCACCAAAACCGCCGCCGAAGCCACCGCCGAAGCCACCGCCACGTGAGCCGAAGCCGCCGCCAAAACCTCCCATTGGGAAGAATAATATTCCACCGCCACCACCACCTCTGCGGTGTGGGTCATTATCCTCGCGCTGACGCACGAAATCCTTTTGGCAATTGGCGCAGTGCATAGTCTCCACAAGAAGCACAACACCAGTGGAGAGGTGCATCCTTTCGCGTTTCACACACAGCAACTTATGCTTCTTGCAGTGAGGGCACCTCAGCTGACGACGCTCATAGACAAGCAGCATCACAATCGGCAACACCACAATCAGCAACACAAAAACCAGTGCAAAGATCATAGCACCCTCATCCGCCTCCGCCGTAGCAGTAGGCAACTCCCCACTCGAAAGCAACCTCTCCACGGCACGCATACCCTCTACCATACCCCGAGAGTAGTCACCATCGCGGAAAGAGGGGAGCATAAAATCCTGCTGGATGCGATAGCACATAGCATCGGGGAGCACGCCCTCTAAGCCATAACCCGTATGGAAGCGGATCTCGCGCATATCCTCGACAAAGAGGATACCAAGGCCGTTATCCAACTTATCATCGCCCACACCCCAGCCTTCGAACAGCCCCTGCGAAAAGTGAAGCATATCGCGAGGTTGGATATCCCTAACAGCCACTATGACAACCTCGGCAATGCCGCGCTCCTTAAGCGAGCGACATAGCGAATCGAGCGTAGCCTGAGCATCAGCAGCGATAATGCCGTCGGGGTTAGATACAAAGCGTGTGCGATCCGCAAGCTGCACATTTGGAATATCCTCCACCCCGTAACGCTGAGCGCTGAGCGTGGTTGCAAATCCCACAACCATCATCAGCACCACAACCCAATATTTAAATCCTCTCTTTATCATATCATACAAAACGAGCAACCTCGATAATTTTATATATCAAGATTGCTCGTCACGTAGTTTTCTATCACCCGAAGGCGTTTTTTTTTACTTTTTAGCATCGATAGCCTCTATCAAACGAGCAAAAACCTCGTCCATAGTGCCGAGACCATTGATGGCTACATACTTACCCTGCTTGGTGTAGTGCTCAGCAACGATAGCTGTCTGCTGGCGATATACCTCGATGCGGTTGCGGATTACATCCTCCGAGCTATCATCCTTACGTCCCGAGTCCTTACCACGAAGCAAGATACGGCGAACAAGCTCCTCCTCTGGGACATCCATATATACCATAATATCCACCTTCTGGTCGATCTCCCCGAGCATAGTATCAAAGATCTCAGCCTGGGCTGTTGTGCGTGGGAAACCATCGAAGATTGCACCCTTGTCGCTATGTGTGCGCATAAAGTCGCGTACCATCTCTACAACAATCGAGTCAGGGGCCAACTCACCACGTGAGATATATCCCTCCATACTCTTGCCAAGCTCTGTGCCGCGCTTGATCTCCGAGCGGATAACCTCACCTGTAGAGATATGATACAAGTCGTAATGCTCTGCCAAACGTACTGCCTGAGTACCCTTGCCGCAGCCTGGCGCACCGAAAAGTATAATATTCAACATTTCTATTTAAGTTTTTTGTTATTATTCGGTTAAAAAAATTTGACGCAAAGATATATTTTTTTTTGCAAATATCCAATCAAAACGGTATTTTTGCAAAAAATTTAATATCGCTGTTTATGGAGACGAAAAAAGTTACAGAGATAGCCTCGCTCGGAGAGTTTGGTCTTATCGACCGTCTGACCTCTCGACTTAAGAACCGAAACACCACGACGCTGCTTATGGCGGGTGATGATGCCGCGGTGATAGACCTCGGCCAGGAGGTTATGCTTCTTACGACAGATATGATGACCGAGGGCATAGATTTCGACCTCAGTTACTTCCCACTCAAGCACCTCGGCTACAAGGCTATAGTGCGTGGTGTGAACGATATCTTGGCTATGAACGCCAAGCCCCAGCAGGTAGTTGTAGCACTCGGCATCTCGGCAAAAATCTCCGTGGAGGCACTCGACGCGCTATATGAGGGTATGGAGTGTGCGTGTCAGGAGCTCGGTGTAGACTTGGTGGGTGGCGACACCACAGCCTCGATGAATGGCTTGGTGATAACCATCACGGCTACGGGACGTGCCAAGAAGAAGGATGTGGTATACCGCTCGGGAGCCAAAGAGCACGACCTCATCTGCATCACCTCGAACCTCGGAGCAGCGTATATGGGACTTCACCTCTTGGAGCGCGAGAAGCGTGTGTTGAAGGATATCGACAACCCAGAGCCTAAGTTCCAGGGTTATGAGTATCTACTGGAGCGTTTCCTCAAGCCTCGCGCACGCATAAACATTATAGATGCCTTGGCCGAAAATGGCATACGTCCAACCTCGATGATCGACCTCTCGGATGGCTTAGCGTCGGATTTAAGACAGATTTGCCGCTCGTCGCAATGTGGCGCGCGCATATACCTCGAGCGTATTCCTATTGCACGTCAGACCACTGACCTTGCCGAGGAGATGCACATCGACCCTGTTATCGCAGCGCTCAACGGCGGCGAGGACCACGAGCTTCTCTTCACTGTGCCACTGGAGATGCAGGAGAAGGTTATGCAACTCGGCTTGGTGGATGTCATAGGCCACATCACACGCGAGGAGGCTGGCGTGGTGCTTGTAACACCCGACGGCGAGGGCATTGCTCTTAAGGCTCAGGCGTTTGATAGATAAAAAAATAGAGTGGTTTAAAGCCACTCTATTTTTTTTATTTCAACGTGTAAATCAGATGCTCAAGTTCTCGAAGGAGATTACGCTGTGGGTCCTCTGGAGCATAAAGACCAAATACCACAACCATTATCTCGCCCGATGCCTTATCTATATTTTCAAAGGCTACAAATGGGCCTCCCATAAAGTCATTGGCAACCTCCCACCAGCCACGTATCTCGTTCCACGTGCGACCATTAATCTCTATGCCCTTACGAAGAGATAGCGACTCTGGCTCGGTGCTGATGCGCATATATGAACCATCGGCACCTTTGCTCGATATTGTCGAAAACATACGATTTATGTCGTTTAGCGATGAAAAAGCCTGCATCTCCTCCGAGAGCATTGGCTCGCAAGGGGTCTTAAACGCAAAGATATACTGCGCGCGCGATGGGTAGTCGCGGATATACCACAGCAACTCCTTCTCGCGTGTGGTGGCCTTGAAGAAGTTGGCAGGGATGAGCATCTCAACACCGAGGTGCTCCTTGAAGTCGGCCATAAGCTGCTCGGCAGGACCCTGGGCATAGTAGTTGTTGCTGTTGCTGCGCTCGCCACGCTCAAACTCCTCACGCAACGTATCGGTAGCCGCAGCGATAAACTCCTGAGCCGCAGGGACAGAGGGTGCGGTAACGGTAATCACGGTCTGAGGACGGGCATAGATATTCTTTGCAACCGAGTATGTAGCCTCCGATACAGCTGGGTTAACGCTCAACACCAGAAGGTTAGGATACATCTTATCGATATCCGTAGCACGCTCGGGCGACACCTGCTTCACGATATTGAAGTAACCCTGGGGGCGTGTGAGGCCTGGCAGCGGCTCCTCCAGCAAATCGCATACGGCATACGACAAGTCGCCACGCCACTTATCATCGGCACACACCACCACAACGTCGTAGGGTTGTCCTGCGGTGGTCTTCTTCGCAGGAGCGGGTTTGATGGTACAACCACTCATAATAATAGATGCCACAAGGGCAAAGAGCATTATAAAGCGTTTCATAGCTACTAAGTTTAGATTTTGAGTAACAAATAGCGCGCAAAGGCGTTATATATAGTATACAAAGGTAGCTATATTTTTCGATTTCGGAAAAAAAAGTTACTTTTGCACATCATTCATTGCAATTATGAGAATCAAACCGGGAAAGATATTGAGGTGGATGTTCCCAAATGTGATATGGAGCATCGATGACCCCGAAGGCATATACCTGACATTTGACGACGGCCCTACGCCGGGCGTAACAGAGTGGATACTACACACCCTTGACCGCTACGACGCCAAGGCTACATTCTTCGTGCTGGGCAAAAACGTGGAGCTATATCCCGACCTCTACCAGATGATTCTCGACAAGGGTCATAAGATTGGCAACCACACCTACTCGCATCAGAAGGGATGGACGATGTCCACAGAGCGATATATCGAGGATGTCGACCTCGCGGGCGATATGCTCCACACCGAGCTATTCCGACCTCCGTATGCTCGTTGCACACGTGCGCAACTGCTGCAGATAGCACAACGCTACCGCATTGTGATGTGGAACGTGCTGTCGCGTGACTACAACACCTACCTCTCACCCAAGAAGTGTTTGAGAGGCACGATACACGGACTTCGCGGCGGCGACATAATCTCGCTGCACGACAGTGCCAAGTCATTCAAGAACACCAGCTACGTGCTCCCTGCGTTGCTACGCAAGGCTCGCGAGATGAATTTGCAGTGTAAAATTTTAGAGCTTTAGAGGATATGAGAGTTATCGTTGCCGTGACAGGTGCCAGTGGTGCTATATATGCCCGCCAGGTGTTGGAGATACTCCTCAGCCACAACGAGGTGGAGGAGATAGCCTTGATACTTAGTCACCACGCCCCCGACGTGATAGAGGCCGAGGGTGTGACACTCCCCGATGATAGGCGTATAACACGCTACGACAATAACGATATGTGGGCTTCGGCAGCGAGTGGCTCGGCACGCTGGGATGCTATGATTATCGTACCAGCGTCGATGGGATGTGTGGCACGTGTGGCGTGCGGCATATCGCGAACACTCATAGAGCGCGCCGCGGATGTGATGCTCAAGGAGCGTCGCAGAGTGGTGGTTGCCGTGCGCGAAGCACCCTACTCTCTCATCCACCTGCGCAATATGACAACACTTACTGAGGCTGGAGCCATCATCATTCCTGCCTCACCCTCGTTCTACTTCCGTCCCACAAGCATCGAGGAGCTATGTATGCACCTTTCGCGCCGCATCGTGGATGCTACAGGTCTGACGGTCGACAAACAAGAGTGGGGAGAGGAGTGAGTAATAGGGTCGCTCCGTTGGAGCGATGATAGGGAAGTTAGGAAGGTTAGGGATATTAGTGTTTTCTATCGCTAAACTCACTAAACTCTTTAAACTCACTAACACTCTTGCTGATACTGACTAAGCACAACCCTCAATGGATATCGCAGCGGTAGATACCCACGTCAGCGCAGCGAACGCATAACCGCCGAAGATAAACTACCGTGCGCCTCCTCGGTATGACGGTTTTATTTATCGCCTCGCAGAGGCGACACCATTACTAATTACTAATTACTCACTACTCGTTGCGCACAAAGCGCGAGATATACTCATAATCTCTCGTGAGTTGTTTCTTGAGGTCGCTGATGGAGGCAAAGCGCTTCTCGTCGCGAAGCTTCTCGACAAGGCGCACACGAAGCACCCTGCCATATAGGTCACCCGAGTAGCCCAAGACGTGGGTCTCGAGGAGCAACTCCTTACCACCCACCGAAGGACGTATGCCGACATTGGACATAGCACAATATACCACACCATCTATATCCACCTCCGAGCGATATACGCCACGCTCCACATCTTCATAACCTTCGAGGCTCATATTTGCCGTGGGATAACCCAACGCACGACCTATCTTACGGCCGTGAATAACCTCCGCTTCAATCTCTACTATCATTTATTCGGTCATTTGGCTTGTTAATTTTCTCACGAGGCTATACTCCGAGAAGAACTCGCGAGCAAAGACTCGAAGCACAGTATATAAAGGTATAGCCAGCAGCATACCCCACACGCCAGCCACCGAGCCTGCGATGAGGATACAGAGAAATACCTCGAGCGGATGCGCCTGCACACGGTCGGAATAGAGCGTAGGCTGGATGATGAAGTCATCGATAATCTTCACCGTGGCTATAGTCGAACATAGCACAAGCGCCGTATGAAGCATATCGCCGTCGATAGGCGAGATAATGGCTATACATAGCGACAGAAAACTGCCGATTACAGGGCCTGCATAGGGTATTACGTTGAAGATACCTATAATGAGGCCGATAATAAGAGCATCGCTGGAGTGCATACCAAAGAGTAGCAGCACAAGCGATATAATTATCATAAGTACGAGACCCTCAACCAGAAGTCCACCAAAGTAGCGCGACAGAAGCGTGGTGATGGAGTCGAGGGCATTTGTGACACTCTTGCGGTAACGATCGGGGAAGAAGAGCGTCACAAGGCTGTAGAAAAGTCCATCGTCCTTCATAAAGTAGAAGGTGATAAACGAGATGGAGAAGAAGGCGATGCCAAAGTTCTTAATGACAGCCACGATGCTCGAAAATGTCTTCATATAGTCGACATTTACAAGTCCGAGCATAAACTCCTTAAACTCCGCACCCACACCCGAGAGCTTCACCGAGAAGGTGCGCTCGAAATATTGCTGCACGCTGACAAGAGAGCTCTCAATGACCGACGTCACACCCTCCCAATCCATCTCGGCAAGGGTGTTGACCTTGCCATAGAGCAGCGGGATGAAGAGAGCCAACAGACCTCCAAACACAACCCACATAAGCATAAGCGTGAGGGCAGAGGCTATAGTAAGCGAGATGCCGCGACCCGCAATCTTCACACGCACAAGGCGCACTACTAAGGGGCGGCCGATGAGCGACAGAACCACCGAAGCAAGGATGTACAATACGATATTTGACAAATACCATATCGACAGCATCACCACGGCGATGATAGCCATAGTGACAAGCCCCTTGAGGATCTTCTCTCCCGTCATACTCTCCTAATGGTTTCTGCTTAGTTCTTACGCTTTAGGCGCGCGATAGGAGTCTGCGAGCCGATAACAGGGTCGCCAATCTCCACGAACAACTCCGCATCCTTAGGGATAAGAAGGTCGATACGCGAGCCAAACTTGATGAATCCGAGAACGCTATTCTGCTCCAGGACATCGCCTGGTTTCACGTAGTTTACGATGCGACGAGCCACGAAGCCAGCAATCTGGCGCATAAGCACCTTGCAGCCATTCTTAAGGCGAATTACGGTTGTGGTACGCTCGTTCTCTGTCGATGACTTAGGATGCCACGCAACGAGGAAACGGCCGTGGTGGTGCTTGAAATACTCCACCTCGCCAGCTACAGGAGTCCAGTTGACGTGGACGTTGGTTACGGACATAAAGATAGAGATCTGCATCATCTCACCCTCGAGATACTCGTCAGCCTTGACAACCTCGGTAACCACCACACGGCCATCGCAAGGCGAGAATATGAGTTCGTCATCGTGGATCTGCACGCGGCGTGGTTCACGGAAGAATGCCGCAACAAAGAACCATAGCACTGCCAACAACGCCGCAACAATCCACGGATAGAGACTTGGAGTGTCGATAAGGAAGTAGACCAACAGCCATATAGCAAGGAAGATAGTGCCTGTAGTGCCAATGATGATGTATCCCTCTTTATTAATCTTCATAATAGGTATAGTTTTTTAGGTTAGTATTCTCAATTATAGTAAGATAGTCACGAAGATAAGGTATACGAAGGCGAAGGGAGCTGAGAGGATCAGTGCATCGAATCTATCGAGCATACCGCCGTGACCAGGGATAAAGTTACCCGAGTCCTTGACACCCGCGTCGCGCTTGAACATAGATTCAGCCAAGTCGCCAACAACGCTCGAGAGCGACACCACAGCGGCCAAGCCTATCCACACGAGGTAGCTGCCATCCACTATATATGCACCCAGCGCACCCATAGCCAAAGAGCCTACGACACCGCCGAAGAAACCCTCCCACGACTTCTTGGGCGAGAGACGCTCGCACATCTTATGCTTGCCGATACTGATACCCACCAAGTATGCAAAGACATCGTTGCCCCACACCAAGAATAGGTAGCAGAGGAATGCCCAAGGATTCCACGTCTCTGCGTTGATATTTGCAAGCATCGGCACGAAGCACATAAGCGACAATGGCAACGCTACATAGACAACGCCCATAGCCGTAGTAGCGATGTTGAGAAGCGGCGACTGCTTAGCGCGGAACACCTCGACAACAAACATCAAAGCACCGAGGATGAAGAATGCGAGGAGCGCAGCGATGGAAAGTTGAGATGTGAGGTCTACGCCAGCACCAAGAAACTCGGCCACAACGCCCGATGCAAAGAAGATCAGCAGCGCACTTGCCACGATGCCTATCCAGCGCTGAGGCTCTGTGCCCTTAGCCGCTGCGAGGTTGTAGAACTCCCACACGCCGACAACGGTGATGAGCATCATAAGGGCTGCGAAGCCCCAAAATCCCACAAAGGCAGCGCCGAGGACCACACCAAAGAGCACCACACCACTTGCGCCACGTACCAAAAGATTTCGCATTTTATCGCTCATAATCCCTTTTATTAATTCTCCGAATTTTCAACACTCTCCGCGGCTGGTGACTCAGGCTCAAGTTCCACAGCCTGCTCCTTCATCTCCTCGCCACGCTTCTGCGCCGCACGACCAAGAATAGTCTCTATATCTTCTGTAAAGATTGTCTCCTTCTCGAGAAGCATATCTGCCATACGCTCGATATTCTCACGCTCCTGGTCGACAATCTCGCGTGCCATTGCCACAGCCTCGTCGACAATACGACGCACCTCCTCGTCGATAACCTCTGCAGTACGCTCCGAGAATGGCTTTTGGAAGGCATCACCACCCGACACATCGTAGAAACTTACGTTGCCAACCCTCTCGCTCATACCATAGTAAGCCACCATAGCGTATGCCGTCTTTGTGGTGCGCTCGAGGTCATTCAACGCGCCTGTGGAGGTGACACCCATAAGCATCTGCTCGGCAACACGACCTGCTACAAGGCCCGCCAACTTATGGTGGAAGTGTTCGATATTGTGGTTCACGCGCTCCTCTGGCAAGTACCACGTAGCGCCGAGCGAGCGACCGCGAGGTATGATAGTCACCTTAAGCACAGGGTCGCAATGCTCCAAACGCCACATCACCGTAGCGTGACCCGACTCGTGGATAGCTGTAGAGCGACGCTCCGTAGCTGTCATAGGCATATTTCTGCGCTCCAAGCCTCCCACAATGCGATCTATAGCTGCAAGGAAATCCTCCTGCTCCACGACACTCTTATCGTGGCGTGCTGCGATGAGCGCCGCCTCGTTACATACGTTTGCGATATCCGCACCCGCGAAACCTGGGGTCTGCTTAGCGAGGAACTCTCTATCGAGTTTATCGCTGAGACGCAGCTTACGGAGGTGGACATCGAAAATCTCCTTACGCTCCTTGACATCCGGAAGACCCACCTCTATCTGACGGTCGAAACGTCCCGCACGCATAAGAGCCTTATCCAAGATATCAACGCGGTTGGTGGCTGCCAACACGATAACGCCAGCATTGGTTTGGAAGCCATCCATCTCGGTAAGAAGCTGATTCAGAGTATTCTCACGCTCGTCATTACCCGAGAAGCCAGAGTTCTTACCTCGAGCACGGCCAATGGCGTCAATCTCATCTATAAATACGATACACGGAGCAACCTTCTTCGCCTGCTCGAAGAGATCACGGACACGCGAAGCTCCCACACCTACGAACATCTCCACAAAATCGGAACCCGAGATAGAGAGGAAAGGTACATTCGCCTCGCCCGCTACAGCCTTGGCAAGCAGCGTCTTACCTGTTCCCGGAGGGCCAGCCAGAAGTGCACCCTTAGGGATCTTCGCACCGAGGGTTCGATATTTATCGGCCTTACGGAGGAAGTCGACAATCTCCATAATCTCGACCTTCGCCTCCTCGAGACCCGCAACATCCTTGAATGTCACGCGCTCCTTGGCATTCTTATCCGACATCTGCGCACGCGCCTTGCCGACGTTCATAATACCGCCACCAGCGCCACCGCCAGCATTACGAGCCATAGAACGCATAATAAACACCCACACAAGGATGATAAGTATCCAAGGTAGAAACTCTACGATGTAGCTACCCCAGCCCTTCTCCGAACGACTATACTTCACCACAACATCCTTAACCTCGGGATTTGCCTCCTTAGCTACAGCCTCGGCACGCGCCAGACGCTCAGCGAAATACTGAACATCGCCACCAGTATTATAGACCACCTGCGCACCCGCAACAGGAATATTCTTGAAGCGCTCATCCCCAGACAATGTCTCTATCACATCGCTACGGAGGTATACGCGCGCATCCTGCTTATCCTTCACCTCGATACGCTCCACATATCCATTCTCCACAAGCTCGTCGACCATATTCCAATCGCCTTCCACAGGGCGCGGGTCGGAGCCTCCCATCATCGAGTAGCCAATTATCACAACGGCCACCAAAGCCCAGAACCACATAAAATTGAAACGCGGCTGCATAGGCTGCTTCTTGTTATTCATCATACTCACTACTCCTAAAATTAGTAATTCGTTAATCTGCAGATAGTAGTCACAACATACTCACGAGTAGCACTTTACGCCTACTCACACCTCTTACACCCTCACTCCTTTCGCATTACCCAAGGGCGTAGTCACACTACTAACTATCCACTAACGCACTACCAACCACTTTTATTACTCACCAAAATCGTAACGCTTCATAGGCGCATCAGCCCAAAGCTCCTCGAGACGATAGTAGTCGCGAAGCTCGGTCTGGAAGATATGCACGATAACATCCGAGTAGTCCATAGCTACCCAAAATGAGTTCTGACGACCCTCAACACGCACTGGCCACTCGCCCATAACCTCAAATACCTTATCCTCGATACCCTGCGAAATGGCATCCACCTGTGTGGTTGAGTCGGCGTGGCAGACAACAAAGTGCGAACATATAGCTCCATCGAAACCCGAAAGATCCAACGAAACGATACCCTGTGCCTTCTTGTCATCCATAGCCTCAACTATCGTGTTTATCAACTGCTCAAAATTCTCCATAATAAAAGTTTTATAATCAAGATTTTAAAGCACCTACGCGACATTTTCTACACGCGCGTAGCGTACTACGTTATACAATATCTTTGCAAAGATAATAAAAAAAGTTGAAAAAAGAAATAAAAGTCAAAATAAGTTCCATTTAAAACCATCGAGGGTCTGCCCGACCATCCCGCCAGACAAACCCTCGATATCATAACCCCACAGAAGAATAACACCCTACACCGGATCCTGCTTCACACACTCCATAATCGTCTTGCAGAGCGCCTCGACGATGGAGAGTTTTACGTAAGTTCTACTCACCGCGAGAGCCACACGACGCGACGTAGCACCCTTGGCAATAGTCTTAACACGGTTGCGTCGCGCAAGCGGAATAAACTCGAGTGCCATCTCCGGAATAATGGTCATACAAGAGGTACAATCGACCATTCGCATAAGGGTATCGAGAGAGCCAGATTCGAAGTAAAAATGTGAAGGAATTTCGTGCGCAGCCTGACAAAGTTCAAAGATCTGATCACGCATACAGTTTCCTCTACTCAACAATATAAGATCCTTAAAATCAATATCTTCGATACGGATATTAGAACGCTCAAATAACGGATGTGATGGTGACACATAGGCATAGAAATGGTCACTAAAAAGATCGTGTTCGGTGATACCCTCACCACACGTTCCCGAGGCCACAAGAGCGGCATCTATGCGGTCAGTCTTCAACGCCTCGATGATATCCGCAGTCACCATTTCGTGGATCTCCAACTCCACCTTCGGATACTCCTTGATGAACGTCGGAATAAACTTATGGAGGAGGTATGGCGCAATGGTAGGAATAACTCCGAGACGCATCTTTCCTGCCGTCTCGCCACGCATCTCCGCCACCGACTCGCGGATGTAGTTATAGGAGCGCAGAGTCTGTCGTGCATTCTCCAATACCACCTCTCCAACGGCAGTAGGAATAATAGGTTTCTTGGTGCGATCAAGAAGTACCACGCCGAGTTCATCTTCGAGCGCCTTGATCTGCATCGACAGCGATGGCTGAGTCACAAAGCAGTGCTCCGCAGCTACCGAGAAACTACCACAATTGGCCACAGCCAAGAGATATTCAAGCTGGATTATAGTCATAAGGTTATAAGTTTTACACATTCATCTACCGCAAAGTTATAAAAAAAAACTATAATTACACTTTTACTATAGTAAATTTGACAAAATTTTCTTATTTTTGTCGCCTACGAGCGTATACATATAAGTGAGCTCGCGATTTTGACTAACGAAATAAATTACTTTTACAATGGGAAAGAAGATTATACTCACTGGAGATCGTCCAACAGGAAAGCTACATTTGGGACACTTTGTAGGCTCGCTGAGTCGCCGCGTAGAGCTTCAGAACTCAGGCCTTTACGACAAGATATTCATTATGATTGCCGATGCTCAGGCTCTCACCGACAATGCCGATAACCCCGACAAGGTGCGCGAGAATATCATTGAGGTGGCCCTCGACTATCTCTCTTGCGGCATCGACCCTACGAAGTCGACAATCTTCATCCAGTCGTATGTAACGGAGCTTACCGAGCTTGCGTTCTACTATATGAACCTCGTTACGGTGCAGCGTCTGCAGCGCAACCCTACTGTTAAGGCGGAGATTCAGATGCGTGGGTTTTCGGAGAATAACGGCGAGGAGGAGAACCAGCAGCGCAAGGGCACTCCTGTGGGCTTCTTCACCTACCCTATCTCTCAGGCATCGGATATCACAGCATTTAAGGCTACGACCGTTCCTGTAGGTGCCGACCAGGAGCCTATGATTGAGCAGACGCGCGAGATTGTGCACAAGTTCAACTCTGTTTACGGCGAAACCCTCGTAGAGCCAGAGATTATGCTACCAACCAACTCGGCGTGCTTGCGTCTTCCGGGCATTGATGGCAAGGCTAAGATGTCGAAATCACTTGGCAACTGCATCTACCTCTCGGACACGGCAGAGGATGTAAAGAAGAAGGTTATGAGTATGTACACCGACCCTGACCACCTCAAGATCACCGACCCTGGTAAGGTGGAGGGCAACTGCGTATTCACCTACCTCGACGCTTTCTCACGCCCTGAGCACTTCGCGAAGTATCTTCCAGAGTATGAGAATCTCGACGCCTTGAAGGATCACTATCGTCGTGGCGGCCTTGGAGATGTAAAGTGCAAAAAGTTGCTCATCGCAGTGCTTGAGGAGTTGTTAGAGCCTATCCGTGAGCGCCGCAAGTACTACGAGCAGCATATCGAGGAGGTTTACGACATCCTGCGTCGCGGCTCAGAGGAGGCACGTGCCGCTGCTGCGGAGACCCTCTCGGATGTACGTCGCGCGATGCGCATCAACTACTTCGAGGATCGCGAGCTCATAGAGCGTCAGGCTGCAGAGTACAGAAAGTAAAATGGAAAAGAGAGAAGTGAAAAGTAAGGCCTCTGCGATGCGTGTTTATTAGTTGTATGTCATCCCGAGCGTAGCCGAGGGATCTCCTAATATAGAAGCCGCAGACCACGAGGCGATTCTTCGACTCCACTGCGTTCCGCTCAGAATGACATAACCTCACGCGAAGCGCACCATACCTTTCGCCTTCCACATAACCCAAGCGTTCGAAAAAAAATAAAAACTACAATGCTGAAGCTCGAACAAAACATAAAGGAGAGGGTATATCAAGTATACCTCACCATTACACACCGACTATCGGAGTCGCAGGCTATGGCTATCCTTGCCATCCTCGTGGGTCTGTGTGCGGGTGTGGGAGCATTCATCTTCAATACGCTGCTCCACACCATCACACATCTGCTCACGTCGTGGACTCCCGAGGATCAGGCACAGTGGCTCTATTTGGTCTACCCCGCCATCGGTATCATCTTGGCAACCCTCTTTGTGAAGCATATTGTCAAGGATGGCATCTCGGAGGGTGTGACACGAGTGCTCTACGCTATGTCGCGTAACGACTCGCGCATCAAGGGTCATAACACCTGGACATCTATCGTGGGTGGTGCTACAACCATCGGCTTTGGTGGTTCGGTAGGTCCCGAGGCACCTATCGTGCTTACGGGAGCTGCCATAGGCTCAAACATTGGTAAACTCGCGCGCCTCAACTACAAGAACATCACGCTGCTACTCTGTTGTGGTGCTGGTGCTGCCGTTGCTGCAGTCTTCAAAGCCCCGATTACGGGTGTGGTCTTCGTGCTTGAGATCCTGATGCTCGACATCACTTCGAAGTCGATCATCCCGCTGCTTATGGCATCTATGACCGCAACGATTATCTCGTTGTCGCTCCACGGCTTCTCGCCTATCTATGCCGTGTCGCTCACCGATAGCGATATGTTCCAGGTGGCGCAAGTGCCGCTGTTTGCACTTCTCGGATGCTTCTGTGGTGTGATGGCATACTACTTTACCTCGGTAAACTCCAAGGTCGGAGGCTTCTACAAGACAATCAAGGAGCAGTGGCGTAAGTGGCTCTACGCAGGCTTGTCGCTCGGTATCCTCATCTTCATCTTCCCGCCACTCTACGGCGAGGGTCACGGCAGCTTTAGCTCGCTGATGAATGGCGATACCTCGGAGCTATTCAACAACACGCTCTTCTACTCGTTCAGCGATGCCGACTGGTTCTTGATTATCTACCTTATCGCCATTATGCTCTTTAAAGTTGTGGCTATGGCTACGACAAATGCTGCTGGCGGTGTGGGCGGTACTTTTGCTCCTTCGCTCTTCGTGGGTGCTTTCGCTGGAGCGTCGTTAGCGGTAATCTGCCGCGCTATCTTCGGCTGGGAGATAAGCATCACGTCATTCACCCTTGCGGGTATGGCGGGCGTTATGTCAGGCGTTATGAAAGCCCCCCTCACGGCGATATTCCTTATTGCCGAGCTTTCGAATGGCTACGGGCTCTTCATCCCGCTGATGATCGTGTCGTGTATCTCGTTTGCCGTGAACTACGGCCTCGACCGCGACTCGATCTATACCAAGCAGCTGCGTATGCGTGGTGAGCTGCTCACCCACGATAAGGACTCCTCGGCATTCGTATTCCTGCGTCTCGACCAGCTTATGGAGACCGACTTCATACGTCTGCGCGAGTCGATAACCTTGGGCGATGTCGTGAACATCATCTCCAATGCTCGCCGCAACATCTTCCCTGTGGTTGACAACCAGGATAAGCTGCTGGGCGTGGTGCAGCTCGACGACCTACGTCACGATATGTTCGACCGCGACAAGTGGGGCAAGTCGATTATGCACTATATGATTCAGCCGCCAGATAAGATTCTCGAGCACGAGATGATTCAGAGCATTATGCCGCGCTTCGAGCAGAGTAACACGTGGATGCTTCCAGTGGTAGATAAGGAGAATCACTACTTGGGTTTCATCGCCAAGTCGCAAATCCTCAACGCCTACCGCGAAGCACTGGTTAACGTTTCGCAGGCAGACTAAAAAAAATTGGAATTAGTAATAAAAAACGATTATACTTATGGCTTTACAATGTGGAATTGTAGGACTTCCTAACGTAGGAAAGTCAACACTCTTTAACTGTTTATCAAATGCACGCGCTCAGGCTGCGAACTTCCCGTTCTGCACCATAGAGCCTAACGTCGGAGTCATCACCGTACCTGATGAGCGTCTCACGAAGCTCGTGGAGATCGACAACCCCAAGCGCGTAGTACCTACCACCATCGAGATTGTCGACATCGCAGGTTTGGTGAAGGGTGCGTCAAAGGGTGAGGGTCTCGGCAATAAGTTCCTCGCCAACATCCGCAACACCAACGCCATCATCCACGTGTTGCGCTGCTTCGAGAATGAGAATATCACACACGTCGATGGATCGGTAGACCCTGTACGTGACAAGGGCATCATCGACACCGAGCTTCAGCTCAAGGACCTCGAGACCATCGAGAACCGCATCGGCAAGTGCCAGAAGCAAGCTGTGGCGGGTGATAAGATTGCCAAGCGCCAGTATGACATCCTCTGTCGCTACAAGGAGGCTTTGGAGCAGGGACTCTCGGCACGTACCGTGGAGCTCACCGCCGAGGAGCGCAAGACAGTCTACGACCTCAACCTCCTCACCGACAAGCCAGTCCTCTACGTATGCAACGTCGACGAGAGCGCAGCCCTCACGGGTAATGCCCACACCGAGGCCGTCAAGGCTGCCATCGCTGCGGAGAATGCCGAGATGCTTATCGTAGCTGCGAGTGCCGAGGCCGACATCGCCGAGTTGGAGACCTACGAGGAGCGTCAGATGTTCCTCGAGGATTTGGGACTCAAGGAGTCGGGCGTAAGCCGTCTTATCAAGGCTGCCTACAAGTTGTTGGACCTCCAGACATTCTTCACAACGGGTGCTGACGAGAGCCGTGCGTGGACCTTCCGCCGCGGTATGAAGGCTCCAGAGACTGCGGGTATTATCCACACCGACTTCGAGCGTGGCTTTATCCGTGCCGAGGTTATCAAGTATAACGATTACGTGGAGCTTGGCTCGGAGCGTGCTTGCCGCGAGGTGGGTAAGATTGGCATCGAGGGCAAGGAGTACGTCGTGGAGGATGGCGACATTATGCACTTCTTGTTTAATGTGTAGTCTCTTTTTGGGGATTTATAGGGACTAATGGGGAATGATAGGGATAAATAGGGAACTACCCATCTCTCCCCATAATTACCCATTCTAAATCGCTCCAACGGAGCGACACCATTACTAATTACTAACTACTAATTGATTTAAGACTATGAACAACCTTTGGAAATATATCATCATCGCTTCGGCTATAGTACTTTCATCTATGGTGTTGGCTGCGGCATACACACAGCGCGCACGTACCGCTACGGGCACTATCACCGTCACAGGCCTCGGCGAGACGGAGTTTACCTCTGACCTTATTGTCATCGACGGCTGCCTCGACGTTGAGAACTACGACGCTGCAGAGGGCTACCGTCAGTTGGAACAGAACCGCGAGAGCGTCATCGCATTCCTCACCTCTAAGGGTGTTGTGCGCGAGGCCATCTCCTTCAATATGCCTACAACGTACAAACTCTCGGAGTCGGTATACGAGAATGGCGACTACATCGGCTCGCGCTTTGCGGGCTACCGTCTGTCGCAGTCGTTTAGCATCGAGTCTACAGAGGTGGACACCGTGGAGGCTGCAGCACGTGAGCTGCCATCGCTCCTTGCACGTGGCATCACCATCGAGGTAGACAACCCAATGTACTACTTCTCGGGCTTGGAGAGCGTGAAACTCGACCTCCTCTCTGCCGCAGCTGCCGATGCTCACGAGCGTGCTAAGAATATCGTTGAGAACTCTGGTGCAGAGCTTGGCAACTTGACGTGGTCACGCGCTGGTGTGTTCCAGATTACTGCGGCTACGGGTGATGAGGAGTTCTCTGCAGGAGGCTCTTTCAACCTCTCTTCTCGCGAGAAGAAGGCACGTGTAACCGTTCGCTCAGAGTTTAAGATTAAGAACAAGAATAATTAACAATACGTAAAACCTAAAACATATAAGATACTATGAAACGTGAAGTAAGAGTACGATTTGCGCCAAGCCCTACAGGTCCACTCCATATCGGTGGTGTGCGCACAGCACTATACAACTACCTTTTTGCACGCCGCCACGGTGGTAAGATGATTCTCCGCATCGAGGATACCGACTCACAGCGCTTTGTTCCTGGTGCTGAGGAGTATATCATTGAGTCGTTGAAGTGGTGTGGCATCGAGATTGACGAGGGTGTAGGCTTCGGCGGCCCTCACGAGCCATATCGCCAGAGCGAGCGTAAGGAGATATACCTCCAGTACGCTAAGCAGCTTATCGACGCTGGCTGGGCATACTACGCCTTCGACACCCCTGAGGAGTTGGATAAGTTGCGTGCCGAGGCTGAGGCTGCGGGCAAGACCTTCGCCTACAACCACGAGGTGCGCGAGCAGCTTGCAACCTCACTCCACCTCTCTAAAGAGGAGGTCGAGGAGCGCATAGCACGCGGCGACCAGTGGGTAGTACGCTTCAAGATGCCTGAGAACGAGGTTGTGGCGATGGATGACCTTATCCGTGGTCACGTGGAGATGAACACCTCAACCCTCGATGATAAGGTACTCTACAAGTCGGCTGATGCACTTCCTACCTACCACCTTGCCAACATCGTCGACGACCACCTTATGGAGGTGTCGCACGTCATCCGTGGCGAGGAGTGGTTGCCATCGTTGCCACTCCACTACTTGCTCTACCGCGCCTTTGGCTGGACAGATACTCAGCCAGAGTTTGCACATCTGCCACTTCTCTTGAAGCCTACAGGCAGTGGTAAACTCTCGAAGCGTGATGGTGACAAGATGGGCTTCCCTGTCTTCCCACTCTTCTGGACATCACCTACAGGTGAGACAGCACGTGGCTACCGCGAGGATGGCTACCTTCCACAGGCATTTATAAATATGTTGTCGCTCCTCGGCTGGAACCCAGGTACCGAGCAGGAGATTTTCTCTATGCAGGAACTCATCGACGCCTTCTCTTTGGAGCGTGTATCGAAGGCTGGTGCTCGCTTCCAGCCCGACAAGGCTAAGTGGTTTAACGCACAGTATATGCACAACCTCACCGCTGCGGAGTTCGCACCATTGATGCAGCCAATCCTCAAGGCTAATGGCATCGAGGTATCGGATGAGCGTGCGGGCAAGGCTGCCGAGATTATGAAGGAGCGTATGACGCTCACAACGGATATGTGGGACTTGACATCGTTCTTCTTCGTTGCCCCTACGGAGTATGAGGAGAAACTCGCTAAGAAGCAGTGGAAGGGCTCTAATCCCGAAATGTTGGGCGAGTTGCGTGGCGTGTTGGAGGGTATCGACGACTTCTCTAAGGAGAATACCGAGGCTGTGGTCCGCGCGTGGATCGAGGCTAAGGAGTTGGGACTTGGTCAGGTTATGAACACCCTGCGCCTTGCGCTTGTGGGTGCTGGTAAGGGTCCTGGTATGTTCGATGTTACGGAGTTCCTCGGCAAGGAGGAGACCCTCAAGCGTATCGACGCCATCATCGCTAACCTTAAACCTATGGAGTAATGGAGATTCTACAGCACATCTGGGGCTCGACACCCGAGGGTGAGGGCATTATACTATATACTATGCGCAACAGCCGTGGCTCGGAGGTGCAGCTCTGCAACATCGGCGCTTCGATCGTCAGCGTTAAGTTCGCCGACCGCAATGGCAACATCGACGATGTGGCACTGGGCTACGAAGACCCTTTGAGCTATATCGGCGATGGTGCTGCAAGTGGCAAGTCGGTAGGTCGCGTGGCTGGACGTATCGCGCGTGGTCATATGACTATCGACGGCGTGGAGTACCGCCTCGAAGTTAACAACGGTCCTAACCACCTCCACGGTGGCTCTAAGGGCTTTGCAAACCGCTACTGGGAGGGTCGCGTGGAGACCAACCGCGTGGTATTCTCCTACGTTTCGGAGGATATGGAGCAGGGTTACCCTGGTGAGTTGATTGTGGAGGCTATCTACGACTTCGACGATGAGGATAACCTCGAGATTACCTACATCGCCAAGAGCAATAAGACCACCGTGGTAAACCTCACAAATCACCTCTACTGGAACCTCGATGGCGAGGGTTCTGACACCACAATCCTCGACCACGAGTTGCGCCTCAGCTGCGCACAGGTGTTGGAGATGGATACAGTGCAGATTCCTACTGGTAAGCTCCTCGACGTTAAGGGTACAGCGTTGGACTTCACCACGTTCCGCCGCTTTGGTGACGAGATTGACACTGAGTTCAACAACATCCGCAACTACCGTGGCTACGACCACTGCTTCGCTGTGGATAACTACAAAAAGAATATCTTGCAGGAGGTGGGTGAGTTACGCTCTCATAAGTCGGGTCGTAAGGTCACCGTTCTCTCGTCATCCCCTGCTGCGGTGCTCTACACTGGTAACTGGCTCGCTGGCGGCTGTCCAAAGACCAAGTCGGGCAAGTATTACCAGGACTACGCTGGTGTGGCTATCGAGTGTCAGGCATATAGCGACGCTGTGAACCACCCCGAGTTCCCAAGCATAGAGCTTAAGGCCGACGAGTTGTACTGCAACAAGATTGTCTTTAAACTCGGCACATTCTAAATCATACGAATATGAAACAACTATTGTCATTGACACTCGGACTTCTGCTCCTTGCATCGTGCGTCCGCGAGGGTGATAACACCGCCCCCGCGCCAGATGCTCACGCAAAGATCATAGGAAGTGCTGAGGGTGCTGCATCCGACACTCTGTTGGTGAAGATGGATAGCCAGGATCGCATCCTCGAGATCGAGGGAGCGGAGGTGAAGCCTATGTTTCCACATAACGGCTCGGATCTCGACCGCTGGGTTATCGTTAGCCTCGCCGAGGGGTGCGACATTGAGGCTGCAGCAGAGAATATCGCAGGGATGGATGGCGTGGAGATTGTGGAGTTCAGCTCCTACATCAAGCGTATAAATGTGGAGCGCGCGGGAGTACCCGCTTCGCGCCCCGCGGCTACACGCGCTGTGGAGTACCCTTTCGACGACCCTGAGTTACCCTATCAGTGGCACTACCACAACGATGGCTCACTCTCCGAAGATGCCAAGGCAGGTGCAGATATCAACCTCCTGAACGCCTGGAAATACACCTGTGGTGACAACCGCGTGGTGGTAGCCGTTATCGACGGAGGTATTATGGCTGAGCACCGCGACCTTGCAGATAATATGTGGGTCAACGAGGCGGAGAAAAACGGTCTTACGGGAGTGGATGATGATGGCAACGGCTACATCGACGACATCCACGGCTGGAACTGCGTGCGTGGCAATGGCAACGTTACGGCAGATGCTCACGGCACCCACGTTGCAGGTACTATATCGGCTGTGAACAACAACGGCTATGCGGTGTGTGGCATCGCTGGCGGCACAGGCAACGGTGATGGTGTACGTCTTATGTCGGTGCAGATCTTCGACGGCGAGGATGGCTGCTACTCACACCAGATTGCCGAGGGTATTCGCTATGCTGCCGACAATGGCGCTGCTATCGCCAACAACTCGTGGGGTTACAGCCCTACGGCATACTACAACGATGGCGAGTATGAGCAGTATTGCGGTGTTGTGCAGGAGGCTATCAACTACTTCAAGGAGAACGCAGGTTTGGAGGGCGTTATGGATGGTGGTCTTATGATATGGGCTGCCGGCAACGACTCTGTGGACTACGCCAACTACCCTGGTGGTTATAATAGCAACGTCTGCGTAGCCTCTATGGCACCAAACTACACCCCAGCCTTCTACACCAACTATGGTCCGGGTACGAACATCTGCGCCCCTGGTGGAGACTCCACCTACGGCACTATTATGGCGGTATCCTCAACCTCGGTGGAGTACGCTTCGGGCGAGGGTTATGAGTATATGCACGGCACGTCGATGGCTACGCCACACGTATCGGGATGTGCTGCTCTCGGCTTGAGTTATGCTCTTAAGCAGGGCTATCACTTCTCTGTTGATGAGTTCCGCAACATACTCCTCACCTCTGTGCACGACATCAACCAATATATGCACGGCACACGCGAATACTACGACTACAAAACTGGTTCATACCCTACATTCTCGTGTGACAAGTATAAGAATAAGATGGGTACGGGATATATCGATGCCCACCTCTTGCTTATGCAGTTGGATAGCACACCTTGCCTATATGTGGAGACCAACGTGGAGAGCACCCTGCCTTTAGATGAATACTTCGGCGATGGCGCAAAGGATATTTGCTTCAAGGGTGTGGAGATTAGCGACGAGGTGAAGAGTTCGCTCGGCATCACCACCACACCTACCGTGGAGGGTGGTATGCTCAAGATAAAGTGCACAAAGGCTGGCATTGGTCGCATCAAGGTTAAGGCTATCGCTGGTGATACGCTCGTTGGTGGCGGTATCAACATAGGCGGTATGGCTATGGAGCGCGAGTTTGAGATTGTGGCACGTGGCTCGGTAGCCGAGAATGGTGGATGGTTGTAACCCGCAAAAAACGCAAAGTTATGAAGAGATACCTATATTTATTGTTAGCAGTTGTGGCTCTGTGCACCGCCTGCAAGGAGAGTTCCTCAGAGGTTGTTGTGGAGCAGAAGGTGGAGTTTCACTTTGGTGAGATGAGCGTGGCTACAACACCTACGACGGCGACTATCACCGCCGAGAAGCCATATATCACCGTCGGTGACAAGCGCGTTGATGAGGGCATTATAGTGCTGCACTACATTGGCGCGGGTCACGACATTGTGGAGTATGTGGAGGAGTATAGTGAGGAGGCTGGAAACATCATCTTCCAACTCTCGGGTCTCACGCCACAGTCGGAATACGAGGCATACCTTGGTCTCGCCTACAAAGAGTATGGCAAGGAGTATAGCGACAAGGTTCGCTTCACCACCGAGAAGCTTCACGAAAAGGTGACAGCGATACACTATGAAACCGAGATTGAAGCCAAGGGTGTTATGGCAACCATTAACCTCTCGGAGATCTCCTACACGTGCGATGACGAGGCGGTAGAGATTGATGTCTTGGAGGTTGGCTACGCACGCAAAGGGGCATCGGAGTGGATATCTAAGCAGTTCTCAGGTGCGAGCATCACAGAGGGAGCTCTCAGCGTGGAGATTCCATACGATGGCGAGGAGTACCTCGAGGATAATAGCGACTACCTCTTCCGCCTGACATTCTATCCCGCAGATGGCACATTGAATGTCATTACAAGCTCCGAGAATGAGTTTAAAACCCCATACGCCGAGGTTACGGCCGACATCGCAGCACCAACCCTCAGCCGCAACGCGAAGATGATAGAGGCGACGGTGGAGGATATAGAGATCTACTATGACGGTGTGAAGGAGCACAACTATAAGTATAGCACCGCCGCAGAATACCTCTTCTACTACCGCGCTAAGGGCTCTGAGGAGTGGGTGATGGTTAAGACATCGGCTACCAACGATAAGATGAGTGCCACACTACCTGCCGAGGAGGGAAATACCTACGAGGTTAAGGCTGTGATTTTCGCGGGCAAGGAGAGTACGATGATCGAGTCTTCAACGTCGGAGATCACCATTGCGCCAACGCCACCTCCTGTGACGGGTGGCGGTGACACATCGGCCGTTGCAGGCACTTGGCACCTTACCCAGTGGCGAGGCGCAGTGCCTTCGTTTGATATCTACCTCTCGATCACCGAGGACGGCATCGTGACACTGTGGCAGCGTCTGGAGAGCCGCGAGTGGGAGTGTTACTACAGCTCTGCCGCTATCGAGGATGGTGTGATTATGGGAACCTACAGCGATGGTGTGGCGTGGGGAGCATCCTACATAGTGACCCTCGACGACGAGGAGACTATGACCTGGGTATCAACCTTGGATAGTAGCGACATCTCGGTATACACCCGCGCGGAGCTTCCCGAGAATCTAACCGATACACGAGCTATCACACGTGTACAATCGGAGGCACGATTCCTATAAGCAGAAACAGAAAATATAAATTATAAAACTTAAACTATTATAACAATGAACGCTATTGTAAAGAACGATTTTCAGTTCGAGGGTCAGAAGGGCCACTACGTAGGTAAGGTACGCGACGTGTATAACATCAACGACGAGTATCTTGTAATGGTCGTTTCGGACCGTATCTCGGCTTTCGACGTTGTGCTTCCAAAGGGTATTCCTTTCAAGGGTCAGGTGTTGAACCAGATCGCTGCGAAGTTCCTCGACGCCACTACCGACATCCTCCCAAACTGGAAGATCGCCGTTCCAGATCCTATGGTTACCGTAGGTCACCGCTGCGAGCCTTATAAGGTTGAGATGGTTATCCGTGGCTACCTCTCTGGTCACGCCTGGAGAGAGTATAAGGCTGGCAAGCGTACCATCTGCGGCGTGGAGATGCCTGAGGGTATGGTTGAGAATCAGAAGTTCCCAGAGCCTATCATCACCCCTACTACCAAGGCTGACGAGGGTCACGACGAGGATATCTCTAAGGAGGAGATCATCGCTCAGGGTCTCGTATCACGCGAGGAGTATGAGCAGCTCGAGGCATACACACGCGCCATCTTCCAGCGCGGTACTGAGATTGCCGAGAAGATGGGTCTTATCCTCGTGGATACCAAGTATGAGTTTGGTAAGAAGAATGGTGTTATCTACCTTATGGATGAGATTCACACCCCTGACTCATCACGCTACTTCTACAAGGAGGGCTACGAGGAGCGTCTCGCGAAGGGCGAGAAGCAGAAGCAGCTCTCGAAGGAGTTCGTACGCGAGTGGTTGATGGAGAATGGCTTCCAGGGCCAGGAGGGTCAGCAGGTGCCAGATATGACTCCAGAGGTTGTTGCAGGCATCACCGAGCGTTACATCGAGCTTTACGAGGCTGTTACAGGCGAGAAGTTCGTGCGTGGCGAGTCTGAGGACGTGGAGGCACGCATCGAGCGCAACGTTTCGGAGTACCTCAAGACGTTGTAGTTTCCTATGGGTTACTATGGGTTAATGTACGCCCATAGTAACCTATCTTAACTCATATTACCCCATTTATCTAAGCAGTACCTAACCCCACGAGACGCAATTTCTTGTCAGAAGGGGTTAGATACAACGCTCGGCAAAATTTGAGACGATGGGCTGTACTTTGGCGTACTGCCCATTGGCGAAATATTTTGTTAGCGGAAGTAAATGACCCCTTATCACAAGAAATAATATGAAAGGTATCGTTTTAGCGGGCGGCAGCGGCACACGCCTCTACCCCATCACTAAGGGCATAAGCAAACAGTTGTTACCCATCTTCGATAAGCCGATGGTATACTACCCTATATCGGTGCTGATGATGGCGGGGATCAGGAAAGTGCTTATCATCTCTACGCCCCAAGATATCGCATCGTTTGAGAGGCTTCTCGGCAGTGGCGAGGAGTTGGGTATGAGGTTTGAGTATGCAGAGCAGCCTCAGCCTAATGGTCTTGCCGAGGCGTTTATCATAGGCAGGGAGTTTGTGGGTGAGGATAGTGTATGCTTGGTGCTGGGAGATAACATCTTCCACGGCGCGGGCTTCGAGGATACGCTGAGAAGGGCTGCAAAGAGAGTAGATGAGGAGGGGTTGGCAACGGTATTTGGCTATAGGGTTGACAACCCACAGAGATATGGTGTTGTGGAGTTTGATGAGAGAGGCAATGCGCTATCTATAGAGGAGAAGCCTCAGTCGCCACGCTCGAATTATGCCGTTACAGGACTATACTTCTACCCCAATACGGTGTTGGACATTGCCGCTGGCGTAACACCATCGGCACGCGGTGAGTTGGAGATTACGAGCGTAAACCAGCGATATTTAGAGCGTGGGGAACTCTACGTTGAGATCCTCGACCGAGGTTATGCGTGGCTCGACACCGGTACTCACGACTCGTTAGCCGAGGCATCTATATTTGTGGAGGTCATCGAGAAGCGTCAGGGGCAGAAGATTGCCTGCTTGGAGGAGATAGCGTGGCGCAACGGCTGGATAACAAAGGAGCAGCTGCACGCCCTCGCCGAGCCTATGAAGGCTAACCAGTATGGACAATATTTGTTGAAGTTATGAGGGTTATAAAGAGCGAGATAGAGGATGTTGTAATCATCGAGCCGAGACTCTTCGAGGATGAGCGTGGATACTTCTACGAGGTGTTCAACGAGCGTCACTTTGCGGAGGCTGTGGGTAGGAGATTGGAGTTTGTGCAGCAGAATGAGTCACGCTCGAGGGAGGGCGTGGTGCGTGGTCTGCACTTCCAACTACCTCCTCACGCACAGTCTAAGTTAGTACGCGTAACCGAAGGTGAGATTATAGACATCGCCGTAGACATACGCCGCGGCTCGCCGACATTCGGCAAGTACGTGGCTGTGGTGC
Source organism: Alistipes sp. (assembly GCA_017630455.1). Taxonomy (GTDB): domain Bacteria; phylum Bacteroidota; class Bacteroidia; order Bacteroidales; family Rikenellaceae; genus Alistipes. Next base: position 19,314 of record JAGBVG010000063.1, on the reverse strand, counting down.
TGAGTGCCGAGAACAGGCGTCAGCTATTCATCCCACGAGGCTTCGCACACGGCTTTGTGGTTAGGAAGGGTGAGGCAAAGGTGGAGTATCTCTGCGATGCCTACTACGTTCCCGAGGCCGAGGGTGCTATAGTATGGAATGACCCCGATATAAACATCGACTGGGGTGTGAGTGAGCCTATCATCTCGGCTAAGGATGCCGCGAACAAGCTCCTCAGAGAGTGCTCCGAACTCTTTGACTACAACGCAGATTACTATGCTTAGGATTGTCGTTACGGGAGGCGGAGGACAACTCGCAACAGCTATTGCAGAGCTTTGTCGCGAGGCTAAGAATGAGTATATCATAACCTCAATGGAGGAGTTGGATATATGCTCTGCGGAGAGCGTTGCGCGTGGACTCAAGGGTGCCGACATCGTTGTTAACTGCGCCGCCTACACCAATGTGGAGGCTGCGGAGGATAACATCCGTGATGCGCAACAGGTAAACCGCGACGGAGTATCAAACATTGCCGTGGTATGTCACGAGCGAGGCATAAAGCTTATACACATCTCCACCGACTTTGTATTCGGCGGGGATAAGCAACGCTCTACGCCATACCGCGAGGATGACGAAATAGCACCGCTAAACACCTACGGCGCAACGAAGGCCGAGGGCGAAGCAGAGGCCCTGAAGATTGTCGATGCCATCGTCCTGCGCACCTCGTGGCTCTATGCTCCGTGGGGCAAGAACTTCGTAGGTACGATACTTCGACGTGCCGCGGAGGGTGCAGAGTTGAGAGTTGTGGATGACCAGCGTGGCACACCCACCTCGGCACTCGGACTTGCCGAGGCGATAATCGCAATCATCGAGAGTGGCGCGTGGCAGCGTATGCAGGGCATCTACCACTATAGCGACCTGGGCGACTGCACGTGGTATGAGTTTGCGTGCGAGATACTTAGCAAAAGCGGCATAGAGACTCGCATAACGCCGTGCAAGAGCAGCGACTGGCCAAGTAAGGCGCAGCGACCCCACTACTCCGTACTCGACAAGAGCAGAATAATAGAGTGCGGCGTCGTGACGCTAAAGAGTTGGCAGGAGCGACTGCAAGAGGTGATAACATACAAGAAACGACTATGAGACGAAATATCCTTATTACAGGTGGTGCGGGATTCATAGGCAGCCACGTCGTGGAGCTTATGGTGAGCAAATACCCTGATTACCAGATCATAACCCTCGACAAGCTGACATACGCTGGCTCGCTGTCGAATCTCAAAGCGGTAATTGAAGCACCAAACCACACCTTCATCGAGGGAGATATTACTGATGCGAATATTGTGTCAGATATCTTCGAGCGCTACAACATAGATGGTGTTATGCACCTTGCAGCCGAGAGCCACGTGGATCGCTCGATAAGTGCGCCGATGGTATTTGCGCAGAACAACATCCTCGGCACTATTACGCTCCTCGAGGCGGCACGTAAGGCTTGGGCAGGCAACTACGAGGGTAAGCGTTTCCACCACATCTCAACCGATGAGGTATACGGAGCGTTGAGCCTCGATGGCGGAAAGTTTACCGAAGAGACACGCTACGCCCCACACTCGCCATACTCGGCATCGAAGGCCTCATCGGACCACTTTGTGCGTGCCTACCACGATACCTACGGCTTGCCCACGGTGATCACTAACTGCTCGAATAACTATGGCGAGAGGCAATACCCCGAGAAGCTAATACCGCTCTTTATTGATAACATCCGCTGCCGCCGTCCACTGCCAGTATATGGCTCGGGTCTGAACATCCGCGACTGGTTGTATGTTGGCGACCACGCACGAGCATTGGACCTCGTGTTCCACCGCGCCGAGAGTGGCGAGACATATAATATCGGCGGCAACAACGAGTGGTCGAATATAGACCTTGTAAAGGAGCTTATACGCGTAGTAGACAGTGAGTTAGATAATCCTGAGGGTTATAGCAACGACCTAATCACCTACGTCGAAGATCGCGCGGGTCACGACCTCCGCTACGCCATAGACACCACAAAGATAGAGCGCGACCTGGGCTGGCGTGCCGAGACCTCGTTTAAGGATGGATTGCGCAAGTGCGTGAGATGGTACCTCGACAACCGCACGTGGGTGGAGGAGGCACTACAGAGAAAGTAAAAGGGAAAAGGGGATTGACGCTTTCCAGTTAAAAGCGTAATACAACGTGGCCAGTTATTGGTTCTGAAAGAATTACTCTGCGATTGTTGATGGTGGCGGTCGCAGATTTCTTGTTTATAGCAACACGATACTCGCCATCGGGAGGCAGGAGCTTATGCGGGTCAGAGACTACGACAACGCCATCCACAGCATCACCAGCGATGATATAATCGCCACCGAGAAGCTCCTTCACGCGCGCCATATCGCCCGTAGCGAGCACATCGCGCACCACCGTGGAGCTGACCTTGGAATCGTCGACCTTATGCTGCGCCACGCACTCCAAGGCAAAGCCGCAACGCTCCGACAAAGGCACAAGACGCTCGTAGTTACCCTCCGAGCCACGACCTAAGCGGTGGTTATACCCCACAATCATACCGCGCATACCAAGCCCCCCAACAAGGCTACGCTCCACAAACTCCTCGTAGGATCGGCGGCGGAAGTCATCATCGAAATGTGCAACAACGAGGTTATCAATGCCCGCCTCGCGAAGCAACAACGCGCGCTCCTCGACCGTGGTGAGAAGCCCCATACCGTTATCCCGACCCATCGCGATACGCGGATGAGGGTCGAACGTCACCACGACACTCCTCGCACCGAGACGCTCTGCCATAGCCCTGAGGTGGTCGATAAGCACACGGTGACCACTATGCACACCATCGAACGAGCCTATAGTAGCAACCACAGGCGTTTCATCGCCGATACGCGAAAAACCATATCTTACGAACTCCTCACACATAGCCTTATGCGTTCTCCTCTGCAACCTTTACGAAGTAGGCGACCTTCTCCAAGAGCGTGGTGATATCGTAGTTCTCCACGACGATACCCTGCGGGAAGTTGAGCGGCGCAGAGGTAAAGTTAAGCACACCCTTGATACCTGCGTTAATGATAGGCAGCACGAGGTTTGCAGCCACAGATGTTGGCGACGAGACAATCACAATGCTGATATCCAGCTCCTCGACCATCTCCTCAAACTCGTCGATATGGTAGCAAGGTATGTTGTCGATGGTTGTTCCCACCTTCCGCTCATCAATATCGAATGCCGCGGTGATGCGGAGCTTGAGACCCTTACCATTGAAGTACTTTGTGACAGCTTGGCCGAGGTGACCCATACCGATGATGGCCATATTCATAGGCTGCTCGGAGTAGAGGATGTCATTGATAAAGTCGATAAGCACCTTCACGTCATAACCCTTCTTGGTATCCGAAGAGAAGCCTATGAGCATCAGGTCACGGCGCACCTGAACCGCCGTGATGCCGTGCATACCCGCCAAAACGTGCGAGAAGATATGTGTGATACCCTGCGCGTGACACTTCAGCAACGTGCGACGATACTCACTGAGTCGCTCGATGGTCTTTTCGGGTATGGATGATGATATATTTGCCATAGTGATAGTTGTTTACTCCACCGATATCGTGAAGTTGCCGTTATACTGCTCTTTGATCCAATAGTTATTCAGGTAGTGACCACCCTCATACACAAAGTTGTATGGCGTTGCCAAAGGCTTGAATATCTCCTCGAAGATCTGCGCATCGATACCCTGGAACATCTTGCGACAGAATATCATAGCTGCATCGTAGCCACGATAGGAGTACATCGTAGGGAGTGCATCGAAAGCCTTAACGTAGCGGCTGTCGAAGATGCGGATACTCTCATCGCTGCGGTTGGCATAGTAAGGCACGATGAAGATGGTGTTGTTGCGGAAGAACGACTGCTTCTCGATGGTGGCACTCTGCTTCCACTTACGATTACCCACCACAACATAGTCGCCATAACCCATACTGCGCGCCACGACCGACGACTTAGTAGAGGCTAAGGTCGTAAGGATGCGATCCACATCCGTGTCGGACTTGGCAACGATGACAAAAGCCTTGGGGCTCTTGGTACACATAAACTCTGTGATGTCGATCTCCTCACCACTGGATCCATCGGCATTGCGAACGTAGAAGAACGAACCTCGGTCGAAGTGGTAGTTAAGAGCTGTGACAGAGGCACCAGCAGCGAGCTGCGACACCTCGGAGTTGAAATCTCCATCCACAGAGTTGGCATAGATCTTAACAATCTCCCTCGAGCCATCGAAGATATTTGCGAGCTTGGCACTCTTGTAGCTACCCTCGGCCTGCATCTGGAACAACACAGGGCTCTGCAATGAGACGATGTCTGCAAGAGGCGAGATAACAGGAATACCCCTCTCCTCGGCGAAGCCTACAACGCGGCTAAGCTCACCCTCGTATACAGGACCTATGATCAGCTGCGCAGCGTGGAACGCCTCCTCGTTAGCTACAATCTCATCGACCCTCTCCTCACGACCATAAGTATCGAATACAGAGAGGTTTATATCATAACCCTCAGCCTTTAGATCCTCCATAGCAAGGAGTACGCCGCGATAGAAATCAACGAAATAGGGGTTTACCTTTTCGTTGTTGTGGAATGGCAGAAGCATAGCCAACTGAAGCGTATGGTAGGTCTCCAGCGGCTTAAACTCCACATCCAAACGCGGTGCATCACCATCTGCAACGCTCTCCACTTCGAGCGGCGAATCGCCATAGGCGATAGTATCTGGGGTATCAGCCTCGCGAACTTCATCCCTCTGGCGACGCTTCTCGCCACGTGGCTCACGTCGATCCTCCTCCGATGCTATTTCCACAATAGGAGAGTGCTTCTCGGCCTTAAGGCGCACCACCATACCTATCTTCAGGTCGCTATAGGAGCTAAGGCCATTGAGAGCCATAAACTCCTCCTCGCTCATACCTGCGCGGCGTGAAAGAGAGTAGACCGTCTCACCCACCGTCACACGATGCTCGCTATCCCTCAGACCACCATCCGAAGCCTGGCTCGCAATGCTCTGGCGACTCTGGCGCGCCGCAAGCTCACGCTCTATATCATCCGCCGAGGCATAGCCACGCTCGGCACGACGCACAAGGAGTATGTCGCCAACGGCAAGGTTGTCGATATCGATGTCGGGATTATCCCTCTCGAGCTGCGCAATGGAGATCTTATACTTTCGTGCGATGCTATAGAGCGTGTCGCCCTTAATGACGGTGTGGGCAAGAAACTTCTTCTTATCCACCGTCTTTGGCGCGACATCCTGCACCTTGCGCTCCTTACCATTCTCCGCGGTATGAGGCACAAGGATGGTCTCTCCGGCACGAAGGTTCTCGGCCGTAAGACCTACGTTACACTCCATAATCTCGCTCTCGGCAACCTCATAGGCCTTGGCAATGGCATATAGCGTCTGCCCACGCTCCACGAAGTGCTTGTGATAGAGTTTACCGTTTACGGTCACAACAATATTCGACGGCTCTATTGCAAAAGCCATCGTCACAGCCATAAACAGCATAGCAAGGAGTAGTGAAACTCGCTTCATATTACTTTATTCTTAGACGTATCTCGGTGATTACCTTCTTGGTATACTGCGGGAAGTCGCCATCCATCATCCACTTGTAGTAGCTCGGCTCCTTGCGGAATATCTCCTCGACGCTCTGGCCGCGATACTTACCGAATGTGAAGATCTCCTCTCCCTTGTCGTTGAGCGCGATGCGACCTGCAAAGTCGACACTCATACCCGTAGATGAGAACTCCGCCAACTTCTCTACCGTGTCGCCAATGTCGGGGTAACGCTCTATCTGCGCCTCCAGCACCTCGTATGTAGCCAAGGTGTCGGCCTCAGCAGAGTGGGCATTCTCGAGGTCCTTGTCGCAGTAGAACTTATACGCTGCAACCAACGTACGCTGCTCCTTGCGGTGGAATATGGTCTGCACATCGACAAACTTACGCTTGCGGAAGTCGACATCCACCCCCGCACGCATAAACTCCTCGACAAGCACCGGGAGGTCGAAACGATTGGAGTTGAAACCTCCGAAGTCACAACCCTCGATATACTGCGCCAGCGACTTGGCTATCTGGCGGAATGTAGGCTCATCCTTGACATCGTCGTCTGTGATGCCGTGCACTGCCGTAGCCTCCTCGGGGATGTGCATCTCGGGATTTATACGGCGTGTCTTGACACTCTTGGTGCCATCAACACCGATCTTCACAAGCGAGATCTCCACGATGCGGTCCGTGGCGGTATCGACACCCGTTGTCTCCAGGTCGAAGAATACTATTGGACGTTTTAGTTTTAAGTTCATAGTCTACATTTTTTGTTTTACACAAGGACTATAGGGCTGCAGGAAGCTATAAGGAATTTAAGGAGTTAGCCATTTATACTCATCGTAACCCTCCAACGCCCACCTCCCTCAGCGCGAGATTTGTTGTAAGAAGGGGTTAGATTTGGTACCAAATCGAAATTGGCACGGATGGGAGTGTACTGGGCGTACATCCCCATTCGAGACAATGAGTTTGGTGCCGAAGATGACCCTTTATCACAACAATTATTTTATCGTTAGAGAGTAGTAGATACAACGCTCGGCGAATTTCTTGGCGATGGGCTGTACTAAAGCATACTGCCCATTGCTAAGAATATTCATTAGCGGCAGTAGATGCTGCTCTATCACGATAAAATTTAGGCGTTGATCATCATTGGCATAAGAAGCATCAACACCTCGCCGCTGTGCTTATCGTCATACACAGGCTTGAAAACACCGGCACGTGTAGAGTCTGCAAGCTCGATCATCACGGTTGGAGTGTCGATGTTGTTGAGAATCTCAACGAGGAATGTAGACTTGAAGCCGATGGTCACAGGGTTGCCGTCGTAGCTACAAGAGATGGTCTCGTTAGCAGATACTGAGAAGTCGATATCCTGCGCTGCGAGGCTGATGCGGTTGTTCGAGATATCCATACGAATGAGGTTTGTCGTAGGGTTTGAACATACGGCTACGCGCTTAATGCCGTTAACAAGCTCTACGCGGTCTACAAGCACCTTGTTAGGGTTAGCCGTAGGGATTACAGCATTGTAGTTAGGATAGTTACCCTCGATGAGGCGGCACACGAACTTGTGGTTCTTGAGCTCGAATGTCACGTTCTTAGCGTCGAATACTACGCGGATAGGCTCCTCCTCCTTGAGAAGCACACCCTTCAAAAGGTTTGCAGGCTTCTTAGGAAGGATGAACGAAGCATTGAAATCGACATCTGCACACTCCGCTACAGAGCGCACGAGCTTATGAGCATCGGTAGCCACGAATGTAACCTTACCCTCCTCAAAGTTGAAGTATACACCATTCATCACAGGGCGAAGCTCGTCATCGGCAGTTGCAAAGATGGTCTTGTTGATACCTGCGATAAGCATATCTACGTCGAGAAGAATCTCCTTGCACTCAGCACCTATGGTCTGCATTGCAGGGTAGCTCACAGCACTCGCACCAGGGATAGAGAGCGAGCCGCTTGCCCAGCGTACCTTGATCTCCCAAGTAGAGTCGTTAACATCAAACTCGAGTGGCATATCTGGGAACTCCTTGAGAGAGTCGAGCATAAGCTTTCCAGGTGCTGCGATGACACCCTCGCGCTCTACCTTGTCGACCTTGAGTGAACCAACGAGAGTGGTCTCTAGGTCTGAGGTGGTCACCGTAAGAGTCTCACCCTTAAGCTCGAGGAGAAAATAGTCGAGGATAGGGAGTGTATTTTTGTTGCTGATAACCTTACCAGTTGTGGCAAGCACCGAAAGCAATGCTGAACTTGATACTGTAAATTTCATAATGGTTTAGTTTATTTTGTTTATTATTTGTTTCAGTTTTTTCTTAATTTTTTTTTGTTGGGTCAATTCCTCCTTCGCAGCTACCTCTTTGTTGTCAGAAGGCTGCAGATGCAACGCTCGGCGAATTTCGAGGCGATGGCTGTACTTGGGCGTACTGCCCATTGCTGAGAATATTCGTTAGCGGCCGCAGATGGCTGCCTTATCACAACAAAGATAATCTGTCTAATGCCATCTCAATCATCCTACGAACAAACGGCTTATAATCAGTGCAGGCATCCTTCGCCACGCGCTGCGCGATGATGGTACAGATGGTTGCCGCGCGGTGTCCGAGGAGTGCAGAGAGACCTGCAAGTGCAGAACCCTCCATCTCGAAGTTGGTGATGCGACGCTCACCATAGCGGAACGACTCTATCTTCTCATTGAGACTCTTGTCGTGTGGCGCGATACGCACCCAGCGTCCCTGTGGAGCGTAGAATCCCGGTGCTGCGATGGTGATACCCTCGCGTGTGGAGTCCTTGAAGAGCTCGAACAACTCCTTATCTGCATTCACGAAGTATGGTGCAGGGAGCTTCGAGTACCACGATGTATGCTCCTCGAAGGCACGCTCGAGGTCGAGATCGCAAACTGAGTCGCGACCCTCGTAGTATGAGAGGAGTCCATCGAAGCCAAGGGATGTGCGTGAGAATACCACCTCACCAACCTCGATATCGCGCTGTATAGCTCCCGAGGTTCCGAGGCGCACGAGGGTCAGCTGGCGGAACTTATCCTTCACCTGACGACTCTTGAAGTCGATATTTGCCAGCGCATCGAGCTCTGTGACGCAGATGTCGATGTTACCAATACCAATACCCGTAGACAGAACTGTCATACGCTTGCCCTTATATGTTCCGGTGATGGTGAGGAACTCGCGATTAGCAACCTCGCACTCCTTGGTATCGAAGTACTCCGCAATCATAGCCACACGGCCTGGATCACCAACCAAAATAACAATATCGGCAAGCTGCTCGGGCTTCAAATGGAGATGGAATATAGAGCCATCACCATTGATAATCAGCTCAGAAGATGGTATTGTTCTCATATCTCTTAACATTTTATCTCCAATTTATTTTTAATATTCGCGTAAAATTAATATTTTTGTCAGAAATAGCAAAACTTTTGCCCCGTTTTTTTAATTTTTTACACTCGATGACACTTATAAAATCAATATCGGGAATACGTGGCACCATAGGTGGTTGCCCTGCCCAGAACCTCACTCCGATAGATGTTGTGAAGTTTACAACAGCATACGCACGCTTCATAAAGAGCAAGAACCCACAGAAGCGCACCACAATCGTCGTAGGTCGCGATGCACGCATCTCAGGCTCGATGGTCGACTCGCTGGTAGAGGGTACACTCCTCGGCACAGGATGCGATGTTATAAACGTGGGTCTCTGCACCACTCCAGGCACGGAGATGGCCGTTATCACACATAAGGCTGATGGCGGCATCATCATCACCGCGTCGCACAACCCTCGTCAGTGGAACGCCCTGAAACTCCTCAATGAGCGTGGCGAGTTCCTCGACGATATCGAGGGTAAGGAGGTGCTACAGATGGCTGAGGATATGTCGTACAACTACCCTACCATTGACGAGATTGGCAAGGTGGTGCTGCTCGAGGATTTCAATCCTAAGCATATCGAGCAGGTGTTGGCATTGCCGCTGGTGGATGTGGAGCGTATCCGAGAGCGCAAGTTCAAGGTTGTTGTGGATGCCGTGAACTCTATTGGTGGCGTGGTGATTCCCGCACTGCTGAGGGAGTTTGGCTGCGAGGTGGTGGAGCTTAACTGCGAGCCTACGGGAGAGTTCGCGCATAACCCTGAGCCACTACCCGAGAACCTCACCGAGATTTCGGAGGTTATCCGCAAGGAGGGCGCAGATATGGGTATTGTCGTAGACCCTGACGTGGATCGTCTGGCATTTGTGATGGAGAATGGCGAGATGTTTGTCGAGGAGTATACATTGGTGGCAGTAGCAGATTACGTTCTGAAGCATACCAAGGGCAACACCGTGTCGAACCTGTCGTCGTCGCGCGCACTGAGCGACGTAACAGCTCGCTACGAGGGATGCTCGTATGCCGCAGCAGCTGTGGGCGAGGTGAATGTGGTGAAGAAAATGAAGGAGACAGGCGCTGTGATTGGCGGCGAGGGTAACGGCGGAGTTATCTACCCAGAGCTTCACTATGGCCGCGATGCACTTGTCGGCGTTGCTCTCTTTTTGACCTATTTTGCAGGTCTCGATATGACTATGTCGGAGTTACGTAAGACATACCCTGCGTACTTCGCATCGAAGAATAAGATTGAACTTACGCCAGAGATTGATGTGGACAAGATTCTATCGACCATAAAAAGCAGATACTCAGGCGAGAGAGTCAACGATATTGACGGCGTGAAGATTGATTTTGCAGAGAGCTGGGTGCACCTCCGCAAGTCCAACACCGAGCCTATAATACGTATTTACACCGAGGCACATACTATGGAGGAGGCCGATGCGTTAGCTAAGAGGTTTATTTCCGAAATAGAACAAATTTCACAAGACAAATAACGTTACAAAAAAACCTAAAAACATACCATTATGAAACAAGCAACAAACTACATCAACGAGAACAAAGAGCGCTTCCTCGAGGAGTTGTTCGACCTTCTTCGCATACCATCAATCAGCGCACAGCCATCGCTGCACAAGCAGGATATGGTACGCTGCGCAGAGTGGCTCGCAGCAGCTCTTGTGAAGGCTGGTGCCGACCGCGCAGAGGTGATGCCTACAGAGGGCAACCCTGTGGTTTATGCCGAGAAGATCATCGACCCTAAGGCAAAGACCGTGCTCGTATATGGTCACTACGACGTGATGCCAGAGGATCCTATCGACGAGTGGAAGACAAATCCTTTCGAGCCAGAGATTAAGGATGGCCGCATCTGGTGCCGTGGTGCTGACGACGACAAGGGTCAGCTCTATATGCACGCCAAGGCTTTCGAGGCTATGGTGGCTACCGACACCCTGCCATGCAACGTAAAGTTTATGCTCGAGGGCGAGGAGGAGATTGGCTCTCCAAGTCTCTATAAGTTCTGCGCCGACAATAAGAAGCTCCTCAAGGCCGATATCATCCTCGTATCTGACACATCTATGATTGGCCTCGACACCCCTACCATCACCGCAGGCTTGCGCGGCTTGACATATATGCAGGTGGAGGTTACAGGTCCAGATAAGGATCTTCACTCAGGACTCTTCGGTGGTGCTGTGGCAAACCCTGCAAACGTACTTGCGAAGCTCGTAGCGTCGCTTACCGATGAGTTTGGCCGTGTTACAATCCCTGGCTTCTATGACGATGTTCGCATCCTCTCGGACGCTGAGCGTCGCGCACTCAACAAGGCTCCATTCTCGCTCGATGAGTATAAGAAGGCTCTCGACCTTGGCGATGTTGCCGGCGAGGTAGACTACACAACTATGGAGCGCACAGGTATCCGCCCATCACTCGACGTTAACGGCATCTGGAGCGGCTACACTGGCGAGGGTACTAAGACCGTAATCCCTTCGAAGGCATACGCTAAGATCTCGATGCGTCTTGTTCCTAACCAGGATTTCAAGAAGATTGCAAAGCTCTTCGAGAAGCACTTTAAGCGCATTGCTCCTAAGAGTGTGAAGGTGAAGGTGGAGTTCTTGCACGGTGGCGCACCTTACGTATCTCCTACCGACCTCCCTGCATACAAGGCTGCGGAGAAGGCTGTGGAGACTACATTTGGCGTTACCCCACTGCCATTCTACTCTGGTGGTTCTATTCCTATCATCTCGGGCTTCGAGAACATCCTCGGCATCAAGTCGATACTCCTCGGCTTCGGACTCTCGAAGGATGCTATCCACTCGCCTAACGAGAGCTATGGTCTCGACCAGTTCTACAAGGGTTTGGAGACCCTGCCATACTTCTACAAGTATTTCGCAGAGATGAAGTAAACCTGATTGGACTATAAACAGAATGGACTGCTCCCACACGGAGCAGTCCATTTTTTTTACCGCCGAAATTGTTTATTTATAATATGTTATATTGAACGATTATAAAACGAGTTTCTGCGCAATCCTCTAATTTTCCTCTTTGCTTGTTGCTTCCTATGTAGTCTAAATTAAGACTAAATAGCAACACCAATTTATATATAGGTGCAATTTTACATACCCAACCTGATGAGGCTGCGATCATTCTCGCTCTTTTGTCCGCCTCGCTGCTTGAATGAGTTGAAGTTGTACGACACTCCGAGCCACAACATACGGCTCTTATTCTTGCTATTGTTTTTGAGGTCAAAGAGGTTGTTATGCGACCACACCTCCCACTTTGCAGTGTTGAAGACATCGGTCAAGAGCACCGATACAGTCATAGCACCCTTCAAAAGGCGTTGCTTAAAGCCTATATTCATCTGGTGCGTGAGCGAGGTTGTCAACTGCGGATAGTATTGCGGTGTTGTCACAAAGTATTGCACTTGAATATCTCCGCCCTTCCAAGGTGCAAAGTCGAGCAAGAGGTTGCTATTGTTTGTCCAGCCACGATTGTCGATATGAGCACCCTCGAACACGCCATCGGTAGTTACATAGTAGGTATTCGCACCCACCGAGAAGTTAAACCACTTTGCTGGTGTAACTTTCAACGAGAGGTCAACTCCCGTTTTAAGGTCTTTGTCGGCATTGGCGTAGGTGGTTATCAGTCGCTCGCCATTCATCTTGGTAACTTGCGAGATATAGTCGGTGGTGTAGTTTAGGTAACCATTCACAAAAAGGTTTATTACCTCTGAATGTAGACTATAGCTCAAATCCATCTTTGTTGCCTTTTCGGAGTCGAGATGCATATTTCCCTGCTCGTAGGTTGTAGCATCGACCATACTCATATATGGAATGAGCTGCGGATATGTAGGGCGGCCAATGCGACGAGAGAGAGCCAACGACAGATCCTGATTTTCTGCTATCTTATATGTCGCCGAAAGGCTCGGTGCAACGAAAAAGTCATTCTCACGCTCATTGATTGCCTCGTGCTTGCTATTGAGTGTTACGGTCGAGAACTCACCACGCAAGCCCACTTTGTATGTAAACTTCTTCCAATACGAGATGAGAACATAGCGTATACTGCGGGTGTCAACTCGGTGTGCAGCATATCTTTACTCATCGCTTCAGAATATATCCACTCGCCATCCGCAAATTCATAAAATTCGTGATATACATCGTTCTGGCGATAAGTTAGTTTCACTCCTGCCGAGAGTGTGCCAACGCTGAATTTATGTTTATAATCGGCTTGTAGCGATGGTATGAAAGGACTTCCACCAGATACCGAGCAGTTATTCTCGACACCACCCACAAAGTAGTGAGATGGTAGCTCGCCCCAAATCTTCGACACCGAAGCACGAATCGTTAAGTCCGAAACCTCTGGTTTGATAATATGAGTGTAGGCAACCGAGCCCTCGATGTTCACACGGTTCCACGTAACATCGTTATATCGCACCTCAGTATAGTCTGCAAAGGTATTGTGAAGATCTTGCTTGATGTTTAGGCGAGGGATAATCAGCTTAGCATCTACCGACAAGCGATTGCGAGGATTTATACGGAAGTCTACACCAAGCGAAATGTTGTTATTGAAGGTGTAGCGCGTGGATTGCATCTGCTGGAATACCTCGTATCCTGTGCTATGCACCTTGCGGTTAAGAGTAGAATTTACCACATCGTCCTCGTACTTAACATTGTAGCTGAATCGCCACGATGTCTTTGGACGATTATACGAGAGAGCGATATTGCCATTTGCGAAGTGGTTGAAACCATAGTTTGCAGCCACCATACCGCTAAATCCCTCGGCACGATTGCGCTTCGAGATGATGTTGATGATGCCACCCGTACCACCTGCATCGTGCGAGGCATCGGGATTGGTGATAACCTCAATGCTCTGAATGTTTGCCGCAGGGATAGTCGAGAGGTCGCTGGCGGTGGTAGGGACTCCATCCATCAAAACAAGGATATTCTTATTGCCACGAATCGCTATCTCATCGTTCGAAATGCTCACCGATGATGCCGAGCGCAAGATATCTATTGCCGTACCCTTGCTCGAAGCCATATTTGCCTAAGCGTTGATAGTGGTGTGCTCAACAGTGGACTTCTGCGCCACCTCCTTGCCCTTAACGACAACCTCAGCAACCTCGACTGCAGCCTCTTTTAAGAGGATTGTTCCGAGGTCGATATGTGCCTTGTTGGGCACAATAAGCCCCTCATACTTCTCGTAGCCGATAAACTCAACGGCAAGACGATATTCGTCGGTGGAATGATTTGTTTTAAGCGAGAACTTACCCTCGCTATCGGTAACGACTCCCGCAATGGGTGTTTTATCTTGGTAAATCGCCACCGAAGCGTATGCAACAGGACTATTCTGCTGGTCGATGACCTTACCCGAAATCGTGCACTTTGCCCCCTGCGCAAAGAGCGTAAACGGAACACAGCAAAGAGCAAGAATGAGTATTATAGAGGCAACTATCTTCTTTATCATAGATTCAAATTCAGGGTAAAGATACGAAAAATACCGCAATACTGCCCCCAAATAACTGTTTCTTAATTACTGTGGCGTATGTAGTGAACCTTATAGTTCTCTCATACGCCACCATTGTATATTCACTATACATCTGCAGTCCATTTTTCGTATAATTAGGTGGGGAGACTCTATATCTCCAAGTAGAGAACCTCGCACATAGCCTTGCATCGCGCAACGATAGCATCACGCAACGGGGCGAGATCCGCATCATCGACATCCAAGCCCTGACGCTCAGCCTCACGGTGCAAATCTTGCGATACTCCCGAGGTCATAACATCCTCATAACCTGCCACAAACAAATCAACCTGCTCCGCATAATCCTCCTCCGCGGCAGAGCCTCTGAGGGCATTACACTCCTCTAAGGTTCGGGCCACCCAACGCTCCTCGACACCCTCGGCAAGAGGTGCAAGGCGCGAAGCATCATCACCACCCTTACCCAAGGTCAGCAGGAAGATAATAGCACCCACAACCACGACAATTGCAAGCAGCGTGAGGATGATGACACCCCAGCGACGCACCACGGGGATGATATCGGTATCCTCGGCTGGCGTGACATCACTCGAGGCGCAAAAGTCGCTCCAGCTGCCATAGCCCAAATATCGCGCGAGGGTTGAGAGTGCTACAGGTCGTGGCGCAACCCCTGAGCTGAAAATAGGCATATAGGCGCGGCTATCGAGCTTTATGTTTGTAGCCTCGCCGACAGCCTCACTAAGGGCATCGCAATCCTCCATAGTCGAGATGCGACGTCCGAATTTAGTCTGCACAATCTCCCTAAGGCGAGCTATATATTGTTCCTGTGTAGTCATATTATAATCCTGTAATACGCTTTATCTCATTAAGTTTATTCAACGCCTCGAGCGGGGTCAACGAGTTGATATCGAGACCCTTGATCTGATCACGAATCGCCACCAAGACTGGATCGTCGAGCTGGAACATCGAGAGCTGGATATTATCCTTTGAGGCTGCAGCAACCTCCGCAACGTTACGCCTCTTGCTGCGTTGTGTAACACCACCCGTAGGCACAATCTCGCCCGAGCCGTAGACCTTCTCGAGGTTCTGAAGTATAGCCTCGGCACGCGACACCACCGAGCGCGGCATACCCGACATACGCGCCACGTGGATACCGAACGAGTGCTCCGTACCTCCGCGCACCAACTTACGCAAGAAGACAATGGTCTTATCCACCTCCTTGACCGTCACGTGGTAGTTCTTGACGCGCGGAAGCATATTCTCCAACTCGTTAAGCTCGTGGTAGTGCGTAGCAAAGAGCGTCTTGGCCGCACCCTGGGCATTGTTGTGGAGATACTCCACCATAGCCCACGCGATGGAGATTCCGTCATAGGTACTAGTACCGCGACCGATCTCATCCAAGAGAACGAGGCTGCGCTCCGAGATATTGTTAAGGATGCTTGCCGACTCCAGCATCTCGACCATAAACGTAGACTCGCCCTCGGCAAGATTATCCGAAGCTCCGACACGTGTAAATATCTTATCCACAACACCTATCGTTGCGGACTTTGCAGGCACGAAAGATCCCATCTGCGCCATAAGCACTATGAGTGCGGTCTGACGCAACAGTGCCGACTTACCCGACATATTTGGACCTGTGATGACGATTATCTGCTGCTGCTCCTGATCGAGGCGCACATCGTTGGGGATATACTCCTCACCAATAGGCATCAGCGTCTCGATAACTGGATGGCGACCGCTCTTAATATCTATAACCGTTGAATCGTCCACCACAGGGCGCACATAGCGACGCTCCGTGGCGATACGCGCAAAGGACTGCAGACAGTCCATACGTGCCACGACACGCGCATCACGCTGCAGGGCTACGAGGTGTCGGGCCACGAACGCCACAATGTCGGCATAGAGGCGTGTCTCGATTTGCAAGATGCGCTCCTCGGCACCCATAATCTTCTCCTCGTACTCCTTCAGCTCCGCGGTGATGTATCGCTCCGCTCCCGTGAGCGTCTGCTTGCGAATCCACGACTCCGGCACTTTGTCCTTGTGCGTGTTACGCACCTCGATATAGTAGCCAAAGACATTGTTATAGGCCACCTTCAGCGACGGGATGCCCGTAATCTCGCTCTCGCGCTGCTGCAAAGCCGTGAGATAATCCTTGCCGTGCATAGCTATGCGGCGAAGGTCATCCAACTCTGCCGAGACACCCGAGGCTATGATGCCACCCTTCTGAATCTGGTTGGTCTCAGGATCGGGGAATATCTCTGTCTCGAGGCGTTTGCGAACCTCCTCCAGTGGATCTATCGTCGCAGATATGCGGTGCAGGGCATCGCTATCGGTGGAGTTCATAAGCGCAGCCATAATATCTATAGCCGCAAGCGAGTGCTTCAGTTGCACAAGTTCGCGGGGCGTAACACGCTCGGTAGCCACACGCGAGGCAATACGCTCCAAATCCCCCACAAGGGCTATCTGCTCGCGCATAGCATCGGCGAAATCGAGATCCGTGACGAACTTCTCGACGATATCCTGACGTAGGCGGATTTTGCTTATATCCATAAGCGGCATCGCCACCCAACGCTTCAGCTGACGGCCACCCATAGCCGTAAGCGTGCGGTCGATGGTGTCGGTGAAACTGCACTTTGCCGAGCTGCTATTTGACGCAAAGAGCTCGAGGTTGCGGATCGTGAAACGGTCTATCCACACCGAGTCATTACGATCTATGCGCTGTATGGATGAGATGTGAGCAGTCTGGCGATGCTCCGTAAATTCGAGATAGTAGAGTATCGAGCCAGCAGCCGAGATACCCGCAGTCATAGCCTCGATGCCGAAGCCCTTGAGCGACTGAACGCCGAGCTGCGAACATAGCTTATCGCGGTTTACGCTCTCCGAGAATACCCACTCGTCGAGGCGATAGGTGTAGTGCTTCGAGCCAAAAGCATCGGTGAAACGCTCCTCCGATCCTCGCTGGTAGACAATCTCCTTGGGCTGCAGATTCGAGATAAGCTTGTCGACATATACGTCGTCGCCCTCGGCAATGTAGAACTCACCCGTAGAGAGGTCAAGGAACGCCACGCCTGTAGTGCTCTTGCCGAAGTATACCGACGCAAGAAAGGTATTTTCCTTGCCTGCCACGAGGTTCTCGCCCATAACAATACCCGGAGTGACCATCTCCACCACGCCACGCTTCACAAGGCCCTTGACCATCTTCGGATCCTCGAGCTGCTCGCAGATTGCCACGCGCTCACCAGCACGCACCAACTTAGGCATATAGGTATCTAAGGCGTGGTACGGAAATCCCGCCAACTCGACGTATGACGCAGCGCCATTGGCACGACGTGTGAGGGTGATACCAAGGATTCCGCTGGCCTTGATAGCATCCTCGCCAAATGTCTCGTAGAAGTCGCCGACACGGAAAAGAAGTATAGCATCGGGGTGCACCGCCTTGATCTGATAGTACTGCTTCATCAGCGGTGTCTCGACATATTTTTTCTCCTGCTTAGGCCTCCCCTCCTGAGGCATTTCGTCCATATTTTTCTTAGCTCGTGCGCACATTGTTTGCGATATTTTTGCTATGACTATAACCTTGCAAAGTTACGAATTGTGATTGAAAAATCAAAATATTAGCCCAGCGAGTTGAGCGTGCATCAAACAAAAATCGACACCTACCAACATATCCACCACACCAATCCCTAACAAAGAAAGAGGGTGTCGACAGCTGCACCTGCGACACCCACGCCTTTATTATCTCTTCTTCTTGATAAAGTTTCTCGCCATCGACTGAAAACCCGAAGCTGCCAACAGCAGCACCAACCTACGTTTTAGGCTAAACTTAGAACGCCAAAATTTGCCTCTATAGGGGCGGAATATCGACTCAAACTCTTTATCGTCTATAACTCCCCACTTCATACACTGATACGCCACCTCGGCGCAGCGGTAATTCACACCCGCTGTATGCTCGCCCTCGGGGATTACGGCCGAAATCTGCTTGATGAAATTGAGACGCATCTCAAACTTCTGCCTGTTGTATTTTCGTGTTATGCTATTGGGATTCACCACCCAATTATAGTAATAAAGAGCCTTCTTAACATAGGCTATTTTTATGCCGCCGAGCATAAGTTTAACACACACAAGGGTATCCTCGCCATAGTCGAGACCTGCTACAAACGAGATACCGAATCGCTCGTACAAAGATCTACGAATCAGCTTATTACACAGAAATCCCGGAATCTTAGCAAGCAAAATTCCATCGAGCATCTTCGATGAGTCCAACGACTTGGGAGCGATTCTTCTGTAACGCATCTTTTTGGCCTGAACAACATAGTAGTCGCACATCACCATATCGGCATCCTCCTTCACCGCCTCGGCATACAAATCCTCAAGGTAAGTAGGTGCAACGGTATCATCGGGGTCAGCGTGTATGGTATACTCGCCACGCGCATTCTCAATACCCACCTGTCGTGCCGACGCCACACCACCGTTTGCCTTATGAAATACCCTTATACGACTATCGCGCGCTGCATAATCATCACACAATTCACCCGAACCATCGCTACTGCCATCGTTGACAAGAAGCACCTCGAAGTCGGTGAATGTCTGCGACAAAACGCTCTGCATAAAGGTATGGAAGTAGGCCTCGGCATTATAGACCGCTACGATTAGTGATATTCGGGGATGGGTGTTCGTATTCATATTTTATTGATATACACTTGAAATATTTTGCAAAAATAAGACTTATTATCAAGAAATCAAAATCTTACAGACAGATAAAAAACAAAAGGGAGGTGACCTATTGTCTCCCCCCTTAATTTTCGAATCAAGTAACTATTACTTGTTCTTCTTATCGTAGCGCTTTGCGTAACGGCTCATAAACTTATCCACACGACCAGCGGTGTCTACCAACTTCATCTTACCTGTGTAGAATGGGTGAGATGTGTTAGAGATTTCCATCTTATACACGGGATAGGTT
>JAGBVG010000062.1 GCA_017630455.1 Alistipes sp. | reverse complement strand
CTTCTCCTTAAGGAATTCCTCAGTTTCATAAAATAGCTTTTTCATACCTTTTTGTTTTTATGGCTGGGTGTTATGCCCAACCGAGTTTATAATCGATTATCACTTTAAGAGTAGAGGGTATTTCAAGAAAAGGTTTGAAGATGGGCTGGGGATATGTGTTTTTTTTGAAAATTTTCGAATTGTGTTTTGGATATGCTCTTTTGGGCAAAGGGTTTGTTCTTCTATTGGCTCAAATGTACCAAGAGTATAATAATATAGTTTAAGACGGCATATATAGGCTTATATATGCCTCAAGACTTACACTCTAACTTTTCCTGGGAGGAAAAAATAACAAAAAGGACCTTGGCTTTATATAACAGACAGGCTGTGCTGTCTGTCGTTGAACTGGAGCGTTTATAGGTATGCGGGGATATAGGATATCCCCTAAGCCTCAGTACTCAAATAAAAAAAAGACAATAGTGGAACTATTCAATAATAAACCGTTATATATACCACCATCGAACACATCCTTGTTTGTCGATGGCTTGGTGCTCACGCCGCTTGTTCTCTGACTTAAACGACCTACTTTGGCACATAATGAGGCTGGGAGGGGTAAGTGTTGCATCTTGGCATATTTTAGTTGCATTTGAGCAAATGGCTTGTACACCCATTTGTTCAAATGTACAATGAGTATAATAATATAAGTTTAAGACGGTTTAGATTATACACTTATTCTTTTCTCACAGAAAAGAACCAAAAGACAAGAAGTCGGACAGACGCCTACGTCGTCTGCCCGTTTTTTTTAATTCTAAATTCTGAGAGAATAAAGAGTAATGCGGGACATAAAAAAGACGCCTATTTCCTCAGTATCAATAAAATAAAAAGAGAATACTACTATATACACAAACTCACATCATCACATATCGCATCTCCTGCTCGGTCGGGCTTTTTCGGGCATTGGCTACACACAACAAACCCCATCGCTCATAGAGGTCGATGGGGCCCGTTGTTAGTATTTTAAGTATGGCTTTTAGGAGCGATGGTATTTAGCCATTTGCTCGTTTTGCTTTTAATGCTTTAAAATGCTCTTCGGCGTTAAATCCAGTGGCAATACCACTCTCAATACCCTCGATTGTTGCTTCTTTTAGCAATTACTGACATGCTTCACTCTCCTCTAATAGTTGCAGTCTGCCAACAACAACTTCGCTCGCATCATTATATAGTCCACATCCTTTCTTCATTGCCCTATAATTTTTTACAAAGATACAATTGTTTTTGGGTAATAATGCCATCGAAGTTCAAAATGGAAGAAGATTTATCGTGCACAAATACTCCCTCTATTCCAATGCGTGTTTATGTTTCCACTCATCAAGCATCTTGGCATCCAAATCAACAAGCGACACAACGCTACTGCCGCCAAACATCTCGTCGCAAAACTGGCGAGCCAGCATTGTGGACTTAAAACTGTCAAGCGTGCGAACCAACATCTCGTATAACTTGGTATCAATTCCAAAGTCGATATTGCCATCGCACATTACAACTTTGATGAGCAGCTTCATCTTTGTGAATTTCTCAACATACTTCTTAAATAGTCGCTTGCCTATTGCCATTCGCATCATATGATATTGCTGGCTGTGGGATGTGCTGTAACCCATACGGCTGAGAGCTGTCATCTGCTCCATATAGAGTATAAAGATAACCTCTGCCGGATCAAAGGCTCCAACAAGTGCTGCATAACACTTGAAGAAACGGAGTGCTGGTGTCTTTTTCATAGTTCTTTGTTGTTAGATTTTGAATGTTTCGAGGGATAAAAGTAATAACAAAATAGGCACGGAACGCACCTATAATCAATTAGTTATTAACACAGTAGGTAGTTTTCGCTCTCTTTTCTCTGTTCACTTCAAATTCTTGTTACTCGCTGACTAATAGGCTATAAGAGGCGATTTGCTCTGTCAGTATTTGAAATGTTGATAACTTTTTTCTGGCACTGAATCTGCGACATGGTTTGCTGTCCTGAAATGGCTCCAAAGAGTGCCAAAAAATGCAAAAATCGAAGATTTGCTGCTCATATCAGCATCAAAATAGTATCATTTGGGAAAAATGACGAGTTCGCCACTATGCACAAATGTACCAGTAGTATTATATAGGGATTATACAACTTCGTTTATACTACACTTATTCTTTTCTACGGAGAAAAGAATCAAAAGAAAAATTGCTTAAGGAGACGGCTTCGCCTCTCAATGGATTTTTTAATTTTGATTTTCTGGGAGAAAGAGGGTTTAAGGGGAACATATATAGATGCCTACTTCCTCAGTATCAATTAAAAAAATAAAATTCTTTATATATACACTACCACATCGACACACAACTAACCGAATCCTTTTTGCCGACTGCATACGTCCGTCTCACTTGGCGATTACTACACACCGTACAGATATGAATAATTTGTTTGTAACTTTTTTCTGTCTTGTAAACTCTTTGTTATAAAAGACTCTAAACCGCACAAAAAAATCACTCTTCCGAAATGACATCTATTCTCTGTTCGCTTTTGTGTAGTCGCTTGAGTATTAAAAGATTACCTTTTGAGAAATCATATGGCATTGACCATAAGAACGATAATAGTATTTACTACTCGATGCCAATTGGCTCATTGTGAAAACTTTTCTCTATCCACTTTTTGAGGTCGAAATTTTGAACAGCGGGAACGAGAACCTTAATATACGATTTTGGAGAGCGGTTCGCAATCTAACAATATCTCGCACAACATCTTGTATCATATTGATTATACAGCAATTACAATGTTTACAATATAGAGAAGTGAACATTGCGTGTACTCGTTTTGTGCAAAGATTTCTGCGTTTTCCTCACCCACAAACCGCACAATAAAACCCCAAAAATCTCAGGCTCAAAAATCATAACCTTTTATACAAATACAACCCCGCCTCAGAAGCCATTTTGCAAAAACGCAAACCCTGCTCAAATTATCATATAATAGACATTATGTGCTGTTTGCGTATATTTTATGATTGGCTAATAATTTAAGACAAACGACTACCTTGGGACCCATTTATTCGTTCACTTTGTGGATTTTGAACAATTCTTATTATCTTTGTACAGAGAGTAAATTTGAGAAGATTTATGAAACGACTTATCATTCTCATTGTGTTATTGACGGGAGCATTATGTAATGTTAGCGCAGAAGAGAGACTGCATCCTACGCATACATCCACTACCAAGAGTGATGAGATTAAGTCTTTCATCACGCAGATGTATAACAACAAACTCTATGAGGATTACGACTTCTTGCGAAAACATTGCTCTTCGGGATTACTCAAAAAACTTCAAGATGCGTACCCTTACGATACCGATGGTATAGCATACGCTACTTGGCTATTCAGAAGCGGCAAGCAGGATAGCAAACCAGGGACGGAAGGAAAGACCACTATGCTGGAGGTGAAACTTGATGGCGATTGGTTTGTTTATACTGCATTGGATATGGGCTGGGAGTTTACCAATAGAATAAAAATCACCAATAAGAGAGGTAAGATTATAATAGAGGACATTTGTAGTGTCATGTAGTAGCATATTGGTAGACATATTTGGGCTTTGCCAAATGAGCTATTATGTAATTTGAGAAAGTGTTTGATAATTGAATTGTTGGTTATAGATAAATCACCGTGTTAAAAAATTATGATAGCATTTAAGGATGGACTTACTATTGGCGGCGATTCTCCTATTAGAGTTAACTGTAATATTGGCTGCAACAAAATAGAAGATATTCAATCTGAAATTTCAAAGATCGAATTCATTCAATCATGTAATGAATTGCCTGATATGATGATGGATTTAAGTCTGATAGAACTGGAAGAGCCTCTCTATAATTATATTAAGAATAATCTTGGACTTCCTTTTGGGGTTGTGCTATCGTATCATAGATTTACAAAATCAAAAGGATATCAATGGGAGGATATTAGAGATGCCTTTCTTCAGCTTTGTTACGATGGTGTTTCTTTTGTAACTATACACTTTACTGCTGATCTAGATCTATTCTCAAGAGCAAATCAAATACGCAAAATACCCGTCACTAGCCGTGGCGGCGGAATGGTTTTATACGATAGTAGAATAAATAATCGAACACAGAATATTTTTAGGGAGAACATTGATGAGATTGCAAATATTGCCTTAAAACACAATGTTGTTATTAGTCTTGGCACGACTTTTCGTCCAGGTACAATTTTGGACGCATGTGACTCCGTACATATAGAGGAAACATTACGCCAGCTTAGTATTTGCAGATTGCTACAGAGCAAAGGTGTTAAGGTCATGGTGGAAAACATTGGTCACATAACATTAGACAAGATAGCAACTCATTCGAAATTATTAAGTAAATTTAATGCTCCTATAATGCCTTTAGGGCCTTTACCGACTGACGCCGCAATCAATGAAGACCACATCGCCAACGCTATTGGAGCCACATTTGCAGCATATATAGGGTGTACACATATCATTAATTGTGTAACGCGATATGAACACTCTAAATCTGCAATTACACAAGATGCAATAATCGAAGCAATTAGAGCAGCAAAAGTGGCGGCACATATAGCAGACTTATCTCGAAATATTAATAAAGCATATCTTTATGATGCTTTTATAACTAATAATCGTATAAAAGAGCATAGTTGTCTTACAGATAGTAACAATTGTACTAGATGTAGCACAGTTTGTCCACTTAAACTTACAAGCATATGATTGAAACAGGAAATCTTTCAGAATTTAATGAAATAAGGAAGCGTGATATTTCTTCATGCAATGATACCGAGATAGTTGCTATTCTTTCAGAAAAGAAAAACAGTTTCCCTAATATATATTTTCTACTCACAGAAACTACCAAATTTTACACTGAAAATTTCTCTGATTTACAGAAATATATTAAACGAGAAAAGCGACTTGTTGTATTCGAAACTCCAAGTCGCGTATCTGTGACTCATGAATATACAATCGAAGGTGCCGGCGATATATCACAGGGATTTCATTTCTTGTTCAATACGAGAGAACGACTAAGTTGGTTGAAGATATTCCTTGAAGACAAAAGAGTATCTATCGCCTCTCGAGCTAAGGTGGTATCTTTGTTGACTAAAAAATTAGGTGCCGAATTGGATGATTTTGCAGCAACTCTTCACATATTGCCCGAAGATGCCGCCATACGTTTATATGAAGCATCTGACGGAAAGCCATGTTTTGTTGAGTTTAATCATAAAGAATATAAAGGACAACAAAGCTTACTTCTCAGCATTACCTTTTTCGATTCAATAAGGAATAAAGTGCCACAATGTAACAAAAGATGGTGGTCACCATTACAAGAGAAACAGATAAAATATAACTATAGTACCATATCTGGAGATGCCAATGCATGGGTGTATTTCAAATCGCCTGCTAATTTTATTATATCCATAAGTCATAATGCCAAAGAAGCTGAAGTTGAAGTTTCTCCAAGTAATGATGATGAAATACAATCGCTAGTACTTACTCCTAAAGGGGGAAAATTATCTATTGACTTTACTATCTCTATTGATGTCCCCAAAGCATTAAAGAGATGGTATAGTGGAATGCTCTATTTAGCATATTTAGGTGTTCTATGTGGTCTTATATTAGTTGGCAATGTGTTGTTGGGTTCTGTTCAAGACAAGATAATCGAAACATTTAATAATTGCAGTTACGCAATTATTGCAGCATTAATTGCAACACGCGGGTGGTTAATGTCAGAAGAACAGGTGATGAAGAAAATTTCCAACCTCTACACTTTTATTATCTGTATTTTAATAGTTATAATTATGGCGCTGTCATTTGTGCAGTATCAAAGATCGGACAATGTAATCGACCAGCAAAATACAACCTTTGAGAATAGAAATAATGACTATCTTATTTCTTCAGATTCTGTAGTTTATGATATTCACAATAATGTTAAAAGTGCCACTAATGATACGCTAAATAATACAAGAAAAATAAAATCCAGAGCAAATGATTCGCTACAGATGAAAAAAAACAATGAATGCAAATACCAAAAACCTGCCAAGAAAAAAGCAGAGGATGATATGATTAATAGTAATAAAGATACTTTACATATATCAGAAAATAAATAATCAGCATAAATGCATAACAATTTATATATGGTCATTTGGCTATCTTGAATAATTAACAATAAGGTAGCCCGAATCATAAGTATTGTAACTTGGCCCGTTTCCCGTCACTCTAAAACTCGTCAATTGAAAGAAGTCCGGGAAGACTCAAGATATGGCAAACAGATTTGTATTTTGACATGGAATCTAAAAGGCACAATCGAGCCAAATGTTTTCTATTCGGGTGAATTGAAGCCTATGCACAAGGCGAAGGGGTATGTGGTAGTTGCCGCCACATCCGTACAGTTTCCTGCGATAGCAGAGTACATAATCGTTCCCAAACACCAGAAATTATATACTTTAGTATATAGTCTAATTGACTGAAGATTAGTGTGTAAAATCTTTGGAAATAGCGTATCAAATCACTATCTTTGCACTCCCGATATGGGATAAAATCGAAACTAAAATGCAGCAGAATAGAATGCACATATTGCTTACGGCTATTTGTCGAGTTCAGGGCGTAAAACGCTTTGAAGGTGTTCTGTGTGCGCCTATTTCAAGCGTTATAACCGCAGATTCTATCGGGAATACTATCCAACTGAAACATACTCGAACACGGATATTATAGATGCAGATATCCGAGTTATGAGAATAGATAAGAATCGTTGGAAAGTTCCTCACTTTTCAACGATTTTTGTTTATGCCCATTGGTGATGATTAACCTCTCCATCTATTCCGTCCAATGGTAATAACAAACTTTATTATTAACAACGCAGAGATGCGGTAAACGATGAAATTATGAATTACAAATTTGATGGAGATAGGGTGTTCTTTACATCCGACACTCACTTCTACCACGCTAATATTATCAACTTCTGTGGTAGGCCATTTAAGAATGTGGAGGTTATGAACGAAACACTCATAGCCAACTGGAATAGCGTAGTCGGTCCTGACGATATAATCTTTCATCTTGGCGACTTTTGTCTAGGAGGTTCGGCGGAATGGACTAATATCCTTAATAGGCTTAATGGTAAGATTTACCTGATTGTCGGCAACCACGACATCAAGAATCTGAGGCAAGGATATTATAGTCGTTTTGAGCATATCGCAATGCAGATGCACATCGAGGTTGGGAAGCAGAAGATATATCTCAACCACTGCCCCTTCTTGTGCTATGGTGGGGCATATCGAGATACTTGGCAGCTATTCGGCCATGTGCATACCAGCAAGCAAAACACCGGCATAGATGCGCCTAGATTACATATGCTATTCCCGACACAATATGATGTTGGAGTGGATAATAACAACTTTAC
Organism: Alistipes sp.; assembly: GCA_017630455.1. Lineage (GTDB taxonomy): Bacteria > Bacteroidota > Bacteroidia > Bacteroidales > Rikenellaceae > Alistipes. The sequence goes on along the minus strand of JAGBVG010000062.1, from coordinate 84,099 downwards.
ACCTGTCTCATTTGAACAGGTAAAGAGGATAATAGAAAGACAAGTAGAACAGAGTAAGAAATAAAAAGATTGAGTTATGAGCGAATACACAACTATCTATTTGAGAAACAGGAATACTCCCCTGTTGGAGTATAGAGAACATCCATCCTTTGAGGAAACGAGAAACTTATCAAAGGATGAGATAATGACAGCTATCCATGAGGTAGATGAATACAATAAGAATGTTCACAAATCTTTCGGATGTGAGTTGTTCCGCCTTTCTACTACCCTAAGTCGTCAATTAGATGTGCTTCAGTGGAGTTCTTCTCCACGAACATTGACAGTAGACAGCTCGATAGAGTTTTAGCCTTTTATAATGAAGAAATAGAGGATTATAAGAGGTCTATTGCAAAGCACAAGGCCACTATAGCTAAGTTAGAAACTCGCATACTCAAGGCTAATGTGGATTTGTATGATAAGATTAGTAAGGATATTGATAAATACAATGAAAGCATAGGCTTTTTAGAGGAAGAACTTGAAAACACGCAATGTCAATACAATAAGTTCTATTTCGCTAAGGGCATATTAGATAACAAGTCTAATGCGGAGGAGTATGAATTGATTTATACAAAAAGTTAAAAGAACTGATAACTATGAAAATACAATTTGCATCTGACATCCATTTAGAATTGTCGGATAATTCAAGATTTATAAAGAGTGAGCCGTTTGAGGCTACTGGCGATGTTTTGGTCTTTGCAGGTGATACCGGTTACCTACGGGATAGGACATTGCCAAATCTGAAGTTCTGGAAGTGGGCATCAGCAAATTATCGTGAGGTGTTGTTGGTGCCCGGCAACCACGAGTTTTATGGCAATGGCGATGTGTTAGCTTATGGTGACAGTTGGAGCCGTAAGATATTGCCAAATGTGCATTACCACCAAAACAAGGTTGTGAGAATTGACGAAATTGATTTTATTCTCTCAACCCTTTGGTCGCACATTCGCCCCGAGGATGAGTATTTTGTGCATCGAGGGATGAATGATTTTCGGCAGATTCTGTACAATGGTCGCCGCTTTACCCCTGCCGACTTTAACGCCGAGCACGAGAAATGTCTGGACTTTATCAAGCGGAGTGTTGCGGAGAGCACCGCCGAGCGTATCGTGGTGGTAACCCATCATCTGCCTACAATGGTAGTCGTTGCTCCAGAACATAAGGGCAACTTGCTGAATAGTGCCTTCGCAACGGAGTTGGGCGACTTTATTGCCGACAGCCGTATTGATACGTGGATTTTCGGGCACTCGCACGCCAACATTGATGCGATAATCGGCAATACCCGTATTATCTGCAACCAGCTCGGTTATGTTTACTACCGAGAGAACCTCGCCGGCTTCGATGGCGGGAAGTTTATAGAGGTGTAGTCTATATGCCTCGATACTCTGCGAAAGTCTGAAAATAAATTCAACTTTCGCAGGGTATCAATACTTTTTGGCTCGCAATTTGTTTTTATAAACAAAAATGTTTATTTTTGCGGTATGAATAGGATGATTGAAATACTAAAAGGGTTGCACCCAGGTCTTTTCTTGCAGCGAGAGTTGGGTAATAGAAAACTCAAAAGTGGACAGTTTGCCGAGTCTATTGGCGAACATCCACAGACTTTGAGTGCCATTATTCGTGGACGAAGGTCAATGAATACGCCTCTGTCCCTCCGTATTGAGCAAGCTCTCGGTTTGGAGGAAGGTTTCTTAATGACTCTACAGGTGTACTATGATATAGCAGAGGAGAAGCGTAAACTATCACAAAACCATCGCCCTGACCTTACAAAATTCCGTAGCACAATATTCTGGGATACAAAGATTGAGAATATTGACTTTACTGCACATAGCCGATATGTAATCAATCGTGTGTTTGAGCGAGGAAATGAGGAGGAGATACTGGAAGTTATTCGTTTCTATGGTTGTGATGTCATATTGGATAACATCAACCTAAAAGTGAAGTCACCATTTGAAAATAATATAAAAGCAAACATAAAACAGTATTTGGACTATGAAGCGTAAAGAGTTGCAATATCAGACCGTAAAACCTGTTCTCCGTTCCACATTGGAACGTCTGATGGAGATCGAAGAGTTCAAACCATTTCGTCTTGTGGGTGGTACTTCACTATCGTTACGCTATGGTCATCGTATGTCTGATGATATAGACCTATTTACTGATGCTGAATACGGCTCGTTGGATTTTTATCGATTGCAAGAGATCCTTTGTAGGGAGTTCCCATATTGTCAGGGCGACTGCGGTGAGATTGTAGGTTTTGGAACTTCATACTTGGTCGGCAACTCGAAGGATGAAAATGTAAAAGTCGACTTGTTTTATACCGATCCTTTTATCCGTCCGCAGGAGCAGTTTGACACAATCCGTATGGCAGCAGTAGAAGATATTGTTGCGATGAAGATGGATGTGGTGTCGCGTGGTGGTCGCAAGAAGGACTTCTGGGATTTGCATATGTTGCGTGATAAATACACCATAAAGCAGATGCTGTCTCTATATGAGGAGCGCTATCCATATGGAGCAACAAAAGAAGAGTGTACTGCGGGATTAACGAACTTTACATTGGCCGATACAGAGCCAGATCCAACCTGTCTGCATGGTAAAGTTTGGCAATTGATTAAACTTGATTTTGTGAGTTGTTAATGATAGACATAGCCAACCGACTATATTATAATACCCAAATATGCTAAACATCCCTAAGGCTATATACGAGCAAGAGTTAACAGATTGGCTTTCTCAGCAAACACATCAGAGCGTAGATAAGTTCCCCGAATTGCCACTTTTATTAAGACTGTCTAAGGCTCAAATGAAGGAGCGTCATAGGAGTGGTGAGTATCCTTTTATTGCTAACTTTCGCATATCAGAGGAGGAGTGCGGAGCCCTTTTACAATACACGAATTCATCCAATATTCAAATACGAGCATATTGCAAAGATGTATGTCATAGGCATATAAAAGGCAGAGGCAAGTTAAGTATGGCGGCATCTGCTTCGGAAGATTATTTGTCGTTGTATGCAATATGTCTCTCTCCGTGGTTTTTGCTGCGTTCTATATCTGTTCGAGCCTACAACCCATTAAAAAGTGAAAAATTTATTAGAGACATATACGATATATTATCTCAGAAAATATATCCCGGTTGGATTCGAGAGATGTGCGAGGAATTAAAAAAATCATATTCCACAGAAGAACTAATACCTATATCTTCATTACTATTAAAGCAGGTGTCGTTAATTCAAGATTCGCCTCATCGCGATGATGAACGTTCATATATAGACGCACTTAAAGAGATAGGATGCATTACAGCTCAAGAACAACATTTAAAAAAGGCTTTGTCTTATGAGGCAGAACTTGATTATGTTAATGCTAATAAAGAATCCAACACAATATATCCTAATAATGTTGATATTATTCAGAATGCATATCGTGAGATATTTCATATAAAGGCATTATATCTGAATGAATATGAAAGAATCAAATATAAGTTAATAAAAGAACAACAGGAATTTAATAGTAACTTACAACTATATGGAGTAAAAACAAATATAACCTTAGATAATGATTTTATTACGATGGTTGATAAAATAATAAAAGACGCCAATATCTCTGAGCCATTAAAGGTTTTTGGTTTGTTGAGAGGGTTGCCATTTATTTCAAAAGTTGCAATCGAAAAATATTGCACTCATAGTTGCACACAAGCACCATTCCTATCTATGTTTGGGAGTATGCGATTAGGTGACCAAGGGCAAATCATAGGTATTGCTTCACCAGAAGAAGGTGTCCAAATAAGTGCGTATAGATACTATAGACTTAAATGGAGATGTATAATTGAGAAGACAATATTAGAGACAATCGAATCCCCTAACTTTAATGAAAATGAAGTTTGCCAAGCTTTATGCGAGAATTGTACCGCATCTTACATTCAACCATACCAAGTGCTATTTTGGGCGAAAGGATTAACATGTGGCTTAAAAGGGGATTTAATATCCGCAGCACACATATTAACCCCGCAAATTGAGAGGTCACTTGTAAACAAAGCAGAATCCATTTATGGTGACCTATCAGCTCTTCATAGAGATGACCATCAAGATGAGCCTGGTTTATCAAAGGCTTTAGAGTACTTAAAACCTTATTTTAAGGAAGACATATATAATGATTTGCGATTCTTTCTGAATACTGGTGCAGATGTAAATCTTAGAAATTGTGTTGCACATGGGTTGTGGACCCCTCAGCATTTTCTTGATAACGGTGCTTATTTGTGGTGGATTGCTTTGAAAATGTACTTTTGTGAAGATGAGATATTTCTCAATAGCACAGAATGATAATATTGTTGTGGAACTAAATAGTATTGCTCTTTCTACATTATAAATTGCTTTAAAAATCGAGATTTGGCAAATTATAAGCAAAAAATAAGGAGAAAGACGCCATAACCATCTCAATACATACTCAGTTAGCAACCCTATCTTATCTCAAATTATACTTTTGGCAGAGCTTGTCGTACTCGTCAATAGTTAGTTTACCGAGTGTATCATCTGCAATTGACGGATCTACATTGTATCGAAAACAATATTGTCCGGAGATGCTTAGTCGGTTCTCGCAGCAGAGTTCGATTTCGTTCTCATCAACTTTTGTAAGCTCAGCAGCGGAGCGGATAGACCTCGCAATCGCCACTAACTCTCCGGCGGCGTTGAAGATTAGTATCTGTGATTGTTTCTCTGACATACTACTTTGTTCAATTATAATCCATAATAAGTATATAATTCATTGAGGCTTATTGCGATATTTGCATCACTCAATTTCTCGATCTGCTTTTCATATAATAGTTTTATCAATTTTCTTTTCTCATCTGACGAACCAAAATGAATTTTCCGATGGCATGTTGGACATAAGCAAACTATATTCTCAACACAATCTATATTTCTACCTTTTGTTTTCCAAAAATTTTGAGCATTCCTGTATGTGCATGGTATTAGATGGTGACCTTCCATGTACGGAACACCTTTTGCGGTATTAAATGTAGTATGTATATTATCAGCAGCACATTGGTATTTTGAATTCACCAAAACTGATTTCGAAATTCTACTATTCTTCTTTACGACTTTACAATTATTCCCATCCGCATACTCAGGTTCTTCTGTTGCGGTATTAACTAAACTGACATCGACATCTGCATTTTGAACCGACTCCTGAAAATCAAATTCATTATCATCATTGCCACCATATAGATAACTTGCAATATAAGCTATAACTTTTTTATCTAGATCTTTGTATTTTCCTTTAAAGAACCGTTGAGCCCTAAACATTGATACATTATAATCTGCAATATGAATCACGAATTTCGAACTTACTTGTGATAAATCAACAAGTTCATCTGACTCTATGGAATAGGCACAATAAATTCCCGAACTATCGGGTAATTTACGCTTTAAAGTCTGCAAGGTTTTAATATCATCGATTGGGGTTCTATGAATTGTTGCATCTTTACAAAATGCTATTATTTCACGATTAGACGAATCCTTGGCTTTTTTTGTATAAACTACAATTACACCTGAAATTAATTTGTCACTTTTATTTGCGCCTAGATTTGAAATATTAATATTCCCATAAGGAGGGCAATATCCGTAATATCGTTTATCGGTTGGATTTTTAACAAGATTAAAATACTCATGTCCAATCTTATCATCCCAATAGCTCCCAGACCCCAAATCTACATATATAATTGGTTTACATTGCAAATCAGATACTTGATTATGCACTTCATCAAACACTGAGTCTATATATGCAATTAGTTGTTCATTTCTATAGCTTGGCGTTTGTATGCTCTTACCAGAGCTAAAACCATGTGCTTTTAGGTTCTCTTCGTTTAGTTTATCACCTTTGTACTCCATTACCAACGACAATTTATATGTCTTATCGTTAGGAGCATTCACATTCCAAAATGCCTTATCAGTTCTCTCACAATCCTTTTCTACAACTACCATTTTATAGCAGACCTCTCGTTTGTCTGACATAAAAAGATACACAGTATCACCAATTGAAAAACGGAATTTAGTACCCATTACCCAATTGATATAACCCATCTGTTTGATAGCATTTCTATGATTACATATATCTTCATTTGCAAATGCAAGCCAAGTGCGATTGACTATTGTAGCATTAATTGTATCCATAACCCGATATATTTATATTTCCTTCCACAAAGTTAGTGATATTTTCTCCAAGTGAGTCCCGTGGCAACCACTAAAATTAAATGCCCACCTCGCAGACTTGGAAAAATACTGAAGAATAGCGAGGTGAGCGAAGAACAATAGAGTGGGCATTCGTTTTGCGCACCGTTGCAATAGTCTAATGCCTTGAGAGTTGCAGTTATTAGTTCATTTCCCGGTAGGAGATGGCAATCTTCATTCTCTGCCTATCCTGTGCCCTCTGGCGAATATGTGCCATCTTTCGTGTGGAGATGTACTTTCGTTTGATGCCACACAAGTCGTCATACTCTTTGAGTGTCAGCTTGTCCAAATCGTCCATCTCCAATAGGATATCAGGGTGCAGCTGGCGGTAATAATAGACTCCCGATCGGACCGATTTGCCTGTGCAACAATTGTGTATTGCCGATTTGTTTTCGTGCGTCAGTTCAGCGGCACAATGCAGCGAGCGAACAATCGCCACCAACACCCTTGCACTATTGAAAATAAGCACTTTGCACGGTCTTCTAAATTTACTCCTTCTCATTTGCGTTGTGATTTAATAGTTTAGACTATTATTAGAATAGGAGTATTTTCGGCTTTTGGTTGGCTACTACTTGCCAGCCATAATCAGCTCCGCAAACTTTGCGCCTATCGCAATCTATTTATCATCAGCTATTATCGTTTATCACTGTTTATCAAATATTTGGGCCTTATATGAGCCTCAACTTTGTAAGCTTCTTATTATCAATAACTTTAACATTCTGCATCGGCAAGTAAAGAATTAGTAACGGTGATAACCAATGATAAGCAATGGTTATCAAATTGTCTATTTTAGGCCTCATAATGATAAAACCAATTTGTCATTAGTTATCATCGTTTATCAAATTTTATCGCCCTATTTCAGCCCCAAGATAATATTAAACATATTTGCTACATAAATTGTACAAACACTTTTTGTGCAAACAATTTGCGTAGGTACATTTTTTGTATTATATTTGTGACAAAGAAACTAAAAACAAGTATTATGGAAACTCCTTTTATCTTCGGTAAAATTGCGACTGAGAAGAATTTTACGGATAGAGAAGCTGAAACAGCTAACTTGGTCCAGAACTTCACTTCGCTAATAAATACTATTATTATTTCTCCTCGTCGTTGGGGAAAGAGTTCGCTTGTAAACAAAGCAGCGAAATTGGCAATGGAGAAGGATAGCAACTTGCGTATCTGCCACATTGACCTCTTCAATGTGCGCAATGAGGAGCATTTCTACTCGTTGCTTGCTCAGAAGGTTATTGCTGCTATATCTACGAAATGGGAAGAGGCTGTAGAGAACGCAAAAAGCTTTTTTTCACACCTTGTTCCAAAGATTACTATCGGTACCGATCCAACGAATGAGGTCGCCATCGATTTCGATTGGGACGATGTAAAGCGCAATCCAGACGAGGTGCTTGACCTTGCTGAAAAGATTGCAAAGAAAAAGGGATTTAAAATCGTGGTTTGCGTTGATGAGTTCCAGAATATTGCAGAGTTTGCTGATCCGGATTACTTCCAGAAGAAGTTGCGCTCACACTGGCAGCAACATCAGCATGTCGCATACTGTCTCTATGGTAGTAAACGTCATATGATGTTGGAAGTGTTCGCCCACTCATCGAAACCGTTCTATAAGTTTGGCACACTGATGTTCCTTGACAAGATTGATACGCCATGCCTGGTAGAGTTCTTCAATAGCCGTTTTGAGGATACTGGCAAGAGTATTAATGATGATGCAGCCCATTTAATCGCAGAACTTGTGGATAACCACCCTTACTATGCGCAGCAGCTCGCACAGCAATCTTGGTTGAGAACAAATGATGTGTGTACGACTGATATTGTGCGAGAGGCTCACTCAGCATTGGTTGAGCAGTTGAGTTTGCTATTTGTAACTATTACCGAAACACTCACCACTCAGCAACTCAATTATTTAAAGGCCTTGATTGCCGGAGAAAAGGCGATAAGTTCTATTGATGTTATGCATCGCTATCAAATATCATCGACAACCGCAATCACACGCTCAAAGGCGGCTCTTATTAAGAATGATATTTTGGATAATAAGGCTGGCGAGTTCTCATTCCAGGATCCAATCTATGCTTACTGGTTGAAGAACGAATATTTTGGGAAGTAATTTGAATATTTAATAGATCTAGTTATGTTAGAAACGGCTCTCGGCGTAGAAGGTCTTACGCTTAATCATCTAATGGCTAAAACATCGTTGTTTGTGCAAATTAACCATTTTACTGATTCATCTTTTACCCATAAACCTGTGGGATATGCTTCAGGATTCTTTTTCAAATACCACGAAGATTTCTTCTTTATTACAGCTGATCATGTTCCACATTATGAAGACTATAAAAACAGAAAACGAACTGGCAATGGAGATTTAATAGCTGTTCATACCAATAAAGTAGATAATAAACTTTTAGCATCACAAATTGCTACGATGTCAGGGGCGTATTATTTTGACACATTTGATGTGAATCAAACAACCAATGATCTCAAACCATTTGATTTGTGCATATGCAAACTTAATGAAGAACAAATAAATATCGATTATTATACACGGCAGATTGAGTTCCCTGGCGAGTTATTACATGCTGGTGAATGTAAATATGCAATCTCGCCAGAATTTATCGAAGTACCTTCTAAAAATGATACATATTATATTTTTGGACATATTTGTTCTGGGTGCCAAGGATTAATGCTACAGCTAGTTCCTGCACCACAAAACAATCTGAAATATATTGACACATGTGGAGATTATTTCCTTCTTAATACAAAAGATGAAATAACATCAGATGAATACTGGAGCGGGTTAAGTGGCTCCCTCGTTTATAACCAAAATGGCGGGTGCATAGGAATGTTAACATCTGTCAATGTTAATTCTAAATCGGTTTGGGTTTTATCATTCAAATCTATTTTAGCATTATTAGATGTAGTTTACAAGGATGAACATAGTAGTAATATGTAGTAATTTTCATCTGTGATATAAGCAATACGAGAACTATCAATTGTATTTTTGAAGGGTAAATATTAAAATATTCTTGCAAAGCTATCCATACCTATCGTCGATAACATTCCATGAATAAGTGAATGAGATAGCAAGCATCAAAAATACCAAACACATAAAATAGCAGAAATGAATTATTAAAGATAAGTCCAAGACAAATCGCTGCAATTCGGATTTTTCTTTTATAAAAATAAGGGTCGCCCCAAATAGGACTATCCTCTTTGGGAAAAGTACAGTACAAACATTTGTAACACTCGACACATCAACACGGTACACAAATTAAAGTGAAACGATTTTGCAAACAAAACCGTCTATCGCATTTCTGAACAGAAATTCAGGTAAAAATCGAAGAAAAAAGCTGAATCGAGAATCATTAAGGGCAAGAGAGAGATAAATTAAACTGTACTATATGTTAAGTATTATTTTGGGGGATAAACTATGCTTAAATTTTGTTTATATCATTGCGGATATCCTAAGTAATGAAGATCTTAGCTACTCGTCATAGACAGTTATTGTTTGTAGTTCTATAAATTTTTATTACCTTTGCATAAGCAAGGTATGTAGTTTGTGTTGAATAAGATATGAAACAGACAACAGAGGTGGCAATACTTCCGTTCAAGGTGTTAGAATTGGCGGAGATTATATCGGAGAAAAAACGACTCTCGTTTGAAGATGCGTTGTTTTATCTCTACAACTCTGATTTGTATCATGATCTGATAAACCCTAATCTCAAACTTTGGTATTACAGTGGTTCTCAGCTTTACGACTATCTCGAAGAGGAAAAATTTGACATTCGCAAACGCCCAGTAAACAAGGCCGAGGCACAATTTCTTGTTTTTTGCATAGAGCAATATCGATTGAGAGATAATCTTCCATCTGCGGGAGTGTTGGCGATGTTCCAAAACTTAAAGTTAGATAGGTTCCTTACACGCAACTTTGAGGTACTACACTCTCAAAGTACAGAGTATATCCTTCACGAAATTGATTTATTCATCAGAAAACGCCGATAGAATATGCTGTTATATCACGGATCAACAATGGCAGTACGCAAGCCTATCGTAAGCCGAGGTCGAGGCAAAACCGATTTTGGCAAGGGTTTTTATACCACGACTAGCCGTGAACAAGCTGAGAAATGGGCTAAAATCAAAAGAGATAGAGCTAAGGGGACAAAAGCAATAGTGTCTGTATTTGAAATAGATGATGCTATATTTAGTAATAGAAGTTATAAAATAATGAACTTTGATGGTGCGACAAAGGAATGGCTAGATTTTGTTGTGAATAATCGGAATCAAATGAATATTCATGATTACGATTTAGTCATGGGGCCTGTTGCTGATGATACTTTATACATTACTATTTCTCTTTATGAGAACGGTAAGCTTGATGCGGAGGCTGCTGTGGCACAATTGAAAACACATTTATTATTCGACCAATTATCGTTTCATACAACAAAAGCATGTAAACTTTTAACTTTTGTTGAAACATTCGAATTGTAATACAACTACATTGTAATATTATACTTAAGCAGAGGTAACACCTCTGCTTTTTTTGTGTCGTTGTCCAACCTTTTCGGTTGGATGTCACTATCCTTTTTATGAAGCGACCTCAATCGTAACAACAAACTGATGTTTAACCAATAAAACCAAGAACTATGGAAGTATTAACAATCGAACACAGTGCTTTTCAGCAGCTGATTAGCAAAATTGATGCAATGGATGAGTTCATCCGCAGAGCCAAGTTAGAGCAACAAAGTTCTCTCGACGATGATTGGGTTGATGGGCAAGCGGTATGCGAGTATCTCTGCATCTGCGACAAGACCTTGCAACGCCTACGCAGTGCCGGCAAAATCACATACAGCACCATCGGCAACAAGTATTACTATCAGATTGCGGAGATTAAGCGATGCCTGCGTGCTCACACAATCAAGAGTAGCGAGGAGATGTTGCAAAACCTCATCGCCCACAAGCGTAATAGCAAAGCGAAGGCGAGTGCTAATGTTCAGTAAACCGAAGAGAGGTGGCAACAAATAGATGCCAGCTCTCTTCGATTTTGTCAATTCAAAAATTATTCGTAAATTTGTCGTAAGCAACTGTAGTTCTGAAGTTTGTATAGCAAAAGTCGGACTCGAAAACGACACCTTGAAACAACCCAAGTGTCCCTCGAATTGGGAGTATAGTACTGGGCAAAGGTAATTGCTTGATATACAGAGTGGGGAGCAGATGGACAGACTCTCGTTTTCTGCTCAACGAAAAAGGATAGCCAGAGCTATCCTTTTTTTGTGCGTTTCGCGGAAAGATTCCGCGACCATATATACAATCCCTCCAAACCTCCCTTTGATAAGGGAGGCTTTACTTGGAGTGGAAAATGAGATTCTCCACGAAGCGATCTCAAACACCCCTTTCAGGTGGTTAGGGGTGTAAATATAATTCGTGCGTAAAACGCCTGCGCAGCGGTTTTTACCAACAATCAATACACATATATACTAAAATAGATAATGATACAAATAACGTTTGCTATTTGTATCATTATCTATAATCTCAACATCGGCTTCGTGGTCTGTTGTGAGGCCGGGGATTGCCGATGTCTAACTTCGAGATGTATTATCTCTCGCTGTTGCTACTCAACGCTGAGCATCGTGTGTGATGCTGGCTGTGGAGTGTGTGCCGAGAGTGTTGATGTGCTATTATCAGCGAAGAACTCCTCAGCAGGTGAGCAGCCGGCCTTGGTGAAGGTGATCTCCTTGGATGACCACGCCTCGGTGTAGTTGCCATCCTCATCCTCGGCTACACCGAAGAAGATGTATGGCTCGCCAAACTCAAAGGCATAGAGACCCTCAACCTCTGCAGGACCCTCAGCCACAAGACCCTCGATAATCTGCTCGTAGGTGTAGTAAGGGTAGTCCAGGGCGTTCATCGCAGTGTAGTAGAACGCCACAGCCTTCGAATCGACATTTGCTGTGATACCCACGATTACCGCCTCCTCGAATGCTGCGTAGTCGGGGTTTATTGCCGCAATCGCTGAGCCATCGTAGTAGTCGCCAATAGTCAGCGAGAAGTCGAGGTCGGCATATACGGTGTCGAGTGTTGTAAACTTCAAGCGGTTGAGTTTGGTTGTAGGAGCACCAGCCTGGCAGCCAAATACCAACAACTCATACTCGGTGTTCGGTGTAAGGCCTGTTGCGGTATCCTGCATAGTGCCCGATGCGTACTGCAACTGGAAGTTGTTAACGATGTAGTCGATAATCTCCTCGTCGCTATTATTCTCGAAGCGTGATACTGGGACAAGAGTAGCGATGTAGGTGTCGTCGTTGGTTGTTGCCACCTTCACAGTCGCCTTACGCGAGAAGAGCTTCTCGACAGAGAGTGTGAACTCATTCGCCGATGCCGCTACGTTACCTGTTGTGAAGTAGTAGGTCTCGGGTGTGGTGTTCAGCAACGCCTCATCGTCCATACCGAATGCCCAGAGGACAAACTCGGTATTGGCATCCAACTCCACGTCGAGATGTGTAGTGCCGTGGTATGCCAACTCGTTGAATACGAAGTTAAGTCCCTGCTCTGGGGTGTCGAAGAATGACGAGTATAGTGCCTTCTGCTGCTCCCAGTCTGCCTCGCAAAGCTCGCGTATGACAGCGGGGTCAGTCTCCTCAGGCACGTCGCTTGCCCAGAATACACCAAAGTAGTAGTAACCATCGTAGCCCTTAGGGGTGATGTCCATAGATACGTTAGGGCCATCCACCTTCACATCGAAATCGAAGTGGAGTGTATAGTCGCTAACCGCAGCGGTGTTAATCACAAGGCGTGTAATCTCGGTCAGAGGGGTCAATGTCTCGTTGTCGAAGCCGTATGCGTATGCTACGTATGTGGAGTTAGGTGTCACGCCTGTGAACTGGTGCGACATCAAATCGCCCTGATACATAAAAGCCTTTGCTGCCACCGTAGCATCCGAGCCGAATGCGTTACCGAAACTCTCAAAGATCTCGAGGTCGCTTGCCCACAATGCCTCGTCGTTGGTCATAAGGTCGCCCTCCATAATGTAGTCGCCATTGCCGAGGATAAATACGTATGGCATTGTCTTATCCTGTGGAATTACGTCGAGGGTGATAGTCGTTGCCGCGGCATTGATAAGGTTAAACTTTATAGAGTGCTCCTTACCCACGCTCTGCTTAACCTTAATCGTAGGATTTGGGTATACGCCAGGGTATATCAACTCTATGCGGCAGCTGCGCTCCTCATCCTCATAGCTCTCGTCAACGTCGAATGCGATAACTCCACTCTCCACGGCGATGTTCTTCACCCAGTCGCGCTCGCAGTTTACCTTTATCTCTGCACCCTCGGTAGGGTTAGTTAGCGTGTAGTTTATTTCGAAGTGACCACCGTCGGCAGTGACGTCGACCGTTGTTTGCTCGAGTGTCAACTCTGCAGCCTCGGGTGTTGGTGTCTCTATAGGCTCGTCGCCCTTGCACCCTGTGAGGAGCGCAAGTGCAACAAGCGGACACATTATCATTAACCAAAAACGTTTCATAGTCGTAAGGTTTTATGTTTGATTACTCTACAGGAGTACCAGCGATAGGACCGCTGTACGAGCCCTTGAAGTTAGTGTCATCGGCAAGCGTAACGTCGAACTTCACGTCGTAGATGTCGCTATCCTTGTGGTATACGAGGATGAGTGTAGCATCCTTAAATGCCTTGGCATTGCCGTTGAACTTGCTATATTGGAAGTCGATATACTGTCCCTCCTCGCCCAAGGTGTAAGTACCTGGCAAGAGGTATTTAGCCTCGATGTCGCCTGTGCGAAGGTCGAAGTCGAAGACATACTTACCCTCGGCATCTGCAACGTTCAAGTTCCAGTTGTCAGTGTACCATCTTCTTGCGGTGAATGAAGTCCACGCGATGGTGTCTGGCGCATCCTCAGGCTCGGTGATTGTAATACCAGTAACCTCACCCACGTATGCGAGTTTGAAGGTACGACCATCTTGAATCTTGAACGACATATCGAAGGTGTAGGTCTTTGCGCTCATATCCACAGATACCGATGCTGTAGCATCCACAGCGTTGTACTGACCCTCGCCAGCGATGCGGATAGATGTTGCGTCAACGCCGATGTAGCGACCCTCAACGCTGTTGCCAAGGCGGTAGTAACCAGCCAACAAGTAGTCAGATGCAGGACAGTAGAAGTCCATAACCAAGCGATACTTATCAACACCATCTACGCTCTGGACGAATGTAGTATACCAGTTTGTATTGCCGTCATAGCCAGTTGCCGAAGCTCCTGTGAGCATCACGTCGATAATCTCATCAGACTGAGCGAGTGAGATTCCGTCTATAGCGCCTACATACTCAGCCTCAATAACATAGTTGTCCTCCAAAGTGCCGTAGAATGTGAGGTCGTAGGTCTGAGCGTCCCAGTCGATAGATACGTGGAGCGAGCCTGTGAGGAACTTGAAGTCGCCTTCGCCAGCAACGGTGAACGACGATGTCTCAGCGTCGAACTGTCCAGCCTCAGCAGCGCGTGTTGCCAACGCCTCAGCCGATGTGCTGATTACGTAGCTGTTGTTTGCGAGATATGGAGCGTCGAAGGCGTTGCAGATGTCAAACTTAGCCTTGTTGCCATCAGCGTCCTCGAGGTTCAAAGTCCAGTTCTTGCCATTGTCCGAAGTCGAAGCCGATGCCGCGCTGAATGTTGTTGTTATAGTTGTGATGTCGATAACTGGCATATTGTCAACATCGCCAGTGTAGGTGGCCTTGAGGTGACGACCATCCTTGAGGAAGAGGTCGATGTCGAATGAGTATGCCTTAGTCTCAGGGTCGATGGCAACAACAGCCTGGCCGCTCTTGAGCTGCACGCCATTGTCGTAGCCGTAAGTAGAGTAGCGGTATGAGCTTACGCAGTCAGGCTCTGTAGACTCCTTAACCTCGTAAGTACCTGCTGGAAGGTAATCCTTATCTGGGTCGCCATAGAAGTCGAGGCTGAGGGTCTTCTCGTTGTATGCGAAGTTATCTGCCTCGTTGGTATCCTCGTATGAGAACATCATAAAGTAGCTTGAACCATACTTTGTACCACGTGCACGTGTATAGTTGTGTGTGATAACCTGATCAGGATCATCCTCGGTCTGGAATGCCTCCTCGACGAGTGTTGTCTGACCTGCACCCTCGGCAGCAACAACCAACTTATAAGCCTTAGAGTTCTCAAGGTCAGCAACTTCCACAGACTCCTTGTTGTTCACGTCAACCTCCTGGCCGTTGAGTAGTACATACTGCACATCAGGTGTGGTCTTGTCGGCGTAAAGTACAAGGTATGCGATCTTTGTGGCGTTAGAGTGGTTGAAGCGGAAGTTCATACTCTCGTGTGTAACCTGCACGATCTCTACTGATAGTGCAAGGGCTGCTTCAGATGCTGTTGTAACGTAGAGTGTGTTCGAGCCGGCTCTCTTTGTGATGTTTCGTGCGGCAGCAACCACCATATATTCTGTCTCTGCCTCAAGCCCTTCTGCTGTGACGGTGCTACTCCCATTCTCGTCGAGAGCTACCTCTACACCCTCATTGAGGATGGTGTCAAGCGCTGGTGTATCTGCGCCATCCTCCAAAACCATATAGCGAGCCTCCTGGGCATCGGTGGTCTTGATAGTGAATGTCACGGTGTTGGCAGTCTCGCCAACCTTCTCCAATGCAATCGTAGGCTGTACCTCCTCTGCAGGGGTGTTTACAGGTTCTTTGTCGCAGCTGAGTAGGCCGAAGCTCAAGGCTGCCAATGCCAAAAATGTAATTTTTTTCATAGTTCTATAGTTTTAAGTTTTAATTATTTACGTGTGAGAACAATGTTTGATACACCGCAGTAGTAGCCCATCCAGCCGTAGCTGTCGAAGTAGTAGCCGAGACCTGGGTAGGTGTTAGGCATAGATGCTGGCGACTTGATGGTAATGGTGTTGTAGTCGGCTGAAACCTCCACCTCAAAGTCAGCGTTGGTGTGAACCTTCACGTTTGTCACATCCTCCGAATTTATATTGAGCATAAAGCAGTCGCCAAAGAACAACCAACCGACAACAGAGTTGCGTGCCATACCATCCATTGTCACCACGTCGCCCTCGGCGATGTTGAACACCCACTTAGGACCCCACTTCTCCTCTGCATCCTCAATCTCCATCTCGATGAGTTCGGTAGTGCTGTAGTAGTCGATGTTGCACCATCCGTCCACGGTTGCAACCAACTGGTTCATAGCGCGGTAGTCGTATTCAACATCGTCAACCTCTGCGAGAATGTTCGCGGTAAAGGTGTTCTCTGCTGGCTCAGCGTAGAGGTCTGTAATGGTCTGAACACCTGTCCACTCGCCAAGCAACTTCTCGAACAACTCCGACTCCACGCGCTGCTGTGTCTGCTCCTCGAGGGTTGCAAACACCTCGCTCACCTGGAAGCGGTTGAGCTCGGCGTCGATACCCATCGCCACAGCCATATATTCGGTATTTGGCTTAAGGCCCTTGTGCTCCATACTCTGCGCACCCTCCATACGATTGCCCACGTTCATAGCGTGGTAGGACATAAATGCGTTCTCGTCCGCCAAGCCTGCGAACATAGCCTCAGCCTTAGAGCGCTCGGCGAAGTAGTACCAATACTCCGTAACGCCAGCGGTAGGCGTGATATTGATTGTAAGTGCGTGAGTATCAGTAGCTGTAGCCTCAAGGGTGATGTTCTCCTCAGACTCCACGATGGCAGGAGTACGGAACTCGCAAAGGGTAAGCTCTGCATCCTCCTCTGCATCCCAGTAGAAGGCGTAGATGTAGAAGTCTGTCTCGGGGCGGTAGCCGGCGTTGCTCAGGATGTCGAACTGATCGCCCTTTGAGAGCATCTGCTCGAGCACCTCCTCGTATGGAGTGCCTGTGAGTTCTGCCATCTTTGCCGAACCCTCCTCAATCTCATTCTTTAGCGCTGCTATGTTGATCTCGCTGATGCGTGCCTTGGAGATAATATCGTAATAATATTTTGCCTCCTTATCCTCTGGAACGATATCGAACGTAACCGAAAATGCCGCTAGCTTATCCTCCTGCACACTTATATTAAATGTAGCAGCCTGAGGTGTAGGTTCTGGCTCGGGTTGTGGTTGAGGCTGTGGGTTGTTGGTCTCCTTAGAGCAAGCCATCATCGCCAAAATCGCAAGAAGATAGAGGAAAAATCGTTTCATAGTTTTAGGTGTTTTTAATAATTTTTTGCTTTTCGTTACACAAAATTAACAAAAGATGACAAACTCCGCCCAAAAATATGTGTTATAATAGTATAACAATTTGAAAAATTATTATTACATTTGTATTACAAAAAAAGTTATATCACTAATACTATGATACTTATAAAATATAACATTTTTCGACCAGGAGTATTGCACATTTTGGTTGTAATATTTGTGCTGATGACATCTACATTGCCCTCAATGGCCCAGCAACTCGAGTCAAAGACCCTCAATCGTAACATCGAGAAGTTTAAGCAGTATCGTAATTCGAACCGTGAACACGCCTACAACTATGCCCAGATGGTGCTTGCTGATGTCGACTCTACAGCCGTTGACGAGGATATAGCTATGGTTTGCGACTTTATGTCGGAGTACAGCGAGAGTTCGCTGCATCGTTATGCCGAGGCACTCCAGTATCGAAAACGAGCATATCATATATATGAGCAGATGAATAATCGCCCCTGTATGGCTCGAACAAATGCCCTTCTTGCGCGTATCTATCTGCGTAATAATGACTATCATAACGCCTTCAGCAGCAGCATAAAGGCTCTCGACGTGGCGCGTGTAATTGGCGACTCCACCACAGTGCGCGAGGCCTATCTCGCATTGGAGCAGGTAGATTATTTCTATCACAAGGATACGATGCGTGCTATGAGCTTTAATCGCAGAGTATCAGATGCTTATGCCTCTCGAGAGCAGGCCCATCAGAGTGTCAGGGCGTTAAACAACCGTTTCCATTACGACCTCTCTCCCGACGGCGTTAACGACATCATCGCGCAGTGCGAGGCGATATGCGCGGAGTATAACTTCAACGACCTGCTTGTAAATGTCTATCTCAATGCTGCGATGCAGGAGTTTATGTTTGAGGATTTTGAGGCTACGGAGCGTTATCTCGACCTCGCAAAGCCCTTAATATCAAACTATAAGGAGGAGGGATATTACTATTCGGCTCGTGGATTCTATCATCTTAATAGGGGTGATAATGCCCAGGCTATTGAGGATCTGAAACACTCCATCGAGCTGCTCGGCAATGGCGATTTCGACACCAAGAACGTCCACTCCTATTTTCTGCTTCAGGATATTTATTATCGACAGGGTAGGTATCAGGAGGCATACGAGGCTCTTATGGCCTTCGCCGAGACCTATACTCATCAGCACAACACGCAGAATATCATCGAGTTGTCGTTGCTAATCAGCGATATGGAGCTTCGTCATGCCGAGCAGGAGCATAAGCGTCGCGAGCAGATACACCAGCAGGAGATGGAGCATAGCAAGATGGTTACACGTTTCTACATCCTCTCGGTTGTGGTGATTCTTTTGGTCGGTGTGCTCTTCTACTCGCGTTACCGCCTTGAGCGTAAGAATCGTGACCTGCAACGTACGCAAGCGGAACAGGAGCTGAACTACAAAAACGAGATAATCAAGATTCAGAAGCTGCAACAATTTCAGGAGCAGAATAACATTGATAAGCTTGCCGAGGAGCTTGCCACTGCGATGAATATCAGTGATAACAAGTCGATGCGTAATGAGCTACGTCGCATAATTCGTCAGTTGCGCAGCGAGACTACTGGTGGCGACTGGGCGGAGGTGGAGAAGACGCTTGCCGATGGTAACGATGTCTTCTACGAAAATCTGCTGCGCGAGCACCCCAACCTCACGAAGAACGAGCGCAAGCTCTGTCTCTTTATCCATATGAAGATGTCGACCAAGGAGATCTCCAACATTACAAGCCAGAGTCTTGGTAGCATCAACGTTGCACGTTCGCGTTTGCGCCACAAATTCGGCCTTACGGGCGATGATAAGTCGCTCATAGCCTATTTGGATAGGTTTGGCACGGCGGAGAAGTAGCGATATCCCTCTGTGGCGCGTGGCGGGGCCTCTATGTTGCTCAATCTTTGTGCGTAGCACACCTATTGCCGCTCACTCCTTTTTACGATTTTCTCAAAAAAAATGTGTGATTTGTTTTTGCAGGTCACACTTTTTTCTTACCTTTGCCCTTGCATTGGTTCTCCGTGGCTGCGTGCCACGATAGAGATTAAAAGGGAATCGGGTGAAAATCCCGGACAGTTCCCGCTGCTGTGAGCCTCACAAAGCTCTGCGACATCATTAGCCACTGGGGAGTACCCTGGGAAGGCTTCGCAGACGGAGGCGAGTCAGAAGACCTGCCAAGCATTTATTACGAGATTGTGCCTGCGGCGAATGGGCGAGTCTGCGACTTGAGTTTATCAGGTTTACATACTTTGGAGGGTGAGAATGGAAGGAGAGGAGCAATAGGAGTATTGCATCACTACTTCACGGCACACATCCCACACCGCACAATCATCGTAGTGTTTAAGTTTACGGAGAATGACCTTTAAACAAAACATTATGAGAAGATTTTTATGCTTGGCTCTAAGCGCAACAGTTACGCTTATGGCAGTGGTAGGATGCTCCTACGATGACACCAAGATCTGGAATGAGATTGGTAATGTGAAGGAACGAGTAGAGACTCTCGAGCGTGCGGTGATCAAGACCAACGAGGATATCGTGGCGCTGCAGATATTGGTGAATGCACTGCAGAAGAACGTATACGTGGTGTCGGTGACACCTACCGCAGATGGCTACACTATTGTGTTCTCGGATGGCACAACTGCCGAAATTCGCAATGGTAAGGATGGTGCTAATGGTGCAAATGGCACTAACGCCCCTGTAATCTCTGTGATGCAGGGCGAGGATGGCAACTACTACTGGACCGTGGATGGTGAGTGGTTATTGGTAAATGGTGAGAAGGTACGCGCTAACGGTATCGACGGCGAGGATGGTGCGAACGGCCAGGATGCCATAGCCCCACAGGTGCGTATCAATGACTCGACCAAGGAGTGGGAGATATCTGTTGATGGTGGTCTTACCTGGACATCTACAGGCGTGGTTGCTGAGGGTAAGGATGGCCAAAATGGCACTAACGGTACTAATGGTACAGACGGTGCTACTGGTGCTGCGGGCGACTCGCTATTTAAGAGCGTTGATACATCAAACCCTGACTATGTGGTTATCACACTTGCCAATGGCACAGAGTTGCGCCTCGCACGCTACGACGAGAGTGTGCCAAAGTTCATCATCGTAGATGCTGCGGAGGTAGCGGAGGTGGCATACGGCACAACAGTGGAGTTTGTGGTTGAGGCTGAGAATATCGCCGACTATGTTATAAACACCCCTGAGGGTTGGAGGGCTGCATACGCCGAGAATATCCTCGCTGTTACAGCACCAACCGAGGATATGTGTCACTACGATGTGGAGGGTACTGTGGCTATCACCGTGGTGTCGGAGGATGGCAAGAGCGCTATTGTGAAGATGCACGTTAGAGCTGTTGTTGCAGAGCCAGAGCTCCCATACGAGTTGCGCGTTTTGACCTTCGAGGATGAGGATGCGAAGTTTGAGCCTTACACCTTGGACTATGCTGATGACTGGGCAGGTAGAGAGATTACAACGTGGAGCGACCTCATCGACGATCCACAGTATGGCGGTCCGCTGACCTATGCAGACTATATGTCGGCGATGTACACTTGGTGGGATGAGGGTAACACCGAACTTACACACACCTTCCCCGATAACTACGCATACTGCTTCTGGGGTGGTGGTCACGCCATCTCGAACTACTGGGGCGAGGGTTATGACGATGAGCATCGCGATATGCACATTGCAAAGTATTATGGCAAGGACTACGTTGCTAACAACGCTGGTAACGACACAATGCTCGGATGGTTTAACCTGCAGTTTATGGTGCCTGTAGCGCCACACTCTGGTGATAACTTCTGTGTGCACTACGGCTATAAGGACTTCTTCTCGTATGTGGAGAACCTTCCTGAGATAGCCTTTGCAGATGGCCAGGCGCGCGTCTTTGACCATATGTGGGTTACCAACACCAACTACACTCTCAACCAGTTGGTTATGGGTGTTAAGAGCGAGGCAGGTAACAGCTTCGGTGGCAACTGGGAGGGTCTCACCGACGATGCGTGGTTGAAGATTGTGGCACAGGGCTTCGACGATATATGCGCCGATGCCGATGCCGAGCCTGTGAGCGAGGTAGAGTTCTACTTGGTCGAGGGTAAGTATGTAGTTACCGACTGGCAGAAGTGGGATTTGTCGCCACTGGGTGCTGTTGCCAAGATACGCCTCAACTTCCTCTACTCGGAGGAGATGGGTGGCAAGTATGGCTTCACAATCCCTGGCTACTTTGCCTACGACGACGTGGCAGTACGTTTTGATAAATAACAGATAATGAGAAGTGTTTTAGAATTTTTGTTTTTAAGTGTGATCGTTGTTTTCTCCTCGTCTTGCAACATAGACGAGGAGATCACAACCTCGTTGCCCCCAAAGATAAACCTCGACAGCCCTACGGGTATCTACACCGTGAAGCAGGGTTGCGAGGTTATTATCGCTCCTGGCTATGAATCGGCAGAGGGCGCTACATATAGCTGGACTATGGATGGTAGGTTGGTAGGCAACGAGCCATCGCTTACGTTTATGCGCGAGGAGTGTGGTGAGTATTTCATACTTCTCACCGTCACCACCAACTACGGCTCGGATAGCGAGGAGATACGCGTGGACGTGGTGGAGCTGGAGACTCCGATAGTATCCATAGCGGGCAACAAACGCCAGACGGTAGCCATAGGTACGGAGGTGGTGCTCAATGCTACGGTGCGCGACTCATCGCTCGAGACATCGGTTGTGTGGGCAGTGAATGGTGTGACGGTGCAGAGCGACAAGGAGCTCTCCTACACCTTCGAGGCTACGGCTGTGGGTAACTACAAGATCACCGTAACTGCGGAGAACGAGGATGGCGAGCATAGTGATAGCGTTGAGATAGAGGTGCTCAGAGCCGAGGATATGCCATTTGTGTGGGAGTTCTCACGCACCACGTACCACAGCGTTGTGGGTCGCAAACTGCGCATCAAGCCATCTGTGGTGAGCAATACCGAGGGTGTCGCGTACACCTGGGCTGTTGGCGATAAGGAGGCCGTGGCGGGTGATGCGTCGTATGTGTTTACGGCAGATGCTGCGGGCGATTATTCAATCACAGCAACCGCCACAACAACAAAGGGTGATGAGCAGATAACCCTCACGCATACCTTCGCAGTGACGATATACGAGGAGGGTGCATACTATCGCCCTATGAGCGGCGCATCGAAGGCCAATTGGAGCGAGGTTTACGACTACACCCCTGCGCCAGGTCAGTTTATCAACGAACTCAAAACTGGAGGCTTCGACGGCACGCAGACAACGATGGAGGCGGCGATAGCATACGCCGAGGAGCGTCTCACGCAGGAGAACTGGGTGTCGCTCGGTGGCTTCGGAGGCTACATCGTCGTAGGCTTCGACCATAGCATCGACAACTCGGGAGACTACGACCTTGCTATTCTTGGCAACTCATTCAGCGGCTCTTCGGAGCCAGGCATAGTGTGGGTTATGCAGGATGAGAATGGCAACGGAGAGCCCGATGATACTTGGTATGAGTTGGCAGGCTCGGAGACTGGCAAAGAGAATACCGTGCAGGAATACTCGGTAACCTACTATCGTCCTACGGGTACTATGATGGCGGTGCAGTGGGTGGATAACCTCGGCAACAGCGGCGAGATAGACTACCTCAAGCAGTTCCACCGTCAGGACTATTACTATCCGTTGTGGATTGAGGAGGATAGCTATACCCTTACAGGTACGTGTCTTGAGGCTCGCAACTACGACGCCTCGGGAAATGGCTCTTATTGGGTGAACGACAAGTATGACTGGGGCTATGTCGACAACTACAGCCCAATAGACCGCCTAACCGATGAGGAGAATGCAGAGGGTGGGATCAATGTCAACCATTTCAAAATCTCGAACGCAATAGATTGCGATGGCGAGCCTATAGAGCTCGACTACATCGACTTTGTGAAGGTGCAGTGCGCCGTAAATGCCAAGAGTGGCTGGCTTGGAGAACTATCTACCGAGGTGTGTGGCTTCTACGACTATAATATGACTAAGTAACGACGACGATGATGCGACGTGTGACAAAGATAGCGATGATGATGGTGGCGCTGCTCTCGGTGGCGTGTATGAAGTGGGAGTATGGCCTGGAGGAGGAGTTTGACATCTCGGCATCGGGCGAGGGTCTCTTCATCTGCAACGAGGGTAACTTCCAGTATGGCAACGCCACGCTGTCGTACTATGATCCTGAGACCAAGACGGTGCAGAACGAGATCTTCTATCGCGCCAACGCTATGAAGCTCGGCGACGTGTGTCAGAGTATGATAATCCGCGATGGCATAGGCTGGGTGGTGGTGAACAACTCCCACGTGGTATTTGCCATCGACATAAACACCTTCAAGGAGGTGGGACGCATCACAAACCTCACATCGCCACGCTACATACACTTCATCTCGGACGAGAAGGCATACATAACGCAGATATGGGATAACCGCATCTTCATCGTAAACCCCAAGCGTTATGAGATTACGGGGTATATCGACATTCCGAATATGACGATGGAGTCGGGATCTACGGAGCAGATGGTGCAGTATGGCAAGTATGTCTACGTCAACTGCTGGTCCTACCAAAACCGTATCATCAAGATCGACACCGAGACCGACAAGGTTGTGGATGAGTTGGTGGTTGGTATTCAGCCCACGTCGCTGGTTATGGACTGCAACAACAAGCTGTGGACCGTGACGGATGGCGGATATGATGGCTCGCCGTATGGTCACGAAGCACCATCCTTGTATCGCATTGATGCCGAGACCTTCACCATCGAAAAGCAGTTTAAATTCGACTTTGGCGACTGTCCATCGGAGGTTCAACTAAACGGCACGAAGGATAAGATATACTGGCTCAATGATGATGTGTGGGAGATGGACGTAACGGCAGATATGGTGCCTGTACGTCCCTTCCTGCCCTACGACAACACGCTATACTATGGTCTCACGGTGTGCCCACACACGGGGGATGTATATATCGCCGATGCTATAGACTATGTGCAGCAGGGAATGGTATATCGCTACTCCAAGGATAGAGAGTTGCTCGATAGTTTTTATGTGGGTATCATCCCCGGGGCATTCTGCTGGAAATAAGAGGTTAGCACTACTATGAAGAGACTTCTACTAATATTTATACTATTTGCTCCTCTCATTGCAGCGGCGCAAGATGATACGCGCAACTGGGCTACACGCGGTATTCGGGTGGGTGAGGTGGCAGTGTATGGCAACCGCCCGATGAAGGAGATAGCCATACAAGAGACACGCATCGACACCTTAGCCCTCAAGGAGAATATAGCACTCTCGATGGCCGACGTGCTGACCTTCAACACCTCGATATTTGTGAAGAACTATGGCCGTGCGACGCTCTCTACGGTGTCGTTTCGCGGCACCTCGCCATCGCATACCCAGGTGTCGTGGAACGGTATGAAGATCAACTCGCCGATGCTCGGTATGACCGACTTCTCGATGATCCCCTCGTTCTTCGTCGACGACGCCTCGCTCCTGCACGGCACATCGTCGGTGAATGAGACTGGAGGTGGCTTGGGTGGTGCTGTGAAACTCTCCACAAAGCCTGCGGATAACCGTGGCTTCGGCCTGCAGTATGTTCAGGGCATAGGCTCGTTTAGGACCTTCGATGAGTTCCTGCGCCTCACGTATGGCAACGACCACTGGCAGGTGTCGACACGTGCGGTATACTCATCATCTCCCAACGACTACAAATTCCGCAACCACGACAAGAAGGAGAATGTCTACGATGAGGATATGAACATCATCGACCAATACTACCCCGTGGAGCGTAACCGCAGCGGCGCGTATAAGGATCTGCACATTCTCCAGGAGGTGTACTACAACACGGGACGTGGTGATCGCATAGGTCTAAATGCTTGGTATATAAACTCCAATCGCGAGTTGGCGATGCTCACCGTAGATCACGGCGATGCTACCGATTTTGATAACCGTCAACGTGAGCAGACCTTCCGCGGCGTGGTGTCGTGGGATCATCTGCGCGACAACTGGAAGATGGGTGCTAAGGCGGGATATATCTACACCTGGATGGCTTACGACTACAAGCGCGATGTGGGAAATGGCGTTATGGCAGTTATGACACGCTCGCGCTCGCGTATAAATACCATATATGGTCAGGTGGATGGCGAGTACTCCATAGGTAAGAGGTGGCTCTTTACGGCCAATGTGTCGCTGCACCAGCACCTTGTGCAGAGCGAGGATAAGAACATCGTGCGTCAGGATGGTAACAAGGCCATTGTGGGATATAAGAAGGGACGCCCCGAACTATCTGGCTCGGTGTCGGCGAAGTGGCGACCTATAGATCGTTTGGGAGTCTCGCTGGTTGTTCGCGAGGAGATGTTTGGCAAGGAGTGGACGCCGATAATCCCTGCGCTCTTTGTGGATGGTGTGCTTTCGGAGGTGGGAAATGTTGTGGCTAAGGCATCCATATCGCGTAACTTCCGCTTTCCGACTCTCAACGACCTCTACTTCCTGCCGGGTGGAAATCCCGACCTAAAGAAGGAGAGCGGCTGGACATACGACGCTGGAGTCTCCTTCGCTGTGGGTAGAGAGGACGTATACTCGCTGAGTGGCTCGGCAAGTTGGTTCGAGTCGTTTATCAAGGATTGGATCATCTGGCTGCCAACAACCAAGGGTTTCTTCTCGCCCGAGAATATCAAGGATGTGCACGCATACGGTGTGGAGCTGAAGGCCGACCTCGATGTTGTGCTTTCGAAGCATTGGCAGCTTGGATTAAATGGCACATTCTCGTGGACACCATCCATCAACGAGGGTGAACCTCGCACCCCAGCAGATCAATCCGTGGGTAAGCAGCTGCCATACGTGCCAGAGTTGTCGTCATCGGTGACGGGACTTCTGACGTGGCGTAAGTGGTCGTTCCTCTATAAGTGGTGCTACTACTCCGAGCGATATACGATGTCGTCGAACGATATCTCGCTGACGGGCAAGCTGCCGCCATACTTTATGTCTAACATCTCGCTCGAGAGGGTCATAAGCCTCAAGTGGGCAGATCTCTCGCTTAAGGGTACGATAAACAACCTTTTTAATGAGGAGTATCTCTCGGTGTTGTCGCGCCCTATGCCTGGCATCAACTTTGAGATATTCATAGGAATCACACCAAAATGGGGAGCAAAGCGATAGGGGAGACCTATCGCTTTGTTGTTATGATCATAAACGTCACGGCGACGATGGCTATAAGGATGCCTATTACAATGTTGGGTGTTAGTGCCTCGCCAAAGATTATTGTGCCGACAAGGATGGCTGTGATAGGCTCGAAGACTCCGAGAACGGATGCCTTTGTAGCTCCAATATTGCGGGTGGCGATGGCAAGTGTGGCTGTCGATACGATGGTGGGCAGTATGGCTAATCCTATAAGGTTTCCCCACGCCGCGATGCCCTCGATGCCTGTGGTTAAGCCCTGCTCGGCAAATAGAGTCTTAACGAAGAATATCGCTGCACCTGTAAGTAGTGCGTAGAACGTAAGCAGGGTGTTGGATATCGTGCCGATGGTTTTGCTGCGGTTTATAGTGACGATAAAGAGAGCGTAAGCAAATGCCGAGGCTACCGAAAGAAGTACTCCGATGGGGTTTATCGCATCGCCAGAGTCGCCACGTGTCATAACGATAACGCCTATGAATGTGGCGATGATAGAGAGCCACACGGGTAGCGATGGCACAACCTTTAGAAAGACCATTATGATAGCCACAAGCACAGGGAAGAGAAAGACGAGAGTTGTGGCGAGTCCCGAGGCAATGTAGTTGTACGCCTCGAAGAGGCAGATGCTGCTGCAGCTGTACAGCACTCCGAGGCATAGTAGTATTGCTCCTTGCTTCGGTGATACTCTGAAACTCTGCCCCGTAATGAGCAGGAACGCCCCGAGAAGCAGCACTGCGATGCCATAGCGGAAGAAGAGTATCGACTCCACCGTTGCACCGCCCTGCATCAACGGCATACCAAATAGCGGATTGAGACCGTATGTCACACCCGTAATGATACCCGCGGGATATCCTATTATAGCGTTTCTGCTGAGTTTCGCCTTGCCCATATCCTATAATTTTGGATTGCAAAGGTACAAAAATGCTGCAAACTCTGCAATCGCGGCAGGGAAAACTGTCGCGGTGAGGGCAAACAAAAAAGTCGATGCGCTGGCACCGACTCTTTGTCTCCAAAGGAGAACACCCAATAAAAACTAAAAAGATCTCTAATTACAACCTAAATTCTCCTTGCGTGAGAACCATTAGGTTTTCGAGTGCAAAGATGCACCATTTATCTCGCACCTGCAATCACATAATATAGGGAAATTGGGGGTAATAATATCCCCATTAGATGGGATTTGTGCGTTATCGAAATTATGCGTATCTTTGCATTATATTACATATATCAACGTTAAACACTATACAACATATTGATTATCAATGAATAAAAAGATAAATATGGCGCATCTGCCGACACTCTCTCCCGAGATGAAGATTTTTGAGCTTGTGGAGCTCTCTCCATCCCTGCTGTCGATATTCTCGCGTCTCGACATACGTCTACCCTTTGGCGATGTCTCGATTAGCGAGATGTGTGAGCGTGAGGGACACTCCGTGGAGCTATTTATGATGCTTGCATCGATGCACACCGACACCACGTTTCGCCCTCAGGTGGAGCACCTGAAACCCGAAATGCTGCGCGAGGTTATCGACTACTTGCGCGCCTCACATCGCTACTATGCCGAGCAGATGCTACCACACACAGCCGCGCATCTCGAGAAGATTCTCGAGCACTGTGACCCATTGTCACAGAGTGTGTTACGCCGCTTCTATGGCGACTATACCAGCTATATCGTAGACCACTTCAACGAGGAGGAGCGCAACATCTTCTCTATTATAGAGGGTTGTACCGAGGGTAGCGATGTGGCCTATAATTGCACCATCTTCGATATGCCGCACGCCGATATCGACGACCGCTCGAACGACATCGCCTCGCTGATCTTCAAGAGTCTCCCCGAGGAGGCCCCAACGAAGTTGCGCTGCACGATGTTGGAGCATATATATGCCCTGCGTGACGACCTGCGCCGTCATAGCAATGTGGAGATCTATCTGCTTCGCCCACTTATTGAAATTTATATAAACAACGCACGATGAAACGATATAGAGTAGCCATTGTCGATGTGGCATCGGTTGTTGCGGAGGGTATAGCCTCCATATTGTCGCGCTCGCCACGTGCCGAGGTCGTAGGCATCTATCGCCATATTGCGGAGGTGGAGAGCATCGTGGCATCGGGGAAGGTGGATGTTGTAGTGGTCTCGGTGGCGTTGTATTATGAGATAGAGTCCTCGTCGGCACTTATGAACATCCCCGTGGTGGGAATGCTCAGTAGCCTTGCCGAGGAGGAGATTGTGCGTCGCTTCAACGCCACGATAACCCTCTTTAGCTCTTCGGAGGATGTGGAGCGCATAGTGGCAGAGGCCGCCGAGCAGCCCTCGGAGCATAATATCTCCGAAAGCCACGAACTCTCGGAGCGTGAGCGTGATGTGCTTATCCTTGTGGCACGAGGCTTCACCAATAAGGAGATTGCCTCGGAGCTCAATATCTCGCCACATACGGTGATCTCGCACCGCAAGAATATAGTGCATAAGACAGGCATACGTTCCGTTGCGGGTCTCACGGTGTATGCCGTGCTTAACAAGCTAATTGATAGCGAACAACTATAACATTACAACCCAATAAAGATGATTAAAACAGAACTTTGTGCCTACTCGGTTGAGGCTTGCCAGATTGCTGCACGCTTAGGTGTTGACCGTGTAGAGTTGTGTGCATCGCCTGCAGAGGGCGGCGTGACACCATCGCTGGCAACCATAGAGCGTGTTGCCCAGATTCCAAATCTCGATCTCAGTGTTATGATTCGCCCCCGCGGTGGAGATTTCCTCTATTCGGACGATGAGTTTCAGACTATGCTCCTCGACATAAAGTATGCCCAGCAGGCGGGTGCTACGGGTGTGGTATTTGGTGTCCTTACGGCCGATGGCAAGGTGGATGTGGAGCGTACACGCCAGTTGGTTGAGGCCTCGGGAGATATGGAGACTACGTTCCACCGCGCGGTGGATATGACCGAGGATTATGCCCAGGCGGTTGAGGATATCATCGCGGCGGGATGCAAGCGTATCCTAACTTCGGGAAGCTACGACAAGGCTATTGATGGCATCGAGAATATCGCTAAGGCCGTGGAGGTCAGCCGCGGACGTATAGAGATTATGGCGGGCAGCGGCGTTGTGGCGAAGAATGCCCAGCAGCTTGCCGCAGTAGGTGTCGATGCTCTACACTTCA
The DNA here is from genome assembly GCA_017630455.1 of Alistipes sp. GTDB lineage: Bacteria > Bacteroidota > Bacteroidia > Bacteroidales > Rikenellaceae > Alistipes. Next base: position 54,321 of record JAGBVG010000062.1, on the reverse strand, counting down.
GTGCCAAGTGTATGGTTGCGGGAGGTATGCTCTATCGCAACCCTCGCATCTCGATGGGTGGCTCGGATGCTGTGGATGAGTTTGCACTGCGCAGCGTGGATGAGAATGAGGTAAAGGAGATACTTAAACTTATAAAATAATGAAACTAAGACTTGTACTTTGTGGATTGGCTGCAATAGCATTAGGTATTGCGCTTATCGTTTGGCCTTCGGAGCGTTACGATGCTGCGAAGGATTCAGCACTTCAGGAGGTTGTGGCGGCATCGTCACGCGCTGCAGAGCTTGAGGCTCTTATGGCCGCGACACCCGTGGAGCAGCAGCAGGAGATGGCTTTTCTGTTGAAGAATATGCCGGAGTTTGATCGCGAGGCTATGGATCTGAATCTCCTCAAGGAGAATGTGGAGTATGCACACCTCGCACGTGAGAAGTATCAGTGGGCGAAGCAGTTGCCTGAGGATGTATATCTCTACGATGTACTTCCATATCACGTTGTCGATGAGGTTCGTGACTCGTGGCGCAAGGAGCTCTATGAGTTGTTCTCGCCAGCGGTAGACACCTGTAGCACTATGTACGATGCGGTATGTGCTGTGAATGCCAATATTCCTCGCCTCACAGGTGTCGATTACAACACCAAGCGCGAGAAGACAAACCAGAGCCCTCGTGAGTCTATGCGTCAGGGTATGGCGTCGTGCACAGGTCTCGCGATTTTGCTCGTGGATGCTTACCGTGCAGTAGGTATCCCTGCGCGTTTCGCTGGTACAGCATCGTGGCACGACAATCGCGGCAACCACAGCTGGACTGAGGTGTGGCTCGACGGCAAGTGGCGCGTGACGGAGTATTACTTCCCTTCGAAGCTCGACCACCTATGGTTTATGCCCGATGCCTCAAAGGCTAAGGAGGATGACCGCACATACGCCATATATGCTACACGCTTCGGCGAGGCTGAGGATTGGTTCCCTATGGTATGGGCTGATGGCGATGTAGAGGGTCGCTCGGTGGAGGAGTTGCCGCAGATCGTAGGTGCTGTGAACGTAACAAAGCACTATCAGGAGTTGGCATACGAGCAATATACACGTCACCTCGAGGCTGGCACACACACCTTTATCAAGATTGCGGGTTATAAGCAGGCGGGCCAAAAGGAGCACTCTGACGACCGAGTGGCGATGGGTGTCGATGTATTCTGCGGTACTGAGCAGATGGGTGGCGGTCTCACAGCTGGTCCACTTCGCGATATGAACGATATGTTCTCGGTGCTTGTGGAGAAGAATCGCGCCTATGAGCTTCGTTATTACGATGCTGCGGGAGAGCTTCAGCGTGTAGCGGTGGAGCTTGGCGAGGAGCCTGTGGTGGTGGATATATTCCTCAATATGTAGAACATCGTATATAAAGAAGCTATCAAACAAGGCTGCTTTGTCGTTCTTTGTTGATATAACAGGGCATCTACTTCCGCTAACAAAATATTTCGCCAAAGGGCTGTACGCCTAAGTACAGCCCATCGTCTCAAATTTTGCCGAGCGTTGTATCTGCACTGTTCTATCAACAAACGCGCTTGCTCTCAAAATGCTCATTTACACCAAGTAAACTCCGCTTTTTCGAGCTGCGCAAGCCTAAAATCAGCTCTTGTTATACAGCTCCTTAAAAAATGAGAGGGTGTCCACAAACCTGTTGGACACCCTTTTTTTCGTATGCTGGGTAGAAATATATCAATCTAAAGCCTATCAGCATTTTTGCTATACCACGCCTCCGAGGCATCATCGGCACGACGCTTGTCGTCATCCGACAGCGACTGCAACCACTCCATCATAGCGTTGTACGTAGTCTCGGCCTGGGTGCGGTCCTCGAGAGAACTCTCGTGAGCATAACGCGAGAGATAGTGATCTACTCTCTGCTCGATGGTCATAGCCTCCACGTCGGCATCTCTGAACATCGCCTCAACATCTACATCCATAGCTGGACCCGACGCTTGGACCTCGCCGTTCTCCACGTCGTTACCATTATTATTGCCCAACCATCCACACGAGATAGTCGACATTGCGAGGGCAAAAAGTATACACAATCTTTTCATATCACTACATTTGGGGTTTTACGTAGCGACCTCAAATAGAGGTCATAGCACCATCCTATTGCGAGGATGCTCTTACAAATGTAGGGAAATTTTGTTATTTGAGCAACAAAATCTCTTGTTAATATTTTAACATTGGAGATGGGTATATACAAAAAAATGGCAGATGGGTTAACCATCCGCCATTTACACTTGGCAATGACTCTGCACTGCCATCACAATATACTACAAACCGAGCTTCTTGCGGATATCCTTAGGAATAGCGTTCTTGTGAACGATGATGTTCATAGTCTTGTAACGAACGAACGCCTTTGAAGCATACCAGTGACCCTTGTATGTACCAGCCTCGCCCCAAGAGTTCTTAACCATATAGTACTCTACGCCGTTCTTATCCTTTGCGATACCGTAGATAAGCATACCGTGGTCATCGGTAGTCTCCCAGTTGTCATAACCGAGCTGACGCTCCTCCTGAGTGCACATTCTCTGTGATGCTGGAAGTGGCATAGGAGTGTTCTTCTTCTCAGCCTCAGACATTCTGAGCCACTTAGCCATATCCGAACCCTGGAGGTCAATGCCCTGAGTCTCCTCTGGAAGAACTGCTGTACCCATACGAGTAAAGCCATTCTCGCTAACGTCGCTACCCCAAGCTACGGTGTAACCCTTCATAATAGCGTTGTCAAACACCTCCATAAGCTCGTCGATAGGGAGGTTGTATGACTGTGCCCAGCGCCAGTTGTCTGGAATCTCGAGTGCGAATGTAGAGTAGAATGGGTGGTGAGTGTAAGAGGTCAACGATACGTAGTCGTCAGCGTTCAAGCCCAAAGACTCGTAGAATGACTTTGGAGTATACTCCTTACCCTCGTATGTGAAGGTCTCAGGACGCACGCCGAGGTAGATATCGTGGATAGCCTCGATAGCCTTCTTCCACAACATCTCACCCTCAGGATTTGACTGAAGGCTGCGGTGCTTACCCTTAGCGATAGCAGCTACAACAGCGTCGCTAACAGCTGAAAGCTCGTTGTGGTTGCTGAGCTCCTTGCCGTACATTACACCTGGACGCATCTCAGCCTCTGGAACGAGACCAAACTTCTCCATACCGTAGATAACATCGTAGAACGAACCACCCTGTGCGAAAGATACATCACCGTGAGTGCGAACTGCCTTCTCAGCGCGCTCGAGGTAGGTGTTGTGAACGATAAACATCTCCGAGAAATCATACTCGCCCTTGTTCATACGCAAAAGCTCTGACTCGATGAATGCGAGTGATGAGTAGCACCAGCAAGTACCTGCCTGAGCCTGATTCTTGATGCTTGTGATAGGATTCTCCTTGACTACAGTAAACTCTGTAGCCTCCTGAGCCATAGCACCTGTAGCCAACATAAGGCCGAGTGCCAAACCAAAGATTTTCTTCATAATAAAATAGTTTTAAGGTATTGTTTAAAATGTTTATTTCTTGCTCTTAGCCACGATGCGCTGGCAATCCACGTAGGTCAGTGTGTCGACCTTTGCACCCTTTGGCAGGCGATAGTTCTTGCCGTTGTAGGCGATATATGGGCCATACTGACCGCTCTTAACCACCATTGCTGCATCCTCCTCGAAGGTGCGAAGTGGCTCCGATGCTGCACGCTGCTTCTCGAGTGCCTCCTTCAGGAGCTCCTCGGCGCGCTCGCGGGTGATGGTATATGGATCATCGCCCTTCTGCAACGAGGCGAAGGTCTTGCCGTGACGGACATAAGGCCCGAACTTACCGACACCAACCATAAGCGACTCGCCGTTCAACTCACCCAAGTCGCGAGGCAGCGCGAACAACTCCAACGCCTCCTCCAAGGTTATCGACTCGATGAGCTGTCCCTTCTTCAATGAAGCAAACTGTCCCTTGCCACCATCCTCAGACTCCAACTCCACCATAGGGCCGTAGCGTCCGATACGTGCCTTAACCGTGCAGCCGCTCTTAGGATCGATACCCAACACCCTTACTGACTGCACACTGCGGTCGCTCTGGGTGCCGACTGCACTATCCACGAGCTTATGGAACGGATCGTAGAAGTCGCGAATCATATCTGTCCAGGTGATGTCGCCCTCGGCAACGCGGTCAAACTCCTTCTCGACATTTGCCGTGAAGTGGTAGTCCATAATTGACGAGAACTGTGTCTCGAGGTAGTCGTTGACAACCATACCTATGTCGGTTGGTGCCAAGCGATTCTTCTCCTTGCCATAGCTCTCCGTAACCATCTTCTCCGAGATCTTATCGCCCGAGAGTGTGAGCTGCAGTGTCTGACGCTTCTGACCGTCACGATTCTGCTTCACGACATAGCCGCGATTGATGATAGTCGTAATGGTAGGTGCGTATGTTGACGGACGTCCGATGCCCAACTCCTCGAGGCGCTTTACGAGTGCCGCCTCGTTGTATCGTGATGGCGCAACGCTGTAACGCTCCGAAGCGGTGATCGTAGTAGGTAACACCCTATCTCCCACAGCAATTTTTGGGAGGAGACCACCCTCGCCCTCGCTCTGCGCATCATCCTCCACCGACTCGGAGTAGAGGCGCATAAAGCCATCGAAACGCACAACCTCGCCTGTGGCTACAAACTGCTCCTTGCGCTTCTCGAGGTCTACGACGATGGTTGTTCTATCCAACTCCGCAGGTACCATCTGTGATGCCACGGTACGCTTCCAGATAAGGTCGTAGAGCTTCTTCTCTGCTGCCGTACCCTCAATCTCGTGACGCTCGATGTACGAAGGACGGATGGCCTCGTGAGCCTCCTGCGCGCCCTTAGCCTTGGTCTTAAAGTTATGAGGGTAGGAGTACTTAGCACCAAAGAGGCGTGTGATCTCGTTCTTACACTGCGAGATAGCCATCTGCGACAGGTTGACAGAGTCGGTACGCATATAGGTTATAAGACCCTGCTCGTAGAGCTTCTGTGCCACCGACATAATCTGCGACACACTCATACCGAGTTTACGACCCGCCTCCTGCTGAAGTGTGGAGGTGGTAAATGGAGGTGCTGCGAAACGCTGCAAAGGCTTCTCCTCGGCCTTGGTGACGGTAAAGCTCTCACCTACGCACTCACGAAGAAACTGCTCCGCCTCCTCGCGCGTAGGGAATGGCTGTGACAAGGTAGCCTTGAATATGGTCTTGGCACTATCGCCGGCAGCATAGAACTGACCCACGACACGGTACTGCGCCACAGAGTTGTGAGCGATGATCTCACGCTCACGCTCCACGATAAGACGCACCGCAACACTCTGCACACGGCCTGCTGAGAGTGCTGGACGCACCTTCTTCCAGAGTACTGGCGAGAGCTCGAAGCCCACCAAGCGGTCGAGCACACGACGAGCCTGCTGCGCGTTAACAAGGTTGAGGTCTATGGTACGCGGATTCTCGATAGCATCGAGAATAGCACGCTGGGTAATCTCGTGGAATACAATACGCTTGGTCTGTTCTATAGGTAATTGAAGCACCTTGGCAAGGTGCCACGCAATAGCCTCTCCCTCGCGATCCTCATCGGATGCCAACCACACGGTCTTTGCCTCACGGGCCAGGCGCGATAGCTCATCAACAACCTTACGCTTATCATCTGGAATCTCATATATCGGCTCAAACTCATTGCCGAGGTCTACACCGAGACCCTTCTTAGCCAAGTCTCTGATATGTCCGAAGCTCGACTTCACCATAAAGCCCTTACCGAGGAACTTCTCGATGGTCTTAGCCTTAGCCGGAGACTCCACAATCACTAAATTTTCCTGCATCTCAAATAGTATCTTTTTCCTATTTAAAACTTAATCTTACTTTACGATGGTATATGTCAGTTCGAGCTTTATAGGTGCCGCAACACCCTCGCCATCCATACCATATATAGCCTGGCGATTGAAGCCATAGAGCGAATATGCCGCAGGGGCAATATAGAAGTGGCGAAGCGACATATAGTCCTCCCTCTCTGCCTCGAACTTCGCAAAATCGACCTTACCACCCTTGTCTATGTACTTCGCTGCAACGTTCATCAACGACTGCACATAGAGCGATATATTCATCTTGTAGCACGCCAAAGAACGATTCAGATAGCCGTCGTAGTTCAGTGGCACACTGCTTGTCTCAACGGTATAGGCATAATCCGTAACGCCGATCAACTTCTTGTAGTCGGTGTAGAAGCCCATACGTGGCATCGACGCATCGAGGATAGGGGTTATGAATCCGAAATTATCCTGAACCTTGATATAGTCGTAGTCGGAACCCTCGAGGTATACCGACATTGTGGCGTTATTGACCGATACAGCAGCTGCATCGCCAGCACCTGTAACGATATCGGCAAGCGACTGGATAAACTCATCGGTAAACTCCACCTCGGTGACAACACCGCCCATACCATCCACATAACACGTGGTTGTCATCTCCTCGAAATTATCAACCGCACTGCCCGCAAAATCGTGCTGAACGCTATTTACTGAGACATTGCCCGCATCGCCATCATAGTTCTCCTTGCCAAGGAAAAGGTTGTAAACCATATAAGTGGTATCGCGGATAATCGTAGGATCCTCCTCATATCTGCTTCGGGTGTATAGAAGCATAGCCGTATTCTCAAGCTCGGTGGCAAACATAGCCCCCTCGGTGCCCTCCTTAGGTACGATATATATACCCCTCACCTGCTCCACAAACTTCGCCTCGTTACCCTCGACGTAGAGGCTATCCTTGTCGAGTGCAAGCTCATCATTCGAGATTCTGTTTCCATCCTCGTCGGTGAGGAGCATCAGGCGCGACACATACTCCAATGTTGCGTCTGTAGACTCAAGGCGCACGTTGCTCGATTGAGGGTTGCTCATATCGCCCACATATACACCCCTCTCCTGATTAGGGAACGTAAACTCGAAGATCGGCCTCTCGGAGATGTAGTCCGTAGGGTCGAAATTGAGGTAGAACGCCGTATCCTTATTCGTAGGAAGGTTGAAATAGTCGTTCGACGTAATCTCGTAGACCTCGTAGCGTCTCGGAAGTGTATCACCGTGATAATCGGTGATATAAAGCGACAGAAGCGTAGAGTCGTAAATAGGGCGGTAGCCCCAGCCACGTCCCTCGGGAAGCGACAGACTGAAGATCATCTGCGACATAAAGCCTGCCTTACGCTTGCCATATATCTCGCTATTCTCGCAGCCGAAATATCCATATTTGATATTCGCCGAGCGGATGGAGTCGGTCTGGAAGAGTCGGGTCTCGATGAGCGAGCACGCCACCTTATCGGCAAAGCTATCTCTGTAAAAACCCTTCTCATAGACTCTGCGCCTAAGTTCCATATTCTGGCGCGTAGGCACCAACTCTTCACCCATAGAGTAGTCCACCTCGGTAGTGCACCTCACAGCACACAGGGCCACGAGGAGCATCACAACAAAGTGGAGAAGGCTCTTAAAGTTCATCATAGAATTTTTTGTAATTATCGAAGACCTCCTTATCATCGCCACACTGGTAGTCGAGAACCTTCTTACCTCGGCTACGTGCATACTCCACAACCTCACTATCTGCATCTGGCGAGGTCACAACAATACCATCAGCATACTCAATAACGAATCGATAGAGGTTTTGGTATGTAGGCTCCTCAAGAACCGACATCACGCTATCCAAGATACCCTCGCCCTCGAGCTTCTGCTTGAACTCCGGACATAACGCTCCGTCGAACTTATCATTAGCCACCGAAAGCACAATCTTTACATCGCTGAAGAGAGGATCGTCATAAAAGACCTTCTTGAGGTACATCGGCACAATGGCCGAGAACCAGCCGTGGCAGTGGACGATGGTTGGCGCCCAGCGAAGCTTCTTCACGGTCTCGAGCATACCTCGGGCGAAGAAGATGGCACGATCGTCGTTATCCTCGAACATATTACCCTCGGCATCGGTGACGATGAAGCGGCGTGAGAAGTAGTCGTCGTTGTCGATAAAGTATACCTGAAGACGTGCCGCAGGGATAGAGGCCACCTTGATGATAAGCTGGTGGTCATTATCGTTGATAATGAGGTTCATACCCGAGAGGCGGATAACCTCGTGGAGCTGGTTTCGGCGCTCGTTGATACAGCCATAGCGGGGCATAAACGTACGCACCTCTGCTCCACGCTCCTGCATCTGACGAGCCATCTCAAGACTTAACTTCGAGAAGTCAGTTTCAGGAACATAGGGGGATATCTCCTGACACACGTATAATATTCTGTTTTTTGCCATAGTTTAGTAGTTTTATAGCAATATATTACAAAATCAACATAGCATCGCCGTAGGTACCAAAGCGATAGCCCTCTTTAACTGCCAATTGGTAGGCCTCCATCACAAAATCGTAGCCGCCAAATGCCGCAACCATCATAAGCTGTGTAGAGTATGGCAGGTGGAAGTTCGATACAAAGGCGTTGGCTGCCGAGAACTGGTATGGATGGAAGATAAACTTGTTTGTCCAACCCTCCATAGGCTTGAGTATGCCACCTACCGATGCCGCTGTCTCCATAGCGCGCATAACGGTTGTGCCGATGGCTACAATCTTGCGGCCGTCGCGGCGTGCGGTGTTGACCAACTCTGCGGTCTCCGGCGTAATGCTGAACTGCTCCGAGTCCATCTTGTGCTTCGACAAATCCTCAACATCCACAGTGCGGAAGTTTCCGAGACCTACGTGGAGGGTCAAAAACGCACGGTCGATGCCCTTAATCTCCATACGCTTCAGGAGGTGCTTCGAGAAGTGAAGACCCGCCGTTGGAGCTGCTACAGCACCCTCCTTGTCGGCATAGATAGTCTGATACCACTCAGCATCCTCAGGCTCCACCTTCTCGCGTACCCAGCGTGGCAGCGGTGTCTCGCCGAGGTTGTAGAGAGCCTCCTTGAACTCCTCATACGAACCATCGAAGAGGAAGCGGAGGGTACGACCTCGTGAGGTGGTGTTGTCGATAACCTCGGCACCCATCAACTCGTCGTTACCAAAATATAACTTGTTACCGATACGTATCTTACGCGCAGGGTCTACGAGAACATCCCACAGACGCAACTCGCGATTAAGCTCACGAAGCAGGAATATCTCGATGTCGGCACCAGTCTTCTCCTTACATCCCTGCAGACGTGCTGGAAAGACCTTTGTGTCGTTAAACACAAACATATCCTTCTCGTCGAAGTACTCTATAATATCTTTGAAAATACGGTGTTCGATCTCACCTGTAGAGCGGTGCAACACCATAAGGCGGGCATCATCACGGTTTACCGTAGGATACTTTGCAATCATATCCTCGTTAAACTCATAGCCATACTGCGATAACTTCATATCAATGAAATAAAATGGTTAACAAATACTATACGAAAAATTTGCTATTTTGTTTCACACTCACGCAATTTTTTCATAAACTCCTCGAGAGAATGACCCTCCTCGACCCTATAACCGCCACTGCGGGTGCGGCGCAACGAGCTGAGGTAGGCACCACTCTGCAGTGCCTCGCCAATCTCAAAGGCCAAAGAGCGGATGTAAGTACCCTTGCTGCAGCGTACACGGATCTTAATACGAGGCATATCATACTCCACAAGCTCCATATCATAGATGGTGATCTTCGCCTTCTTTAGCTCTATCTCCTCGCCGGCACGCGCAAACTCATAGGCACGCACGCCCTGCACCTTCTTGGCAGAGTACAACGGCGGCAGCTGCTCACGCTCGCCACACAGGCTGCGGAGAGCCTCCTCAACGGCCTCACGTGTGATATGCTCGGTAGGATAGGTGGCATCTACCTCGTGCTCCATATCTCCCGAGGGTGTTGTGGCGCCGAGCTGAAGTTCTGCAACATACTCCTTCTCCTCGGCCTGCAACGCCTCGACACTCTTTGTGGCACGACCTATGCAGACGAGCAACACTCCTGTTGCCAGGGGGTCGAGAGTTCCGGCGTGGCCAATCTTAATCTTCGGATAGCCACACTTGCGCAGCTGAAACTTTATCTTGCGAACAACATCTGCCGATGTCCACTCGTATGGTTTATCGATAAGTGCGACATATCCCTCCGGGAAATTGACATCCTTCAACGAAAATTCACTCATTTATTTATATATAAGGTTAAAAAATGTATGTTCCTATAGCTATAACGCCTACTATGGCGCAGTACGCAGCGAACCATATAAGCTTGCCGCGCTTGACAACGCCGATCATAAAGCGGCACGCCAAGCATCCCACAACAAACGCCGCGACGAAGCCTGCAACAAGAGCCTCAACGCTGATTCCAGTAATGGCAAAACCACCATCCACAACATCGAGGAGCGTCTGTCCGAGGATCGGAGCGAGCACCATCAAAAACGAGAATGTTGCTACAGCACCCTTCTGGTTGCCCAGCAGCAGACCTGTGGCAATCGTAGTACCCGAGCGCGAGAGACCTGGCATTGTAGCCACAGCTTGGCTAAGGCCGATGATAAAGGCGTCGCGATAGGAGATTGTATCACGCTGTCGCGGACGGGCATAGTATGCAAAGCTCAGCAGCGCAGCGGTGAGGAGCAGCATCGCACCCACAATCACCATTATATATTGCGATGCAAGCATAGCATCCATCTTATCGCGCAACAGAAAACCGACAATACCCACAGGAATCATCGAGATCACCAACTTGAGGAAGTAGCGTTTCTCGTCGTTCATACCGCGTGCGAAGAGACCCTTCACGAGCCACCACACCTCACCCCACAGCACAACGATGGTGCTAAGCACCGTTGCGGCGTGAAGCATAACATCGAAGGTGAGGTTGTTCTCAAGTTCCACTCCGAGAAGCTCCTTCGCGAGCTGAAGATGTCCGCTGCTCGATACAGGCAGAAACTCCGTGAGACCCTGCACAATACCCAATATTATTGCCTCCAATACGCCCATTGCTACTCCTTGTCTGAGGTTTTAAAACGCTTCATAATCGCCACGCCCACAACGACAAAACCTGCGATGACAACCACAGGGGCGAGTGTGATGCGGCGAAACGAGAATATCGACTCATCAAACTCCGTGGCAGTATGCGCGCCACCACCCGACATAAGCACAAAACCGAGAGCTATGACCAACACTCCGATGAGCATCATAACGTAGTTCTTCGTAGTAAATGGCATACGACCCTCCTCCATCTTATTATCTCTATTCTCCATAGTCTTAGTATAGATGTATTTTATTTGACTTCATATTTACAAACTTATTCACGGCAAATGCGCTGAACAGAAGCGTGATGACTACACCCAGCGCGACCACAGCACCAATAATGATGCCCACCTCGCGGTAGTCGAGCATCTTGATACCCTCGATGGTATAACTCTCGGCGCCATAAACCATCACGCATATCATCAGCGAAGCTATGACACCCGCCACCAAGCCCTGCTTCAGGGCACTGCCGAGGAGCGGACGCATAATATACCACTTCGTTGCACCCACCAGCTTCATAGTGTTGATGAGGTAACGCTTGGAGTAGATGGCCAGGCGTATGGTGTTATTGAGAAGCAACACCGATATCAGGAGTAACACCCCGAGAAAGATGATCAGGCCGATGGTGATATGGCGGATTGTGGCGTGCATACTCTCGACAATCTCCACGGGGGGCACTGCGACATACTCCACCCCCTCAAAGTCTCTGATCTCCGCCACAAACTCCTCGACACTCTCCTTCGTAGAGCACTCCTGAGTGAGGGTAACCTCGTAGCTATCGCGCAGCGGGTTCTCGCCGAGGAGCATATCGAGGTCCACCTGAAACTGCTTGCGGAAGGTCTCATCCTGCAGCTTCGCATCCCTATCCATAAACTCCACGCTGCTGCACATTCCCGATGTCTCGATCTTTTCGAGGAGCAGCACACGCGCCTCGTCGCCCATCTGCGGTCCGAGCTCTACCGACACCACGACACTCTCCTTGAGACGTGTTGCCGTGGCGAGCATCGAGAGCGTCACATACGACACCACGCCGAGCATAAAGAGTACAAGGGTAATACTCGCAGTAGAGATTACATACGAGCGACGCACGTTGCGTCTTATCTTCTGTTCCTTACTTGCCATATTTCTCCAATCGTTTATAAAGTAGTGCAACGGCCACAAGAGCTAATAATATTGCCACGGCCGATATTGCCATTATCGTAGATATAAGACCCCATCGCGGAGCCTCGAAGCTCCACACCACACTATGCTCTCCCGTTGGAAGTACCATACCGCGAAGCACATAATCTGCTGCGAAATACTCCGCTGGCTCGCCATCGATGGTGACGCTCCAACCCTCTGGGAAGTAGACCTCCGAGAATACCGCCAAAGCCTCCTCTGGTGCCGTGTAGTCGTATCTCAATCTGTTTGGCGCATACTCCACCAGTTCGATAGCTCCCGAGGTATCATAATAATCGCTCAGACCCTCCTCGCGGCAGCTCACAACAGCCACATTGCGCAAATCAACCTCGCCGATTCTCTGCAACTCCATTTGTGTAGTCTCGCACCTCGCCACCTCGCCTACGAACCACGCAGCGCCATATGGCTCAACACCTGTGAGATACTCCACAGGCAGAGCCTCGCCATCGTAAAGTACATAGCGCGTGTTGAGTGCCGCCAACATCTGCTCATCGTAATGATTCAAATAGCGGTCTATAACATCCTGATATCTTCCGAGCTTGGCGCCGTGATAACCACCCACCGAGCGATGGAAATATGATGCACGCGCACTGGTGAATGGATCGCCATTTAGGTCGAGGACTCTGAATCCAAGCTCCTTATCCTCGAGGATCTGCTTATCTGCCTCGGTAGGCATAAGCTCCGTTGGAGCCTTGTCGAGCCACTTATCCTCGCCGAGGTATCGCTCCGCAACGCCCGCAAGATCCCACACGATGATAATACCCACTGCCACCATAGTGATCGCCGTAAGTATCTTTGTAGGGCGTCCCTGAGTCTGCCACTTCTCGCGAAGTATGACATAGACCGCCACGATAGCTGCTGTGATGACCACGATAATCATCGAGCGGCAAACATCGGCAACAAGAGCCGCGTGACGAGAGTTGTATACCGCCTCGCGCAGCTGCTCCACCCACAACTTATCTCCCAATTCGGCATATATATTCTCGATGCCGTAATCTGCTACTATCACCATCGCCACAACCATCGCCACGATAATACCTACGGCGATAGCCACCTTGCGAAGCAATATCTTAGCCGAAAGATCGCTCTTTATCAGTGCGCACAGAGCCATAACTGCAAGTAGCGGTATCGACCACTCCACAACCACCAATGCCATAGACACCGTGCGGAAGCTGCTATAGCCAGGCAAGATGTCGTACATCAGTTCGTAGAAGCCCATAACATTTGCACCCCACGCCAAAAGCAGAGCAAAGAGTGACACTGCGACAATCCACACCACCTCGCGATGCTGAAGAAGCATAAGCCCAAGTATGGCGAGTAGTATCACCGCAGCACCGAGATAGGTAGGACCTGCGGTATAGGGTTGATCGCCCCAGTAGTTCGAGGTGTAGTTCCACGCCTTGCGAGCATAGCTGTCGTAGATAGCCTCTACACCCGCGATGCACCCCTCGTCCTCCGCTTCTAAAAGTGTCAAGACATCCGCGCGGCGCACTCCGGGATAATCCTTCGACAGCTCCTCGGTAAACTTATCGACCGAGATGTTGAACAGGGCATTCTGCGCGCTGGGGCTCTGGAGAATCTCCGCAGCCTCCATATTGAAGTCTCCCGACCAGCTGCCCATATAGTTTGGCACCAGCATATTGAAGCTCTCTGCAATGCCGTAGCTCCAGGCGGTGTTATATCCTATGCGGCTTTGGCGCGAATCCTCCTCCGAGGTGGCCTCGCTGCTGCCACGTGTGGTATACTTCTGATGTTCGACGGTGTACCACAGAGGTGCTATGTTTGAGCCTACGGCGAGCAGTGCTGCCAATGCTAATACCGCGGTGCGGAGTCCGAATGTCTTGAGAGCCTTCTCGCGCCACGCCACGACGAACTGGCAGAGCCACAATGAGACACAGGCAAGCAGGAAGTAGTATGTGATTTGTGGATGGTTCGCACCCAGCTCCAACGATCCGAACAGAGCGGCAAGAGCTGCGCCAATCCAGATATTGCGGCGTAGCGCATACCACACAGCACCCACGAGTGGCGGCGCGTAGACCAAAGCCCACATCTTGGTGATATGTCCTGCGTCGATAATGAGGAAGAAGTATGTCGAGAGACCGTATGCAAGAGCTGCGATGATGCCCAGCCACGGATTTACGCCCATAAGCACCACGGCAACCATCATCAACACCATAGCCCATAGGGTCATATTCATAGGGCCATCGAGGCTCTTGATAAGTGGCGATGCTGCCTGCTTAACATATTGCTCGGGATACTCGATGTCGATAAGGTATGCTGGCATTCCCGAGAACATATTTCCCGTCCACTGAGGATCTTTGCCCGTAGCTTTGCGATGCTCCTTGATATCCTTCGACATTCCGGCGTACTGGGCTATGTCGCCCTGAGAGAGAGACTTGCCGTCAAACTGCGGAGCATAGAAATGGTAGCACACAACAAAGAACAACAGAGCACCCACCAACCAGGGAGCAATACTATAAACCACCTTCAAAACTCCCTGCGCAGGGACTCTGCTTGATACGTTTCTCTCCTCCATACCTTAATAAAAAAGATTAATCGGGCAAAGTTAATAAAAATTTACGAAAATACCGCTTCGTTCTCAATTTTTCACACAACATACCATAAGTTGACAAAAAATCGTTATCTTTGCCTAATTGAAAACTTTACAACCGTATGATATCAATTAACGACATACGCAAACCTATACTTAAAGACCTGGAGGCTTTCGATGCTTTTATCGCCGAAAACTTCTCGGCTGAGGGCGAGCTACTTCAGGAGATGCTGACCTATGCACTCTCATCACGTGGCAAGGGCATACGCCCGATATTGACACTACTTATCGCATCGATGCACAACCCTAACGCCATTCGCGAGGGTGAGATCAGCGGCGAGACACAGCACTGCACAAAGCGAACATATCTCGCTGCGATGCTCGTGGAGATGATACACACCGCATCGCTTATTCACGACGATGTTCTCGACTCAGCAGACGAGCGTCGCGGCAAGCCCTCGGTCAATGCCAAGTGGCAGAGCAATATGGCCATAATCCTCGGCGACTACATCCTTGCACGTACAATGGCGCTCGGTATGGCATCGGCGCAGTACGACCTTATTTCGCACATCGGCTCGGCTATGGCCACGCTGTGTGAGGGTGAGGTGCTGCAGAGTCAACACGCTGATAAATACGACACTACACGCGATGACTACTTCGAGATTATCTATCGCAAGACAGCAAGTCTGCTTGGTGTGAGTGCGGCTCTCGGAGCTATGTCTGCGGGTGCTAATCGTGGCGATGTGGAGCGTATGCAGAAGTTTGGCGAGGCCATAGGTATTGCATTCCAGATTCAGGATGATATCCTCGACTATAAGCGCGATAACAACACGGGTAAGCCGGCGAACAACGACCTCCGTGAGCATAAGATAACCCTGCCGATGATCGAGGTTATGGAGCGTGCTTCGGAGCAGGAGCGTCAGGAGATGAAGGAGCTCTTGCGCCGCGCCGATGAGGATGAGGAGGCACTCAATAAGCTTCATAATATTGTTGTCGATGGCGGAGGTTTGGAGGCAGCATCGGAGGTGTTAAAGTCCTATCTGACACGAGCAATGCACCTCATACACAAGTATGACGACACTCCGTTCCGCAGGTCGCTTATCAACCTATGTACGTTCATTGCCGAGCGCGATATGTAGACTGTTAACCAAGCAAATTTTAATTACTAAATACCTAAAAATCAAATGAGTACAGGAAAGAAAAATTACACTTTGGCTATCATCGTGATGATTCTCCTCTTCGGAATGATCTCGTTCGTAACCAACCTCGCATCGCCTATGGGTGATGTGCTTAAGAATCAGTTTGATGTTGCAAACTGGATGGGTACACTCGGTGTATTTGCAAACTTCATCGCATACGCCGTTATGGGTATCCCTGCGGGTAACCTTCTCCAGAAGCGTGGCTATAAATTCACCGCCCTTGCAGCCGTATCTGTAGGCTTCATCGGCGTTGGTGTTCAGACTATTGCAGGTCTTCTCAACGGCAATCTCGCATTTGGCGTATACTTGTTAGGTGCGTTCATCGCAGGTTTCTCAATGTGTATGCTCAACATCGTTGTTAACCCTATGTTGAACAAGCTCGCAGGTGGTGGTAACCGCGGTAACCAGCTCCTTCAGGTAGGTGGTTCGTTCAACTCGTTGATGGGTACTGCCGTTATCTTCCTCTCGGGCGTCTTTGTGCCAAGCATCGTTGATGCAAAGATCGAGCAGGTATTCCCATTGATGTTCATCGCTTTGGCGATCTTCGCAGCTGCGTTTGTGGTTATCCTCTTCACTGAGATCCCAGAGACTAAGAGCGAGGTTGTAAAGGAGGAGAAGAAGTCGGAGATTGGCCCTATGTCATTCCGCCACTTTATGCTCGGTGCTATCGCAATCTTCATCTATGTGGGCGTTGAGGTAGGTATTCCTAACGTGTTACAGAAGTGGTTGCAGAATGGCGGCCTTAACGTCGAGGCGGGTGCTGAGGGTATCGCCTCTACTGTCGCTGCAACTTACTGGTTGCTAATGTTCTTCGGTCGTCTGCTTGGCGCAGCTCTTGGTGCGAAGGTTTCAGCAAAGAGTATGCTCTCAGCAGTGTCAATTCTTGGCCTCGTCTTGGTTCTTGGCGCTATGTTCCTCGACCCAGCAAACACTCTCAATATGCCAGTATTCAAGGGTACTGAGGGCTTCGGCTTGGCAAATGTTCCTGTCAACGCCGCGTTGTTGGTTCTCTGTGGCCTCTGTACATCGGTTATGTGGGGTGGCATCTTCAACCTCGCTGTCGAGGGTCTTGGTAAGTACACCGAGAAGGCTTCGGGTATCTTTATGGCTTTGGTTTGCGGTGGTGGTATCCTTCCACTCGTTCAGAACTTCGTTGTGGATGCAACAAACGGCGACTACCTCTTCAGCTACTGGGTTATCGTGGCTGGCCTCGCATACCTGCTCTTCTATGCGTTGGTAGGTTCTAAGAACGTGAACAAGGATATCGTTACAGAGTAACGGATTCACACGGTCTATAATTTTCGAATGGAGACTGACTTTCGGGTCGGTCTCTTTTCTTATATGTTTTGGTCACATTCTACTTTTTTCGCCAAAAAATTTGCAGTTGTTGAATTTTTTTGTACTTTTGCATCAATTGGAAAAAAGTGAACTTAAAATGTCGAAGGTACCAGAACGTGAAGAGTATCTAAGAAAGCCCGAATGGCTGAAAATCAGCTTGCGAAGTACGGCTAACACCGCTGACGTGGAACATATCGTCGAGGGGCGATGTTTGCATACCATTTGCACAAGTGGTATGTGTCCTAATAAAGCTGAGTGTTGGAGCCGTCGTACCGCAACTTTTATGATCCTTGGCGATATCTGTACTCGCAACTGTCGCTTCTGTGCCACCACCACAGGACGCCCCCTGCCACCCGATGAGCAGGAGCCTGAAAAGGTGGCCGAGAGTGTACGACTAATGGGCCTTAAACACGTTGTTATTACGGCGGTAACGCGCGACGATCTCCCTGATCACGGTGCAGCAATATGGGCAAAGACCGTAGAGGCTGTACGCCGCGAAAATCCCGAATCTACAATCGAGCTCCTTATTTCCGATATGGATGCCCGCCCTGAGTTAATTGATGTGGTGTTGGCATCGCGTCCCGACATCGTGGGACACAACATCGAAACCGTCGAGCGACTGACACCCGAGGTGCGTTCGCGTGCGAAGTATCGCACGTCGTTGGAGACCTTGAGGCTTATAGCCGAGAGTGGTGCGGTGGCTAAGAGCGGCCTGATGGTCGGTCTTGGCGAGAGCGAGGAGGAGATACTCCAAACCTTGCGCGACTTGCGCGAGGTGGGTGTATCTATTGTCACGCTTGGCCAATACCTTCGACCAACTAAGGAGCACTACCCCGTAAAGGCGTATATCACTCCCGAAAAATTCGAAGAATACCGACTCAAGGCTCTCGAGATGGGTTTCGCATATTGTGCGAGCGCACCCCTTGTGCGTTCCTCATATTTGGCGGATGCCGCACTTGAAGCAGTGAGAAAGGTATGCAACACGAAGTAGAGGTAGAAATCAGAGACTTAGGCAATATGGCTTATGGCGAGTGCTGGGATCTCCAGCGCACGCTGTTCGATGCTTTGTGTAAAAAGAAGGCCGAGAAACGACTCACCGATGGTGAGCCGCGCGGCACTATACTCATTGTTGAGCATCCCGCAGTATATACATTGGGCAAGAGTGGCCACCAGGAGAATATGCTTGTTACCGAGGAGTATCTCAAGAGCCTCGGTGCAGAGTTCTTCCACATCGACCGTGGTGGCGATATCACCTTCCACGGCCCTGGACAGCTCGTCTGCTATCCTATTATCGACCTCGAGGCAATAGGCTTCGGAATTCGTCGTTATATAGAGGCACTCGAGCAGTCGGTTATAGATCTCGCAGCCGAGTATGGCATCGAGGCGCACCGCTCGGAGGGGGCTTCGGGAGTGTGGGTCACAACACCCCAGCGACGTCTTGTCAAGCTTTGCGCCATCGGCGTGCGTGCATCCCACAGTGTTACGATGCACGGCTTAGCTATGAACGTATGCACCGACCTCAAGTGGTTTGAGCTTATCAATCCGTGTGGATTTACCGACCGCGGAGTATGCTCACTCTCGACGCTCTGCAACCGTGAGGTTACGATGGAGGAGGTAAAGCCCAAGTTTATCAATTACTTAACGAAAAATTTAAATGTTAAATATAAAAAATAAACGTTATGCCCATAGAGAAAAGATGGGTTGTCAAGCCACAAGGCGATCACGCTACAGTGGAGTCTCTCTCCGCGCAGCTTGGTATGCCTACGGTGTTGACCAACCTACTGGTTCAGAGGGGCATAGACACCGCGGAGAAAGCAAAAAAGTTCTTCTCGCCTGCATTACGCGACTTGCACGATCCCTTCCTAATGAAGGATATGGACAAGGCTGTGGAGCGCATCGAGAAGGCAGTGAAGGCTGGCGAAAAGGTAATGATTTACGGAGACTACGATGTCGACGGAACCACTGCCGTGGCGCTGGTTTACAAGTTCTTAAGCCAGATAGGACATAAGAACCTGACATTTTACATCCCCGACCGATATGTCGACGGTTACGGCATATCGATTCGAAGCATCGACCACGCAGTACGCAAGGGTGTCACGCTGGTCATAGCTTTGGATTGCGGCATCAAAGCCGTGGAGAAGGTGGCCTATGCCAAACAAAAAGGCGTGGATTTCATCATCTGCGACCACCACTTACCTGCCGATGAGATTCCAGCGGCAGTGGCTGTATTGGACCCCAAACGCAACGACTGCAACTATCCTTTCGATGAGTTGTCGGGTTGTGGCGTTGGTTTTAAACTCGTCGAGGCCTATGCACGACGCAACAACATCTCATTCTCGGAGATCGAGCATCTCCTTGATTTGTTGGTTGTTAGCATCGCCTCAGACATTGTGCCACTTGTGGACGAAAACCGCATTTTGGCATACTACGGATTACGCAAGCTCAACTCTCAGCCATCTAAGGGATTGCTGTCGATAATCAAGATTTGCGGCCTCCAGGGTCACAACATCACCATCGACGATATCGTCTTTAAGATTGGCCCTCGCATCAACGCTGCAGGACGTATGCGTATGGACGAGGATGATGAGAATGCTGCGCCTTCGGGCGGTCACGCTGCCGTGAGCCTTCTTATCGAGGGTAACGAGCAGGAGGCGGCGAAGTTTGGTGAGGTGATTGACTCATTTAACCAGGACCGCAAGAGCATCGACCGCAACGTCACTCAGGAGGCTCACGACTTTGTGGAGTCACACCCTGAGATTAAGGCACTTAAGAGTACCGTGATATACAATCCTCAGTGGATGAAGGGTATCGTGGGTATCGTGGCGTCGCGCCTTATCGAGACCTATTATCGTCCTACTGTTGTGCTTACCAAGTCGAATGGCTTTGTTACGGGTTCGGCGCGCTCGGTTGCCGGTTTCGACCTCTATCAGGCTGTGGAGTCTTGCTCCGACCTGTTGGAGAATTTCGGAGGACATATGTATGCCGCGGGACTCACGATGAAGGAGGAGAATGTCGAGGCGTTCACCAAGCGTTTCAACGACTATGTGGAGCGCAATATCGACCCTAATATCCTTGTGCCTCAGGTAGATATCGACAGTGAGTTGCTCTTCTCGGATATTACCGAGGAGTTCTACCGCCAGCTCAATAGCTTCCAGCCTTTTGGCCCTGGAAACAGCGCTCCTGTGTTTATGACACGTGGCGTGAGCAACCGCGGTGATGCTAAGCTTGTGGGTGTGGAGTGTGACCATCTGCGTATGGATCTTATGCAGGGTCAGAAGCCTCATACGACCATCCCTGCCATAGCTTTCCAGCAGCCTACGCATTATGACTGGGTGCGCGGTGGCAAGCCTATTTCGGTGTGCTACCAGATTGTTGAGAATCACTATCGCGGCACAGTCTCTAAGCAGCTGAGAGTTAAGGATATAAAGCCTGAAAGATAGGCCTGTGATTATATCTGCAGAGCCATTTTACACAATAACCCGATAGCCGAGATGGCTGTTGGGTTATTTGTTTTTGTTCTAATTCACCCTCTTTTTTTGCTGTTTGAGTCATTTTTTTGGGATAAAATGTGTGCAGTTTCCGAAAAAATCACTATCTTGCGCACAGTTAAAATAGATAAGGTATACTAAGCCTAACTATTTAAGCGTTGTGAGAATAGAGATCACGACGCACGCAGGGAGAAATAATTGTTAACTAAAACTTCAATAGTACTATGAAAAAGCTAATGTTTTTGATGCTCGCACTCTTCGTAGGTGTTAGCGCATCTGCACAGACTCTTCCAGATGTAAAGGTTGAGAATCAGGAGGGTAAGACAATCTCTATCCGCGAGGTAGTCGACGGCACACCAATGATCATCTCATTTTGGTCTACAACTTGCAAGCCTTGCATTATGGAGCTTAACGCTATCAACGAGAGCCTCTACGAGTGGTTGGACGAGGTAGATATGAAGGTTGTTGCAGTATCTGTTGACGACGCTCGTACCTTGAGCCGCGCCCGCGCTATGACCCAGGGTCAGGGTTGGGATGACTTCACTTGTGTTTACGACAAGAATCAGGACTTGAAGCGCGCTATGAACGTGAGCCTCACACCACATACATTTATCGTAGATGGTAAGGGTAACATCGTTTACTCACACTCTGGCTACACTCCAGGTAGCGAGCAGGAGTTGTTCGAGAAGATCAAGTCACTCAAATAATTTTAGCGAACTTATTGACACAGGGAGTTACTATGCGTAGCTCCCTTATGTGCCAAAATATAAACTTACGAGAATGAAGAAATTTTTACTCTTTTTGGGTGTTGCGTTATGTGCAACTTTTTGTGTTAATGAGGCTTCGGCACAGATAAAGGCTGGCGAGGGTCAGGTCTCTATTGCCTTGGAGAGCAACAACAGCTACTATATGGAGGATAAGACCTTGGAGAAGATTGGTCTTGTTAAGCCTGCTGAGCGTACACGTGGTGACTTCGGTTCTAACGACTACGTAAAGGTAGACTACTCTTTGGGTAAGTTCTCTGCAGGTGTTCAGGTAGATGCTTATCTTCCAGGTCTTTATGGCTATGATATGTACACCTACCAGCAGCGTGATACAAAGATGACTGGCTTCCTCACAAAGTATATCCAGTGGGAGGACGAGAACTGGGGTATCCGCTTAGGTGATATTTACGACCAGTTTGGTAACGGTCTCGTCTTCCGTTCATACGAGGATCGTGCCCTCGGTTTCAATAACTCGTTGGCAGGTGCAAAAATTCACTTCGGCGATAAGTATGTGAAGTATAAGTTTATCGCAGGTGTGCCACGTCTTTACGACGTCCGCTCTGGTAACTGGGTTCTTGGTGGCGACCTCTCTCTCTCGGTTGCAGATATGATTGGCTGGCAGAATGGTATGCTTGTTTTGGAGGGTAGCTATGTTGCTCGTCTCGACAGCGATATGAGCAATCTCTCTTACATCGACTTTTCGCAGGATTACCTCGATATGGTCTCTGGTCGCTTGAACTTTGAGTATGCTGGCGTCAGCATCCGTGGTGAGTATGCAGCAAAGATTAGCGAGGATCTTCCAAATCCTATGTTGAAGCCTGCTAAGGGTAACGTAATCTACCTCGATTTGGGTTACAACTACAAGCGCTTCTCAGCATCGGCAACATTCCGCCGTATGGAGAATATGACCACTCCAATTGATGTAGTACCTATGGGTATCGGCGGTGGTAACGTTATGAACTACGTTCCACTCCTCACCCGTCAGCACACCTACTCGTTGGCAAACCTCAACCCTTACCGTGGCTCAAGCGTTCACACTGGTGGTGAGGTAGGTGGTCAGATCGACTTGTACTACTCGTTGCGTAACCCTAAGGCTCGCGGTAAGTACTGGAACTTCCACCTCAACTTCTCGATGTTCAACACCCTCGACCACTTCAACCAGATTTATGAGATGGATTTGGAGGGTCGTAACGTATGGCTCGACCTCAACTTCGACGTGGAGCGTCAGTGGAACAAGCAGCTTAAGACAACGTTCCTCTACTCATTCCAGCGTTGGGACGAGGAGATCAACCACTTCGATGCTCCTGAGGCACACTACTGCCGTTCACACATCTTCGTGGGCGATGTTACCTATAAGTTCAACAAGAAGCACTCTATGCGTTTCGAGGCACAGTATCTCGCCTCTAACGACTACGAGGGTGACTGGGTAGCAGCAACTATCGAGTATAACCTTGCACCTAAGTTCAGCTTCTACGTTAGCGATATGTGGAACTGCGAGAAGATGCAGGATGGTCTTTATGGTAACTACTTTATGGATCTCGAGACCTACGAGGGCGATCACTACCTCTTGCACTACTACCAGGTTGGCGCAAGCTTCACACACAACAGCTTCCGCGCGCAGCTCTCATACGGTCGTAACCGCGCAGGTTATGTATGCTCGGGTGGTGTTTGCCGCTTCCAGCCAGCCTACACAGGTTTCAACCTTGCTATGACATTATCATTCTAAAAGATAGAACAAGAATATGAAATTTACAAAGTTTTTCGCGCTTGTAGCTGCCGCAGTGGCTATGTTTGCTGCTTGTACGCCAGCTGGCGATGATGTAGTAGCCACAGGCGATATCACCCTCAGCGCCGAGACAGTGGTGGAGGTTAACACCCCAATCCACTTTGTTGTTAAGGATAGCAAGGGCGCTGATGTTACTGGTGGAGCTACTATCTACGACAAGTCTCACGACTATGTGCAGGTGGCTAACCCATTTACTCCTACCGAGGATGGCGACTACAAGTTCTACGCTGTTGTTGGCGATGCAATCTCTAAGGACTTCAAGGTTACTGTAACCCCAGAGGTTCCAGCACTCCCTAAGGATACCGATACTTTGAACACCTCGTTCAAGCACCGCATCTTGCTCATTGACCACACTGGTAACACCTGCGGCTACTGCCCACAGATGATGAAGGCGTTGAAGGAGGTCGAGGAGACAGAGGGCTACCACGGTAAGTACTACGAGGCTATGTCACACTCCTATTCAAACACCGACCCTGCATTCTCTGGTGCTGCTGCCTCTATCAGCTCACACTATGGTCTTCCGGGATATCCAACGCTCACCTACAACTTCTACTACCCAACGTCGTCGAGCTACAATGCTGAGCATATCAAGACCCAGATCGACGCGTTGTGGAAGGAGGCTGCCGATGCAGGTATCGCAGCATCCGCAAGTATGGCTACTAAGTCGGCTGTTGTACACGCCGAGGTTAAGGCTGCTGTAGATGGCGAGTATAGCATCACCGCGTGGTTGTTGGAGGATGGCATCGAGGCTAAGCAGACCAATGCTACCGAGGCTTGGATGAATATCCACAACAACGCCATCCGTCAGGCTGCCACCACATCGCCTCTTACTGGCTATGAGCTTGGTGCGTTGAAGGCTGGCGAGACTGCTACGCAGATCCTCAACCTCACTATCGCTCGCGACACTTGGAACCGCGACAATATGAAGGTTATGCTCATCGTGTCGAAGAAGGATGCTAATAATCGTTACGACGTTGCCAACGTTGTTCTCTGTCCTATCAACGACTCGGTTACTTACGACTATAACAACTAATTTATAATAACTAAAACTATTTAAAGCTATGAAATTCACAAAGTTTTTTGCGCTTCTCTGCGCAGCAGCTGTAGGCTTTGCAGGTTGCGAGGCTGTGGAGAACAAGAACGGAGAGCCTACTCCAAACCCTACTCCAGAGCCATCTGGTAACATCACTCTCGCAGTTGATAAGACCACTCTCCAGCTTGGCGAGTCTGTAACCTTCACCGTAACTGATGCTGAGGGTAACGACCTCACAGCGTCAGCTTCATTCTACACAGTTGATCTTGATCAGGTTGCTAACCCATATACCCCTGCTGCATCAGGTAGCTACACTTTCTATGCTACTGTAGGTTCTGAGTCATCTAACAATGTAACTATCACCGTTATGGCTCAGATGCCTGATGTTCCTGCTGACCCACAGCCAGCTAACCTCAAGTTCAACCACCGCGGTTTGTTCATCGACAACACAGGTGTAGGCTGTGGTTACTGCCCTTCAGTAATTGACGTATTCCGTAGCCTTGAGAAGACTGATGCTCACCAGCACTACCACGAGGTCCAGGTACACGCAGGTTACTATGCATCCGGTGACCCTGCAAACTCTGACGCTGCTAACAAGGTAAATGGCTTCTACAGCCCAACAGGTTACCCAGACGTACGTCTTAACTTCTATAGTGGCCAGCCAGCAAGCCGCTCAGTAGCGGGCTTCACAGACATTCTTATGAGCTACATCAAGGAGGATGGTGCTGACGTAGGTATCTCTTTGGCAGTTGATGGCGACGCTACTTACATCTACTGCGCTGCACAGGTAAAGGCTGCTAAGGCTCAGGAGTATAAGGTTGTTGCTTGGTTGCTCGAGAGCGGCATCTACAGCCCAAGCCAGGCAGGTGCAACTAAGGACTACCACAGGATCTACAACTACGCTCTTCGTAACATCTCTGGCGAGTATAGTAAGACCAACATCTCTGGTGAGTCTATCGGTGTTCTTGAGGCTGGTAAGACTCACGACTGCGCATTTGAGCTTGCTATGACTAACAAAAAGTGGAAGTATGAGAATATGGGTGTTCTCGTAATCGTTTCAGCTAAGGATTCTCTTGGTAACTGGGAGGTTGCTAACGCAGCATACTGCGCACTTGGCGAGAGCAAGGCATTCGAGTACGTTCAGTAAGATACTCACCTTATAATAACACGAAACACCTCAAACTCCGTTTGGGGTGTTTTTTGTTTTTGTAAAGTATGCAGAACAAATAGCGCCCCAAGTGTTGATATCTCGATACAAATCGCTATCTTTGCATATATATAAATATATAGACTATGAAATACGCAATTATCTCTACCGAAAAGGGTGATATGAAGGCGGAGTTGTACGCCGAGGAGACCCCTATCACCGTCGATAACTTCGTGAAACTCGCCGAGAGCCACTTCTACGACGCATTGTGCTTCCACCGCGTGATTCCTGATTTCGTGATTCAGGGTGGCTGCCCTAAGGGCGATGGCACAGGAGGCCCAGGATACACTATCCCTTGTGAGACACGCGCCGAGCGTCAGTACCACGACCGTGGTGTGCTCTCTATGGCTCACCGTGGCCCAAACACCGGAGGCTCGCAGTTCTTCATCTGCCACAACCGTATGAACACCCAGCATCTCGACGGCCGTCACACCTGCTTCGGTAAGGTTGTGGAGGGCGTGGATGTCATCGACGACATCCGTCCTGGCGACCTCATTCTCTCAATAACAATAGTGGAGGAGTAACCAAATGAACGACATTAAGCCCATATTCTCGGAGTGTTCCGAGCCTCTCTATATCGCAGGTCCTTGCAGCGCCGAGAGCCGCAGCCAACTGCTCACCACAGCGCGAGGTGTCGCCGCTGCAGGAGTCAAGGTGTTGCGCGCCGGAGTGTGGAAACCCCGCACCAAACCTGGCTCTTTCGAGGGCATAGGGCGTGAGGCCTTGGCGTGGCTCAGCGAGGCAAAGGCGGAGTATGGGCTTAGTGTTATCACGGAGGTGGCGACTCCCGAGCACTTGGAGTATGCCCTCGAGGCGGGGGTAGATGGCGTGTGGATAGGGGCGCGCACCACCACAAACCCCTTTGCCACGCAGCAGATTGCCGATGCGCTGAGGGGTGTGGATACCGCCGTAATCGTAAAAAACCCCGTGATACCCGATGTGGACCTCTGGGTGGGGGCTATAGAGCGTATATATAATAGTGGTGTAAGACGCATCGCCGCGGTGCATCGTGGCTTCGGCACACACCAGACATCGCAGTACCGCAATGCGCCACACTGGTCGGTGCCTATAGAGTTACACCGCCGCATCCCCGCGCTGCAGATTCTCTCCGATCCCAGCCATATAGGTGGCCGTCGCGACCTCGTGGCACAGCTCTCGCAGCAGGCCCTCGACCTCGGTTTCTCGGGACTTATGATCGAGTGTCACAACTGCCCCGAGGAGGCTCTCAGCGATGCGGCACAGCAGATAACGCCAGAGACTTTGCGTGATATGTTGCAGAGACTCGAGTTGCGCCGCACACCCGCGGAGTCGAATATCTTAGGTGATTACCGCGCACATATCGACTCCATAGATAGCCGCATCATAGAGCTATTGGCGGAGCGTATGGACGTGGCGCGCGAGATAGGTCGCTACAAGCAGCAGCACGCAATGGCGGTTGTTCAGCACGACAGATACAACGAACTCCTTGAGTCCGCCGAGGCACGAGCAGAGTTTATGGGTCTATCGCGTAGCTTCATAAATCAGATTTACAGTGCGGTACACGAGGAGTCGGTGCGTCAGCAGCTCGAAATGAAGTAATAAAAAGGCAAAGCACCACTTTTTGCATCATTACCGCTTTTCGCATCATTACCTTAAAACGAGAGGGTGTCCAACTTGTGATTGGACACCCTCTTCATATATATTTGTATCACATTACAACAATGACTTAACCTCCTCGGCAACAGTCTTACCATTGTAACCAAACTTCTCGTCGAGAACCTTGAATGGAGCTGAGTAACCAAAGTGGTCGAAGCCGTGGATGAAGCCATCCTCACCCACCAAACCACGAAGGTTTACAGACAAACCAGAGGTCATACCGTAGCGTGGCAAGTTGCCAAGTACCTCTGCCTGGTATGCCTTATCCTGGTCGCGGAACAAGCCCTCAGATGGGATAGATACGATACGTGTTGCGATACCCTCCTCGGCCAAGATCTCAGCACCCTCAACGAGTGTAGATACCTCAGAACCAGTAGCGATAAGGGTAACCTTAGCATCCTTGTTCTCCAAAACTACATAACCACCGCGCTCAGCCTTCATAGCCTCTGTGCGACGTGACTCGCCACCAAGAGCTGGCAACGACTTGATATTCTGGCGCGAAAGAATCAACGCCACAGGACGTGTCTCCTCCATAGCCATCTTCCACGCTGCTACGGTCTCCTCAGAGTCTGCAGGACGAAGAACAAGCATAGAACGCTTGCCAGAGTGGTTGTGGAGGTGCTCCATAAGGCGAATCTGTGCCTCGTGCTCCA
This sequence comes from Alistipes sp., assembly GCA_017630455.1. Classification (GTDB taxonomy): domain Bacteria; phylum Bacteroidota; class Bacteroidia; order Bacteroidales; family Rikenellaceae; genus Alistipes. Next base: position 26,548 of record JAGBVG010000062.1, on the reverse strand, counting down.
CAGGCTCGTGGGTAGGACCATCCTCACCTACGCGGAATGAGTCGTGTGTCCAGATGTAGATAACCTTCTTCTCCATAAGAGCCGAGAGACGTACCGCAGGCTTCATATAGTCTGAGAATACGAAGAATGTACCACAAGCAGGGATGATACCGCCGTGGAGAGCCATACCATTCATAACGCAAGCCATAGTCAACTCAGCAACACCAGCCTGGAAGAACTGACCTGTGAAGTCACCCTTGGTAAATGCCTTGGTCTTCTTGAGGAAACCGTCGGTCTTATCTGAGTTCGAGAGGTCGGCAGACGATACTACCATATTCTCAACGTGCTCAGCGAAGTACGAAAGCATATTTGCTGAAGCAGCACGTGTAGCCTGATCTGGCTTAACCTCGATCTTAGAGTAGTCGATCTCTGGGAGCTTGCCAGAGTAGAAGTTATCCATCTTCTCAGCGAGAGCTGGGTTAGCCTTGCGCCACTCTGCCTCTGTAGCCTGCATCTCCTTAGCCCACGCGCGAAGCTCCTCGCGACGCTGTGCATAGATCTCCTTCGACTCCTCGAATACTGCAAATGGCTCCTCAGGGTTGCCACCGAGGTTCTTGATGGTCTCCGCGATGTCAGCACCAGCAGCTGTAAGAGGCTGACCGTGAGTAGATACCTGATTCTCGAACGATGTGCCATCAGCCTTGCGAGCACCGAAGCCCATAATGGTCTTACCTATGATAAGTGTAGGACGCTCTGTCTCGGCGATAGCAGCCTTCAACGCAGCACGAATCTCGTCGATAGACTGGCCATTTACGGTGATAACATTCCAGTTCCAAGCCTTATACTTCATCTCGATATCCTCGGTGTCTACCTCGTCACACTTTGTAGAGAGCTGAACGTTGTTCGAGTCGTAGAACATAATGAGGTTCGAGAGTCCGAGGTGACCAGCTACGCGACCAACACCCTGTGAGATCTCCTCCTGGATAGCACCGTCAGAGATGAAGGCGTAAGTCTTGTGTGCCATCCACTCACCGAAGCGAGCAACCATAAAACGCTCGGCAATAGCAGCACCGAGAGCCATAGCGTGACCCTGACCAAGAGGGCCAGATGTGTTCTCCACGCCGCGAAGTACGTCTACCTCTGGGTGACCAGGAGTTACGCTGCCCCACTGACGGAGGCTCTGCAAATCCTCAGTCGAGTAGTTGCCAGCCAACGAGAGTACGGCATAGAGCATAGGCGACATATGTCCTGGATCGAGGAACAAACGATCGCGATGTGGGTAGGCCATATTATCTGGATCGTAGCGAAGGAACTCGCTATAGAGAACGTTGATAAAATCTGCGCCACCCATTGCGCCACCAGGGTGCCCCGACTTAGCCTTCTCGACCATCGAAGCTGCGAGGATACGGATGTTATCCGCAGCACGCTGAAGTTTGTTGTTTTCCATAGTTAAAGTTATATTGTTGTTTGTACTTATGTCCTTTCTCAGATTGGGGGTTTTGTATATTATCATACAAAGGTACTAAAATTTTGTAAGGATATACAACTATTGGCTCATAATTCACCCAAAAAAGTGTTTTTTTCTAAAAAAGTATCAGACTTCGATAGATCAGCGTTCTAAATATAGTCGATTATTACATACGAAAATGTCGCAGCGGTAGCGTAATCTGCCATACAGCAGCCAATGCAAATACCACTCTCGCGATATAACTTTTTTTGAAAAAAACAGACGATTTACATTTGTAAAATTACCGGGGATTGTATACTTTTGTAGTGTGAAATTGCGGGCATATACCTCTATAATAAAATAGGTTATGCTAAATAATTAATTTTCAGGCAGTTGAACAATTGTAAACCATCGGGGTTGACAAACATTTTTCAGACTTTATGAAACGAATAATATTGTCGGGCGGAGGTACCGGCGGACATATATATCCGGCAGTTGCCGTGGCAGAGGCTCTCAAACGCAAATATGGCCAGGAGGTGGAGCTTCTGTTTGTAGGTGCCGAGGGAAAGATGGAGATGGAGAAGGTTCCAGCTCTCGGATACCGCATCGAGGGTCTTCCCGTGGCGGGATTGCAGCGTCGTCTGACGCTCTCAAACCTACTTCTTCCCTTTAAGGTTGCCAAGAGCGTGCGCCGTGCCAAGCGTATCATTCGCGACTTTGGAGCAGATATCGTAGTGGGCTTTGGCGGTTATGCCTCGGCTCCAGTGCTCTGGGCGGCACAGCGTCTCGGCATTCCAACGGTTATTCAGGAGCAGAACTCCTATGCGGGACTCACAAACAAGTTGCTCTCGAAGCGCGCAAAGCGTATATGTGTGGCATACGACAATATGGAGCGATTCTTCCCCAAGGAGCGCATCGTTATGACGGGTAACCCTCTGCGCGGACGCTTCTCGGCGGGTAGCGACAACCGTGAGGAGGCTCTCGCATACTATGGCTTCGATGCGTCGCTGCCAGTGGTATTAGTTGTGGGAGGCTCACTCGGCACACGCACCCTCAACGAGATGATGAAGGCGTGGATAATGACTCTCAACGGCGAGGCCCCAGTGCAGGTTATATGGCAGACTGGAAAGTTCTACGAGCGCGAGATGCAGGAGTTTCTGAAGAATCACCATACGAAGAATATCTGGCAGGGTGCATTCATCGAGCGTATGGACTACGCCTACGCCGCAGCCGATGTGGTGCTTTCGCGTAGCGGTGCTTGCACAGTGTCGGAGCTTTGCCTCGTTGCCAAGCCTACGATCTTTGTGCCGTCGCCAAACGTGTCGGAGGATCATCAGACCAAGAATGCTATGGCGCTGGTGGAGAAGGGTGCAGCGGAGATAGTCCGCGACAGCGAGGCTGTGGCAAAGGGTATGACTGAGGCTGTGGCACTTGCAACAGATGGCCGTCGTCTCGAGACGCTGTCGGCAAATATTGCTAAGCTTGCCATTTGCGACTCTGCCGACCGCGTTGCAAATATTATCGACAAGGTGTTAAACATAGCGTAAAGAGATGGAGAAGCAGTACGAAAATATATACTTCCTCGGAATCGGCGGCATAGGTATGAGTGCCTTGGCTCGCTACTTCCTGTACGAGGGATATCGCGTTGCGGGCTACGACCTTACGGCAACACCCCTTACTCGAGCCTTGGAGGCCGAGGGTGCGGCGGTACATTACGATGATGATCCAGAACTTATCCCTGTGGAGATGCGTGACCGAGAGAAGACTCTCGTTGTGCTTACGCCAGCAATCCCTACCGACCATAAGGAGTGGGCGTGGCTTCGTGATAATGGGTTTACGATCGAGAAACGCTCGCAGATGCTCGGACACCTCAGCGCAGGTAAGCTCGTAATGGCTGTGGCGGGTACTCACGGCAAGACCACCACCTCGACACTCGCCTCGTGGCTCAACCACGCCGCGGCGGGAGAGGGAAGTGCCTTCCTCGGAGGTATCTCGCGTAACTTTAACTCGAACCTTGTTTTGGGCGAGGGTAAACGCCTTGTTGTTGAGGCTGATGAGTATGATCGCTCGTTCCTAAGACTATACCCAGATGTTGCAGTCATCACAGCTACGGATGCCGATCACCTCGATATCTACGGCACGCCAGAGGCTATGGTCGAGGCGTTTGCGGAGTTCGCATCGCAGATAAAGAGGGGAGGAGCGTTGATCGTGAAGCAGGGCGTGGAGCTTGCGTTCGATGCCTCGGAGCGTAGCATCTATCGTTACTCTTGTGACGAGGGCGGCGATTTCCACGCCGAGAATATTGCGCTTATCGAGGGTGGACACTATCGCTATGATATCGTCGTTCCAGATGGTCGTATCGAGGGTTGCACGCTCGGTATCTTGGGTAAGGTACATATCGAAAACTCGATAGCTGCTGTAGCTATGCTTTGGGCTGCGGCACGTATCGAGGGTAAGAGTCTCGACTATGACGCTGTGCGTAGAGCCCTTGCGGAGTTCTCGGGTGTTAAGCGACGTATGGAGGTCTATCTGAATACCGCGTCGCAGGTCTATATCGACGACTATGCCCACCACCCCGAGGAGCTGCGTGCCACGATAACCTCGCTGCGCGGCATCTTTCCAGGACGTGAGATTATGGCTATTTTCCAGCCGCATCTCTACACTCGCACCCGCGATTTCGCTGCGGAGTTTGCCGAGGTGCTGTCGATGTGCGATAGGGTGGTTATGGTGCCTATATACCCTGCGCGCGAGCTTCCTATCGAGGGCGTGACGTCGGAGCTTATAGGTCGCTACATCACCACCGAGTGGGAACTTGTGGAGCGTTTCGACGTTGCCGACTACCTGAAGGGTGTGGATACGGATATGGTTGTTACGTTTGGCGCTGGAAATATAGACGCCGTGTGCAACGATATCTTCGAAGTGCTGAAGGCTAAAATCGAGTAACGAATGTTGAAGAGGATAGCTACATACGTTGGCTTCGCGCTACTTTGGGCTGTTATCGTTGTTGTGGTGGTGTGTGCCGAGAGGCTCACCACGAAGAACAACAAGGAGCAGCTTGTCACCACTATCGACATCACTGTCGAGGGTGGTGGTAACAATCCCGTGGTGGATGGCGATGCTATATCGTGGTGGCTGAAGGTGCATAATGCTCATCCCGAGGGTATCTCCCTCGAGAAACTCGACATTGCAACCATAGAGAACGTTGTGGAGAGTCACACGGCTGTGGCGGAGGCAAATGTCATTGCCACGTATGACGGCTGTGTGGAGATAGACATCACGCAGCGCGAGCCTATTGCACGTATGCGCATATCGGGTTATGATATCTATATCACCAGGGACGGGTATCTGCTTCCTGCGCGTGGCGTGACCCCGGTACACGTACCTGTCATCACAGGAGACTACAAACCCCTCTTTGGCAGCGGATATGTAGGTTATGCCGAGGATGTATCGCGCGACTCGATAGCGGCACTCGAGGATAAGATTGTGCGCCTGGAGGATGAGAAGCTGCCGCACTACAAATTGCTTATTGAGAACAACAAGACGCTGCGTGTCATAAAGCGCTCCTCGCCGAAGAAGAACCTCTTTCAGTCGGAGGAGGAGTATAAGATTCTGCAGAATGCCTATAAGGAGCGTCTCAGTCTCGCGGTGGAGGCACATAGTAAGAATAAGCGCGACATCAGGGAGGATATAGCCGAGCTGGAGCGCAAGCAGGAGGAGACACGACACCTTATACAGGGTATTAAGAGTCAGAGCGACGAGTTTAAGGGTCTCATTAAGTTTATCGAGACCATAGAGCGTGATAGGTTCTGGAGTGCCGAGGTGGTGCAGATAATAGCCACGGGAGGTGGTGAGATACCCCTGCAGCTGGCCATAATACCTCGCTCGGGACGCTTCACCGTAGACCTCGGAACTATGGAGAATCTCCCAAATAAGCTCCAGAGGCTGCGTAGGTTCTACGATAAGGGCCTTAGCAATATAGGCTGGTCGAAGTACCGCAGCATAAGCCTCAGATATGAGGGGCAGGTGGTGTGTAGATAGCCACCACGTTTTTGGAGGGTGGCGATGGCGTAAAGGCCAGCCCTCAGACAAGTTTTGACGAATGAATAAATAAAGGATACAACAATGAAAGGTAAACAAATTGTAGCAATCGACGTAGGCTCGACACACGTAGTTATAGCTGTAGCTGCTGTCGAGGAGGATGGCCGTGTAGAGATTCTTGGCATAACCTCAGAGCCTGTGCAGGGCGTGACTGCCGGTCGCGTGGAGAATAGCGAGACTGTGGGACGCGCTGTGCGTGCCGCCAAGGAGCGTATTGAGAATCAGCTCGGCATAAAGATCACCGAGGCGTATGCTGGTCTCTCTGGAGATTTCATACGCTGCGTGCAGGTTACGGACTACGTATATGTCATCGATGACGAGAATAATGGCTGCAACCAGATTACCGAGCGCGACTTGGAGAACCTCTATCGCCGTATGCAGAGCGTGAAGCTCCCAGACGACAAGGAGGAGATTATCTCCAAGGAGCCACTCCGCTTTATGGCCGACAACAAGGAGGTTACAGAGCCTGTGGGAGCATACGGACAGATGCTCACAGGAACCTATAACTTTATCCTTGCCGACCGTGCTATGCGCGACCGTCTTATGCACTGCCTGCTGAAGCAGGATATCACCGTTAAGAAGTTTGTGCCTAATGCCCTTGTTGCTCACCTCGGCGTTGCCACCACAGAGGATATCGAGGAGGGTGCTGTGATCATCAATCTCGGCGGCGGCGTGACAGATGTTACGGTGATGCTCGGCGGTAAGGTGCGCTACATAGCATCTATTCCTATAGGTATGGATAGCATCAATGCCGACATTCGCGCCTATGGCATTCCAAGCAACTATGTCGAGGGTCTCAAGGTCAACTATGGCTCGGCTGTTCACGACCGCACCACCGACGATAAGATCACATTCCCGCATATCCGTAAGGGTACGACAAAGAGCATCCTGCGCCGTAACCTCGCACGTATCATCGAGGAGCGTCTGAAGGATATCTGCGACTGGGTGAAGCGTGAGATTAAGGAGGCGGGCTGCGGCAGCCGCTTCTCACCTATTGTGCTTATTACGGGTGGCGGTGCTGAGATGCCGAATATAGAGTATCTCTTTGCCAGCGAGTTGGGATACGATGATGTACGCTCGGTATATCCAGAGTATGGCTTTACGGATAACCTCGGCGAGCATATCACCTCGCGCCGTTATGCTACCGTTGCGTCGTTGCTCCTTTATGGTGCGAAGATTGGCAGCTGCGCCGTGGCGGTGCTTCCGGGACACAACGCCAATACCACCAAGGTTGATCCTGTACAGCCACGACGAACTCCATACGGCAACAACGAGGAGACTCCTGCCTATATACCTCCAAAGCCACACACAGCACCACCTGTGACACCAGCATCTTCGGTAGTGCCTTCAGCTACTACGCCACAGACCCCTCCGACTAATAGTGAGGAGACAAAGAGTGGCAACACGACAAGTGGTGAGGCAGTGGTGACCCCTAAGCCTATCGAGCCAGTGGTGCCCGAGACAAATAATTCTGGCGATGCGGAGTTTGAGATCGAGGAGACAAAGGAGAAGAGGGGCTGGAACTTGTCGAAGATGTGGGATAAGCTCGGCGATGTATTTGCTGGCAAGGAGAGGGATGATGACCCTATCATCTAACAAATTAATTTTTAACGACCAAGATTTATGATCGATAATAGAAATACAAAAGATACAACCATTGACGAGTTGGCTATGGAGGTCAGTGGCGGCGAACTCTCAGATATCGTCCTCGACAGCGAGTCACAGATTATGGTGGTTGGCGTAGGTGGTGCGGGAGGTAATGCCGTAAACCATATGCAGACTATGAATATTGCTGGAGTAAACTTTGTGGTGTGTAACACCGATGGTAAGGCACTCAACAACAGCTCGGTACATAACAAGATACAGATGGGCCCGGGCCTCGGTGCGGGTAACGTCCCTGCCGTAGGTCGCAAGCTCGCCATCGAGAGCGAGGAGCAGCTACGCTCACTCCTTGAGACCTCGGCACCTAAGATGTTGTTCATCGCAGCAGGTATGGGTGGTGGTACTGGTACGGGAGCATCGCCTGTAATCGCAAAGCTCGCACACGATATGGGTATTCTTACCGTTGCTGTGGTGACTATGCCGCTGCGTGTCGAGGGTCCTAAGCGTTACAACAACGCTGTGGAGGGTCTTAAGGAGCTCAACCAGTGGGTAGACTCGCTCCTTGTTATCGACAACGAGCGCGTCAACGAACTCTATGGCGATCTTCCACTTAAGGAGGCCTTCGGACGTGCGGATGATGTCCTTGGTAAGGCCACAAAGGGTATCGCAGAGCTTATCACCGTTGAGCAGGCATTCATACGTGTCGACTTTGCCGATGTGGAGAAGGTGATGCGTAAGAGCGGCCGTGCGCATATGTCGGTGGTTAAGGGCGAGGGTGAGAACCGCGCGCTGGAGGTTGCCGAGGCGGCACTCGCATCGTCACTCCTCGACGACAACCATATCGTAGGTGCAACAGAGATTCTCATCAGCTTCTCGGTGCGCGACATCGACCAGCTCTCGCAGAAGGAGATTACGAAGGTTCTGGAGTATATACAGAAGAACGCCAGCTTCACAGACGAGGATGGCAACATCCACGAGGCAGATATCATTTGGGGTGTCAGTGAGAAGGATAATCTTGGCGAGGATGAGATCGAGATTGTTGTGGTGGCAACACGCTTTGCCGATGGCAATCAGCTCAAGGTCAAGACCGAGTATGTAAGCCCCCAGGTGGAGGATCCGTTTGAGGAGGAGCCTCTGAAACCTCAGAAGGCTGCTGAGCCAGAGGTGGTAGCATCGCGTCGCCCAACTATAGAGCCTAAAGATCCTGTGGTGATTGTACCTCAGCAGGATAGATATAAGACCATTGGTGCTCAGCGTCGTGAGCCTGCCTACGTGCGTCACCGCGCCACACTTGCCGATGAGACCGAGCAGCGTCCTACAACACCTTATCACCCTATGGCTCGCGAGGCTGAGGAGGAGATAGGTGAGAATGGCGGCGGCTCACTATTTAACTAAAACCGACGGAATGAACGCTGCAATAATGATACAGGAGAGTCTGGATGTAGGACACATCGTTATCCTCGGCATACTCTCCATATTGCTTCTTATGCTCTCGGCAATGGCATCAGGCTCTGAGGTTGCCTTCTTCTCGCTCACAAACCGAGATATGGAGGAGCTGGAGGAGAGCGATGATGCCGCAGGAGGCCGTGTGCTTGAGCTTCTGAAGAACCCCGACAGGCTGCTTGCCACCATACTTGTGACCAACAATATGGTAAACATCTGCTTGGTTATCACCGTCACGCAGCTTGTGGATGCCATACTCATCTTCTCGGGTGTGTGGGAGTTTATCTTCAACACCGTGATTATTACCTTCCTGCTTCTGCTCTTTGGTGAGATTATGCCCAAGGTGATGTCGCAGACCAATCCTCAGAAGATGTCGCGTATACTCTCAGCGCCGCTTAAGTTCTTGCGCTGGGCAGTATACCCTCTGGCATTCATCCTTATCCGCACCTCGAGTCGCGTCAGCCGCTTGGCATCGCGTAACTCGGAGATCTCGATTGAGGAGCTGGCAGATGCTGTGGACCTCACCGAGACAGGCTCGGAGGAGGAGCAGAAGATGCTCACAGGTATTGTCTCGTTCGGACAGACCGAGGTGGTGGAGATTATGCACTCGCGTGTAGATATCACCGGTCTGGAGTATAAGGCTTCGTATGACGAGGTGCGCAAGGTGATTGTCGAGACGGGATATTCGCGTATCCCGGTCTATGGCGAGGATCTCGATGATGTGCGCGGCGTGTTGTATGTCAAGGATCTGCTGAAATATATCGGCGAGGATAACGATTTTAAGTGGCAGGAGCTTCTGCGCAAACCCTATTTTGTGCCCGAGCATATGATGATTGACGACCTCCTGAAGGAGTTTCAGAAGAAAAAGATTCATATCGCTATCGTTGTTGACGAGTATGGCGCGACACAGGGTCTTGTGTCGTTGGAGGATATCCTCGAGGAGGTCGTGGGAGAGATTACCGACGAGAGCGACGAGGATGAGGATAAGCTCTATGAGAAGATTGGCGAGCGCACCTATATCTTCGATGCCAAGATACACATCTGCGACTTTGTGGAGGCCATAGGCTACGACGAGGATGCCTTTTCGGATGTAGAGGGTCACGCCGAGACTCTCGCAGGCCTTATGATGGAGCTTAAGCGCGACCTGCCACGACGTGGCGATGAGTTGCAGTCTCACGGCGTTAAGTTCTTCATCGCCACGATGGATGGCCGCCGTGTGGATAAAATAAAGGTGGAGGTAGATGGTTAGAGTATTTGTCGAGGAGATTCCGTCGGTCTATCTCTGCTGTGACACCCTTATCACAGCCGAGGATGTAGCCTCTGCCTCGCGCTTTCAGAATGAACGCCGCCGTGCAGAGCATCTGGCGTGGCGACGTATGGTACGCCGCGAGTTGGGACGTGATGTTCATATCGACTACAACGCTGTGGGTGCCCCTGTGGTGGATAGCCCCGATACGTGGATTGGTGTTTCGCATAGCAAGGATGTGGTAGCCGTAGCTATTGCCGATGAGATGGTGGGGATCGACATCGAGTACAAGGATCGTGACTTCGAGCACGCCAAAAGCAGGTATATGAGCCCCGAGGAGGAGATGCTCAGCAGCGATAGCCTCTGGACAGCATATATGTGGACTGCTAAGGAGGCTATGTATAAACTCTATGGCAGGCGTGGCGTGGAGCTTCGCGATGACCTCCGAGTAGAGAGTTTCGACAGCACTACGATGACTATGCGCGGCACTCTTGCAGGCGATAGCCGCAGGGCTTTAATCGAGGTAGAGCTCCGCGAGGAGGAGATCATAGTCGCGGTGGCTACGTTTGAGAAATTTAATAATATTGTAGTAGGATAGAATAATGGCATCAGCACACAACAATACCGTATCGCTCGGTACCGACTCATTGGGCAAGCTCCTTGCGCGATACTCTATACCTGCCATTATCGCTATGGCATCATCGTCGCTATACCACATCATCGACAGTATCTTCATCGGTCACGGCGTTGGTGGTGCGGCGATATCGGGTATGGCTGTTACACTGCCTATTATGAATATCGCCTCGGCATTTGGAGCTATGGTAGGCGTGGGTGCTGCGGCACGTATCTCGATACGCCTCGGCGAGGGAAACAAACGTGCTGCGGAGGATACTTTGGGCAATGCCATACTTCTCAACTTGGTGTTGGGTATCGGCATAATGCTGACATTTCTCTTCTTCCTCGACCCTATTTTGATATTCTTCTCGGGTGGTGAGGCGAGTGCCGAGACATTGGACTACGCACGACGTTTTATGCGTATCATTATGTTTGGTAACATCATCACACACCTATACTTGGGTCTCAACGAGCAGCTTCGCGCCTCGGGTTATCCACGTAAGGCGATGTTCATTATGTTGCTCTCGATGGCTCTATGTACCATCCTCAACCCACTCTTCATCTTCGGCTTCGGCTGGGGTATCGAGGGCTCGGCCATAGCCACCGTCATAGCACAGAGCATAGCTCTCTCGGTGCAGATACACCACTACACCTCCAAGAGTAGCTTCTTGCGTTTCCACCGCCGTAGCTTACGCTTTAAGCGACCAATCGTCACGGCGATCATCTCGATAGGTATGGCTCCGTTCCTCCTTAATGTATGTGCCTCGCTGGTGACACGTTTTATGAACACCGCGCTTCTTACATACGGCGGTACGGGCGAGATGGATGTTATCTCGGCGGCTACGTTCGATGGCACGGTTGGAGATATCTACGTGGGAGCATACGGCATTATGAACCGTGTGATACTCCTCTTTATTATGGTTGCCAATGGCTTTAACCAGGGTATGCAGCCTATTGTTGGCTACAACTACGGCGCGAAGCAGTATGGCCGTGTGATTAAGGTTCTGAAGTATACGATAATATGCGCTACGTGCGTCACGACGTTTGCGTTCCTTGTGGGCCATTTCTTCCCACATCAGGTTGCTGCAGCATTTGTCGACAGCGCAAATGGCGAGTCGGATATGGCTATGGTGAGCGTTGTGGCTCAGGGACTTGGCATTGCGATGACGGTATTCCCGTTGGTGGGATTCCAGATTGTCGCAGGAGGATTCTTCCAGTATATTGGTCGCGCGCCGCTGGCAATGTTTATGTCCACCACACGCCAGCTTCTCTTCCTCCTTCCACTGCTGCTGATTCTCACGCCTGAGTATGGAGCTATGGGAGCTTGGGTGTCGATGCCTATTGCTGATGCGGCATCGGTGGTTGTTGCGGCGACGCTGCTCTTCTTCCAGATTCGCAAGCTGAGACGTATGGAGCACAACCTCCACTTCTCGCGATAGTATTGTTATACAACATCTTAAACAGAAAGGGTGTCCACAAATGTTGGGCACCCTTTCTTGTTTATTAGCCTCTTGCCACTTCGGACGCTATGTCTGTTGTGTGGCTATCATATTAGATGTTAAGCCATTTTATTCCTGCAAGTTACCGAGCTTCTGGTTTGTCTCGCGGATGATGCGCATAGTAGACTCATCCTCCACAAAGATAGAGTTGAGACCCTGCTGCTCCTGCGCTGGATCGCCAGTGTAGTCATCGCCCTTAGCCCAGTACTCGTGATCATCGGGATTTGTCTGTGCATATCCGCCCCAGCTCCAGAAGTTGCAACCAGCAAAGACGCCACCCTTCTCGCGCGACTTTACGATAAGGTCAAATACGTAGGTGTAGTAGATATCGCGGCACACAACAGGGCTACCCTTGCGGAAATCCATATCGTCGCGAGGCATACCAAATTCCTCCACAACAACAGGCTTCTGAATCTTCTCGCCAAGCTCCAAGTGCATATTGATATACTCCTCGGTGAACTGGCACGACTGCTCGAGGTCCTCGCGCATATTGTCGCCGCGCATCCACTTCCAGTTGTAAGGCCATACGTGGCAGTTGATATAAGAGATCTCCTCTATGGCGTGAATCTTCTCGCAGAGATCCATATCCCACTCGCAGCCGTAGTAACCCTCCGAGCCTGTGGAGATCATATGGTTAGGGTCTATTGAGCGGATAAGCTTCGCAGAGGTTGCGAGCCACTCGGCAAAGGCCTCCTTGTTATCCACCTCCTTAGAGCTGAAGGCGCGAGGCTCGTTCGATATCTGCCAAGAGAAGATCGCTGGGTCGTCGATATACTTGATGCCGGTGTAGCGGTTGGTGCGTGACACGATATACTTCACGTGGTCGTAGAAGATCTGCTTAGCGCGTTCGTTACGCACAAACTCGCCAGCAAAGGTGTTGTACGAGAACCAGCCGTCGACGCGTGGCACCAACACAGGAGTCTCATTTGCCCAGGCAACATACTGGGTGTAGCCGCCGCTCCACTCCCAGGCGTTGTTGAAGTATAACACTGCGGTCATATTGCGCTTGCCAAGCTCCATCATAAGGTAGTCCAAACCGGCCAGTACCTCGTCGTTGTATACACCAGGCTCAGGCTGGAGGTTAGGCTCTATCTTGCCAAGAAGACCATTCTCGCCCTCGCCACCTACGAGGATGCGGAGGTTGTCGATGCCGTTACTCTTCATAAAGTCGAGCTCCTTATGCAGACGCTCGCGGTTGCCGCCTTCGCCCTCCGAGCCGAGGATTGCGCCATACCAGAAGTTTGTACCCACGAAGTAGTATGGCTCGCCGTTGCGTATAAACTGTCCGTTCTCAACTGTGATGATGCTCTGTGCTGGCGATGTCGCGCTCTGCGAACATCCCGCGAGGATCATCGTAATAGCCGCCAAGGCTACGTAGCATAGTAGATTTATTCTCTTCATATAAGTTTTGTATTAGTTTCTTAGTCTCTCTATAGTATCTCTTCGGCCATCGCTGTGCTGTCGGCCTGAGCCTCCTGCAGGGGATCCTCGGTGATGTCGTTCTCGAAGATTTCGGGGTCGATAACCTCAATGTCTGGCGTAGCAAGGCTATCTGCCGATGTCTCGATTGCGATATCCTCCTCGGCATTCTCCGTGGTGAAGCATAGCGAGCGGTAGTTGCCATAGTTCATCGCTGCAAAGAGTATGGCAGCAAGGGCTATGACGCTGAAAAGTATTCCGATTATTCTGTTCATATTATATCTGTTATCGTGTTTTACGGCTTTTCTTAATCTCCTCCACAGCGCGCTTCAGAGCATCGTCGATAGGGTAGATATTGTAGTAGAATCCCGCCTCGTCGTTCATCGTGTTGCGACCTATGTATGCACGTATCTGCGCCTCGATCACACCTCGCGACTTTATGAGTCCTTCGACATCGCGAGGCACGCCGTTACGCTCGGCATACTCCACAAACTCCTCCACGAGATTCTCCTTGCCCAGCAGCGCATCCAGCTCCTCGAGGGTTGTTATGGCGTCAATCTCCTCGCGATGGCGGTCTGTGAAGTCGAGGGTATAGCGATAGAGAACATTGCCATCCCATACTTTATTATAATAGTCCGATGTCTTGAGCGTGTCGAGTGGGATGAAGATATCTGGCATAATACCTCCGCCACCATATACTGTGCGGCCTCCGGGTGTTGTAAACTTCATAGAGTCGTCGAAGTGTATGGAGTCCGCCGAGAATAGCTCGTGGTGGTTGATGCGGTTTATGAGATCCATCTGATACGACTTCTCATCGCCGTTGGTATATGGTTTCTGTATCGAGCGACCTGTGGGCGTGTAGTATCGCGCCACGGTGAGACGCATCGCCGAGCCGTCGTTGAAAGGTATCTGCGCCTGCACCAATCCCTTGCCAAATGTCCTACGGCCTATGACTATGCCTCGGTCGTTATCCTGTATCGCTCCCGCCAAGATCTCGCTTGACGAGGCACTAAACTCATCCACAAGCACCACAACGTCGGTATCGGCAAAATTGCCTTGACCGTTGGAGTATTCGTTTATGCGGTCGCCATACCTATCCTCGGTGTAGACTATAAGTTTGCCCTCGGGCATAAACTCATTTACGATCTTCACCACCTGATCGAGGAATCCGCCGCCATTGCCGCGTAGGTCGATAATCACACTCTGCATACCCTCCTTACGAAGTCTGTCGAGTGCTGCGTGCACCTCGGCGTATGAGGTGCGTGAGAATTGCGACAGACGTATGTAGCCTATACCCGCCTTGCGGTCGAGCATAAACGAGGTCTCGACGCTGTGTATCTCTATTGCCGCGCGTGTAATCGAGATCTCGACCAGCTCCTCCAGTGTGGCGCGCTTGACGGAGAGGTTTACCTTTGAGCCTCGGGGTCCGCGCATAAGCTTCACCATTGAGTCTTGCGGAATACCCTGACCAGCTACAGGCTTGCCATCGATGCGCATCACGCGGTCTCCGGCACGCACTCCCGCCTTATCCGAAGGACCTTGGGGTATGACATTCAGCACGGTGATGGTGTCGGTCATAGCGTTAAAGACTATGCCTATGCCATCGAACTCGCCCTCGAGAGACTCGTTCACCTGGTTAAAAACCTTCGTGGGGATATATTCCGAATGGGGATCCAACTCCGAGAGCATTGCAGGGATAGCCTTCTCGTAGAGGGTGTCGAGGCTTATTGGGTCGACATAGTGGGTGCGGATAGCCATTATGGTCTGCATCATCTTATCCTTGCCCGAGAATATCTCCTCGAGGGATGCCACCTCCTTGGCAATCTCCTGATATCGAGCCACATCCTGCGACATAGAACCTATGATGCGACGGGTGTGGGCGCTCTCCACGCCACGACCTATGCCGATGCCTATCCACGTCGAGACAACCACCGCTACAAGTATGATTATGATGGTTATCCAGCCCCTTTTGTTGCTCTTCTGCTGCTCCATAGATTATCGGTTAACTTGAAAACCAAGAGGTGAAAGGTGTGGTGTCTGCGACGCATATCGAATCTTGCGCCTCGGCGCACCATACCATTCACCCCTCCTCCTTTATAATGTCTCTATTACTTATTCTTAAACGTGTATGTAAGTCCTACGCTAAGCATCGACGACACCTGCAGCTTGTCAATCTCCTGCTTGTTGTAGTAGAGCTGGAAGTAGATCTGCGTAGAGATATGCTTTGTAGCCTTGATGTCGATGGTGTTCTCCCAGCGTAGCGTAGGCACTACGTGCTCGTATTTATCCTTGTCGACAGCCTTGTTGAATGCCGAGATGTCGGTGATCCAACCATAGAACGAGAATGCTGTGGTGCGGTAGCGAATCCAGTCCCAGGTCTTGTCGTAGTCGAGCTGGATAGAGATACCACCCTCGTACTTCGAGCGATGACCATAAGGCACACCATAGGCCTTGTCGGCAGTAGTTATAACGCCATCACCATCCATCTTCTTAAACACCTCAGAGTCATTGACATAGGTTGCGCTCAATGCTATAGGCGCGAGGTTAATCTTGAGAGGAATACGCTCCGATGGCAATATGTAGGTGAAACCTATAGATGCGTCCAAGTATCCCGGAGTCATAAAGTTGGAGATACGAGGTATGCCGAGCTGCTTCTCGCCGCGCGCGCCATAGCCCGGAGCGAGTTGTGTACGGAACTTGATGTTCGCACCATACGACCAATTCTTTACCAAGGCCCACTGTGGCGATGTAGAGAGTGCCACCTCGTCAACATTCTTAAACCATACGCCCTTCTGCTTACCGTTGAGCTCCATCTTCATATTGTTGTAGCCGAACTTTGCCGAAGCAACATTCGAGAGCGTGAAGCGTCCCTTTTTGTAGGTGTGCAGGAAGTTGACATTTGCCAAGATGGTTATGGCGTTGTCACCCGATGCCTGCCACGATTTGCTATATGCAGTAATCGAGCCGTGGAGGTTTGCCGAGAAGTCGACGGTGTTGCGCTCCTTGCGTATTGCAGCCTTCTCGGCGCGGTATGTGGCATCCGAGAAGTAGTTGGCATCGAGGCTATTGGTCTTCATATCGTTGGTAAACTCAGGCTTCTCCTCCTCCTTGGTCTTAACCTCATCAATGGATATCTGAGCCATAGCACAAACTGTCGACAGTAGTGTAAGGGCGATAAGTGTGTAAACTCTTTTCATAATATGTTATAATTAGATTCTATAGCAGGATTAGTATTTGCAATGCAAATATATAAAAATTTTCTCAATTTTTTTCGCCCTTTTTTGTATCTTTGCTTCTGAGAAACAAATTTACTTAGAACAGAAAATAGTTATGAAATATATAGGAGCGCACGTAAGTGCATCAGGAGGCGTTGAGAATGCCATAAAAAATGCGCAGGCCATAGGTGCCACGGCGTTTGCATTGTTTACAAAAAATCAGCGACAGTGGCTCGCTCCAGCGTTGAGCGATAAGCAGATAGAGCAGTTTAAGGCGTTGATGGGCGAGGCGGGATATGATGCCGCACAGGTACTCCCTCACGATAGCTACCTTATAAATCTCGGACATCCCGATGTGGAGGGTCTCGAGAAGTCGCGCGAATCTTTCTTCGAGGAGATGCGTCGCTGTGAGTTGTTGGGTCTCGACCGACTAAACTTCCACCCAGGAAGCCACCTCAAGCGTATCAGCGAGGAGGAGTCGTTAGACCTTATTGCCGAGTCGATAAATATGGCCTTGGAGCGCACCTCGGGTGTTACGGCAGTTATAGAGAATACGGCGGGTCAGGGCTCTAACCTCGGCTTTAGGTTTGAGCATCTTGCCTATATCATCGACAGGGTTAAGGATAAGAGTCGTGTGGGTGTCTGTCTCGACACGTGCCACACGTTTGCTGCGGGCTATGACCTCCGCACCCGCGAGGCTTTGGATACCACGTTTGCTGAGTTCGATAGAGTTGTGGGCTTCAACTACCTTCGCGGTATGCACCTCAACGACGCTATGAAGCCACTCGGCAGCCGTGTTGACCGCCACGCTCCGTTAGGTGATGGAGAGATAGGCTGGGAGTGCTTCCGATACATTATGAGCGATTCGCGTTTCGACAATATTCCCCTTATATTGGAGACTCCGGATGAGGCTCGCTGGGCTGATGAGATTGCAGCGTTGAAGAGCTTTTGCAAGTAGTTAATAGTCTATGAATTAAAAATATAAGGGTATGAGATGTATAGTTGCAGTGGCTATTGCCATATTGTGTGTTGCCTCGCTAAGTGCGCAGGTGTCGATCGAAAAACCGTATGCAGTGGGAGCCGATATCTCGTGGTTGCAGTCGCAGGAGGATAATGGAGTGGTCTTTACCGATGGTGGTGTCGAGGGTGATGCCATCGAGATCCTGCGCGACAATGGTTTCAACTATATTCGTCTGCGTATCTTCGTAAATCCCAAGTCGGAGCTTGGCTACTCGCAGCGTGATGGCTACTGCGACTTGGAGCATACGCTTACGATGGCTAAGCGTGTTAAGGATGCGGGTATGAACTTCTTGTTGGATTTCCACTACTCCGACAACTGGGCAGATCCTGGAAAGCAGATTATGCCACAGGCGTGGCAGACATACTCTTACGGCGAGGTGTGCGAGGCTCTCTATAGCCATACGCGCGAGGTGCTGCTGGCCTTGGCGGAGCAGGGTACGTTGCCCGATATGGTACAGGTGGGTAACGAGGTAAGTAACGGTATGTGCTGGCCTTATGGCTCTGTACGTCATAATTTTGAGGGTCTGTGTGGCTTGCTCAAAGAGGGTATTCGTGCTGTTAGGGAGTTTGCTCCCGAGGCGGAGGTTATGCTTCACGTGGCTCTCGGAGGTCAGGCCGAGGAGTCGCGCCGCTTCTTCGATGCTATGGAGGAGTATGGCGTCGTGTATGATATCATAGGTCAGTCCTACTATCCAGAGTGGCACGGCACGCTTCGCGAGCTGGAGGCCAACTCCTACGACCTTGTGACGCGCTATAACAAGCCTCTTATCGTGGTGGAGTACCGCGACCACTACAAGGATATCGAGCGCATTGTCAGTTCGCTCCCCGAGGGCTTAGGTCGTGGAACATTTATCTGGGAGGCGACATCGCCACGTTGGGGTAAGCTCTTCGATGACGAGGGTGCAGCTACCGAGGCTTTGGATGACTATAATCGTTAAAATATACGGAAGTGGGAATTGTAGAGTTGATTTTGATAGCCATTAGCTTGGCTATGGATGCCTTTGCCGTGTCGTTGGGCAAGGGTCTTACGGTGTGTAATGTCTCGTCGCGTCACGCTATGATCGCCGGAGCGTGGTTTGGTGGTTTTCAGGCTCTTATGCCTATTATAGGCTACTTCCTCGGCTACAGCTTTTCGGGCTTGGTTACAAATATCGACCACTGGATAGCCTTTGTGCTGCTGGCTCTCATTGGTGCGAATATGATTCGCGACACGTTGTGGAGCGATGCGGAGCAGCAGGATGGCGATTTCGCACCTCGTAAGATGTTTGTGATGGCTGTGGCAACAAGCATCGATGCGCTTGCCGTGGGTATAACAATGGCATTTCTAAGCGTTAATATCTGGATTGCGGCGTTGGTTATTGGTGTTATCACCTTTGTCATCTCTGCAGCGGGAGTTATGCTCGGTTGCCGCTTTGGCGACTATATAGGCTCTAAGGCAGGGCTTCTGGGAGGTGTAATCCTGATCGGCCTCGGTGTGAAGATTCTCCTGGAGCACCTCGGGGTTATCGGGTAATATTTGCAGTAAAAAAAAGTTTAGGGAATTGAGTGAATGTCAGACACTTAATTCCCTAAATTATTTACAGGCGTTATCAGCTACTTTGCAATGAGGTCCTTGAGTGTTGCGCCCAACTCGGCATTCTCCATTATGCCGTTTATCCTCTCCGCGCCAGTGCCATATAGGTATATAGGCAGCATCACAGCCGAGTGTCCGTTAGTGGACCAGCGATACTCCACACCCTGCTCCGAGAGGCGGAAGTCGGCGTCGCAGCTCACTATCGAGAGGCCTCCAGTCTCGTGATCTCCCGTAACCACTACCAGTGTTCCAGGGTTCGTCGCAGCATACTCCACGGCAACCTCCACAGCTCCCATAAAGCTCTGCATCTCACGCTGTTGCGCCTCGGCATTGTTGGCGTGTCCCATACCATCTATCAGCGAGCCCTCGACCATAAGCGCAAAGCCATTTTCGTTCTCCATCAGGCGCAGTGCCTCGCGTGTGGCATCGGCGAGATATGTGCCGCTGTCGGAGCCTACCTCCTTCTTGGCAAGAAGTGCCAGGACACGCTCCTCGGCAGATACGCTCCTCAGATCCTCCATAGTTGTCACAGTAGTGAAGCCCTCTTTGTTAAGCGTCTCCTCGAGGTTATTGCCGTATAACTGCTCGAAGAACTCCATACCTCCACCAATGGCTACATCGAGGCTACTCGAGGCGAGCTGGCGCGATATCTCGACATAGTCGTGACGGCTGGGGATGTGTGCATAGAATGCCGCAGGTGTGGCGTGCTGCAGGTATGTGGTGACCACCACTCCCGTAGCCTTGCCACACTTCTTGGCTACATCCATCAGCGACTCCACGTGAGTGCCGTCGGCAAGAACGCCGAGGTAGGTGTTGTTAGTCTTATATCCTGTAGCCAAGGCTGTTCCCGAGGCTGCCGAGTCGGTAACGCGATTGTCGGCAGAGTAGGTTCTCTGGAGTGCGATGTTGTCGGCCTTGTCGAAGATTATGCCGTTGTAGTTATTCTCAAGCTGCATCATCGACACCGACGCGATGCCCATACCGTCGCCGATGAGGAATATGATGTTTTTGATCTCCTGGGCCGATGCGCCGAGGGCGATGATAAGTGCCGATATTAACAATGTTATCTTACGCATATTGAATAATTTATTAAGTAATGTCGGATGACCTCTTTGTCTTGCAAAAATAGGAAAAATATTCTATCTTCGCAATATAAATTTTAAGGTATGGCAAATGTTCGTATAGCCGAGGATTGGAAAGAGATACTCGCAGAGGAGTTCGCGAAGCCCTATTTCGATGAGCTTGTTGGCTTCGTGAAGCAGGAGTATGCCTCGGGTGTGGTATATCCCGCTGGGGGCAACATATTTCGAGCCTTCGACAAGTGTAGATTCGACAACCTCAAGGTTGTGATTATAGGTCAGGATCCCTATCACGGTCCAGGGCAGGCCAACGGACTATGCTTCTCGGTGAATGACGGTGTGCCTTTTCCGCCCTCGTTGCAGAACATCTTTAAGGAGGTGGCATCGGATGTGGGTGTGCCAATCCCAGCATCGGGAAATCTCGACCGCTGGGCAGAGCAGGGAGTACTGCTCCTAAACGCTGTGCTTACCGTACGTGCGCATAATGCCGCCTCGCACGCCGGACACGGCTGGGAGCGTTTTACCGATGCTGTTGTGAGGGCTATTGCGGAGCGTCGCGAGGGTGTGGTCTATATGCTCTGGGGTAGCTATGCGCAGAAGAAGGGTGCTATAGCCAATCCTCATACCAACTTGATATTGAAAGCCGTACACCCTTCACCACTATCGGCATATCGCGGTTTCTTTGGCTGCCGACACTTCTCGATGGCAAATGAGTATCTCGAGCGTATGGGTAAGCAGAAGATAGTCTGGTAGGTTGATAACCCTCTCAAGCGGCATCGCGGCTATTTTCGCTCTGTGCCGCTCTTATAAATAGCTCCCATCATCGCCGCGCCACCAAAGTTCAACGACCTCAAATAGTCAATCTTATCTAAGGTTACGCCACCCAAGGCGATAACCTTATGGTCGATGATACCCTCTACGGAGGCACGTCGTAGCTTCTCAGCACTGAAGCACGAGCTATAGCCCTGCTTCGAAATACTATCAAATATAGGGCTTAGGAAGAGATAATCGTAATCATCCTTATACCGCACCACCTCCTCAAAGGTGTGGCACGATCGACTTCTATTACCGCGATAATCATCAGAATATGAGGTGATATTGCGGTTTAGGTGTATACCCTTTAGCGTGAATTCGTAGTATAGCTCGGGGTAGTTGTGGATGATGATTCTCGACCTATACTCCCCGCTTAACTTCGAGAGCAGCCTGCGACACTCATCAACGCTCGATTCGGGCTTACGGAGGTGAACTGTATAGATGCCTCTATCAAGCAGTTGCTTAATGATAGAGGCATCTTCGTTGGTCACCTTAGGCGTTGTAATAGCTATTAGTTTCACTACTTCAACTTTTCGATGATAAGGTCAGCAACCCTCTTGCCCGATAGGAGCATACCGCCAAAGATAGGGCCCATACGTGGTGTGCCGCTCACGGCCGAAGCTGCCATACCACAAACATAGAGGCCTGGGTATATCTCCTTGGTGCCCTTTACAACCTCCTCTTCGCCAGCAACAACATCTAACGAGCGCTCGCCGATGACATCTCCGCTCTCGGTGGCCAAGAGAATACCATTCTTACGCGCTACGGTGCGACACATCTCGCTGTCGTGACCTGTGCCATCCACTACGCACTTGGCCATAATGTTGAGCGGGTCGACGTGCATACCCTCACGGAGCACAGGGGTCCAGTTCACCACCACGCCACTTACTACATTGTTCTTGAAGATCACATCCTCCACGGTGTAGCAGTTGAAGATTGTCGCGCCGGCGTGAACAGCCTTGTAAAGGAGTGCCGAGGTGCTCTCCACCGAATCCATAACGTAGAGGTGGTCGTCATACTGCTCGAAGTTGATGTCGAACTCTTTGATGATGTGCAGTGCCTCCTCCTGAACAACAATCTGGTTGAACATCATAGCACCGCCCCACATACCTCCGCCAGGTGATAATTTGCGGTCGAACTGCGCAACCTTCAAGCCCGCCTTCGCGAGGTAGTAGGCTGCTACGATACCCGAAGGGCCACCACCCACGATGGCTACATCAAGGTCTAAGTTACGCTCCAACTTGTTGAAATAGGTGGAGATAATACCGTGTGATACATTTTTTTCGATCATAATTTTAATTGGTTTATAAGGTTATGGGTAATTACTCTTCGCATAGCGTATGGCTAATTCTCATGGCGCAGAAGTTAGGTCCGCACATGGTGCAGTACTTGCCTCCCACGTTGTTCGATGTTTTGTAGTATTCCAACGCCCTTTCTGGGTCGAGGCTGAGGTTGAACTGGTCCTTCCAGCGGAACTCGTAGCGCGCCTTGCTCAGCGCATTGTCTCTCACCATGGCTCCTGGGTGCTGCTTGGCAAGGTCTGCCGCGTGTGCCGCAAGCTTAAAGGCTACGACACCCTCGCGCACATCCTCCTTGTTGGGTAGCGCAAGGTGCTCCTTGGGTGTTACATAGCAGAGCATCGCTGTGCCATACCAGCCTATCTGTGCTGCACCAATGGCCGAGGTTATGTGGTCGTAGCCTGGAGCGATATCCGTAACCAATGGGCCGAGGGTGTAGAAGGGGGCGTTGTGACACTTCTCGATTTGGCGCTCCATGTTCTCCTTAATCTTGTGCATGGGCACATGACCTGGGCCCTCAATAAACACCTGCACATTCTTTGCCCATGCGCGCTCCACAAGCTCACCCATGGTATCCAACTCGGCAAACTGCGCACGGTCGTTGGCATCGTAGATGCTACCTGGGCGCAAGCCGTCACCCAGCGATAGGGCAACATCGTAGCGCGCCGCGATGTCGCAGATGTCGTCGAAGTGCTCATAGAGAAAACTCTCCTTTTGGTGCGTCTGACACCACTTCGAGATGATGCTACCGCCGCGACTAACGATGCCCGTAAGGCGGTCGGCAGCGAGCATCACATTTTTGAGGCGTATGCCGCAGTGGATGGTGAAGTAGTCGACACCCTGCTCGCACTGCTCAATAAGCACATCGCGGTATATTTCCCAAGTTAGCTTCTCGGCTTTGCCGTCGACGCGCTCCAAAGCCTGATAGATGGGCACTGTGCCGATGGGCACGGGGCTGTTGCGCAATATCCACTCGCGTGTCTCGTGGATGTTGGGGCCTGTCGATAGGTCCATGATGGTGTCAGCTCCCCACTTACAACTCCATATAGCCTTTTCTACCTCCTCGTCGATGCTCGATGTGGTTGCTGAGTTGCCGATGTTGGCGTTAATCTTAGTAAGAAAGTTGCGGCCAATAATC
Source organism: Alistipes sp. (assembly GCA_017630455.1). Taxonomy (GTDB): domain Bacteria; phylum Bacteroidota; class Bacteroidia; order Bacteroidales; family Rikenellaceae; genus Alistipes. Next base: position 3,064 of record JAGBVG010000062.1, on the reverse strand, counting down.
ATAGGTTCGGCCTCGGGATGGTTGATGTTTGCGGGGATGACGGCGCGACCCTCCGCCACCTCCTGGCGTACAAACTCGGGCGTTATGTGTGTCTTGATGCCCAGCTCCTCGCAGTTCATGTTCTCGCGTATAGCGACATACTCCATCTCGGGCGTTATGATACCTCTCTTGGCGTAGTGCATCTGGCTGATGTTAGCACTATCTTTCGTTCTGCGCTCCTCAATCCACTCTGCACGCAGGTGGGGTAGTCCGCGCTCAAGGTCAATAGTGGCATCCTTGTCGCCATAAGCACCCGAGGTGTCGTAGATGTAGACCGATGGATTGGGCTTCTCCACGCGCTCGCCATCCTTAATCGCCACCGTAGGCATCTGGTTAACTCTTCTCATACTCACTCTAACGCTCGGATGTATAGTTCCACCGATATAGACCCTCTCCGAGCCTGGATAAGAAATCTTCAAATTCCTCTTCATACTCACAATATTTTAGTTAATAGGTTGTCGTTTTAAGTGCCGTTAGCACCTCTTGCGTCTCTGCCACAGGGTCTTGGGCATTTAGGATGCTGCCACTTAAGGCTATGCCGCTCATGCCACACGCCATGATTGCGGGAATGTCTGCTTTCGTGATGCCTCCAATGGCGACAATGGGGATGTGGATGTCGTGCTTGCGCATCTGGCCGATTATCGCGCGGTAGCCCTCTGAGCCAAGTATGGGTGCGAGATTCCTCTTCGTCGATGTATAGCGATAGGGACCGCAACCAAAGTAGTCGGGCGCAGCCCCTTGCAGATGGCGCAATACGTCATTGAAGCTATTTACCGTGCCACCAATAATAGCGCCCTCGCCAAGCACTCTCCTCGCCTCGGCAATAGGCATGTCGTCCTTGCCAAGGTGTACGCCATCAGCGCCAATCCTCTTCGCAAGCGCCACGTTATCATCAATGATAAAGGTAGCGCCATACTCCCTGCACATACGCTGCACGATGATCGCCGTCTCTGCCATTTGCACCTCGTCGGCATCCTTCATTCGCAGTTGCACCCAGCGGCAGCCACCCTCCAATGCTATCCGCGCCGAATCGATGTAGGAGTAGCGATCGGTGTGGTGGGTTATGAACTGCAGTCTGTAGTTACTTGCCTTCATTGATTATCATCTTTATGGGGTTAAAACCGTGGTTTACAGGGCCGAAACCGTGACCTGCCGTGATATCAGCACCCGAGCGCAACGCCTCGGTAACATATCGCTTAGCCTCGGCAATAGCATCGCGCAACGCCACTCCACGTGCCATAAATGCCGCTATAGCCGCGGAGAGTGTGCATCCTGTACCGTGTGTGTTGCGAGTTTGTACCGTTGGTGATGAGAAGATTGTTGAGTAGATGCCGTTTTGGGATGCAGAGAATAGAATATCACTCTTGGTTTCGCCCTCCTCGTGACCGCCCTTCAGAAGCACCGCCCTCGCGCCATACTCCATAAGATGCTGCGCCGCACGCTCCTTATCCTCGAACGTCGCGAGGGGCATACTCGTGAGAGCCCTCATCTCGGGGATATTGGGTGTGACGAGGGTTGAGAGTGGTAGCAGTTTGTGTTTGAGGCTCTCCTGCGCATCCTCCGAAAGCAGGCGATGACCGCTCGTAGAGAGTATCACAGGGTCGAGGATTAGAGGAAGATGATATTTGGCAAGTGCCTCCGCCACGACGTGAACTATAGCCACGTTGGCGAGCATACCTATCTTGACAACCTGGGGATGGAGGTCGTCCACAACGGCGCAAATCTGGTCGTAGACCATCCGTGGGTCGAGGGCGAGTTGAGCGTGAACGCCTAAGCTGTTTTGCGCTGTGATGGCAGTGATGGCCGTAGCACCATAGACTCCGAGTGCGGAGAATGTCTTTAGGTCGGCTTGTATGCCAGCACCTCCCGATGAGTCGGAGCCAGCAATGGAAAGGGCTATTGGATAGGATTTTGTCTGTTTCATACCACTATTTTACGCTAAATCGTATGCTCAAATAGTGGTACTACGATGTACCTGATGAGGACTCCAAACTTCCAGCGTCAGCATTATCTGTACTGGTGCAATGTGTATAATCTCAGCCACGGCATAACCGGGCACCACCATTCGAGTTCGGTGACAAAGGTAATGAAAAAATAGTTGAAAAAACGCACAAAAATGAGAATTTTTTTTGATGCTATCTAAGATAGCATAACCCTACGAATTTGGAATTATAATGCAGTATCTACTGCCGCTAACAAAAAGTGCCACCAATGGGACGTAGGCTAAGTACTACCCATCGGTGGCATTTTTGCCGAGCGTTGTATCTACTACATTCTAATCCCAAATTTGATTCGATGTTAGAAGTCGTGAGATGTGGTTGGGTTGAGGATTGGAAATTTGATGTCAGAGTGGTGTAGCAGTGGCGCTGACACGAAAAATAGCGAATGGGACATACTAACTGTATTTCCCATTCGCCATTTTGACTGAAGCGTCGCTGAAGCGCCGCTATCACATCAAATTATCAAATTACTTGAAATAGCGATTGTAAAGACCCTCAAATCCCTTACCGTGGCGAGCCTCATCCTTAGCCATCTCGTGAACAGTGTCGTGGATAGCGTCAAAGTTGTTCTGCTTTGCCAACGCTGCGATACGCATCTTGTCCTCACAAGCACCTGCCTCGGCGTTCATACGCTTCTCGAGGTTGGTCTTTGTGTCCCATACGCAGTCGCCCAACAACTCTGCGAACTTCGATGCGTGCTCAGCCTCTTCGAAAGCGTAGCGCTTGAAAGCCTCAGCGATCTCTGGGTAACCCTCACGGTCTGCCTGGCGGCTCATTGCGAGGTACATACCTACCTCGGTGCACTCGCCCATAAAGTGGTTGTTCAAGCCCTCGAGGATCTCTGGGTGGTCAACCTTACCATCACCAATCTTGTGCTCTGTTACGAACTCGAGTGGTGCGCCCTCCTGAGCCATCTCGTTAAACTTCTCCTTACCTACCTTGCACAATGGGCACTGATCTGGAGCCTCGTTACCCTCGTGAATATATCCGCATACTGAACAAATAAACTTCTTTGCCATAATCTT
>JAGBVG010000061.1 GCA_017630455.1 Alistipes sp. | reverse complement strand
GATGTGCTTTGCAATGAGTATGATGTTTAGTATCTCCACAAATGCCAACTGCGAGTATGGGTCAATCGGCATTACCGGTCCTTTGAAGTTGATTTCCATATATCCTTTGTTTTTAGTTATAGTTATCATCGAATATCTCATACTGAAGAGGGAGCATATCGCAGAAGTTACCCGATATGCCCGTATATACCAAAGCATCATCGGCGATGTCGGCAAGTTCCTCTTCGGTCTCCTGTATGGTGTTACCGTATATATCCTGATAGTGCGACACCATCATATGCGGATCATCGGTGGTGATGTCATATCCGAAGTGTTCGCTCCATGTGACGAAATACTCCCTTTCGTTCTCATCGAGCCTTTCCATGGCATCGCGTATCTCGAAGAAGTTGGGACATATCCATTCACGCCTTATCAGCCTGTCGGGTATATTCTCCCACTTGGTATATCTGTACTCTGGTTCCTCTTCTTCGGGAAAGAGGTCGGAGCAGGCACAGAGGAACTCTCCCATATCGCTATAGTCGGACATCTGCACCCAGTAGTCCTTGTACTCTTTCCCGTCCAGGATGTGCTGTGTGGTTACGGCAACTTCGGCATTGTTCAAATCCATATTTTCCATAGACTCTCTGTTTAACTTGTTACTCGCTGGCTTCCCCAGCTGATATGTATCTTACCTTCACTGTCCGTAGAGCGTATCAGCAGACTGTCTATTACGGACATTGTGATATCGAACTCCTCGAAGATTTCCGACTGCTCTTTCACTTCGCCCGTCTTGATAAACTCGTTGAGACGCTCTTTGGTCAGTACCAATGCCATCAGGTTCTGCTCCACGGAGTCCTCGTAGGTAACATAATGCACATCCTTCATCTCCTTGGAGTCGAGGCGTATGAAGCGGAAGTAGAACTGCTCCATCTTGGGTATGTTCCATTGCAGCGACTCCAGTATTACATCATTGCAGGTGGGGATGTTTACCGAACTGCTCAGGCTCTGCTGCGTGCATATCAGTATGCCGTTGATGGTGGAGTCGAACTCCGTCACGATGCTCTGACGCTTCTTGAATGCCACATCTCCCTTCACGACATATATCGGTCTGTCGGGGAAGCGTTCACGGATATAACTCTCATATAGGTCAAAGGCGGCAAGTGTGGTACAGCCGATGGCTACCTTGCCAGGTATCTTGCGTATCAATGATTCTATGTATCGTGTCTTGCTCGGATAGTCATCACCGTAGTATCCCGATATGAGGTGTGGAATCGAGCAGGCCTTGATAAGTAACTTTATCTGTCGCATAAGCCTCAGTCCAGCATCCTTCTTCGTATCACCCGTGCTGTTGTAGTAGAGTTCGCATATACGGCAGAACTCCTCGATGATGACACGATAGACCTCGTGCTCGCCCTCTGACGGGCTTACAGTGTGTGTCCGTATCTTGTATTTCTCGCCTGCGAAGTCTCGGAACTTACGGGTGATGATGGTCTTTCCTATGAGGTCGAAGAGTTCATCCTTGTTATAGACATCCTGATTTTGCTTCTCTATGCCGAATACCGTTGCCTTACCCGGACAGTGGCAGGCACGGAACAGCACATGACCTATGAAAGCTGGGAACGGCTCTCCGCAGTGGAGATTTCGTTCACACTCTATCTCCTTATCTCTGTTCTCGTGGTAGATACTACTGCACCAGCAGGTCATATTGACCGAGTTGTTATAGAGCAACTCAAACTGGCTGTATAACTCTGCGATATTGTTACGGGTGGTTGTTCCCGTATCGAGAATCTTGTACTTGAGCCTGCGGAAGACTGCCAGGATATGCTTTGTACGTTGTGATGATGGGTTGGTAATCTCGTCCGACTCATCGAATACAAGGCATAATTTCCTTGACGATAGTTTCACGAATCGCATAAGGTCACGTTTGAGCTTGCCGACCATAGATGTGGATAGCAACAAGAAGATTCCTCTCGGCACATCTTCAAGATCCTTGTATGTGCGTATCACTCTGTATCGCTCCTTGTTGATGGCAAGGAACGGAGTCCAGGTCATATTGGTGGCAATGGCAGGGGCAAGTATCACCACATTGCGTACCTTACCATCTTTGAGCAGGTATTTGGCTCTGTGATATACAGCTGCGGTCTTGCCGGAGCCTTGCTGCCAGTTAAGCAGAGCATACCGCTTCTGAAGTACAAGGTTCAGATCGTGCTTCTGCAACTGCGTGAACTCGCATACCTCGCCATCTTTATTTATGAAGGTGGCATTGTCGAGATACTCGGCAAGGGCATCATCCGTTTCCATCTCCGAGAAGGGTTGGTTCTGTATATCGTAGAGCCAACGCTTGCGGCGGATAAGCCTCTTGGCTATGCGTATTTGTCGCAGATTCTCTTCTGTTGCTATCTCCGGCATAGGTAGAGTACTGCTATCCAATATGAGGTCATTGATGCTTGCCGCCTTATGCTCCACCTTGTCAAGCAGTCGTGGTGCATACTGCTTGAGCTTGAAGCCGTAGGAGGTCTTTACCAATGCGACCTCCTTGCGTGGCACGACATTCTGCGAGGTGATATACTTGCGTATGGTGGCCAGCACTTTGGCAGTGGTCAGTTTCTTGCGTTCCCACTCCTTCATCTGCTCGTTGGTGGCATTCTCGGGTGGTTTCTGGTTACGGAACTTGGTAACAAGAGCCACAGCCTTGTCGATATGCTTGTTAAGCCTTGCGTGAGCCTTCAGCTCGTACATGTACTTGGCGAGCTTGTACTCGAACAACTCCAACTCCTCCTTGTCTATGCGGTTGGTCTCGCGCATAAGGTCAAGACGCAGGCGATGCTTCATCTCACGGGCTCTCTTCACACGCTCCTTGAGTTCTGCCATAGAGACAAACTCCTCGGCATTGTAGGGATTCATCTCTATATGCTGTGAGCGACGCAGGAAGACCATTATCTTGGTGTTGAAGTTATCTACACCTACCGATGTGAAGGCGTGCGGTGATAGTCTTGTCTGTCCGATGAAGGAGAAGTCCTCGTTCACTCTTCCTACACGGCTCTTTTCCCAGAACTCGTTCTGCATAAAGGAGGCTGGAACGATGACCATAAGGAAGCCTGCGGGATTAAGCAGATGGTATGCTTTGTCGATGTAATACTCTTGTGATAGTCGGAAGTCGAACTTCAGATTGAACGGAGGATTACCGATGATGGCATCAAAGCGTTGCTCGGAGTGGTACTGCTGTATGTCGCACTTCTCGATATGTGCATCGGGATAGAGATATCTTGCCACTGCCACAGCCTTGCTGTCTATGTCAAAGCCGTAGGCGTTGTGTTGGTTTGGCAAATGGTTGAAGAAGTTACCCATACCGCAACACATATCGAGAATCATCTCCGATGATGTGGGAGAGAGTACATCTACCATATCCCGACATACCTCATGCGGTGTGAAGAACTGTCCCATCTCGAACTCCTTCTTTGCCTCGGCATACTCGTGGTAGCTGGCGAAGTCCGACTGCTTGAGGTTGTGCAGTCCTCCGATACCTGTATAGCAGTTGTATATACTCTCCGCAGGAATCATATCCTTACCGGAATTGATGGCAAAGAGAATCTTTTCGTTGATCTCTGCACGCTTGCCTTGCGGTATCTGTTGTGGTATGATGGCATACATGGCTGTAATGATTGAAGTGGATAAAAACGAAAGACACCCCGCAGGCAGTACCTACGGAGTGTCATACATATCGTGTGGTCATCAGTTCTCGTCTCTTAGTTTGATTTCATTTAGTCGAAGTCGCTTGAAACAACTCTCGGCAGTTGCACTGTCCTTGAACTTGACATCGATGCGGCCATTGGCGTAGAACTTTATGTTCAGAGCATTGCTGGTGGTCAAGTCATACCATCGGGAAATATCTACATTACGGGTGTCAAGCCCCATAATCATCTCGATACTTCCACAGAGTACATCGTCTGCACCAAAGGCAATACCTTCGCAGAACTGACTCACCTTACGGTCAGAGTCATATTCGAAGTCATATTCCTTGTAATACTGATAGTGAATCGAATCCCAAGTAACAATAT
>JAGBVG010000060.1 GCA_017630455.1 Alistipes sp. | reverse complement strand
TAGGATCACATCAAAAGCAGAAATACGGTCGGTGGCTACCATAGCGAGGCAGTCCTCACCGATGAAATATACATCACGCACTTTGCCGTGGTACACATTGGTTTGACCAGGAAAGTTAAAATTGGTTGCAGTTAAAGCTTGCATAAAATAATAACAAAAATTATTTAAAATTAATCCAAAAATTGTCGAAAATTATTCGCTCCCAAAATTGTAGTATATTATAGAAAATTAACCAAAATTATTTCATCTGAAAATTTTGAATAATATACTATAATTTTGAGTAATTTTTGGAGCGTAAGTTTACTTGTATTCATCCCACGATTGGATAGCGAGGTCGTTGACATCGACAGTGCAGAAGGCGTTGATGAACGCTGCTGCAAGGCGTGCATTGGTGAGCAATGGCACATTGAGGTCAATAGCCGCACGACGAACATGGTAGCAAACATCGTTTTGTGGGTCAGTTACGATATCCTTTGGTACACTCACTACGAACTCAATCACGCCTTCGCGCATGAGGTCAATAGCCTGTGGAGTACCCTCCTCAGATGGTTGATATACAGTAGTGTTAGGAATACCTGCCTCTGTGAGGAAGTGGCTTGTACCAAGGGTAGCGTAGATATTGAAGCCCTTCGCGATGAGTTGGCGTGCAGACTCGAGCATCTGTGCTTTTTGCTTTGGCGAACCGATGGAGAAGAGTACATTCTTCTTAGGTACGCGCATGCCTACGGAAAGCATAGAGGTCAAGAGGGCAGCGTTAGCGTCCTCGCCAAGGCAACCAACCTCACCCGTAGAGGTCATATCCACACCAATGACTGGGTCTGCCTTTTGCAGACGGTTGAAGGAGAACTGCGATGCCTTGACACCCACATAGTCGAAATCGAAGAAGTTCTTGCTTGGTTTCTCTACAGGCAGACCCAACATGATACGAGTAGCTATGTCGATGAAGTTGATCTTCAACACTTTAGATACGAATGGGAACGAGCGTGAAGCACGGAGGTTACACTCAATTACCTTAATCTCGTTCTCGCGAGCGAGGTACTGGATATTGAATGGACCAGAGATATTGAGCTCGCGTGCGATTTGACCAGAGATCTTCTTGATTCGTCGCACAGTCTCTACATAGAGTTTTTGTGCAGGGAACTGAATGGTCGCGTCGCCTGAGTGTACACCAGCGAACTCTACATGCTCGGAGATAGCGTATGCGATGATCTCGCCATCCTTAGCCACAGCGTCCATCTCAATCTCCTTGGTGTTGAGCATGAACTTAGAGATTACCACTGGGTGCTTCTTGCTCACAGTTGCCGCCATCTTGAGGAAGCGCTCGAGCTCCTCTTGGTTGAAGCAGACATTCATCGCAGCACCAGAAAGCACATAGGAAGGACGAACGAGCACAGGGAATCCCACCTTGTCGATGAAGGTCTTCACATCCTCCATAGAGGTGAGGGCGCTCCATTCTGGTTGGTCTACGCCAATGCGGTCGAGCATCGCGGAGAACTTATCGCGGTCCTCGGCGTTGTCGATACTGCGAGCGGTAGTACCGAGGATAGGCATATGTTGTGCATCAAGCTTGAGTGCGAGGTTATTAGGGATCTGACCACCGGTAGAAACGATCACGCCGTGTGGGTTCTCGAGTTCGAGGATATCCATCACGCGCTCGAAGGTGAGCTCGTCGAAGTAGAGACGATCGCACATATCGTAGTCGGTGGAAACGGTCTCAGGGTTGTAGTTGATCATCACGGAGCGGTAGCCGTTCTCGCGGATGGTCTTGAGCGCTTGTACGCCGCACCAGTCAAACTCTACAGACGAACCAATACGGTATGCACCCGAACCGAGTACTACGACAGACTTGCGGTCGTTGAGGTACTTCACATCGTTGGCTACACCGGAGTAGGTGAGGTAGAGATAGTTGGTTTGAGCAGGGAACTCTGCTGCGAGTGTATCTATCTGTTTAACAACTGGTTTAACGCCCAATGAGAGACGATGCTTGCGTGCTACGAGCACTGCAAAATCCATATCCATATGCTCGCTCATTCCTACTGCTTTTGCGATTTGGAAATCGGAGAAACCTTGGATCTTGGCTTTGCGCATCAAGTCCTCATCAATGTTTTGCAGCGTGCCTGCTGCCTTGAGTTCGTTGTCCGTCTTAACGATATTTTGGAGTTTCTCGAGGAACCAACGGTCGATCTTTGTGAGTTCGTGCAAGCGGTCGATAGTATAACCCGCATGCAATGCTTGCGAGAGGAAGAAAATACGCTTGTCGGTTGGCGCTGCCAAAGCATGGTCGAGGTCGTCCACATGCAGTTGCTTGTTTTCTGTGAAACCGTGCATGCCTTGACCAATCATACGAAGACCTTTTTGGATGGTATCCTCGAAGGTACGGCCGATAGCCATCACCTCACCCACAGACTTCATACTGGAGCCGATCTCGCGATCTACGCCGCGGAACTTACCGAGGTCCCAGCGTGGGAGTTTAGCTACGATATAATCGAGTGTTGGCTCGAAGAAAGCAGGAGTATCTTTGGTAACAGAGTTCTTGAGTTCGAATAATCCGTATCCGAGGGCGATCTTAGCTGCTACGAAAGCCAATGGGTAACCTGTCGCTTTAGATGCCAAAGCTGAAGAGCGAGAGAGACGAGCATTCACCTCAATCACGCGATAATCCTCAGAATAAGGATCTAGGGCGTATTGTACGTTACACTCGCCCACGATACCGACGTGGCGAACGATCTTGATTGCCAAAGCACGGAGCTTAGCGGCCTCAGATTTGGTGAGTGTTTGGGTAGGAGCAATCACGATAGACTCACCGGTGTGGATACCGAGTGGGTCAAGGTTCTCCATGTTGCAGACGGTGATACAGTTGTCGTATTTATCGCGAACTACCTCGTACTCAATCTCTTTCCAACCCTTGAGGGATTTCTCAACGAGAACTTGTGGAGAGAATGAGAAGGCTTTCTCGGCGATGATGTTGAGCTCTTCCTCGTTGTCGCAGAAGCCAGAACCAAGTCCGCCGAGAGCGTATGCAGCACGGAGGATAACTGGGTAGCCGAGCTCTTTAGCTGCCGCACGAGCTGCTTCGATGGTCTCGCACGCTTCGCTTTGGATGGTCTTGACATTGATCTCATCGAGTTTCTCTACGAACAACTCGCGGTCCTCGGTGTCCATGATAGCTTGTACTGGAGTACCGAGCACTTGTACATTATATTTCGCCAATACGCCGCTCTTGTAGAGCTCCACACCGCAGTTGAGTGCGGTTTGTCCGCCGAAGGCCAAAAGTACGCCATCTGGACGCTCCTTGGCAATCACTTTCTCAACGAAGAATGGGTTAACAGGCAAGAAGTAGATCTTGTCTGCTACACCTTCGCTGGTTTGTACGGTAGCGATATTGGGGTTGATGAGTACGGTATAGATACCTTCTTCACGAAGGGCCTTGAGGGCTTGTGAACCAGAGTAATCAAACTCACCTGCCTCACCGATCTTGAGTGCTCCAGAACCGAGCACCAATACTTTCTTGATGTCTTTTTTCTCCATGGCCGTTATTTGTTAAGAAGTTGGAAGAAGTTATCGAATACGAACTCAGAGTCTTTTGGACCGCAGTTCATTTCAGGAATAAATTGCACTGCCATCCATGGTTTCTCTGCGTGGCGGATACCCTCGTTGGTGCGGTCGTTCATATTCACGAACCACTCTTTCCACTCTGTAGGTAGGGTAGTGCCGTCCACTACATAACCATGGTTTTGTGCGGTGATATAGCAACGCTCACCACCTACAATTTGTACAGGTTGGGTAGCACCACGGTGTCCATATTTGTGTTTGAGCACCTCTGCACCTGCTGCGAGAGCGAGTAGTTGGTTGCCTAGTCCAAGACCCAACAATGGTTTGTCTTCTCCCTTAGCGAGGAAGGTCTTGATGTTCTCAATAGTCACAGCGCAATCCTCTGGATCGCCAGGGCCGTTGCTGAGCATCAGGGCGTCAAACTCCAATGTGTTGAAGTCATAATCCCATGGCACGCGTGTCACCTCTACGCCGCGAGCGAGTAGGTAGCGGATGATACCTTCTTTCACACCGCAATCCACGAGCACTACTTTCTTGCCTGCACCCGCGTTGTAGGTCACTACCTCTTTGCAACTCACTTGTGGCACAAGATTCTCGTCGTTAGCCACAGGAGTAGTGTCGTCGCCTTCGAAGATAAGAGTCGCTTGCATAGTGCCGTTCTCACGAAGGTGCTTGGTGAGCTCACGGGTATCTACACCTGTGATAGCAGGTATCTGCTCACGAATCAGCCATGAAGCCAAATCCTCATGGGCATTCCAGTGGCTGTACTCTGGGCTATACTCGGTCATGATTACTGCTGCAGGATGGATGCGGTGGCTATCCATGAACTCGGACAAACCGTTCTCCAAACTGCTGCACGCAGGCACGCCGTAGTTACCAATCAATGGATAGGTCATCACCACGATTTGGCCTGCAAAACCGGTGTCGGTCAGCACTTCAGGATAACCAATCATGGTGGTATTGAATACGAGCTCTCCGGCTACATTCTTCTCGTAGCCAAATGATGTACCTGTGAAGCAGGTGCCATCGGAGAGTTTCAATGTTACTTTTTTCATATTCTTGCCTTTAACCTTTAATCTTTAACCTTTAACCTTAGCGCAGGATAGTCTCGCTACGATCTGGACCTACTGACACCACATCAATGCTTACGCCAGTCTCTTGCTCGATATAAGCGATATACTCTTTGAGCTCCTTAGGCAGTTCCTCATAGGTGCGGCATACGGATACATTGCACTTCCATCCTGGGAACTCCTTGTAGATAGGTTTGATATTGTCTGCATCTGCCTCAAATGGGAAGTAGTCAATCTTCTCTCCATTGAGCTCGTAGCCCACGCAAACCTTGATGGTGTCAAAGTCGTTCAATACATCGGATTTCATCATGATAAGCGATGTGGCGCCGTTCATCATCACGGTGTATTTGAGTGCTACAAGGTCAAGCCATCCGCAACGGCGTGGACGACCTGTAGTAGCGCCAAACTCATGACCGATTTTGCGGAGTTCTTCGCCTACTTCGTCAAACAACTCGGTTGGGAATGGACCTTCGCCTACGCGTGTACAATATGCTTTGAAGATACCATATACCTCGCCGATATGTTGAGGAGCCACACCAAGACCTGTACAAGCACCTGCACAGAGGGTGTTGCTGGAGGTTACGAATGGGTAAGTACCGAAGTCGATGTCGAGCAATGAACCTTGTGCACCTTCTGCCAAGATACCCTTGTCTTCGCGGAGCATGTTGTTTACGATGATCTCATTGTCCACGATAGGGAATTGCTTCATCTCCTCGATGGCGCTGAGCCATGCGCTGTCATCTGGCAACTCAATGCCGCCCAATTGCTCTTGGTGAGCAGCACGAAGGGCGTTGTAGCGCTCCAAAAAGTCAGGACGGAGGATATCACCAACGCGCAAGCCATTGCGAGCAATCTTATCGGTGTAGGTAGGCCCAATACCCTTACCAGTAGTTCCTACTTTCTTGTCACCTTTTTTCTTCTCAGAAGCGGCATCCAACATACGGTGGGTAGGGAGGATGAGGTTCGCACGCTTAGCGATTTGCAAACGGCTCTTTACATCCACCTCCATCGCCTCAATAGCGTGGATCTCCTCCATGAGAATGATAGGGTCAATCACTACACCGTTACCAATGATATTGGTAGTGCCATCGCGGAAGATACCAGATGGTACGGTGTGGAGAACAAAACTCTTGTCGCCGAAATACAAGCTGTGACCAGCGTTTGGTCCACCTTGGAATCGTGCAACTGCTTCATAACGAGGGGTCAATACATCGACAATCTTTCCTTTGCCTTCATCGCCCCATTGCATGCCTAATACGACATCTACTTTTTTCATATAATCTGTGCCTTTAAACTTTACACTTTAAACTTTCCACTAAATTCCAACTTGTTGGAATATATAATCCACATTCTTCATGTAGTAATCCAAGCTGAAGCATGCGTCGATCTCCTCGTTGCTCAGGTGTGCTGTCACGCCCTCGGTGAGCTTGAGGTTCTCTTGCATCTCGCCACCTTCCATCAGCGTCTTCATCGCTACTGGTTGCACGAGGTCGTATGCTTGCTCACGCACGAAGCCCTTCTCGATGAGCGCGTTCATCACGCGTTGTGCGAAGATAGCGCCGTGGGTCAAACCGATATTGTGGAGCATGTTCTCTGGATATACTACGAGGTTGTCGAGGATACCCTCGAAGCGTGCCAACATATAGTCCAAGAGCATCGTTGCATCTGGCAATACGATACGCTCGGTAGATGAGTGTGAGATATCACGCTCGTGCCATAATGCGATATTCTCGCTTGCGGTGCACATGTATCCACGCATTACGCGCGCGCATCCGCATATATTTTCAGAGGAAATAGGATTGCGTTTGTGTGGCATAGCAGACGAACCTTTTTGCCCCTTCTTAAATGCCTCTTCCACCTCGCGCACCTCTTGGCGTTGCATATTGCGTACCTCCAATGCCATTTGCTCCAAGGTACCAGCAATCACTGCCAAGGTAGCCAAGTAGAACGCATGACGGTCGCGACCCAACACTTGTGTTGCGATAGCCGCAGACTCGATGCCTAGGTGCTCGCATACATAGGTTTGGATAGCTGGTGGAATGTTTGCGTAGTTACCTACCGCGCCAGAGAGTTTACCTGCCTCCACGCCCTTCGCTGCCATCTCAAAGCGCTCGATATTGCGGCGCATCTCCTCGTACCAGAGTGCCCATTTCAATCCGAAGCTGCTCACATCAGCGTGCATACCGTGGGTACGACCAATCACAGGGGTGTACTTAAACTCGTTCGCACGGCGTTTCAATACTTCGAGGAAAGAGTGGAGGTCCTTGCGAAGAATCTCGTTGGCTTGTTTCAAGAGATAACCATTAGCAGTATCTACCACGTCGGTAGAAGTCAAACCGTAGTGTACCCACTTGAGCTCCTCTCCAAGGCTCTCGCTCACGGCACGTGTGAAGGCCACC
>JAGBVG010000006.1 GCA_017630455.1 Alistipes sp. | reverse complement strand
CCACACCCTTTATTTGATAACACTTTTTCTCTCGATACCCTTGACTTTTTAGCGGTACACCTTATATTTATAAGAAACGGTATACCAATGAAGAAGATAACTTACACTGTAAGCATTGATAAGTTGAGGGTGTGCTTATATGCTTCAACAGACCTATACTCCAACCTTAAGGAGTGCTACACCCGACTAACTGACAACGGTGTCAGAATACTTGATGAGGACGACTTTACTTTGACATTCATCGAGGAGGACGAGCAGATGATGAGAGCGACGCTCGATGTGCGCGATGTAGGTGGCTACTACCGCCTTGGCACATTCCACAACAGCGCGAAGTACGAGGGCAAGGCGTTCTTCTCGTTCGAGAACTCGGCTCTCTATCGTATCTATATGCGTCAGTACAACGGCGAGCCGATTAACCATATCTGCGACCTGATGTATGTCTGCGAGTTCTATGGGATGACTTTCAACAACATCACAGAGTTGGAGTTGGCGTTCGATAGCGACTATAACTATATTGGCAAGGTACGCCGTATGATTAAGGACATCGACCGCTACGACCTTATCCTTAATGGTCGCCGTGTGAAGAATGATGAAACGCTCGATGGCTACGGGGAGTATTACAGCCGTTCACGCACCAAGTTGGCGAAGTTGCCGACGCTCTATTTCAGTCAGGCGAAGGATACCGATATGAAGATGCGCATCTACGACAAGGCACAAGAGTTGAACGAGAGTAGCCCGCACAAGGCAGAACGATTGAAAGAGTGGCTCGGTTGGGACGACATCAGCAAGTTGTTCCGAGTTGAGGTAGTGATGCACAGCACCAATGTACGCGAGTTCATTGGTCGCTACGGCGAGAGGCTTATTGGCGACAGTGGCGAGCATTGCAACATCCTTAACCTCTTGAACTCCGAGGAGTTCCGCTTGGCAATGTTCATCGACAGTGCTGATAGAATGATATACTTCCGCGACAAGCAGACGGGAGAACACATATCACTTGTTGAGGTGGGGACAGGTATATAACCAATGTACCTGTCAGAGCCATTAAAATAGATTTATAATCCTGATAATCAATATAATATATAAATCAAAACTTAATTAAAATCTAATCCATAGAACACTTTCTAAAACAGAGTAAATAGCAGAGTAAATTATTTATTATAAACTTTGTATCTAATTTATATTTAATTAGTTATATATTAAAAGAATTGTTTGCTTTGGTAAGGAAGAGGTCGTCAGTTCAAGCCTGATCAACAGCTCAGAGAATGACAAGTGATGCCTTTGGGTGTCACTTGTTTTTTTGTGGTAATGATGCAAAAAGCGCCGCTTTTTGCATCATTACCTTTTTTTATGTAGTGTTGGGTTGGACTGACGATCGACCTCTAAATCAAGAAGCGCGAGGGAGTAACCTAACAGCACTCGGCATTGAGCCTTTGAGGTTTGTCAAATCTTCGATTATCTATCTCCGGCCTTTGAGGTTTGTCAAATCTTGGATTACCTATCTCCTGCCTTATTCAGGTGCTGGCGGTATTTCAGTGGGGTCTCGCCTACTATGGTCTTAAACCATCGTGAGTAGTTGTAGCTTAGAGGGATACCGACACGCGCGCCGACCTCCTCTATGGATATGTTCTCTGTCGCGAGAAGGTGCTTACTCTCCTCTATGCGCAGTGTGTTGAGCCACACCTGGAACGACACATTGAGGTGGTTGTTAAGGTAGCGCGACAGGTAGCTATGGTTTGTGCCTATCTCTGTCGCCACATCCTTAATCGTGAGGTTCGCCTCGCAGAATCTCTTGTCGTTTATCCATTGCTGAATTTTAGGCTCGAGTTGCAAAACGATGTTACTCGACACGGGTGCGGGTTTCGCTGCTGCAGGCTCCGCAGGGGCGTTGTCGTCGCGCATCTCACAAATCTTGCGAGGGTCGTAGTTGACCATCATAAGCACCATATAGGTGTGGACTATAGGTCCGCTTGTGGCATAGAACATCTGCAGTGCTGGGATATACCACGACATAAGCGTACATACCGACAGAAGCAGCGTCAGCCATACCAATCGTCGCATCCACACGATATTGGGGCTATTATCATAGTTGTTCTCCAAGTCGTTTTTCACCTTGTGCCACTCCCTCTCGCACGTATAGAACATCCAGGCGCATTTGCCAATAAATATCACGCCGAAGAGCGTGCTTATCCACTCTTGAGCCTCGGGATAGATTAAGCCTCCTATGCCCAGCAGCGTCATCAGCCCTAGTGGTATCAAGCCATCGACAATGAAGTGGTGGCGTATTCTATGCTCGGTCTTTATGAGATATAGGAATGCGGTGTAGTTAAGCCACGAGAAGAGCAACGATATCTCGATCAGGATCCAGAAATCGAAGAACGAGTGCATATCCTGTTTGATCAGCAGTCGGAATATGCAATATAGCGACATCACCACGAATCCTACGCCGAGGGTATATCTCGATTTGCGGTAGCCGTTGTACTCCGACTCACGGGGCATATGCACGGTGTAGATCAGTATGCCGAGAATCGTAAATATCAGTGCAAATCCGAAATTGAACAGATGGTATAATCCTAATTGCATATCGTGTTGTTTTCTTCTCTTGTTTGGAAGTACAAAGATAATTATAATTTTTGTGAACGTATCAATTTTTACCCAGTAGTTATTGTGTAGGCATAAATTTTACCTGTTTGTAGCCACTTTTTTTTGTGCAGATGTAAAAAATTGCGCTTGTACGGGTAGTTTTTGCGGTGAAATATAAATGTTAGTGCAAGATTTTACAGCGCATACTCTTGAACTTAATTTTGCATCGAAGAACCGAAAACCACAAATCGCTTTAACGCCGAGAACGGCTATCGCAATGCCTCGCTGGAGGGTAGGTTTCGGGTGGCAAACAGAGCAAATAAATTAAATAAAACTAAATATTATAATGGTTATGAAGCTAAAGTTTTTAATACCTCTGCTTTTTGGCATCTTGCTTTCGGCGACGAGTGCCAAGGCGCAGGATGTAGCCATCAAGACAAATGTGCTATATGATGTATCGGCAACCGTAAACCTCGGCGTCGAAGTGGGTCTTGCACCGAAGTGGACTTTAGATCTCTCGGGCAACCTCAACGCGTGGAATCTCCACGAGACGCAACGTTGGAAGCATTGGCTTGTGCAGCCCGAGGCTCGCTACTGGTTCTGCGACAGATTTTCTCGCCACTTCCTCGGCTTCCACGCCCTCGGTGGTCAGTTCAATATCGGCGGCTTGGAGAACAACTTTCGATTCCTCGGCACCGACTTCTCGCAGCTTAGCAATAAGCGTTTTCAGGGTTATGGTATAGGTGCGGGTGTGGCGTATGGCTACGCGCTTATGTTGGGCAAGCACTGGAACCTTGAGTTTGAGATTGGTGTGGGTTACATCTATACGGGCTACGATATCTTCGAGTGTGCAGGTTGTGGCCGCCGCGTAGGAGAGGATACCCACCACTACGTAGGTCTTACAAAGACTGCAATAAATTTGGTTTACCTATTTTAACAGATTGTGACGATGAAACGCATTTATACTATAATAATAGCTATGCTGGGCGTCGTGCCAGCAGCCTTTGCTCAGAGCGTAGTAGATGGTGTGACCATTGAGGGTTACACTATGGAGCGCAGCGGTAACTATATCATTGTGGATATGGACCTGGATCTCAGTCAGCTCGATGTCCGCTCCACTCAGGCCGTGATCCTCACACCTCATATCGTGCGTGATACCTTGAGCTGCGAGCTTCGATCTATTGGTCTCTATGGTCGCAATCGCCACATCTACTACGAGCGTAACGCCGATAAAATCCCTACCTCTGGTGATGATCTTGCGTTCCGCAGTAATGACAACCCTGGTAAGATGAACTACCGCGCCGTAGTGCCTTTCGAGGAGTGGATGGATGGTTGTCAGTTGGTCTTCGAGCGCGAGGATTGCGGTTGCGCAGGCGAGACTGCAGCCCAGCAGACTGGTCTCCTTGTCGACTGTTTCCCTGCCAAGCCTTACCAGCCGCAGATGCTCTATGCCAAGACCGACGACGTTACCACCGAGAAGCTCTACATTCTCAGAGGTTCGGCATTTGTCGACTTCCCTGTGAGCCAGACCGATATCTATCCCGACTATCGCGATAATGTCCGCGAGCTTGCAAAGATCACATCCACCATCGACTCTGTACGCAACGACAGCGATGTCACCATAGAGGCGATACACATCAAGGGCTTCGCATCGCCTGAGAGCCCTTATTCCAACAACGAGCGTCTCGCGAAGGGTCGTACCGAGGCTTTGAAGCGATATGTGGAGGGTCTCTACAACTTCGAGGAGGGCTTCATCACCACCAGCTACGAGGCGGAGGATTGGGTAGGCCTCGAGCGATATGTCGCAGCGTCGAACCTCAAGCATAAGGAGGAGATCTTAGCGGCGATTCGCTCCAACCGCGATCCCGATAACAAGGAGTGGTGGATCCACTCAAACTGGCCAGAGGATTACCAGCAGCTGCATAAGGAGTGCTACCCTGCGTTGCGCCACTCCGATTATGTGATCGAGTATACGGTGCGCCACTACACCTCGACCCAGGAGATTGAGGAGATTATGAACACTGCGCCGCAGAAGCTCTCGTTTGATGAGTTCTACGCCCTTGCTCAGACCTACGAGCCAGGAAGCGAGCAGCTCAACGAGTTGTGGGAGATTGCCGTAAGAATGTATCCTCACGACGCAACTGCCAACCTCAATGCTGCTAACTCGGCGATGTCTAAGGGAGATTACGACCGTGCGTTGCGCTATCTCGCTAAGGTCGGCGATACCCCAGAGGCTGCGTATGCTCGCGGTGTATTGGAGGTGTTGCGCGAGGATTACGAGGCTGCTACGCCTTATCTCGAGGAGGCTAAGCGTCGTGGCGTGGCTGAGGCTGCAGCAACAATCGAGGGCATCCAGAACCATTGGAAGGTGTCGAGCAACCGAAATAAATAACAGAAATATAATGAATTACGATAAAAATATTTAACCAATTAAACTTTAAAACTATGAATGCTAAGTATTTCTTTTTAGCTCTTGCGGCTATCGGTATGGTGGCTTGCTCGGAGAAGGATGAGGTCTCTCAGAACACTACTCCAGCTGATATCAGCGCTGATAAGGGCTATATCGCTCTCAACCTCAAGGCTGCCGAGGATGTGACACGTGTGGAGGGTGGCGTATATGAAGATGGCACTGCCGACGAGCAGGCTGTAACCGAGGCTACGTTCTACTTCTTCGATTCGGCGGGCAACGCCTTTTCGATCAACGCCAATGGCAACTACTACAACGTCGCTGTGGCGGATAACGGTGGCACTCAGGCTCCAAACATCGAGTCTATGACAAACCCAGTTCTTGTTGTTGAGAAGTATAAGGGTCAGTTCCCTGCAAAGGTTGTTGCCGTGGTAAACTACAAGGGTACTCAGAGCCTCTCGCTCAACGACCTCAAGAATAACCTCAAGACCGTGGGTCACACAGATGGCAAGAACTTCATTATGACCAACTCGGTATATGCCAACGCCGCCGCTCAGCAGGTGGATGCTACGGAGCTTACTATCGACAACTTCCAGACCACAGCCGATAATGCTCTTGCAAACCCTGTGACTATCTACGTGGAGCGTGTAACGGCGAAGATGAACCTCTCGGCAGGTGATGCTGCTTTCGACACCGGCGCAGAGGTTGATGGCGGTAAGGTTATGGCTAAGGTTTTGGGCTGGAACGTTATCGGCAACCAGACCGAGTCATACTACATCAAGACCATCGACCCATCGTGGACAGACTCCACTCTCGGCTTTGTATGGAACGATGCTCCTTACTACCGCTCATACTGGGCAGCAAAGAGCGTAGCTGCGGATGTAGATAAGAACATCTCTTTCAACGAGCTTACCAATAACAACGCTACAGTAGAGTATCTCGGCGAGCAGGTTGGCGCACGTGCCACATATGTCGTAGCTGCACAGTTGCAGCGTGAGAATGGCGAGGCTTTGGAGATCGCTCAGTGGTATGGTACATCGTACATTGGCGAGTCGGCACTGTTGGTGGCTGTTGCTCCTACGCTCAAGAACAAGCTTATGCACTTCGACGGTGTTGACACCTATACCTCTATCGACGACTCTCAGATTAAGTGTGTTGCGGGTATGACAGGCGCGGAGAGCTATGAGGTTAAGTTCCAGCTTGCCGATGGCGTTGAGACTACTAACTGGTACTCGTTCGACGGTGCTAACTACACTGCTGTTGACGCAAATGCCGAGTTGGCAAAGGTTGAGCCAGCGAAGATCTGGAAGAGCGGTATGACATACTACTATGCCGATGTTAAACACCTCGGTTCTGATGGTACTATTGGCGAGTATGGCATCATCCGTAACCACAGCTATGCTATCACAGTTAATGGCGTTAAGGGCTTGGGAACACCTGTTTACGACCCAGCTCAGGAGGTAGTGCCTGTGAAGCCAACCGACAAGGAGACCTACATCTCGGCTGAGATCAACGTTCTCTCTTGGCGTGTGGTATCTGAGGAGGTAACCCTCGAGTAAACTTACTATATCGGATTATGGGGTCTGCCTCGGGTGGACTTAGGCAGACCCCTTATTTATTAACCTTGTAGAGGCTTCTGTGAAGCGCACCTGGGTTTCGGTGCAAAGAGTGAACCCATCAGAGAGTAGGGTATAGATGAACCGTCGGACTCTCCACCAAAATTGAAATAACATACCGTAAGGTATAACAATATATATCGGTGTGTTACGGCACGCTGCAATGAGAAAATAATAAGTAAAACAATAAAAATTATAAAACAATGAAAACCCAAGCTAAATTTGGTAAGTGGGGAATGATGCTGGCCACTTTGTTCATAGCACTCTCGACCAGCTCTTGCAAGGATGGTTTCATCTACGAGGGTGAGGGCGATTGTGGTACTTACTACAACATTTCGTTCAAGTACGACTACAATATGAAGTTTGCCGATGCTTTCTCCAAGGAGGTGAAGTCTGTGGCGTTATATGTTTTCGATGCCTCGGATATGCTTGTTGAGAGTGTGGTTGTGGCGGATGAGGCTGCCATCACGGCGGAGGGGTTCTCCATCCCATTGGAGCTCGCTGCGGGTAGCTATAATCTCTTGGCTTGGGCAGGCCTCCAGAACGAGGAGTCGTTTGACCTGTTGGCAGATGTTGTAGAGGGTAAGACCACTATGCAGCAGATGCAGGTGCGTATGAAGAGCGTAGAGGGTAGCGTATCGGAGGATTTGAAGCCGCTGTTCCACGCTGCTATGCCTTTGGAGGTGAGTGCCGAGCCTGGAACCTACAACGAGACTATGTCGCTTGTCAAGGATACCAACGTGGTGCGTATCGTGTTGCAGCAGATGTCCGACAGCATCGTCGCCGAGAAGTTCCGTTTCGAGATTACGGCCGACAACGGACTCCTCGATTACAATAACGCTGTTGTCGCGGGCAATGAGGTGTGCTACGAGCCTTGGAGCATCCTCTCGGGTACGGCGGATGTAGCTCCCGACTATGGCACAAACTCTACACGCGCAGATGAGGTGTCGGTTGTGGTTGCCGAGATGACACTTAACCGTATGATCGACGGCCAGAGCCCAATCCTCACCATCTGGAATGTGGAGGAGAACGAGAGGGTACTCTCGATTCCTGTGGCAGATTATGCACTTCTTGTTAAGGGTAACTACAATGCCGAGATGTCGAATCAGGAGTATCTCGATCGTCAGGATGAGTATAATATGACCTTCTTCCTCGATGAGGATGGCGACTGGCTATCGGCTTCGATTATTGTCAACTCGTGGAGAGTGGTGCTTAACAATGATATTCTCTAACCACCCAAAACGTTGGAGCTATGAGAGATAAGTTTAATAAAATAGTAATGGCCATAGGAGTTCTTGTTGCAGTGTCGTGTAGTGGTGTATACGATTTTGGAGAGTGTATGCCTCTGAGCGAGCCTCGCAATGTGAACTTTGTGTTGGCCATCGACTCGCCGGATGCCACACGTGCAGAGTGGGGTGATGCAGAGCCTACGGATGAGATAGGCACTTCGTTCGAGAATAGAATCCTCCCGGAGAGTCTGCGTGTTGCGATTTACGCCACCGATAATACCCACCTCGGAGATGTCGAGGAGCTTCTATATTGGCCTATCAACGACGCGGCTACACGCTATCAGTTTAGCGGCAAGTTGCCACAGAGTGTCACCGATAACCTCGCTTCGGAGACCAACTATAAGGTTATGGTCTATGCCAACTGTGCTGAGGGCGATAACGATGCTTTGAACTACGTCTTTGCGGATGTGGATATGACCGCGGGTGCGATTCCTATGTGGGGTGTCAAGGCTGTCGACCTATCGGGACTCCTCGACAATCAGTCGCAGAACGTTGGCGAGATATCGCTGCTTCGTGCCGTGGCGAAGATCGAGGTTGTTGTAGACGATGCGTTGTCAGGTTGCACTCTCGAGGATGTCACTCTCAATCACTACAACCGCAGCGGCTATGTGTTGCCTATGGGGTGGGGTAGTGCCCAGGATACCAAGAGGATAGATCGCGCGGGAGGCTTCCGTGAGCACCGCTCTGTAGCAGCTGAGTCTTGCGCACTTCGTGAGGTGGAGACCGACAGAAAGTTTGTTATCTATGTTCCAGAGTATGACAACGCTCTTTTCGCGGAGTATGAGGCAAAACTCTCGGTGACGGTAAATTATGGTGGAACGCCGATGAGCTTCGCCGATGCCCTGCAGTTCAAGAGTTACAGCGGTGGCAGACCAACGGGCGAGGTTAACAACATCACACGAAATACCATCTACCGCTTCCGCATCACCAAGGTAGCATCGGGAGGCTTGGAGCTGAACTACGAGGTTGCCGACTGGCAGCGTAGCGACAATTGGGAGTGGGTGCAGCACTTCGACTATCCAAACTATCACAACCCTGTGCTCCCAGATTCTGCACCTCGTGATGGCACTGCCTCAAACGACCTCTATCCTGAGCGTCCTGAGATGAGGTATACATCGCCTAATAGCCCGGAGCAAATCGAAAACGAGACTGGTGCATTCTCTTGTTGGTTCCAGCTCATATCGCCAATCGACCAGCGATGGCTGCCAACGCTGCGTACAGCATCCAACCTCTGTGTGATACGTGTCTACAAGGAGATCGATGCCGTGACATACGAGTTGGTCTACACCACCGAAAATTCCGATGACTATGCTTCGGAGTTGAAGGATGGCTCGAAGCTCGTGGCATTCTCGGGATGGTACAACATAAAGGTTATACCTATCGACCCAACCTACACGGGAGTTGCCCGCTTCGGCATAACCTATACTCAGGATTGGATGGGTGCAGGTTCGCGTTATCTGCTTATCAATGGCGAGGATGAGCACACCATTTGGCCAAACAGCGGCAGCGAGGTGCGTATCATCGACATCCAGCAGGTGTCTAACTAAAATTGAGATTAATGGCTATGAAAAGATACACAAAATATATTGTTGCTATGCTTATGGCGGTGTTTGCGGTTGCCTGTCATAGCGACGTGGAGCATAGCGGCGTCGATACCCCTGCCCAGCGCGCCATAGTTCTTCGCCTTTGGGGTGGTGAGCTTGGCGTCGAGACTCGTGCAGAGGATATGGCTGATGAGGCGCACGAGTATGCTATCAAGCACCTCGATGTGGTAATCTTCAACGATGCTGCCGATCAGGAGGGTATGACGTGGTTCTACCACGAGCGTATTGCGACGGCGGGTCCCGACGGCACTGTGCGTCTGGGTATAAATCTCGACGAGATAGCGATTGGCGCGAAGTATTGGGTATATGTGGTTGCCAACTCTACCGCCGATGCTTCGGTGTTCGCTGCTCAGAATATGCCCAACGTGAAGAGCCTTATGGCCCTCACGCAGCAGGATTACAACCTCCACCTCACAGCCACAGGGCTTCAGAACACGCCGTCGCACTTCCTGATGGACGGTGTGGCTTATATGGGCGAGAATGAGCCTTCAGCGGCTGCGGCGGTTACTATTGCCGAGGCGCAGATTCGCGATGTGGTGACTCTGAATGTTAAGTTGCGTCGCGCGGCAGCGAAGGTTGTCGTGAAGCTTATGACTGGCGATCTCATACAATTTACCGACGCTATCGCGGGTTCTACCCCTGGTTACTATATGCGTAACACCCCCTTCCAGACGCGCGTCATCGACGACGGAATCTTGCGCCAGCAGGAGAACCTCGAGACTACGCACGAGCTTATGAGCAACTACTACCGTTGGTTGCGCGATGCGGAGGGAAATATCATCGGCGTGGAGCTTACGCTATATGTCTACAGCCATCTGTGGGAGACATCCGACACGTTCGATTATGCTACAAACCTGCTGGTGGATGTTCCTGCCTACTACTATCCGATTACGGATGGCGCGCGTAGCACCGTGGAACACCCCGACAACTACTATCAGGTGCCACTTACCAAGGAGTTTAAGTTCGAGCGCAACCACTACTACGAGGTTACGGCCAATGTTCACGCCCCAGGAGCTGAGGACTTCTCAGAGCCAGTTATGGTTGGCGACCTAAAGTATAGCGTCTTGCCGTGGAGCGAGCGCAATGTCGAAATCGGTGGCGAGCAGGGTCCCGAGTATTTGAAGGTGAACCTCGATGAGCTGAAGATGTACAACACCGACATAGATGCCGAGTCGTTGCTCTTCTCGTCATCGTCGCCTGTGACCATCACCGTAGAGGATTGCTACTTTATCGACAAGTTTGGCGTGCAGCAGGATATCACCTCTGTGGATGCTTATAACATCGCGGGTAGCGCCCTAAGTGGCGCAATATCTGGCAACATCACCGTTACGAGCGATCTGCCTACCAACAACACCATTCGCTACTTCACGCTGAAGGTGGTTAACCAAACTGGTCAGGTGGAGTATGTCAAGGTGGAGCAATATCCGCTGGTATATATCGTAAATATCCTTGGTCACTACTCCTATCGTGAGGATTTCCGCCAGAGCAGTGCCGATCCTACGACCTACTACCACGAGGGTGATGGCATCGTGTCGCTGAGTATGGATACTTACGACCGTGCCACCGCAACGTGGAGCTACGACTATCTCACCACGCCGCCGTCGGGTAATAGCTACTGGGGTGGCTCGGGAGGCTTCTGGTCATCGAAGGTTGTGCAGTCTACATATCCAAGCACCGACAATCAGTCGCGCCGAGGTCGCTCGGTCATCAAGTATTACAGATGGAGCAGCCAGCAGGATGACCACGCCCAGCACGGTAACACCTCCGAGGATCCAGGCAATGCACGTATGTATCACATTCGTCTTACGGCTACGTCGGCAACCTACAAACTCGGCATTCCGCGACAGGTGACTAACGACTATGTTGACTACTACTACACCGATTCGGAGGCTGACAATGCAACACTTGTCTCGCCGTCGTTTATGACAGCATCGCGACTCGGTATGGTCGATATTCAGAACTATGGTGATGCCTTCAACACTGGTCGTAATGTCACCGAGGAGGAGGTTGCTGAGCGACGTTATGCTATGGCGCGCGACCATTGTGCCAACTACGCCGAGGTGGATCAGGCGGGTAATGTCTACGACAACTGGCGACTTCCTACCGCTGCGGAGCTGCAGATTATCATCGATTTGCAGGGTACGGCAAATGAGAGTGCCGATGCCATAGACTATCTCCTGAATGCCGACTACTATATGTCTGCGTCGGGTCTTGTCTACAACCGCAAGAACTCCGATAACTCGGGAGATAACGGCAGCTACAGCCAGTGGGCGATACGTTGCGTGCGCGATGCCTATTAGAGCCAGATGAGGAGAATTTAGAGACAACGAACAACAAATCCTATTGAGATATGATTAAAAGAATTTCATATATAGTTGCGACTGTTGCGGTGATGTTTTTTGCCGCCTGTAAGCAGAATATCGATGTGGTAGCCCCCGAGCATAGTAACACTCCTGAGGGGTGGGTGGAGGTGGAGTTCTCGGCCAATGCCCCCATTATGACCGAGGTTGCGGTGCGCGCTGTGGATCCCGATGGTGTCGATGTGCAGAATATGATCCTCTTCTGCTTCAACGATTTCGGGTTGTATATCACCCACGTTGCGGCAACGCTCAACCCTGTGGTCGAGACTCCATCGCTCTCGGGAACATACAAGGCTGTGATACCTGCCGAGACACGCATCATCCACTTTGTTGCCAACCAGAACCCAAACCTCTTGGATGCTGATATGTTCCTAAATCGTACCGAGGATGAGATTCAGGATGATATGGTCGGAGCTTCGGGAATGATCATCTATTGGTCGCGCTTCGTCTTCGACAATAGCGCAGGACACCAGCAGCAGCTCGCAGCAGCAAATGGTGGCGAGGGCATAAGACTCATCCGAAATCAGGCCAAGATAAGCCTCGAGAATGGCACGACTAATGGCTTTGTCGATATCACGGGTTTTGTGGTGTGCAATACCAATGCCTTTGGTACTACAGCCCCTTACCACCCTGACAATCGCTTCCCGGTGGTTAACAACGAGCAGCCGGAGGATTTTATCTGGCCGGGAGATGATTACGTAACCCTTCCTTCGAGACTCGAGAAGCTCACAGATGTTACGGATGTATATAGCCGCACCGAGGAGTATCTCTTCGAGCACGAGAACAGCCTCCACGACCCTGTGAGCGTTATCCTGCGTGGCAAGCCTGCGGGTGGCAGCGAGGAGCTCTATTACCGCGTTATGATTATCGATGAGAGTGGCGAGCAGCTTATGATTCGTCGCAACCACCACTACAAGCTCAGCATCATCGGCGAGCTTACATACGGCAGCAAGAGCTTCGAGGAGGCGTTGTCGTCACCTGCGACAAACAACGTGTGGGTTGCTGTTGCCGACTGGGTAGATGAGGTGTCGTTTGGCGGCATCACCCTCTCGGTCGACCAGACAAGTGTTGTCCTTGGCGAGGATAGGGCGGGAACTGCGCTGCAGCTACACTATACAATCACAAGCAGCGAGGGTAGCCTCACGCAGCAGGATATGGCGGAGGTGAGCTGGCTCGATGGCAATAGCGTGGCGGCACACACCCTAAACCATACATTCGTACATTCGGGTAACTCAGGTCGTGGAACTATCACGCTGCAGCTTCTGCAGATGGGCGATAACCCTATGCTTGAGGGTACGGTGGTGGTGAAGAAGGGACGTCTGCACCGAAACATCAAGGTGACGCTCATCAAGACCCAGAAGTTTACTCCAGTGTGGGCGGCGACACAGATCTATGGTGGCGATGTTGGCGAGCTTGCGACACTCAAGTTCACCGTTCCCGATAACTTTCCGTTCTTCCCGTTTAATGTCTATGTCTCGGTAAATAGCCTCGATGCGCGAACCGAGACCACTGGCCGTGTGCTTCCTGTGGTTCGCGAGGGCGAGGAGCAGTGGTATGGCATCGACAACGGCATCGGATACAAGTATATCTACACCGTCACCGAGCCAGGTACGCAGCGTATCTACCTCCATAATGTCTTGGTGCACGAGGATGGCGCGAAGGATACCATAATGCTCGAGGCGGAGTTCTTCGAGACCGTTACCAAGGAGTTTGTATATGTCTCGCACCATAACTCTATCTCAGTGGATGGCCTCAGCGAGCAGCGCGTGTCGGGTGTTACCGACGAGCCTATCTACTATATGCTTGTTCCGCGTAAGGTAAATGCTCCCGTGCGTATTGATATGCTCCTTAGCGATACGCAAGGTAGAATCAACGCTGGTGAGAACGATGAGTTTTTCATCTACAACCGCACGCTCGACTCGCTATCCTCTCAGAGCGACCGCGATATGTTCGGGCTCTCGGAGGGTTGGGAGTGGGATTGCCGCTTCTATAAAATCGACGACGAGTATTGGAAGCAGAGCACAAACGGCCGTATGCTTATGTTCAAGCCTGTAAACAACGATAAGGAGGGTGAGGATAAGGGAAAGTACTCCATCTATCTCAAGACCAATGTGGCAAAGAGCGACGATGTGATACGTATAGCATCCAACCAGCCAGATAGCTACTCGGCAATACCTGGCCAGAGCGATGTCTCCTATTTGGGCAATACCTACCGTTCGTTTATCTTCGAGCTTGCAACCTACCGTCCGTTCCGTTTTGCGGCGCAGGTAGCTATTGCTGGTGGTACTCCAGTGGGAACGTGGAATACCACACCTGAGACTCTCACTGCTCCCGACCCTGTGGATCATCTCGAGTGGACATATCTCCCAAATCAGAGTGTGGATATCAACCTCGAGATCACGAGCTTCGAGGGTTCGGATGGTCACTCGGCAGATCCGTTCGGTACGGAGTTCGATATATATATTGATGCTCCGATGCTTAAGATTGACCATAGCCGCCTCACCGAGGAGATGGCAGCTAAATTGAAGCCCCATCCAACTATCGCAGGACGCTTTGTATACACTGTCGATGCGTCGCGCGACAAGGAGCGTATGACAGGCAACGGCCAGAGTGTTATGTTGGTGGATGGCACGGCGGGTGTGTCGCAGGATGGAGAGCGCAAGACGCTTCCGTTTATCACCAACGACATCACCACCGCGGGAGAGATAGCTATCTATTCGGATATGGCGAAGGTGGAGTTCTTCGAAAAGCGTTTCAAGATTTCGAACCAACTTATCGAAGGCGATATTCAGTATAACAATGGCGCAGAGCAGCTCGATATCTCAAAGGGTGAGTTTGTGAGCTTCGCGGTTAAGAAGTCGGGAGTGCGTATTGGCTCGATGAATATTGTTGAGGATGGAAGGTTTACGCTCAACCTACGCGCCGAGTATGACTTCAGCTGGACGGAGGATGAGGTCGAGCTCTCGTACATCCACGGTGGCAAGGGTTATAGCTTGACAATCAGCAGCCTCGATGCCCTATATAATATGGTTTCGCGAGGCGAGACATTGGTGCTGCAGTAGTAAACACTTTATTATGATAAGGTTATGATCCCCCGCAGAGTGGCAAATAGGATTTTTTTCGGATTATCCGTTGCAATAACGGCTATGACCGTTGTGCTGTTCCTCTATGTGTTGTTTAATTCCCAGTCGGACTCTCGCTACGACACTTTGGTGGGTGCTGGAGTGGGTATTCTCGGTGGTGTGTTACTTTTGCTCTACATTTGGCGTAACCGCAAGAGGATAGAATATTAGAGAGCATATACCAATATAAAATATCCCGAAAGTTTTGGCTTTCGGGATATTTTATCGTATTTGGTACAGAGTTACTTATCACTCTTCTTATCCTTCTTCTTGTTAAGGAGGTTGTAGCGACGGATCTTCTTCGTAGGGGTCTTCTCAAACTCGCCCTCGTTGTCTACGACCTTCGTAATCTTCGAGAAGCGGTTAACCTTCGAGTTTACATACTCAAGTACCTCGCGCTTGATCTCCTCCATCTTCAGCTGTGCCTGCTCGGCATTCACCGCAACCTTGTGCTTGAACTCGTCGTAGGCCTCCTCCAACGCTGTGGTGTCGAAGTGTACCAAGGCTATGAGCTTGCCATCCTCCTCAGTAACTACCGACTCGGCAACAAAGCGGTTGCTGTTGAGTACCTCCTCGATATCCTCAGGGTAGATATTCTCGCCCGAAGGTCCAACGATCATATTCTTCAAGCGACCCTTGATGTAGATCCAGCCATCCTCCGAGATGTAGCCGAGGTCTCCGGTGCGGAACCATCCATCCTCGGTGAAGGCCTCGCGTGTAGCAGCTTCGTTCTTGTAGTAGCCCATCATACAGCAAGGCGTCTTAGCCACAATCTCGCCCTGTTTGGTCTCAGGGTTGATGTTGTCGAGGCGTATCTGCACCGCTGGCAACGCAGGACCTGTAGAGCCTATGCGTGTCATACTTGTCACAGCACCCGCGAGAAGTGGGGCAGTCTCAGTAAGGCCATAGCCGATACCGTATGGGAAGCCGCCCTCGTGCAAGAAACGCTCAGCATCCGAGTCGAACTTCGCACCACCGATGGCAAAAAAGCGCATACGGCCGCCAAAGAGCTTTTTGAGCTTGCCGCCTGCAACCTTATGCAGCAACTTACGCGACCAGTCCCAGCTGTAGAGCTTGCGCATCATAGCATTCTTCTGGAACGTAGGAAGCACCTTGCTGCGGTAGATCTTCTCCATAATAAGAGGTACCGACGCGATAACCGTAGGGCGTATCGTTGCCAACGCTGGCATAAGCGCCGCTGCGGTAGGCGGACGGTCGAGGTAGTGGATGCGTGCGCCGCGCGAGAATGGGTAAATCATACCGAGCGTACACTCGTAGGTGTGCGCAAGGGGCAGGATCGAGAGCAATACATCCTCCTCGTTGTAGTCGAACAGCGGCGGGATGATTGTCGTCTGCGCTGCGATGTTGTAGTGCGAGAGCATCACACCCTTAGGCTTCGATGTAGTTCCCGAAGTGTAGATGATAACGGCGAGATCCTCTGGCTGAGGGATCTTTGCCTCGGCTCTCTCCTCCACACGCTGCGAGATGATGTTGAGACCCTTGGTGCGGATCACGATGTTCATCTTCTCGATAGTGTTCTTCGAGAGCTTGGTGTATAGCTTATCCGACACGAGGATAGCCTTAGCCTCCGAATGTTCGATGATAAGGTCGAGCTCAGCGCCTGTGAAGTCGGGGAGAATAGGCACTGCGACCATACCTGCAGATGTCACGGCGAAGTAGGATACGCCCCAGTTGGGCATACTGCTGCTGAGGATTGCCACCTTGTCGCCCGCGCCCACGCCGGCATTGAGGAGCATATCCTGCACCTTCTCCACACGCTCGCCAACCTCCTTGTATGAGACATCCTCGCCGCCAATCATTGAGAATGCGATGCGGTTTGCGAACTTCTCGACACTGTGCTTAACTATCTCATAAAGAGTGTTAAATGTCATAATTTGAATGTTTAGGTAATCGATAGAATATACAAATCGAGTGCAAGATACCAATAATTTATTAAAATTTGCTAATTTTGCCATAAAATAATTTTCAATGATACTGCGAAATGTCATTATAAACGCCGCCTTGGAGGAGGGTTTCGACCTTGTGGGTGTTGTGCCTGCGGAGGCTATGGCTGATGAGCGTAATAGGTTTAACGAGTGGCTGTTGCGTGGCTCTCACTCTACGCTCTCCTACCTCGAACGCAATGTCGAAAAACGCTTCGATCCTGCGCTTCTTGTCGAGGGATGCCGCACTGTTGTGGTGTGTGCTGTTTCGTACCTGTCGCCATACGGTCGCGGGTATGCCGCAGATTGCCGCACTAAGATTGCCTCGTATGCCCTCGCGCGCGACTACCACGTGACCATCAAGGCTATGCTTCAGCGCGTCGCCGAGCGTCTCAAGGAGTCAGCTCCCGAGATACGTTTTCGTGCCTTTACCGACTCTGCCCCCGTGGCGGAGAAGAGTCTCGCCGTGCGCGCAGGATTCGGGTGGATCGGTCGTAACTCGTTGGTTGTCAATCCGTATCTCGGCTCTATGATGCACCTCGGCGAGCTCTTTATCAGCGAGGATACTGATGCCTACGATACCCCTATGTCGGGCGTGGGCTGTGGTACGTGCCTCCGCTGTATGGAGGCGTGCCCCAATGGTGCGATTTCGGAGGATAGGACTATCAACACCCACCGCTGCATCTCGTGCCGCACCATCGAGCGCGAGGGCTCACAGGAGGCTATAACCCTCGACGGCTGGATCTATGGCTGCGATGCGTGCCAGAGCGTCTGCCCCTTCAACCGTCACGCCGCGGAGCACCGCAACCCACTCTTCGATCCGCTCTTCGACCCTACGGCTCTCGACGCTGCGGCGTGGCTCGCTATGAGCGACGCAGAGTTTACGGCCCTTGCTGGCGACACCGCTATGCCCCGCGCGGGCCTCGCGCGGATCAAGGGGAACATCACGTTTCCAATGAGTAATGAGTTAATTAGTAATGAGTAATATGGTCGCCCTGATGGGCGACGATGTCATTCTGAGTGACGCCGAAGAATCTCCCAACTTTTCACCTTTCACTTTTCATTTTATATCTCCAAAAAAAAGAAAAGCGCCCGACCGAAGCCGAGCGCCTTGAAGTATTTGCACTTCAATGAATTACTTTACAGATGCGTTTGCAATGTTGCTTGTAACCAAAGTTGCAAGGTTCTCAGCAGTCAAAGCAACACCACCGATAGTACAGTTCTCGAAAGTAACTGCAGCACGAGGATCCATCTGATGGCCCGCCTCGAAAGTACAGTTTACATACTCAGTTGGAGCGTATGGACGACTGAAGTTGTAACCGTTACCTGCGCCAAATGTACAACTATCGAACTTAACATTACCGATAGTAGCAGCATATGAAGTCCAACCGCGGAAGATAGAGTTAGTAGCCTCGAGACCCTGACCACTTGCCTGATCAATGCTGATAGTGTAAGTAGTACCCTCAATACGAACATTATCCAAAACTACCTTCTCAACGTGGGTTGCACCCTTAACAAATACACCACGGAATGAGCCAGTTACCCAGATGTTCTTGATAAGACCACCAGAAGTGCAGATACCAGAATCCCAAGTACCACCAGCACCCTTTACATCAAGTTTGTAACCAGCACCATCGATAGTCTGACCATTGTATACCAAAACGCCAGTCTTACCATAAGCGTTGCTCATATTTGCAGGGTCAATCTTAAGATCGCGACCGAAAGTTACATTGTACTTCTGTGCGAGAGCTGCAACCAAAGCATCACCAGTGTTAACTACATAAGAGTCACCAATCTTGTAAACACCCTCACCTGCGTACTCGTAAACTGTACCATTTACAGATACCTTTGCGCCTACAACTGCAGAGTAACCACGACCAACGTAGCCAGCGCAGTCAAATGCAGTAGCAGTTCTGCCATCAGCAGAAGCACCAAACAACTCACAAGTCGTTGAACAACCCTCAAGTACCAAAGTCAAATTCTCGTGATCATCCCAACCACCTGCGATAGCACCAACACGGTAAAGGTCGTTATTGTTACCCTCGCGACCAGCAAGAACGCTTACCTTACCTGATGTAACACAGTTTGTGAATGAAGTATTTTGATAAGCAAGACCAACGATACCACCAGCGTAGAACTGCTGAGCAGTTACATCGATATTTGCAGAGCAATTCACGAATGTAGTTACCTGCTGAATTTGACCTGCGATACCACCGATTGAGGTGTTACCCTGTACGAAGCTACCAGCGTTAGCGTCAACCACAACGTTCTTGAATGAAACCTTAGCTACGTTACCACCTACAACGCCACCGATACGACCAGCACCTGCCATCTCCTTGTTACCATCAATCTTTACATCACCAGTAACCTTAATGTTCTCGATAACAGTCTCACCCTCGATGTTACCAACAAGAGCACCCATATGACCACCAGCCCAAGAAGCATTAGCAACAAGCTTAAGGTCTACGTTGTTGATTGTAAGATTCTTGATAGTAGCATTCTCAGTGTAACCGAACAAACCTACATAGCAATCCTCCTCAGTACCGTGGTGCTTAAGGTTAGAGATTGTGTGGTTCTGACCATCGAAAGTACCGTTAAATGTTGTCCAATAACCGATAGGAGTCCAGTTCTCGTTGTTAAGGTCGATGTTAGCGCCAAGCTTAACAGTCTTACCCTCGAATGTATCACCTGCATTTACCTTAGCAGCCAACAACTTAAGACCACCTGCGTTGAGGATAGTTACCTCGTTGCCATTCTCAACAATACCGTACTCAAGTACCAAGTTGCCATTCTTCTCAACAACATCGTAACCAGCAGGAACGCCTGAAAGAATCACCTGTGAATCATTCTGAAGAGCAGCCTTAGCAACAGATGCCTCAATAGCAATCTGTGGCGCATCGGCACCAGAAATCATTACATCGCCAATCTTAGCATTATCAGCAACAACAAGCTTACCAGGATTTACGCTTTTATTAGCACTCTGCATCCAAATAGCCCTGTTGCCATTAGTGCTAAGAATCTCACCACCATTAACAATTAGCTCATTAAGAGCCTTAGTGCTATTGAGGAACTGACGAATTGCACGATAAGGAGTCTTAATAGTACCGCCATTGATAGTCGCCTTAGCATTCTCAGTACCTGTATTTGTGAGAACATCAATACCATAAGCCATATCAGTACCACCAAGGTGCTCGATTGTACCGCCGTTCAAAACAAACTCAGAACGCTGAACTGAGATAACAGAAGAGAAAGCGTTCCAGCCACGATTTTGGGTTGAAGACAACTGAATTTTACCATTGCCTTTTGAGTCGCTGATAGTGAACTTAGCACCTGGACAAACCTCGAACAAAGCATAGCTCTTAGTAATCTCATCTGTACCAGAAATTGTGCAGCCGTTAAGATCAATCTCAACAACCTTACCGTTTGCGATCTGGAGACCATAAGTCTTCTCAGAAGCACGTGTAGACAAAGTACCAGCATTGAGAAGAGCGTCGATGTCGATATCGCCAGTCAAAGAGATGTGAGTCTGCTCGTTGGTTGTAGATTCGTTGAGGTCGTTGATAATCTCAGCAAGTGCCTGTGCAGAACCAGCCTCCTTGTACTCGATGTAGTAAGGCTTGTCGTTAGGATTCTGAGCATTTGCAAAATCCTCCTCAACAGTTACAGTGATGTTGTTGCCATCAGTAAGGATATCACCCTCGATAGTAGTCAAGTGGTTGCGCTCAACGAAGATGTCGGTTACAAATGATGTAGACTCGATCTCCTTGCCCTTACCAGTGCCATTCTCGTTTGCCTCGAAAACAGTCAAAGTGAACTTAACGTTACGAGACTCTGGAACAAGGATATAGTCGGTGAAGAGAGTCATCTTATCCTCAGCATCCTTAGTATAATCCTTGATCTCAAATGTCTGATGTACCTTCTTAGTGAACACATCAGTACCGATAGCCTCAGAGTAAGCGTTGAATGATGATGGAAGCTCAGACTCGTAAGTAACCTCTGCGTATGCAGGAGTAATGTTGGTGTTGTTGAGCCACTCCATATCAGTAGTTACAACGCGCAACTTAGCGAATGGACGTGTAAGGTTAAGAGTGATGTCAGATGAGCTTGTGAATGGCTTACCCTCCTTCTCCTTTGCTGTGCTGTAGATGCCAGTGAATGCGTCACGCTGCTCGTTCATTGCAGCCCAGTCGTTGAGTGTAATAGTCCAGTTGTTCTGTGCAGGAACGCCAAGTGTAAACAAAGTCTCAGCGCTCTTCTGACCAGCCCAAGCTACGAATGTGTAGTGGCGATCAGGAACAAGGCGTACCTCGAAGTTTGCCTGAAGCTGACCCTCTGTAAGGTCTGCAGTGTAAGGCTGCTGTGATGGCTTGCCGTTCTCATCGAAGATGTAGAGAGTAACAGTCAACTCCTCGCCTACCTCGTTTGCCAATCCACTTGCTGCGCTGTCTGTGTCGGCAGCACGTGTGATAGCATTCTCTGGAAGGACAACGCTAATGGTAGCGGTGTCACCACCGACGTTGACGTCCAAGCCGTCAACATCCTTCTGGCACGATGCTAAACATAGCACCATTGCCAACAATGAAAAAAATCTTGCTTTCATAGTGTTTGTTAATAAAAAAAAGTTAATATTTGGTGTTTTATCTTGCTCAAATATAACGTTTTATCGCCACGCGTAAACACACAACCGTAGGCGCTAACGCCTATTGCAGTGTGAGTTACGTGTTGCAATAATTTAAAAAATATCTATTTAATAGCTATTGATTAGCTTGCTTTCCAATTGCAAATATAGCAACTTTCGGACAAACTCCAACAAATTTGCAGAGAATTTTCAAAAAAAATGTAGTGGCGCTTTTCTCTGCTCCGCGCGGGTATAATATAATAAAGGTATCTGTGGGGTGGTCGGAGTGTGTCGGGGCGGAGCGAAAAGTGCGTTGTAGCAGTGAGTTGTGCGTGTGGCGATGCTACGCCGACGATGCTTTTTGCGGGGTGCGCGGCGGGGTGAAAAAATGTGGTTTTTTTGGAGTTCTGAAAAAGAATAATATTTGGAGTAAAAGACAACTTAATGCGCTGCGATTTTGAGCTCTCTATTTTCGCGAGAATGTTGCGCCAAAAGAAAATATTTCGACATTCGCTTCGTTTATCGGGCAAATATTATTATATTTGCGAGTTTTAAAGAGTTTACGATACTTATGAACGAAATGAATAAATTTAAACGCTGGAACAATATTGTGGGATGGATGGTGTTTTTTATCGCCACAGCATCCTATATGCTCACTATAGAACCTACAGCAAGTTTGTGGGACTGCAGTGAGTTTATCGCAACATCGTATAAGCTCGAGGTGGGTCACCCGCCCGGAGCGCCACTCTTTATGATGTTAGCACGCATAGCCTCGATGTTTGCACCGTCGGCGGAGAGTGTGCCGATGATGATCAACGCTATGAACGGCATTGCATCGGGATTCTGCATCCTCTTCCTCTTTTGGACCATTACCCACCTCGCGCGCCGCGTCACTACACGTGATGATGGCGAGGCTATGTCGCTGAGTCGTATGGCGCTTATACTCGGTGCGGGAGCTGTCGGCGCGCTGTCGTATGCCTACACCGATACCTTCTGGTTCTCGGCTGTCGAGGGTGAGGTCTACGCTATGTCGTCGATGTTCACGGCGCTTGTTGTGTGGCTGATGCTCAAGTGGGAGGAGAATGCCCACCGCGCCACCTCTATGCGCTGGATAATCCTCATCGCTTACCTGATGGGTCTCTCGATAGGTGTGCATATCCTCAACCTGCTGACTATTCCGGCGTTGGTTATGATATGGTTCTTCCGCCGCTATGAGTATCGCACAGCGTGGGACTATGTCGCGAAGATCGCTATTGCCCTTGTGGTGTCGCTCCTTATTCTCGGCACTATAAACGGCATCATCATCCCTTATACTGTGGCGCTCGGTGCTGCGGTCGACACCTTTGCTGTGAATAGGCTCGGTATGCCTGTCAATAGCGGTATGATACTCTTTGTCGTTGCGGTGTTCGCGCTTCTGGGTGTTGCGGTTATGTTCACACACCGCAAGGGCTACAGGGTGCTTAATGGCGTGGCTATGGCGGTGTTGGTGATATTGATTGGCTTCAGTTCATACGCCTCGGTTTCGATCCGTGCTACGGCAAATCCGCCTATGAACTCGAACAATCCGTCGAACCCTCATATGCTGCTCAGCCTCCTGAACCGTGATCAGTATGGCGCCCGCCCGCTGTTGCGCGGTCCATATTACTCGGCGCTGCCCAAGGCTTTGGTGGTGAAGAACCCCGATGTTATGTCCGACGATGAGTATCTCCCAACGGGCGACTTCAAGGAGAAGAGCGTTATGTGGCTCAATCCCGAAACGGGACTCTACGAGGAGCGTGCCTTTTTCGATGGCTACCTCTATCCCGATGAGGCTATGCGCCTCTTCCCACGTATGTGGCACTACTCGCGCCGCGACAGCTACGATGCTAACTGGGTGGCAAAGAGGGATGGTCACGCCTCGGTGCGCGTGGATGATGGCGAGGGTGGAGTATGGTATGAGCCTACTGCGGCAGAGAACCTCAACTACTTCCTCAGCTACCAGATGGGCGATATGTTCTGGCGTTACTTTATGTGGAACTTCGTTGGTCGCCAGGATGACGAGCAGCTCAAGGCCGATGTCGACAACCGCATTTATATGCACGGTGGATGGCTTTCGGGTATAGATTTTATCGATGAGTTGTATGTTGGTGCGCGTACGGCACTGCCTTCGGATATGGCGAATAATCCGGCGCATAACACCTACTTCTTCCTGCCGCTGCTGCTGGGCTTGTTGGGTCTTATCTATCAACTCAACAACGACTGGCGCAACTTCTTCGTGGTGCTGCTGCTGTTCGGTATGATGGGTATCGCGCTGGTGGTATACTTCAATACTGCGCCCGATGAGCCTCGTGAGCGAGATTATGTATATGCCGGAGCCTTCTATGCCTTCTCCATCTGGTTAGGTCTCGGAGTCTTGGCTGTCGGGGATATCATCCTCAGCCTTATGCGAAAGATAAATCCGCAGCGCAGTGGTGTTGTGGCGGCTGTTGTCACGCTGCTGCTCACGGCGAGTGTCCCTGTGGTGCTTGCTGCGGAGAACTGGGATGACCACGACCGCTCGGGACGATATATGGCGCGTGACATAGGTCGCAACTACCTCAATACCGCGCCTAAGAACGCCATCATCATCAACTATGGCGATAACGACACCTTCCCACTGTGGTATTGCCAGGAGGTGGAGGGCGTGCGCAAGGATGTGCGTGTTATGAACTCGTCGTATCTCGGTGGTGAGTGGTATGTCGACGAGATGAAGATCGCGGCCAACGACGCTGCA
This sequence comes from Alistipes sp., assembly GCA_017630455.1. Classification (GTDB taxonomy): domain Bacteria; phylum Bacteroidota; class Bacteroidia; order Bacteroidales; family Rikenellaceae; genus Alistipes. The sequence continues at coordinate 66,294 of JAGBVG010000006.1, read as the reverse complement.
GCAGTGCCATTTACCATCCCATCTTCGAAGTATAGCTTCGTGAATGACTGGGTGCTTGTTACCGATGTGGTGAGTGTGCTCGATAATGCTAAGGCTCGCAAGTTGCGTGAGGCACGCCGACGTATCGAGGGTGAGAGTTACTACGATATCTCCTATCAGGATGCCCGAGGCAGGGCACAACGCCTTATGGGTACATACGCCGAGGTGTCGAAGTATCTTAACGAGGCTCAGAATGTTTTGGATAAGTATGAGCCTATGCTCCAGAAGTTTATCGACAGCGGCGATACAGCATCGGATGCCTTCTATGAGGTCTATGTGCCGTATGTAGTGTCGCGAAATATCTTCGATGCCATTGTCTCGAACGAGGATTTTATCGCCGATTACGAGATTATTGATGAGTACTGGAGCTATAACGATGCCATTGCTGCATACGACATACTGTTGAAGGATGCCATTCGCCTCTTTATCTCCGATGAGCCTATGACGCTTGTCATCAACGACGGACGTATGAGGCTTCTTGCCGAGGGTGAGACAATCCCAGTTATGCAGCGCGCTGAGGATTATATGGTCGTAGGACGTCTCAACCCACAGGTCGATAGCCACTTCGATGGTGTGAACTCGGATTATATCCTTGCTGCCAATAGCTATATCATCCCTGTGGATGGTGTTGCGGCTGTAGAGGCGGGTATCATCGATGCGGAGGATCTGGAGCGTGTGGAGCACGAGATAAAACTCTCGCTTGCGGGTAATAGTATGCTCAAGCGTGACCACCTTATGATGCTCGACCTCTTTGCTAATTTCGAGTGGAAACGCCCTATTTCCTTCACCCAGGCGCACCTTATGAAGGATTATGGCATTGTGGACTATGCGCGTTTCGATGGCTACTGCTATACCTTTGTGCCTATCCGCACGCCATACCGCTCGGGTAGCGAGGCAGGTATGATAGATGCCGACAAATTATACCCAGTATTTATGGGTAACGACGAGAGCGTGGAGCCTCTCTACTTCGGAAATATCGCCGACGAGGATGTCTTGGTGGATTACTTCTTCCGCTACAACCTCTCTGCGGCGCGTGGTCGCGAGAACTTTGCTCGTGTAGCGTCGGAGTATCTCCGTAACGGAGACAGCGAGGATGTCTTGCGTGCCGAGGCTCTCCTCGACAGGGGTATGGAGGTTCTGCCACTGAGGAAGTTGGGATACTCGCATAGCAACACCCAGCCATATATCCGCGGCTACTATACCATCGCCAACCACTACCTCGGTCTTGCAACACTCGACTTGGAGAAGGCTGTGGCGATGCTCAACGATATGCTCGACATAGAGGTGGAGATAACCCACGAGGGCGATAACTTTGCCTACTTCTATGCTCTGTCGGATGCTGCGGCGGAGCGTCAGGCTACGGCCATACATCGCGGTCTGAACCTTAGCGAGGTCAATGCGCTGCTCTTCTCGAGTGACGAGGCCTTTGCACGTGCCGAGGAGAACTATCGCAAGGGCGATGTGCTCGCTGCGGAGTATATCAAGAGTCGCGGCGAGTGGGTAAACTACTACCTTCAGTATGCCACCTACGACAGCTTCACCTTTGCCATCAGCGATGAGCTCTACAACAAGCTCCTCGATATTGTCGAGACCCTCAGCACCAGCCAGATGCTTGCCGGTAGCTTCGATTGGGTGGCAAATGGCGATGCGGAGAATCCATTGGTGGAGAATCCACTGAACTTCGACCAGCTTGTTGTCGACTACCTCGCAGCTGTTAAGCGTCTCACACCCGAGGATGCCAACGACCCGCGTATGGCACTTGTCGAGGGCCATATCTGTAACCTCTATGAGATCTACAGCTCGCTGCCTGCAGGTCGCTATGAGGGTGGTGAGGATGTCGCTGCACCATATCTCTACGATGCTGAGGAGTTCCTCTCGAGCGATGCGGCATACGAGATACTTACGATTTACGGAAAGATATAAACAAAAAATATAGAAAACAATGGAAAAGATTGTATTGTACAATACGCTCTCACGCCGCAAGGAGACGTTTGAGCCTATCAACCCCGAGCACGTGGGAATGTATGTTTGCGGCCCTACAGTTTATGGCGATCCGCACCTCGGTCACGCACGTCCTGCTGTGACCTTCGACCTCTTGTTCCGCTACCTGCAGTCGCTGGGCTACAAGGTACGCTACGTGCGTAACATCACCGACGTAGGTCACCTCGAGCAGGATGCCGACGATGGCGAGGATAAGATTGCTAAGAAGGCGCGCCTCGAGCAGCTCGAGCCTATGGAGATTGCGCACTACTACACCGAGCGTTACCACGACGCTATGCGCGAGCTTGGCGTTAAGAGCCCATCTATCGAGCCACACGCCTCGGGACATATCATCGAGCAGATTGAGATGGTAAAGCGCATCCTCGATGCTGGCTATGCCTATGAGTCTAACGGCTCTATCTACTTCGATGTTGAGAAGTATAACCGCGACTACAACTATGGTCGTCTCTCGGGTCGTAACCTCGACGATATCGTGACAAACACCCGCGAGCTCGATGGTCAGAGCGACAAGCAGCACTCCTATGACTTTGCCCTCTGGAAGAAGGCCTCACCAGAGCATATTATGCGCTGGCCATCACCTTGGAGCGACGGCTTCCCAGGTTGGCATATGGAGTGTACGGCGATGAGCACAAAATATCTCGGTGAGCAGTTTGATATCCACGGTGGCGGTATGGACCTTATGTTCCCACACCACGAGTGTGAGATTGCGCAGTCTACAGCCGCTATGGGTAAGGACTCGGCACGCTACTGGGTGCACAATAATATGATTACTATCAACGGACAGAAGATGGGTAAGTCGCTCGGTAACTTCATCACCCTCGAGCAGCTCTTCACAGGTAACCACCCGCTCCTCGAGCAGGCATACACACCTATGACCATCCGCTTCTTCGTGCTTCAGGCTCACTACCGCTCTACGCTCGACTTCTCGAACGATGCCCTCCAGGCTGCCGAGAAGGGTCTCGACCGTCTTATGAAGGGTGTTGAGGCTCTCGCGAAGTTGAAGCCTGCAGCCACCTCTACATCCGATGTTAAGGAGCTTGAGCGTCGCTGCGCCGAGGCTATGGCCGACGATATCAACTCGCCTATGGTTATCTCTGCGCTCTTCGACTGGGTGCGTATCATCAACCAGGCTGTCGAGGGTCAGCAGAGCTTCACCGCCGAGGATCTCGAGACCTTGAGGGCTACCTTTAACCGCTACGTCTTCGACATCCTTGGTCTTCGCAACGAGAAGGCTGCCGAGGCTGGTGGCAAGGATATGGTGTCGCCTCTTGTTGATATGCTCCTCACAATGCGTATGGAGGCTAAGGCAAACAAGGACTGGGCTACATCCGACAAGATCCGTGATAATCTCACAGCCATTGGCATCCGCGTTAAGGACCGCAAGGATGGCTTTGATTGGGAAATTGAGTAATGTATGGTTAACACAGACCAGATAAACGACCTCGAGGTGCGCCGCGCGAAACTTGCCGAGGCTATCGACATCGAGCAGCGAGAGATAGACCTCCGCAATGAGCAGGAGCGTACCGAGGAGCCAAACTTTTGGGATAATCCCGACAAGGCGCGTCAGCAGCTGAAGAGGGTGGCAGATATAAAGGCCATCCTCGACGACTATGCTGCGATGTGTCGTGCCGTGGAGGACCTTGCGCTTATCCCCGACTTCGTTGCCGAGGGTGTCATCACCGAGGAGGAGGCCGAGGCACAGTATGCCGCGGCACAGCAACTTGTCGAGAAGTTGGAGCTGCAGCAGATGCTCTCGGGTAAGGAGGATAGGCTCGGTGCGATTATGGACATAAACGCTGGTGCTGGAGGCACGGAGGCGTTGGACTGGGCACAGATGCTGATGCGTATGTATACGCGCTGGGGCGAGGCTCACGGCTACAATGTCAAGGTTGTGGCCTACCAGGCTGGTGACGAGGTGGGTGTTAAGTCCTGCACCTTGGAGTTTGAGGGTGAGTATGCCTACGGCTATCTGCGCTCGGAGTGTGGTGTACATCGTATGGTGCGCCTCTCGCCGTTCAATGCCAACAACAAGCGTCAGACAACCTTTGCGTCGGTCTTCATCTCCCCTGCGGTAGACGATACCATCGAGATCAACATCTCGCCCGCGGATATCGAGTGGGATACGTTTAGAGCAAGTGGCGCGGGAGGTCAGAACGTCAATAAGGTGGAGACTGCGGTGCGTCTGCGCTACCACGGCAAGGATGCCGATACGGGCGAGCCTGTGGAGTTCCTCATCGAGAATATGGAGACGCGCTCGCAGCTCAACAACCGCGAGAATGCTATGCGCATCCTGCGCTCGAAGCTCTATCAGAGGGAGTTGGATAAGCGTATGGCGACGCAGCAGGCACTCGAGGCTACGAAGAAACGAATAGAGTGGGGCTCGCAGATTCGCAGCTATGTCTTCGACGACAGGCGTGTTAAGGATCACCGTACGGGATACCAAACTTCGAATGTTGATGCGGTGATGGATGGCGATCTGGATGGCTTCATTAAGGAGTATCTACTTAACTACTAAACTTTTACGATGCTACGACGGCTATACATACTCCTCGTTGTGGTGCTGCTGCCGATGATGGCAGTGGCAGAGGGCGTGCTTGTGGGTGCTACCGATACCGAAGCCTATATGCCACTTCTGAAGGATAGGCGTGTGGCGCTGCTGGTGAACCACACGGCGATGTATAGCGCAGAGGAGCATATTGTGGATATGCTTCACCGCGAGGGTGTTAACATCGTGGGAATCTTCGCCCCGGAGCACGGCTTTCGTGGTGCTGTGGAGGCGGGATACGATGTCAAGGATGATGTGGATGCCAAGACCGGAATCCCCATTCTCTCGCTCTATAATGGAAATACGAAGCGCCCCTCGGACTCGGCGATGCGCTCGTTCGACGTGCTTGTTGTCGATATGCAGGATGTGGGGTTGAGGTTCTATACATATTATATATCTATGCTCAGGATGATAGATGCGTGTGCCGACTCCGCGCGCGAGGTAATCATCCTCGATAGACCTAATCCCAATGGACACTATGTCGACGGACCTATCCTCGATATGCGCTATAAGTCGGGCGTGGGACATATCCCCGTGCCTGTAGTGCACGGCCTCACAATGGGTGAGATAGCCCTTATGGCTATGGGCGAGGGGTGGACAAAGAGGGCAGATGTCACAGTGGTGAAGTGCCGCAACTACGACCACCAGACACACTATATTTTGCCCGTTGCGCCGTCGCCAAACCTCACCACGCAGCACTCCATATACCTCTATCCCTCGTTATGTCTCTTTGAGGGTACGGTGGTGAGTGTGGGACGTGGCACAGATGCTCCGTTTGAGATTTATGGCCACCCCGCGATGGAGGCGCGAGAGTTCTCGTTTACGCCTTGCTCTGTTGCTGCGGCGTCAGAACCTCCATTTATGGACGAAAGGTGCTATGGCGAGGACCTGCGCGATAAGCCCGTGGAGGAGATATGGCGTGAGGGTGTAAACCTCGACTATGTCATTGATGCCTACCGCGACTTGGATATGGGCGATGCCTTCTTTAAGCCGATGTTCGAGAAGCTTATCGGCGTAGGGTGGGTGCGCGAGATGATTAAGCAGGGCTGCACCGCTCGGGAGATTAGTGAGCGTTGGGCAGAGGATGTCGAGGGGTATAAGGTGCTGAGACGTAAATATTTGATATACAACGAATAGAAACAAATAAACAGATAAAGTTATGGGATTTTTTGACTTATTTAAACGTAAAAAGACAGAGCCTAAGGTTGAGGAACCTAAGGTGGTAACGCCCGAGCCAAAGGAGGAGGTTGTCGCTGCAATGCCAGCCGAGATACCCGCCGAGCAGGTCGCAGAGGTGAAGCCGCAAGTTGTAGAGCAGGTTGCTCCAGAGACCGCAGAGGAGAAACTACAGGTTGTAGAGCAGGTTGCCCAGCAGGTAGTTGAGGGGAAACCGCAGGTTGTTGAACCACAGCAGGTTGTAGTAGAGGAAGAGGAGAATGACGAGCCTAATATCGAGGAGGAGCGTAAGGAGTTGGAGGAGGGTCTCGGAAAGACTAAGGAGGGTTTCTTCGGCCGTCTGAAGCGCGCCATTGCGGGTCGTACAACGGTGGATGCCGATGTGTTGGATGACTTGGAGGAGGTGCTTATAACCTCGGATGTGGGAGTGGAGACCACGGTGAAGATTATCGAGGCTATAGAGGCACGTGTGGCACGCGATAAGTATATGAACACCGCGGAGCTTAACGACATTCTTCGTGAGGAGATCGCCATCCTTATGGAGGAGTCGCACCGCTCAACACGTGACTTCGGCATCGAGGTTAAGGAGGGTTATCCATACGTGATGATGGTTGTGGGTGTCAACGGCGCGGGTAAGACCACCACAATTGGTAAGCTCGCGGCGAAGCTCACACGCGCGGGACGTAAGGTATACATCGGTGCTGCAGATACGTTCCGTGCTGCGGCGATCGACCAGTTGGCGGTATGGGCAGAGCGTGCAGGAGCTACTATGGTGCGTCAGGATATGGGTTCCGACCCAGCTTCGGTGGCATACGACACTCTGCGCTCGGCAGTGGCAAATGGCGCGGATGTGGTGCTTATCGACACCGCTGGCCGTCTGCACAATAAAGTTGGTCTTATGAAGGAGCTAACGAAGATTCGCAACGTGATGTCGAAGGTTATCCCCGACGCGCCACACGAGGTGATGCTCGTGCTCGATGGCTCTACAGGACAGAATGCCTTTGAGCAGGCGAAGCAGTTTACCGAGGCTACGCAGGTTACCTCGCTCACCATCACCAAGTTGGATGGTACGGCGAAGGGTGGTGTGGTGATCGGCATCAGCGACAGATTCCACATCCCTGTGCGTTACATCGGTATCGGCGAGGGTATCGATCAACTCAAGATGTTCGACCGCAAGGAGTTTGTACGTGCGCTATTCGGAGATGCTAAAAAATAGAGCTTATGGCAAGGAAAATCAATATCATAACCCTCGGATGCTCGAAGAACACCGTGGACTCGGAGCACCTCGCAGCGCAGCTCGCGGCGATGGATTATAAGATCGTATTCGACAGCGACCGCACCGATGCCGATGTGGTGGTGATAAACACCTGCGGCTTCATTGGCGATGCCAAGCAGGAGTCTATAGATACCATCCTGCGTGCCGCACAGCTTAAGGAGCAGGGTAAGATCGAGGAACTTTTCGTGGTGGGATGTCTCTCACAGCGTTATGCCGATGAGCTACGCCCCGAGCTTCCAGAGGTGGATGACTTCTTCGGTGTCAACGACTGGGCAGGCATCGTGGAGCGTCTCGGAGCTAAGTATGCCAAGGAGAATGAGACAAAGCGCGAACTCTCGACACCGTCGCACTACGCCTACCTCAAGATCTCGGAGGGCTGTAACTGGATGTGTGGCTACTGCGCCATACCTCTCATCCGTGGTCGTCACACCTCGGTGCCTATGGAGGCTCTTATTGCCGAGGCGGAGGCACTGGCGGAGAAGGGTGTGCGTGAGTTGATGGTCATAGCTCAGGATACCACATATTACGGCGTGGATATCTATGGCGAGCGTAAGTTAGCGGAGCTGCTCGAGCGTCTCTGCCAAATTAAGAAGATAGAGTGGATACGTCTCCACTATGCCTATCCTACCGACTTCCCAGATGAGGTGATAGAGGTGATGGCGCGCGAGCCTAAGATTTGCAACTACCTCGACATTCCGTTCCAGCATATATCTGATAATCAGCTTACGGCGATGAAGCGTCGTCACACCAAGGCTGAGGCTATAGCTCTTATCAACAAGCTTCGCAAGGCTATCCCTGACATCGCTCTGCGCACGACGCTGCTCGTAGGATACCCTGGCGAGACGGAGCAGGATTTCGAGGAGTTGAAGGAGTTTGTTCGCGACACGCAGTTTGACCGTCTTGGAGTATTCGCCTACTCCGAGGAGGAGGGTACATACTCGGCAACACGTCTCAAGGATGATGTCCCCGAGGAGGTGAAGCAGCAGCGTGTGGAGACTATTATGCGACTTCAGGAGCGTATATCGCTTGAGAACAATGCACGACGCATAGGCTCTACGATGCGTGTCATAATTGACCGTCGCGAGGGAGAGTTTTACATCGGACGCTCGGAGTATGACTCACCAGAGGTGGATCAGGAGCTTATAATCGACAGCAAGGGTCGTCGTCTCCTGCGTGGTCACTACTATGACGTTGTGGTGACGGATGCCGAGGATTACGACTTATATGCTGAGTTACGATAGTTGCAGCGGATAATCACATTTCTATCACAATTTACCCATTTTGTTTGGTTAAAGACATTTTTTTTCTTATCTTTGACCAACAAAAAAATAAAACATCACCCAAAGGGCAGAGCGTATGGCCGAGAAGGATATTGTAAAGCGTCTGGGTAGCGAGGTGGAGAGGCTTATTGCTGACCACGAGCGTATATCGCAGAGGTGCAGGCAGCTCACAGAGGAGCGCGACAGGCTGTTGCGGGACAAGCGCAGGCTCGAGGAGCAGGTGCGCGACTTAGATGTCAAGCTCAAGAGTGCTGACCTATCGCAGGCCATAGCTGGAGCTACGGGAGGTGATGTGGAGCGTGCGAAGCAGCGAATAAATACTCTATTGCGGGAGGTAGATCGCTGCATAGCCGCACTAAAACACCAAGAGGCCCAATAAATCGTACAACCCCGGGGCTGGAGAGTGAGGTGCTATAGCGTTATGAAAGCGGAGTGTGAGCGGAGTGTGAGGAAGATGAAGTGGGAAAGTAAGGGAACTTGAGAGTGGAAAGATCGAGTGGGGGCGATGGAAGATGAGTAAAACGACGAGAGTGTGTGAAAGATGGAATGTGGGGAGATGGATAGGAGAGTGGTAGCGAGTGGAGGCGAGAGCAGCGAGGGACCTGGAATAATAACAAGCAAACGCAGGCAACGAAGATGGCAGACGGAAAGGTAAAGATAAACATCACGATAGCTGGACGCAACTATCCTATGACCATCGATGCAACCAAGGAGGAGTTGTATCGTGTTGCCGCGAAGCGTCTCAACGAGAAGATCTCGGAGTATACACGCATACCAAAGCTCGATGCTCAGGATCGTGTGGCAATGGCGGCTTTTCGATACTCTATGATTGCACTGGCAACAGAGCATCAGACATCGCTTGGCGATCAGGATATCCAGGAATTGGAAAAGATAGAGCAGCGCATACGCAGATATGTCAAGGAGTAGCTCGCTGGCGCGATATTTGTCGTAACAGCAGCGAAACATAGCATCGCAGCCCAGAATGCGGGCAAGAGTATGTGGCAGTAACGTTCTTTGAATATGATATATCCCGCATAGTTTCCTTATGTGATTTGCGAACTGTACAAACTAAAAAACATTGGGACAACTCTCGAGTAATGTTTCAAAACAAGGCCTCAACCATTCGTGGTGTGGATTTTTCCACCAGTGGACTGTTGCGAACCTCGGAGCCCCACCTATGACTTATCTGCGGATTCGTCAAACGATTAAGGGATTGTGCGGGATTTTTTTATTTATACGAAAACTAATTATTAACCTTAAAATAACATTATACCTCTTATTTAGATTATGGAATTTATTTGGATAATCGTCGGTGTAATAGTAGGTGCTGTGGTAGGTGGCTTCCTCGCATATTTCGGGGCGCACGCACGTGCCAAGGCAATACTGCACAAGGCTGAGGCTGACGGCGAAATGATAAAGAAGGAGAAGATGTTGCAGGCTAAGGAGAAGTTTATTCAGCTTAAGAGCGACCACGATCGCCAGGTGAATGAGCGTAACCAGAAGTTGCAGCAGAGTGAGCAGCGCGCTAAGCAGCTCGAGAATAACCTCCAGAACAAGGAGCGTGAGTTGGAGCGCAAGATGGCGGAGTGCGACAAGCGCAAAGCACAGCTCGACACACAGATTCAGGAGTCTGCAGTGCGTAACGAGGAGCTCTCGGCAGCTGTACGTGCTCAGAATGAGCGTCTTGAGCAGATCTCGGGTATGAGCTCTGAGGAGGCAAAGGGTATCCTTGTAGAGAATATGAAGAGCGAGGCTAAGGCTGAGGCTGCGGCATTCGTGGCAGAGACAATCGAGGAGGCTAAACTCTCGGCAACCAAGGAGGCGAAGCGCATTGTGGTGGCATCCATCCAGCGCGTAGCAACGGAGACAGCTATCGAGAATGCCGTTACGGTATTCAACATCGAGTCGGATGAGGTTAAGGGTCGCATCATCGGCCGTGAGGGTCGTAACATCCGCGCCTTGGAGGCGGCAACAGGTATCGAGATTATCGTCGACGACACCCCTGAGGCTATCATCCTCTCGGGCTTCGATCCTGTACGTCGTGAGATTGCGCGTCTTGCTCTGCACCAGCTTGTTACCGACGGCCGTATCCACCCTGCACGTATCGAGGAGGTCGTTGCCAAGGTCAAGAAGCAGATCGAGGAGGAGATCATCGAGGTTGGTAAGCGTACTACAATCGATCTTGGTATCCACGGCTTGCACCCAGAGTTGATACGTCTCATCGGTAAGATGAAGTACCGCTCGTCGTATGGCCAGAACCTCTTGCAGCACGCTCGCGAGACCGCAAACCTCGCAGGTATTATGGCTGCGGAGCTGGGTCTTAACCCCAAGGCTGCTCGCCGCGCAGGTCTCTTGCACGATATCGGTAAGGTGCCTGATGATGAGCCAGAGTTGCCACACGCAATTATCGGTATGAAGCTCGCCGAGAAGTATAAGGAGAAGCCTGATGTATGCAACGCCATCGGTGCTCACCACGACGAGATAGAGATGACATCGCTCATAGCGCCTATCATCCAGGTGTGTGATGCTATCTCGGGTGCGCGTCCTGGTGCTCGCCGCGAGGTTGTGGAGTCGTATATCAAGCGTCTTAAGGAGATGGAGGGCATTGCACTCTCTTACCCTGGTGTTATCAAGACATACGCCATCCAGGCGGGTCGTGAGTTGCGCGTTATCGTAGGTGCCGACAAGCTCTCGGATCAGGAGTCTGAGGCATTGTCACACGACATAGCAAAGAAGATCCAGGATGAGATGACATACCCTGGTCAGGTGAAGATTACCGTTATTCGCGAGACGAGATCAGTATCCTACGCCAAGTAATTTCTTGTGATAAGGGGTCGATTGCTGCCCCTAACAAAAAATGCCACCAATGGGACGTACGCATAGTACTACCCATCGGTGGCATTTTTGCCGAGCTGCAGTAGATGTCTGCCTTATAACGACAAATAAAAAAGCTACTTGATTTCAAGTAGCTTTTGGTGTGGGAGTTGACGGATTCGAACCGCCGACCCTCTGCTTGTAAGGCAGATGCTCTGAACCAGCTGAGCTAAACTCCCTCTCTTTGGTTTTGCGGGTGCAAAGATAAGAATTATTTTTTAATTTCCAAACTTTCCGACAGAATATAATGCTCATTTATATTTCTCGAAAGGTGGAGCGGGGAGGATACACCTCGGGTATATAAAACAAAAAAGCTACTCGAATCATCAAGTAGCTTATGGTAGTGGGAGTTGACGGATTCGAACCGCCGACCCTCTGCTTGTAAGGCAGATGCTCTGAACCAGCTGAGCTAAACTCCCGATTTTTTAATGCTTGCGACCGTTGGTGTTTATGATAAGTTCCTTAAGAGTCTTGGCATCATCTCTGAAGCAAGACTGCGAACCTCAGCTTATCGCACCTTCGTTTGTACGTCGCTCGCACTTAGCGCCTGAACAAGGACTTGAACCTAGGACCCCATGATTAACAGTCATGTGCTCTAACCAACTGAGCTATTCAGGCATTTTTGAAAGAACCGTTATCTTTTCGATTGCGAGTGCAAAGGTACACCATTTTTTTTAATCTGCAAATTTTTTCGCAAAAAAAATCAAACTTTTTTTTACTTTTTTTGAGAGGTGTTGTTTAAAATATTGAATAGTAGTGGTTTACGTGGTAGTGAAAAGTCGCACTTTTTTTGTGTGTTTTTTAGGAAAAAAGCAGTATCTTTGTAAAATCACTGAGTGAGTGTTTTGTTATGAGGTTGAAAAAATACATAGTTTCTCTGATTTTCCTTGCATTTTCGGCACTTTGTGTGGCTCAAAATGGGGGAGCGGCGTTGCATTTTCCCTCCACAACCATAGATATTGGTATTGTGAAGGAGGATGGTGGCAGCGTGACGAGATACGTAGAGGCGATAAATCGAGGTTGCGCACCTATATATATAGATGATGTTGTGGTCTCGTGCGGCTGCACCACGGCGGAGTATCCGCGCGAGGCTATAGCTCCCGGTGCTAAGGTGCAGATCGGCGTCACGTTTGACCCTCTGAACCGCCCGGGGCGTGTCGAGAAGGATGTATGGGTCAAGGAGCGGGGGTGTGATGTCGCCACGCGCCTGACGGTTGTGGGGTATGTAGAGCCTCGTGAGCGCAGTGTGGAGGAGATCTATCCATTTGATATGGGTGGAGGGTTGCGCCTACGTACCACGTCGCGAGCCTTCGGCTATCTTATGCAGGGGTGCGAGGCGGAGGAGCGCATAGAGTATGTCAATACCTCGGCTGGTGAGCTGACGCTCGAGATGAGGAGCGAGGTGAACTCGGGGATGCTTACGGTGGAGTATCCGTGTGTCGTGGCTCCTGGGGCTTCGGGAAGCATACTATTGCGCTATTCGCTACCCGATGGTGAGGCTATCTATGGCACGCTGAGCGATCAATTGCGTGTGATAGTTGGTGGCGAGCAGTCGCGATATATGCTCACTGCGGAGGCTATAGCCATAGATAATTTCGATGCAACGACGGATATTTCTGCTCCGAGAGGCGAAATTTCAAAAAATATTATTAAATTTGGGGAGGTAAATGGCCCTAATGATTTGCTTACTCAGGGTCTGGAGCTAAAAAACGTGGGAGATGCCGTGCTTGAAGTTCGCAGTGTGGAGTGCTCCGATGCTGCTATTTCCTGTGATCTGAGGGGTGGCGTAAGCCTCGCAAAAGGGGTAACCTCTAACGTTACTATCACTCTGGATTGTAGTAAGATAGCGAATCCCGACGAGCTGTTTACCGCACGCATACGCATCATAACCTCCGACCCGTTGCGCCCGATGCTAACCGTAAAGGTCACGGCGATACCTGCGTGGTAGGGGATGCGTAGCAAGGGATGCAAACAGAGGACACAGACAATATACAACTAAAAAGATAAACTAAAAAGATGTTTAAAATTGTAGAAAAACGCAAGTTGGCAGAAAATATCTATGAGATGAAGATTGCCGCTGAGCGTGTTGCACGTTCTGCAAAGCCAGGACAGTTTGTCATTGTTCGTACCAACGAGGGTGGTGAGCGTATTCCTCTCACCATTGCCGACTATGATGTCGAGGCGGGTACGGTAACAATCGTTACACAGACCATCGGTTTCTCTACCAAGAAGATTTGTGCTTTGGAGGTTGGTGAGGCGTTGGCCGATTTCGCAGGCCCATTGGGCCGCCCATCGGAGTTCGTAAATATGCCTAAGGAGGAGCTCAAGGCTCGTAAGTATATCTTCGTGGCGGGTGGTGTAGGTACTGCACCAGTCTACCCACAGGTGAAGTGGCTGCACGAGCAGGGCGTGGAGTGTGATGTTATCATCGGCGCTAAGAGTAAGAATATGCTCATCTACATCGAGGAGATGCGCAAGATTGCCAACGTACACATCGCAACCGACGATGGCTCGGAGGGCTACAAGGGTATGGTTACAGGTCTCCTCGAGGAGCTTGTTGTGAAGCAGGGTAAGAAGTACGACGAGTGTATCTGCATCGGCCCTATGATTATGATGAAATTCGTATGTCTCACTACCAAGCCTTGGGGTCTCCAGACTACCGTGTCGCTCAACGCCTTGATGGTGGATGGCACGGGTATGTGTGGCGCTTGCCGCGTATCGGTAGGTGGTAAGACACTCTTTACGTGTGTTGACGGCCCAGAGTTCGATGGTCACCAGGTGGACTTCGACGAGGCTATGCGTCGTCAGGCTATGTACCGCACACAGGAGAGAACTGCAGTAGAGAATCACGAACATAAAGATTGCAAGTGTTATGGCGAATAAGATACCACGCGTCCCAGTGCGCGAACAAGATCCAAAGGTGCGTGCCACAAATTTTGAGGAGGTATGCTATGGTTACAACTGGGAGGAGGCTTTGTTGGAGGCTTCACGATGCTTGAATTGTAAGAATCCACGCTGTGTGGCAGCTTGTCCTGTGAATATCAGCATTCCAGAGTTTATCCACCACCTCACCGAGGGTGATATTCGTGCTGCTGCCGATGCAATCCACAAGGATAGCTCATTGCCATCTATCTGCGGTCGTGTATGTCCTCAGGAGTCGCAGTGCGAGGGCTCGTGTGTGCTCGGTATCAAGGGCGAGCCTGTGGCTATCGGTAAGTTGGAGCGCTTTGTAGGTGACTGGGCTTTGGACCACTCGGCAGAGGTCGAGGGCGTGGTGATAGAACCTAATGGTCGCCGTGTGGCTGTTGTAGGTAGTGGTCCTGCAGGCTTGGCGTGCGCCAGTGACTTGGCAAAGATGGGCTATAAGGTCGATGTTTTCGAGGCGTTGCACCGCTTAGGTGGCGTGTTGTCATACGGTATTCCTGAGTTCCGTTTGCCTAAGAATCGTGTTGTGGCACGTGAGATCGACGAGGTTAAGAAGCTCGGCGTGAAGTTCGAGACAGATGTTATCATCGGTCGCACTATGACCATCGACTCACTCCTCGACGAGGAGGGCTACGACGCTGTTTTCGTAGGCTCGGGAGCTGGTCTGCCACGCTTTATGGGTATCGAGGGCGAAAACCTCAATGGTGTGCTCTCGGCAAATGAGTTCCTTACACGTGTAAACCTTATGGGTGCTTGGGATCCTGAGCATAACGATACGCCTGTCTACGTAGGTCGCAAGGTTGTTGTCGTGGGTGGTGGTAACGTGGCTATGGATGCTGTGCGTACTGCAAAGCGTCTTGGTGCTGAGGCTGTTATCGTCTACCGTCGTGGCGAGGCGGAGCTTCCTGCACGTAAGGAGGAGGTGCACCACGCCAAGGAGGAGGGCATCGAGTTCCGTATGCTCACCAACCCTACGCATATCCTCGGCACTGAGGATGGCTGGGTGAAGGGTATCAACTGCGTGGAGATGGAGCTTGGCGAGCCTGATGCTTCGGGTCGTCGCTCACCACAGGAGAAGGCAGGCTCGGACTTCACCATCGATTGCGACGTAGTGATTATGGCTCTCGGTACATCGCCAAATCCTCTTATCGCCTCTACAACGTCGGGCTTGAACATCAACCGTCGTGGTTGTATCGAGGCATCGGAGGTAGGTGCTACATCACGCCCAGGAGTATTTGCTGGTGGTGATGCTGTTACAGGTGCTGCGACAGTAATTCTTGCGATGGGAGCGGGACGTAAGGCGGCTAAAGCTATTGATGAGTATATCAAGGGTTTGTAATTGATACACCTATATAACTAATAAGGGCTTCACCGAGTGGTGAGGCCCTTGTTGTTTGTAGTATCTGTCGCTACTCCAACGCCTGGAGAATCTTGGAGCGCAGCAGCGGTGAGTAGTCGGGGTTGTCGGCGAGGAAACGCTCCACGATGGCACGTGCCTCGGGGCTGTGGTGGTTGCCAAGGAGAGCTTTGCACCAGTTCGAAGGGAAGAAGATGTCGCCCGTGCGCTGCACCTCGGTAAGCTCCTCAAGACCAGGAAGTATATATTTCAGTGCCTCAGCCTCGCGGGTGTGGTGATTAAGGAGTTTCAGCAGCGCTGCAGCCCACGGCTCGGTGCGGCGTGCCTCGGAGGTGAGAAGCTCGGCAAAGAGTGCGTCGCGTGTGGCGGTGTCGGGGGCTGTGCCGCGAGAAATATAGTCAAATTCGCGTAGACGGTCGGGGTTGGTGATGCGTGCGCGCTGTGTGGTTATGATCTCCGCCTGAAGCTCGGGCATACGCAGTGCCAGCTCGTAAGCCAAGGTCATAGCGTCGTCATCGCTGAGCGTGGTAAACTGCTCCTGCTCCGAGAGCCACGTTGCGCCATTAGCCTGCCAGAGGGTGTAGAGGGCCTCGGTGACAGCTGGGGCGGTGTGGGCGTGTGCGAGTGTGGTAATCAGCTTGCGGCGCAGCGAGGTGAGGGGGTGTGTGGTTGCGATATGCCAAAGTCGCTCCTCTATTTCGCGTGCCTTGAGTGTCGCAACAGGCTCAGATAGGTAGTCGCAAATCGTCGAGGCAATGAGGTAGTTGTGCTCCTTGGTAAGAGCGTCGGTAAGCGTCGCAAGCCACTGATTCTTATTGATATATCCCCACTTGTATAGTTCGTGGAGATTGACCAATGTAGCCTCGCGAGCAAGGTCATCGCCGAGGTCGGGAAGCTGTGTCATAAGCCACGCGATGTTCTGCTCCGGGATGGTGAATAGTCCGTAGCCGCGACCGCAAATGTTAGGGATGATGTAGGCTATAGGCTTGCGTAGCCCGAGGGTTGTGCGAGCAGCCTCGATGGCGATGTTTACATCCTCGGTGGTGCTGTCGTCGTATACCACGCGTATGGTGAGGTGTTGCGGCCATAGAAGACCTCTACTTCGTGGGTCGCGCTGCTTGAGTATGAGGAGGTTATCCTTTGACGAACACTCCACAATAGGTATGGCGTTGCTGTGTACCCACACCTCGCTGAATGTGCGGAGGTCAGCATCGGTGTAGCGGTCGAGGATCTCTATGAGTTCGGGCCACGTGGCGTTGCCGTATGCGAAGGTGCGGAGATAGTCGCGGATGCCATTTTGGTATGCCTCGTCGCCCATAATTTCCACAATCTTGTCCATCACAATAGGAGCTTTGTTGTAGATAATACGGCCGTAGATGAGTCCTGCATTTTGCAGATTGTCAAGCTCTTGGCGTATAGGTGTGGAGCCAGCGGTGCGATCCTCCGAGAGTGCGGATATGGTGTAGCTCTTCAGGCGGCTCAGGCGGTGGTCGATGGTGGGGTAGAGTGGCTCCACGATGCGCGCCGCGAAGTAGTTGGCAAAGACCTCCTTGGTCCATACATCGTCGAACCAGCGCATAGTGACATAGTCGCCGAACCACATATGTGCAGTCTCGTGTGCAATGACCGACGAGCGGCGTAGCAGCTCATCGAGGGTCGGATTCTCGCCGAGGAACATCTGCCCGGCGTTGTAGAGCGTAGCTCCCGTGTGCTCCATACCGCCATACTGGAATCCAGGCAACATTATGAAGTCGTACTTGCCAAAGGGGTATTTGATGCCTGTGTACTCCTCGAGCCATTCGAGCGAATATTTCACCTCCTTAAATATGGTGTCGAGCTGCGCGATGCGCTTGGGGTCGGTCTCGCGGTAGTAGGCCGTAAAGCGGTGTGTGCCATCGTCGTAGGTGGTGCTGTCGAGCTTGCCAGCAACGAACGAGAATAGGTATGTCGAGAGTGGCTCGGTGGGGGCGAACTCAATCACTTGATAGCCCTCTTCTGATGTGGCGCTACCTGTAATAGAGGTGTTGGATACGGCTGTCCACTCCTCGGGTAGGGTGAGCGAGAGGGTGTATGTAGCCTTCATATCGGGCTGGTCGAAGCAGGGGAAGAGGGTGCGTGCACGATCGGGGACAAGGAGCGTGTAGAGGTACTCCTCGTTGCGGTTTAGCGACTGGTCGCTGACCGATGTGCGTATCCTTATGGCGTTTTCTCCTGCGGTGACCATCTCGCGAGGTATTACGATATGCTCGTTGCGGAGCCACGACTGCCACTGCTCGGAGTGTGAGATCTCCTTGAAAATTATCTCTGTTATGCGCTCCGTATCGCGGAAGTCGAGGAGCACGTCGCAAGGCTCGTGGAGCGAGAAACGGATCTCTATATCGCAGAGTACGGATTCGGTTAATACTCTGGGGATTAGGAAGTTGATGTCGTAGCGGACGTCGGAGATGTCTGCCTTGCGCTGGGTGGCAAGGGTGTAGTCCACGCCGCTCAGAATCTCGTTGTTGGAGTTATGGCAGCACCCCGACAGCGTAGCTGCAATTGCTAACAAGGCGAAAGTTATGCTTCGTAGTCTCATAATAATCATCAAAAAAAGTGAATTTATATCCACAAATATACGAAATTTATCGTAATTTTTCTATCTTTGTCCCGAAAACTCTCCGTATGGGAACACAATTGTGTGTCGACAGCGCGCGGGAGGGTTGATATTTTAGTAACTACTAATACACTTTTTTGCTTAATGGTGAACTCTGATTACATCATCGAGATTTCGAATATCACCAAGTCGTTCCCCGATAAGGTGGTGCTTAATGATGTTAGTTTGAAAGTACGTAAGGGTGAGTTTCTCACGATTCTCGGCCCTTCGGGTTGTGGCAAGACCACACTTCTTCGTTTGCTTGCAGGATTCAATTCTGCCACATCAGGCGAGATTCTTATTGGTGGTGAGAGGATGACAGGTGTGCCACCGCACCTTCGTCCTGTAAATACCGTATTTCAGCGTTATGCGCTATTCCCAAATTACAATGTCTACGACAATATCGCCTTCGGTCTGAAGTTGCAGAAGGTCGATAAGAAGGAGATAGAACAGAGGGTGAAGCGCGCACTTAAAATGGTGGGTATGACCGACTATGAGCATCGCGATGTGCAGTCGCTCTCGGGAGGTCAGCAGCAGCGTGTGGCTATCGCACGCGCCATTGTCAATCGTCCTCAGGTGTTGCTCCTCGACGAGCCTTTGGCGGCTCTCGACCTCAAGATGCGTAAGGATATGCAGATGGAGCTCAAGGAGATGCACCGCACCCTTGGCATCACATTCGTATATGTGACCCACGACCAGGAGGAGGCATTGACACTTTCGGATACCATCGTTGTTATGAACGAGGGTAAGATTCAGCAGATTGGAACTCCGACAGATATATACAACGAGCCTTGCAACGCCTTTGTGGCGGACTTCATTGGCGAGAGCAACATCATCAATGCTGTGATGGTGCGCGACCGCGTGGTGAAGTTTATGGATAAGGAGTTTGAGTGTATCGACGAGGGCTTCGGCGAGAATGTGGAGGTGGATGTTGTCATCCGCCCCGAGGATGTGTATATCATCCGCAATGCCGAGGCTGCGATGTTCTCAGGCAGGGTTAAGAGCTGCACGTTCAAGGGTGTACACTATGAAATGTTTGTGGAGACACCAGATGGCTATGAGATTATGATTCAGGATTATAATGCCTTCGAAGTTGGTAGCGAGGTGGGTATGATGATCAAGCCTGCCGATATCCACGTTATGCGTAAGGAACGTACCGAGAATAATGTCGAGGGTCGTCTCGTGGATGCCACACACGTCGAGATGCTCGGCGAGACCTTCGAGTGTAAGGAGGTGCAGGGCATTGAGCCGGGTGCGAAGGTGAATGTGTCGTTCGGCTTTTCGGCTGTGGAGCTTACCGACGATCCCGATGATGGTGAGTCGTGGGGTACTATTCGCTTCATCCTCTACAAGGGTGATCACTACCACCTCACTGTGCACACCGACGAGGGTGAGGCTATCTATGTCGATACGCACGATGTGTGGGAGGATCTGGATGAGGTAGGTATCAAGATTGCGCCTAATAACATAACTGTCAAGGAGATAAAGTAGCCTATGAGACAGCGAATTTCGAAACTCTTGGCGCGTAGGCGTGTGTGGAGTTTGCCGTATGTCATCTTTATGGCAATCTTCATCGTTATGCCTCTGTTGCTGATTATGTTCTACGCTTTTCAGTCGAAGAGCGGTGGTTTCTCGATGGAGAACTTCGTGCGATTCATCAACCAGCCCGAAGCGGCAAATACGTTTATATACTCTATAGGTATTGCGCTGATTACCACTATTATATGCTTGGTATTGGGCTATCCTGCGGCATACGTGCTCTCGAAGCTGAAGCCCTCGAATGCAAGGTTGGTGGTGATGCTCTTCATCCTGCCTATGTGGATTAACGTGTTGGTGCGTACGCTGGCTACTGTGGCGTTGTTCGACTTCCTGCGTCTGCCGCTGGGTGAGGGTGCGCTAATATTCGGTATGGTCTACAACTTCCTGCCGTTTATGATTTACCCTATCTACAACGTGCTGCAGAAGATGGATCCCTCGCTTATCGAGGCTGCCGAGGATCTTGGTGCTACGCCGCGTCAGGTCTTTGGACGTGTGGTATTTCCGCTGTCGATGCCGGGTATCGTGAGTGGCATTATGATGGTCTTTATGCCTACGATCTCGACCTTTGCTATTGCGGAGCTGCTCACGATGAACAACATCAAGCTCTTTGGTACTACGATTCAGGAAAATATCAACAACGGTATGTGGCACTATGGTGCGGCGTTGTCGCTTATTATGTTGATAATCATAGGTATCACCTCGCTCTTCACGGATGCTACGTCGGACGAGGGCACAGGCGATGCCACAATTTTATAACGCGCGCGTATGAGAAAGCTATCACATCTTTACTTGGTGCTACTGCTCGTGATGCTCTATGCACCGATTGTGATTATCGCAATATTCTCGTTCACAGAGTCTAAGGTGCTCGGAAACTGGACAGGATTCTCTACAGAGTTGTACGAGTCGCTATTCTCGGGCGGTGTCAACAATTCGCTCATTGATGCCATCCAGAATACGTTTCTCATAGCCTTTGTGGCGGCTACGGTGTCGACACTCCTCGGTACTGTTGCAGCCATAGGTATCAACGACTTGCGCTATGGTAAGCGTAAGGCTGTGAACTTCGTGAATAACATTCCGATTCTCAATCCGGATATCATCACTGGTATCTCACTCTTTTTGCTGTTTATCTCGTTGGGCATCACACAGGGTTATGCCACTGTGATCCTCGCGCATATAACATTTTGTACGCCATACGTGGTGCTCAGCGTTATGCCGCGCTTGATGCAGATGAACCCCAATATCTACGAGGCGGCACTCGACCTCGGTGCTACGCCTATGCAGGCTATGCGCAGGGTTATCATCCCTGAGATTCGTCCAGGTATGATCTCGGGCTTTATCCTTGCGTTCACGCTCTCGATCGACGACTTTGCTGTTACGATCTTCACCAACGGTACTAACGGCCTCGAGACTCTCTCTACGTATATCTATGCAGATGCGCGAAAGGGTGGTCTCACACCGGAACTTAGAGCCTTGTCGACCATAATCTTGGTAGTGGTGTTGGTGCTCTTGGTTGTTGTGAACATCCGTGCACGACGTCAGGCACGTCAGGCTGAGGAGGCGCAGAAGATAAACCCTAAAACCGCAAGACGATAATGCGATACTTATATAATATAGTGCGTAGCGTGGCGATGATGGTTGTCGCTGTGGCTATGATGGGATGTGACGACGGTCGCAGCCATATCCTCAAGGTCTACAACTGGGGCGATTACATCGATGAGGATCTCCTTGTGGAGTTCGAGGAGTGGTACTACGAGCAGACTGGCGAGGAGGTGGAGATTATCTACCAAACCTTTGATATCAATGAGGTTATGCTCGCGAAAATCGAGAACGGTCAGGCCGATTTCGATGTAGTATGTCCGTCGGAGTATATCATCGAGCGTATGATGCGCAACGAGATGGTGTTGCCGATCCTCACTCCAGAGTTTGAGGCTGAGATGGCGGAGCGCGACATCAACTACTTCGGCTGCATCTCGCCCTACATCAAGGAGCAGTTCTCGCTCTTGGAGGCTCCCGAGGGTGTCGACCCCAACGACTATGCTGTGGGATATATGTGGGGTACTACGGGAATCCTCTACAACAAGGCGTACGTAACCAAGGAGGAGGCGCAGTCGTGGGCTCTGATGTTCGACCAGAGGCTTCAGGATAAGATCTTTGTGAAGGATGCTTTCCGCGATGTATATTCGCCGATGCTTATATATGCCAAGACTCTCGAGGCGCGCGAAAACGGCACTTTGGGCGAGGAAGAGTGTCTCGATATAGATACCATTCACGAGCTTATGTATGACTCTTCGGATGAGTCTATTGCATTGGTTGAGAGCTACTTGAAACGTATGAAGGAGCTTGTTGCAGGCTGGGAGGCCGACTTCGGTAAGGAGATGATGACGCAGGAGAAGGCGTGGATAAACCTTATGTGGAGCGGCGATGCAGTATGGGCTATCGACGAGGCGAGCGAGGTGGATGTAGAGCTCGGCTATGAGGTGCCTAAGGAGGGTAGTATCGTCTGGTTCGACGGCTGGGTAATCCCTAAATATGCGCGTAATCTGCGTGCTGCGCGCTACTTCATCGACTATATGTGTATGCCCGAGAATGCCATCCGAAATATGGATGCTACGGGCTACGTGAGTGTCGTTGCTACGCAGGAGGTCTACGACTCGTTGGAGGAGTTGTGTTACTCCGAGCCTGAGGTCTGCGACTTGAGCTACTTCTTTGTAAATGAGGATGGTACGCCTATCGAAGGCTCCGAGGCTGTGGTTGCTGATCCGGTGCTTTATCCCGATATGAGTGTCATTGCGCGCTCGGGTGTTATGCACGATTCGGGTGACCGCACGGATAAGATGCTCGAGATGTGGTCGCGTGTGAAGGGTGATAACCTCTCTGCAGGTATGCTCATTGGTATTATCCTGTTTTTCAGCGCATTGCTCGTGTGGGGTGTGTGGCGCAAGGTGGATAACTATCGCAAGAAGATGAAGCTCCGCAAGCGTCGTCACCACCACGCAAAGAAATAATCAATCTAATTATTATTCCTAAACCTTAATTAAAATAAAGAGACGAAAATGAAGAAAATATTTGCTTTTGTACTTGCGCTTTGCGTGTCGTTGCCGTTGTATGCTGCTCAGCCAGAGGCTGTTTCACAGAGTGTTAACCCACTTATGGATTGCTCAGAGGAGTGCTGCTGCGACCACGAGGAGGATGACGAGTGGGCGTTCTGGTGGGAGGCGGGCTTCGACCTCGCATCGAACTATATGTGGCGCGGTTACGACCAGTCGTATACGGGTAATATGTTCGACCCATCGTTCCAGCCATCGCTTACCCTCGGCTACGGTAAGTTCTATATTAACCTCTGGGGAAATGCCTCGCTCCTAAGCGATTACAAGGAATTTGATATGTTCCTCGGCTTCGACCACGAGAACCTCTCTGTGACTATCTACGATGTCTTCTGCGGTGCGGGTCCAGACTTTGGCGCGCAGAGTTTCTTCGACAAGGAGGCGCATAACCTCACGGCTACCATAGATTACACATTTTTTGACCGCTTGCGTCTGCACTGGGCAACCACCTTCCTCCACGCTGCGGACCGCCTGCCTAATGGCAAGCGTGCCTTCTCATCATACTTTGAGGTGGGCTACACACAGCCTTTCGGCGATGTGCTTGATATGGAGATCATTGCAGGTGCTGCGCCTTGGACAGGTCCGTTCTGGATGGCAGGACCACGTAAGATGGTTGATGGTGCCTATACTTTGGACTTTGATAATCAGCCTAAGGGCTTCAATGTTACGAATTTGAGTCTTGTTCTTACGCGCGACTTCGAGGTTGATAAGGTGACCATACCTGTGGAGTTGGGCTATACCTATAACCCTACCACAAACCGCCATTACGCATTGCTTAAGGCCGGCTTCTCGTTCTAATCGCGAGACGTTTGAGTGATGAATGGTAGTAGGTTGTACCTACTACCATTTTTTGTTTCCTATTCGTCTATCTATCGTTATATACTCGCTGTAAATTAGCGTGGTGTGTGGATTTGAAGATGTTATCTCCTGGCGCAGATACTTCGTGCCGTAAGGTATGCCAAGGAAGCGGCGCGGGATGCGATGCACCACTTGTCGCAGTGTGTCGATGCTTTCGATGTTAAGGCTCAAGGTGTCGCGCCACACCTCACCCGAGATTGCGATATGCCCGTCGTGGTAGTCTACGCTCCAGCGCAGTGGGGTGGTGGCAATGCCGTCATTGAGTATGGCAGTATCACGCTGTGGCTCAAGGTGTAATGTCTCGACAATCGTTGTGCGTGCAACGCTCTCGGCATAGCTCTTCACGCGGCGCAGCTTCAGCTCCATAGACTCTATCTCGCACAGGGCATCAGCGTGCCTGTCGCGCAGCTCTGAGAGTGTCAGGCGTAGCTCTGCCACAGATGCCGCCGACTTGCCGAGGCGTGTGCGGTAGAGCTTCATCTCGCTCTGCAGTGCCTCGTTGTTCGCCATCAGTCGTTGATTCTCGTTGCGTAGGGCGTTGTTGCCAAGCAACATAAGTATAAGTGACGCAAAAGCAATCAGAATAGTAAAAAATTGTCTCATAAATAATTTAACTTTATTGTACAAATATACAATATGAAAGCCCATTTATCAAGTGCTGAGGTAAAATAATTTAATTTTACCAGGGGCAATATTTAACCACAGACTCTAAATCGTACTTTTTTTTATTTAGCTGTTGTACTTCTCAGAAATTTTCATTACTTTTGTAGGCAACAAAAAAATGTAATACCTAAAATTTACCTGATATGTCATTTATTGATGAAAGGGTACTGCCAACAGGTCTCACATTTGATGATGTGTTGCTCGTACCAGCCTACTCTGAGGTTTTGCCTCGCGAGGTGTCGACAGTCGCTCGATTCTCTCGAAACATCACTTTGAACATACCTATCGTCTCGGCGGCTATGGATACCGTTACTGAGGCTACGCTCGCTATCGCTTTGGCGCGTGAGGGTGGTATCGGCGTTATCCACAAGAATATGTCCATCGCAGCACAGGCAGCCCACGTGCGCCGTGTGAAGCGTGCCGAGAGCGGTATGATTTACGACCCTGTGACAATCCTCAAGGATAACACCGTGGGCGATGCGCTCAACCTTATGCAGGAGAATAAGATTGGTGGTATCCCTGTTGTTGACGAGAAGGGTTACCTCATTGGTATCGTCACAAACCGCGATCTCCGCTTCCAGAGCGATATGGAGCGCAAGATTGAGGAGGTGATGACCAAGGAGAATATCGTGACAACACACGAGACCGACCTCAAGAGCGCTGCTGAGGTGTTGCTCGCAAACAAGATCGAGAAGCTACCGGTAGTGGATAACGACGGCAAACTCGTGGGTCTCATCACCTACCGCGACATCACAAAGCTCAAGGATAACCCTATGGCGTGCAAGGATGCTAAGGGCCGTTTGCGTGTAGCTGCGGGTATCGGCATCACCCCAGACGCTATGGACCGCGTGGCAGCTCTTGTTGCTGAGGAGGTGGACGCCGTGGTTCTCGACTCAGCACACGGCCACACAAAGGGCGTTGTCGATTTGTTGAAGAAGATCAAGGCTACATATCCACACCTCGACGTTGTGTGTGGTAACATCGCCACTGCCGAGGCTGCAAAGTACCTCTGCGAGAATGGCGCGGATGGCATCAAGGTGGGTATCGGCCCTGGCTCTATCTGCACCACACGTATCATCGCGGGTGTTGGCGTTCCTCAGTTGTCGGCTATCTACGCTGCAAGTACCGAGGCTAAGAAGGCTGGTGTGCCTATCATTGCCGATGGTGGTCTTCGTTACTCTGGCGATATCGTTAAGGCATTGGCTGCTGGTGGTAACTGCGTTATGGTGGGCTCTATGTTTGCCGGCACCGAGGAGTCGCCAGGCGAGACTATTATATATAATGGTCGTAAGTTCAAGGCTTACCGTGGTATGGGCTCTATCGACGCTATGAAGGCTGGTTCTGCGGATCGTTACTTCCAGAAGGGCGAGGTGAATGTTATGAAGCTCGTTCCAGAGGGTATCGTGGGTCGCGTACCTTTCAAGGGTAAGCTTGCCGAGACGGTATATCAGTTGGTAGGAGGTCTCCGTGCGGGTATGGGCTACTGTGGTGCTAAGGATATCGATACATTGCAGACTGCGCGTTTCATCCGCATCACCTCGAGCGGTGTTACGGAGAATCACCCTCACGACATCACCATCACTTCGGAGACACCTAACTACTCACGAGGCGAGTAGTTTGGCGTGATAATGGGTCATCTGCTGCCGCTAACAAAATATGCCTACAATGGGCAGTACGCCTAAGTACAGCCCATCGTAGTCAATTTTGCCGAGCGTTGCATCTAACCCATTCTGACACCAAACGGTCGGGATAAGAAAGATAATTTATAACATTATATGACAGATAAGATTATAATCATAGACTTTGGGTCGCAGTACACCCAGCTCATCGCACGACGCATTCGTGAGATGATGGTATATTGCGAGATTCACCCATTCAACAACCCACCAACACTCGATGAGTCGGTGCGCGGCGTTATTCTCTCTGGTTCACCACGTTCGGTGCGCGAGGAGGGTGCTCCACGCTTCAACCTCGAGGCTATCAAGGGTAAGATGCCGCTCCTTGGCGTATGCTATGGTGCGCAGTACCTCGCTCACTTCTTCGGTGGCAAGGTCGAGGCATCACCAAGTAGAGAGTATGGCCGTGCGCAGATGCGCGTCGTTAAGGCTGACGACGAACTTATGCAGCGTCTCTCACCATCATCACAGGTGTGGATGAGCCACGGCGACACCATCACCACCATCCCCGAGGGTTACGACATCATCGCCTCTACCGAGGATGTGGCGTGCGCTGCTTACCGCATCGCGGGCGAGCAGACTTGGGGTATCCAGTTCCATCCTGAGGTTTACCACTCTGAGGAGGGCTTCACAATGATTGAGAACTTCGTGAAGGGCATCTGTGGCTGCAAGGGCGATTGGACTCCAGATAGTTTCGTGGAGAGCACCGTTAAGGAGTTGCGCGAGAAGTTGGGCGACGACAAGGTTGTCCTTGGTCTCTCGGGTGGCGTAGACTCTTCTGTTGCTGCGATGTTGTTGCACAAGGCTATCGGCGAGAATTTGTACTGTATCTTCGTTGACTCGGGTCTTTTGCGTAAGGATGAGTTCGCGGAGGTTATCGACTCTTACCGTGGCCTTGGCCTAAATGTTAAGGGCGTAGATGCTTCGGAGAAGTTCCTTGGCGACTTGGCTGGCGTCACCGACCCAGAGACCAAGCGTAAGATTATCGGTCGCGACTTCGTGGAGGTCTTCGAGCAGGAGGCTAAGAAGTTGCAGGGCGTTAAGTGGCTCGGTCAGGGTACTATCTACCCAGATGTTGTTGAGTCAGCGCAGGTTAACGGCACAGCCGTAGTCATCAAGTCGCACCATAACGTAGGTGGTCTTCCAGAGAAGATGGGCCTTAAGGTTGTTGAGCCATTGCGTCTTTTGTTCAAGGACGAGGTACGCCGCGTAGGCCGTTCTATGGGTATGAGCGACCGCCTTATCAACCGTCATCCATTCCCAGGTCCAGGTCTTGCCATCCGTATTCTTGGTGAGATTACCCGCGAGAAGGTAGAGATTTTGCAGAACGTCGACAAGATTTACCTCGACATCCTCCGCGAGACAGGCTGGTACGATAAGATTTGGCAGGCAGGCGCTATCTTGTTGCCTGTTCAGTCGGTAGGTGTTATGGGTGATGAGCGTACATACGAGCGTTGCGTAGCTCTCCGTGCTGTACAGTCTACCGATGGTATGACTGCCGATTGGGTACATATCCCATATGAGATTTTGGCACGTCTATCGAATGAGATTATCAACAAGGTACGAGGCGTCAACCGCGTAGTCTACGACATCTCCTCAAAGCCACCAGCAACAATTGAGTGGGAATAATAATTTATTGTGATAGCGGCACATCTGTGACGCTTCAGTCAACGCCACCAATGGGACGTACGTCAAGTACTACCCATCGGTGGCTTTTTCGTGTCAGCGCCACATCTGTACCACTCTGACAATAAATTCCCTCTCGCTACCGAACGTCTTATAATCGCGCGCAACAACTTTTATCCCTCTCGCTCCTTAACCTCCCTATCCTCCCTAAACTCCTTACCCCCCCCATACAACAAAAGAAAGAGGTGTGCCCACTACGGAGCACACCTCGTTTTGTTCACGGCCACAGAGCCGCGAAATTGCCTTACAATGGCCGATTATGGGTTTGTACCACCATTGCCGAGCTCACCAGTATAGTTGCCAGTGAAACGACGACCGAGAGTATCAACGATCTCGAACTCGAAGTTGTACATACCACGGAGGTGAGTAACTGTGATAGAACCAGACGCGAACGAATCCTTTACAGAGTTATAGGTAACAGTTGAAGTGTCTGCCAATACATCACCCTGTGGCTCGAATGGTGCTACCTCGTAAGTACCTGCAGGGATAACCTTAGTGCCACCAGAGTGCTGGATGTGGAACATAATCTCCAATGCGTTGTCTGATGATCTACCAGTGAAGATACACTCGGTAGCATCCTGATAGTTCTTGTCGAAACGCTTCCACTCTGTGCAGTTAACCTCGTTAGATGTGTTACCTGAAAGGTCCATACCACGTACTGCGCCTGTGTAGCTCAAGGCTACAATGTCGTTACCAGCCTGGAACGAGCCGTCGAACGAGATAGTCTGAGTCTCAGTATCTACTGCAACAACAAACGATGCATCTGAGATATCAGTTGCCAACGATGCGTTAGCACGGTAAGTAGAGTAGCCGTTGCGTGATGCATTGTTAAGCAAGATAGTACCCTCGGCAGTAGTGTATGTGCCTGAAACAAGGCTGTGAACGTTAGCCTCCTCAATGTAGAAGCTGATAACAGTCTGCATATCACCCAAAAGCTCGTCGTGCTCAACGAATGTTACGTTCCATACGTTACCACCCTCCTTGAGGTCTGCCCAAGCCTCCACAACTGTGAATGCGAGGTAGTTCAAACCTGGGTTGTAGTTTGCAGGAAGCTGCTTAACGACGTACTCAAACGCATAGTCGCCATAAGTCAAAACGATGATAGCCTGACGGAGTGACTCCTCGTTAGCAGCTACATCGAAGGTCAAAGTGCCATTAGTAGCAACGAGGTTAGATACCCACGCTGCCTCGCAAGTAGCAACAACCTCTGCACCCTCGATAGCGTTCTCGATAGTGTAAGCAACGCTCTGTGCGCCACCCTCAAAGCTTACCTCCAAAGTTGCAGGGTCAAAGGTGAATACAGGAGCTGGAGCAGCATATGCTGCCTGCTTCACGATAACCTCCACTGGCTCGAGCATACCATAGGTCAAGGTAATCTTACCCTCGCGAGCCTCCTCAACCTCGTTTGCCAACACCTGGAAGATAATCTTCTCAGCCTGAACTGTGGTCTGTGCAATCCAAGCTGCGTCAGCCTTAGCAGTGAGTGATACGCCAGCGATAGGGTTCTCGATAGTGTACTCGATAGTACCGATACCACCGTTCATGTCGAACTCCATAGGATTCTCCGATGAGATGACGATAATAGGAGCCGTTGGCTCTGGCTCCTCGGTCTTTGCAGCCTGCTTTACGGTTACCTCCATAGATGCCTCAGCATAGGTGATAACAATCTGTGCCTCACGAGCCTCGCCCTCGTTCTCAGCAACAACGAAGGTGATGTCCTCGCCGAATACGAAGTCTGAGATCCAGTCGGCCTCGCACTCAGAAGCGAACTCTACGCCCTCCTTAGCATTCACAAGGGTGTAGTCGATAAGACCCTGGCCGCCCTCGGCGTTGAAGTTCATAACCTCATTTGATGTGAGGATCAACTGAGCCTTCTTCTCAGGCTCTGGCTGAGGCTGTGGCTCAGGCTCATTGCCTGTCTCTGTACACGCTGCGAAAAGTGGCAACGCGAACAACAAGAAAAATAACTTTTTCATAATAGTTTATTTAGGTTTATAATGTGATATTGTGTTCAGTGAGTAGTGAGTAATTAGTAATTCCTAATTATTCCTCCGCCTTGCCAACGCTATATGCTCCTGATGCAGAGCCGTCGATGAGGTTACCACCATCGTCCCATACGCCGAAGTCTATAGTCGCGGTGTTGCCCAAGACCTCAATCTTTATAACGCCGTCTACCATAGGCGCGATAACCTTGAACTTACCGTTAGAGACAGAGCCATACCACGCTCCTACAAGCTCGCTGCCATCCATAAATCCTGGGATGAACTTATTGGCATACTCCGCACCCGACAACACCTGGTATACGCCCGATGGGTCTGTCGTAGATGCCGAGAAGACGTCGAGCAAGATAACCTTGTCATCCTTCTTAACCTCGATGTACCAGTTCTGCATACCTACCTCGTACAAGTCACCATAGTTCGTAGCGACAATCTCCGCACCCTCGATGGCGATTGTGGTATCTGCCGAGAGCGTAGTGTCGTCGAGTACCGCTGTGAGGTCACCCTCATACACCACACGGTGTACCTCGCCATTGTTGAACTCTATGAGTGCCTCAAACACGCCATCCTCAACGGTTACAGTAGCTGTTTTGTAGCTTCTTGCCGTAGCATACTCTCCCGCAGCGTTGGTTACACCATACCAACTATTCTCATCCGAGAATGTGCCGTTAGCACCGGTGTTCGCAGCGTCGAAGGTGTAAGTGCCGTTAGGCAACATAGGGTACTCCTCGTCGCTTGGAGTGTTACCGTAGAAGTCGAAGATGTAGTATGTGCCGTTAGCCTTGTGACTACCATCCTTCGCAAGACCGATGTCCGAGAGTGTCACGAAGTAGTTTCCAGAGCCGAAATACTGACCCTCGAAGCGCTTTGCAGCGAACTCCTCGTCAAACTCTACATTGCCAGCCTTCTGCTTCACGGTGATTACAGCATCCTTAGCGCCCTGATATTTCACCGTAACCTTAGCCTCGCGAGCGTCACCCTCGTTAGCCTGGGCTGTGATCACAACCTCGGCATTGAACTCCACACGTGCCTCGAGCCACTCTGCGTCAGCCTCGGCAGTAACCTTGCCACCCTGACCATTATTGAGTTTAAACTCCACAATCTTCTCGCCACCGCCCTTGGCTATGACTACCTCATTTGAATAGAGCTCGATAGTCGAGGTGAAGGTTTGCTCTGTGCTGCCCTTGTCACACGCCGTGAGGGCAACTGCTACAAGCGCTACAAGCGCCAAAAATTTCTTCATAGTTTAAAATTTATAAATTTTAGTGTTGTTATAGACAAATATTCGTGCAAATATACAACAATAATTTGGAATGCCAAAATTAATGAGGAATGAGTAATTAGTAATTACTAATTAAAAAAGCGACCCCCGAGGAAGTCGCTTTGCAATAATTAAAGCTGTTGGTTAGCGAACCACCATACTACGCTTTACAGGGATATGGTTTCTCTTAACGCTTGCAGATAGGGTCTCAGCAGAAAGAGTACCTGTCACAGTACCAGTAATCTTGTTACCAGCGTTGTCAACACAGTCGAGAACTACACTCTTTGAGCCATCCTCGTTGAAGACGAACTCTACAGTGCCACTTACGAGTGCTGCAGATGTATCTGTGAGGTCACCATTGTCCAAGATAGCATACCAAGAGCCAGTCAAGTAACCACCCGATACCTCACCAGGGACGAATGTGTAGTCGTATGCAGAAGCCTCATTGAGAGAGATGTACTCACCACGCCAGTCATCAGCGTATACGCTTGAAAGGATGTCGAACTGGAGGTATACGCCGCTCATATTAGCGTCATCCTCGTATACTGTAATCCACCAGTTGTCAGAGCCTACGTCATAGTAGTCCATATAATACTCTGCGTGGATGCCAGCACCAGTAACGTTGAGTTCTACGTCACCCTCGATGCCACCTTCTGAGCCACCGCCATTACCGAATGTGAGGTCACCCTCGTATGTTACGGTTACTGTGTCGCCGTTATCCTCGCGAACGAGTTCTGCGTAGATCTTACCCTCGGTAACTGTTACGGTACCGCCAGCGATGCCAAACCAAGGAGATGGTACGCCATCAACCATAACCATAACGGATGAGTAGTAGCAGCCTAATGTGCCATCCTCACCAGAGTCGTTAGCGTCGAAAGTATATGTGCCGATAGGCAAAGAGGCCTGCTCCAAAGCAGAGTAGAGGTCCAACATAACGTATGTAGCATCGTTCGCTGGGTTCTGAGTGTTGCAAGCCTCATCATCAGAGAGGATGATGTAGTAGTTATTCGCAGGAGTACCCATAGAGCCTGCTGAATAATACTCGCAAGCGAAGTAAGGAGCGGTGAAGTCGAAGCCCTCACCTGGGGTTGGAGGCTCTGGAGTAGCGCCACCAAATACGAAGCCAGCAACAACACCAGTCCAGTCGATATCGAGGTGGTCACCATACTCAGACTCAATGAAACCTACGATTGTAGATGTGCCATCATCGTTGTGTGAGAGTGCTATCTCTGCATCTACAACATAAGCACCCTCGCCAGTCTCGAGGTCCCACACAAAGTTTGACCACTCGGTGATAGAGCCCTCAGCCATAGAGTATACGCCAGCAGTGAGGTGACCATCGTTAGGGTTGATCATATCCTGCATATCCAATGCGTGGTACAACTCATCGTTGATGTAGAGGTCCAACTCGAAGTTACCGAGATCCCAACTATCAGCGCGATATGCCTCAACCTTCACAGGGTTGAAATCCTGTGGCTCAGGCTTCTCAGCAGGCTCCATATCGAGCACAACACCCTCGTAAGTGAAGTGGTAGAGAGCCTCCTCAGCGTCAGCCAATACGATGTCGAAAGAGTAGATATCGCCCTCGAGACCTACGGTAACATCACCAGATACGAACTCATACTCAGCCTCTGGCTCGTAAACGCTCATCTCAGCAAAGTCGATGGTGTACTCACCAGCCTTCAATACTGTATCCTCCTCAGCACCAGTAACTACGATGCCAAGCTCTTTATTCTCAGCGTCATCCACGAAGATGATTGCGAAAGCGTTGTCTGCAATATCTGCCTCTTCGCTTGGAATACGCATAGCAGCAGCAAACTCTGCCTCCATAACGTACTCTGGCTCTGGCTCTGGCTGCTCGCCCTTTGCTACCTGCTTAACAGCAACCTCGAATGACTGCTCGCCATAAGTAACAACAACCTTAGTGTCACGTGCTGCACCCTCGTTAGCTGCAACAACAAATGTGATATTCTCAGCGACAGTAACGTCAGAAACCCACTCTGCTTCGCAGGTAGCTGCGACCTTTGGCTGTGGCTGAGATGCGCGTGTTACCTCCTTAAGCTCGTAGGTGATAACGCCATTGCCACCCTCTGCCTCAAAATTCATCTCGAGGGCTGATGTGATGCTGAGCTCATAGCTCTTCTCATCTGGAGTAGGAGCAGGTGCAGGCTCAGGTTTTTCTGTACACGCCGCCAACATCATAGGCAACGCTAGCAATAAGTAAAATAGCTTTTTCATAGTTTATAGATTTTTTTAGTTTCCTAAGACAAATATACGAAAAAATAGTGATATTGCAATAGTTTGTGCAGAGAAAATACTACTCATTCCTAACTATTCCTCTCGTTATCCCTCGGCGCAACTTCACAAGGTAGCGTGACTGCGCAGGGCGGTGCACCAGACACAGTGCAATAGTTGCGCACCACTTCACGATCTCGCCGATGTAGAGCGCACCGATGCGGTTGTGCAACTCCGCGCGGCGACGCTGGCTGAGTCCTATGTTATACGCCAGACGGTCGAAGTACTCCGCGGTGAGCTTCTCGGCAGGGATGATGTGATACATCACAGCGCGAGGAACGTAGTAGCACGACATACCCGCGCTGGCCATACGCTCAAAGAGGTCGCTCTCCTCGCCACCGAGGAGTCGCTTTCCCGTGCGTCCTAACGTGGTGTCGAAGAGCCCTATGCGCTCAAAAACCTCCCTACGCATTGCCATATTTCCGCCCCCGGGGATGCGACCCTTGGGGAATGGTGCAACAACCTCGCCAAAGTCCATAGGGTTGGCGATGGGCTGCTCCGTGTAGCGCGATATCCAGCGTGGTCGCCCTGTGGGATACTCCGCGATAATCTTACCTCCTGCGGACATAGCATCCGACTGAGTGTCAAAGAGTTCTATGTATGCTGTTATGAAATCGGGCACTATGCGCTCATCGTCGTCTATGAAGGCAATGATATCTCCCTCGGCACGGCGTATGCCGGCGTTACGTGCTGCGGATAGTCCCTGCTCACCCTCGAAACAGTAGCGGATGTTGAGATGTGGGTGCTCACCCTGAAACGCCGCAATGCGGTTGCGAGTGTTGTCTGAGGAGTTGTTGTCCACGACGATACACTCCCACAGCGATGCTGGGGCACTCTGCGCAGCAACGGAGCGTAGTGTCACCATCAGTTGTTCTGCACGGTTATACGTGGCAATTATCAGCGAAAGACGAATCATATTACAAATATAGTAAAAAGTATTAAGATTCCATCACTTGAGACGTTGAGATTTGTGATGACGCTCTTGCAGTGAATGCGTCATTATGACGCCAAATATAGTAAAAAGTATTAAGATTTCATCACTTGAGACGTTGAGATTTGTGATGACGCTCTTGCAGTGAAAATGCGTCATTATGACGCCAAATATAGTAAAAAGTATTAAGATTTCATCACTTGAGACGTTGAGATTTGTGATGACGCTCTTGCAGTGAATGCGTCATTATGACGCCAAATATAGTAAAAAGTATTAAGATTTCATCACTCGAGAGGGTGGTTTTTGTGACGAGGCTAATACTGTAGGTATCTTGTGCGCCCGTCAACGTAAAAAAAAGTGCCTCGGGAGACCGAAGCACTTTATCCGCTATATTAATAAAAGGTATCGTTACTTGATGTTTGGTAACTCCATACCGTAACCCTTCTTCTTATCCTCGCGCTTGAGCAACATACCGATGAAGAGTGCAACAACGCCGAATGATGAGAAGATGACCATAGGCATTGTGTAGCCGCCTGTAGCATCCAAAACCTTACCGATTACCACAGGTACGAGCAACAAGCCCCAGTTCTGAATCCAGAAGATTACGCAGTATGCCGAGCCAAGGATACGCTCGTCGATAATCTTTGGTACTGAAGGCCACAACGCAGCAGGTACCAATGAGAATGATACACCGAGGATGGCGATGATAGTCACTGCCAAAACCTTAGATGGGAACATAGGCAACAAGAATGCGAAGCTCAAGTGGCAAGCAATCATAATGAGTGAGCCAATCATAAGCATCGACGCAGCCTTACCCTTACGGTCGATGAACGCACCGAGGAATGGTGTGAGACACATAGCAAGGATAGGGAAGCAGCTGAAGAGCTGTGCACCGTTAGTAATTGCGAGAGTCTTATCCAAGAAGTCTGGAGCGTAGCGCTGGAATGGGAAGATAGCAGAGTAGTACAACACGCAGAGAAGTGCCACCAACCAGAACATTTTGCTTGTGAAGATCTTGCCGAGGTCGCTGAACTTGAACTCCTCCTCTGAAGCCTCCTTCTCCAACTCGCCGCAAGCCTCAAGCTGAGCATCGAGCTTACGATCCATAAGCACGAATACAAAGTAGAAGATAAGACCAATCATCAACAACACAGCGCCGAATGCCACAGGTGCAGATACCGATGTGTTGAAGGCGTTAGATACCATAGGTGAGAGCCACATAGCTGCGAATACGCCCAAACGTGCGATAGACATCTCCAAGCCCATAGCCATAGCCATCTCCTTGCCCTTGAACCACTTAGCGATAGACTTCGATACTGTAGTACCTGCCATCTCGCAGCCGCAACCAAAGATCATAAAGCCGAAGCAAGCCAACTTAGCAGAGCCTGGGAGCTCTACCCACCAAGAGTTCAACCAAGCCTCGAGGCCTGTGCCTACGAACCACTCGCTCATAGCGTAGAACTTGATGCACGCACCGATAACCATCAACGATGCTGAGAGAAGACCTGTAAAGCGAATACCCATCTTATCGAGAATCACACCTGCGAAGATGAGGAAGAAGCAGAATACGTTGAGGAAGTACTCCGAAGCAGCGTAGGTACCGAATGTGGTGCTGTTCCAGTTGAGTGTTGTGTCAAGGAGCTCCTTGAGTGGCGAGAGCATATCGACGAACATATATGCGAAGAACATCATCAACGAGATGAGGATCAACGCTGTCCAGCGAGCAAACGCCGAGTCGTTAAGTTTGCGATGAATTGTTTGAGTCATAATTACTTAAATTTATTGGTTATTAAATAGTTTGATTAGTCGGTTAGTTGTGCTCCGCAATGCGGAACTGCTTGAGGATGTCGTATGCCGAGATGATTCCCAACTCGCCAGCCTTCGACAGATCCATACACCCCTTGCGCGTATCCTTCATAAATATCTGCACCAGACCACGGTTGTAGTACGCCTCGCCCATATTTGGCTCTAACTCTATAGCTCGCGTATAGTCCTCGTAGGCCTCTGGGAGCTTGCCCGAGATGGCCATCAGGTTGGCACGGTTGTAGTACGCCTCGGCAAAGTCGGGGTATAGCTTTATAGCCTTGTTTACATCCTCGATAGCCTCGTCATAGCTGTATGTTCGCGAGCCTGTGTTGTGCAGACGTTTCGCAGGGTCGGAGTCGAGGGTTATGGTCTGGTAGCTGTTGTCGATAGAGGATATAAAGTCTATCATCTCGGCGCGTGTCGTAGCGCGGTTGATGTATAGGAATGGGTTTGACGGGTTGAGGTGTATAGCCTCCGTGAGGGTGTTCACAGCATTGGTATACTGCTTTATAAGTGCCTGACTTATACCGCGCTCAAAGAGCAGTGTCCACTCCTTGGTTTCGGCGGTGTGCATACGCTCCTTGAGGAGCTTGTCGATGGCTATGAGTGAGTCTGGCTCGATGTTCGAGGTGCGACAATCGAGCTGCAGTAGAGGGTTGTCGATCTTGGTTATAAAGTCCTTGACGCGCTGTGTCGCGAAACGCTTGCTGCGGCTATCCACTGCAACGCTATCCTCGCTCATAAGCGTGAAGCGGAACATAGGTATCAGCGTCAGGCCGTCGTCACCCGCCTGATTTACCGAGGATGCTATACGCTCGAAGTTTCTCTCGAGGAGGCGGCTCTCGAAGCTCAGGAGCTTGTCGAAGCGTTGCGCCGTGTCGGCATATATCGAGTATGTGGAGTCTTTCAGACGCTTGCGATACTCCGCAATCTTACGCTGTGCGGTACGCTCGTCGCTCTCCGCACCCTTCACATCGCGCTGCGAACGGCGAAGCACACTGCGACCCAAGTAGGCATTTGCAAAGTCGGGGTATAGCTCTATGGCCTTGCTGTAGTCTTCTATCGCAGCGTCGAAGTTACCGAGGCGTGTGTGGAGCATCGCACGGTTGTAGTATACAAGTACGTTGTCGGGCGAGTATGTCGCCACCTGATTGAAATCCTCGAGTGCGTGGTTGTAGTCGCCAATTTCGGAGCGGACTATGGCGCGGTTGAAGTATCCGAGCGAGTTTGTGGAGTCGAGGGCTATCACCTTGTCGAAATCGGCCAGCGACGCCATAGGACGGTGGAGGTAGTTGTTCACAAGCGCGCGGTTGAAGTAGCCAGGGAGGTATGCGCTGTCGCACTCTACGGCCATATCGAAGTCGCCGCGTGCCTCCTCGTAGCGACGCTCATCCATAAAGAGCGAGCCACGACGGTTGTATGCGTCGGGGTCTTCGCGGTTGGTGCGTATGGCGAGGTTGAAGTTCTCGTAGGCCTTTGCCGTATCCTTCAAATAGAGGTAACTTGTGCCGCGATTTATGTAGGCAGCCACGTGTCGCTTCTCATAGCGGATATACTTGTCGAAATCCTCTATCGCGAGGCCAAACTGCTGATTTAGAAGTCGTGTTACGCCACGGCTGTAGTAGGGGTCGGGGAGGTCGGGACGCAGCTCTATAGCTTGCTGGAAGTCGTTGAGAGCGTCGTCGTAGTTGCCCAGGCGTGTGCGTGTTATGGCGCGATAGTAGAACGCCCCCGTAAACACAGGGTTGAGGGTTACGGCTGTCGAGAAATCGGCATCCGCACCAAGGAGGTCGTCCATATTATACTTGGCGATGCCACGCAGAAAGTAGGCGTCAAAGTCCTTCTCGTCGTGACGCAGCAGGACATTTAGGACATCTATAGCCTCGCGGTAGTCGTTGTTGATCATACACTGCTGTCCCACCCAGTAGATATAGCTACGGTTGTATTGTGCCGTACCCCTCTGTGGGAGCGCGACAACCACGATAAGCAGTGCTATGATGGCAACTATTCTTCTCATACTACCTACAAACGACCCTCGCCGAGTTTTATTATTCTATTCGAGTTCGTAGCCGAATCTGCGGAGCTGGCCGTCGTTGTTACGCCAATCCTCCTGCACCTTAACATAGAGCTCGAGAAATACCTTCTTGCCGAGGAACTCCTCAAGGTCGATGCGTGCCTGCTGTCCCACACGCTTCAGCTTCTCGCCCTTGTGGCCTATGACGATGCCCTTCTGTGATGAGCGTGCCACGAAAATGGTTGCCGAGATGCGGTCTATGGTAGGCTCCTCCTTGTAGCTCTCGATGGCAATCTCACACGAGTATGGGATCTCCTTGTCGTAGTTGAGGAGTATCTTCTCGCGGATGATTTCCGAGGCGAAGAAGCGCAGGGTCTTATCCGTAAGCGTATCCTTGGGGTAGAAGGCCTCACCCTCGGGCAGACGCTCCAAGATGAGGTTGAACACACCCTCGATGTTGAACTTCTCCTTTGCCGAGCATGGGGCTATGATGGCGTTAGGCAGCAGTGCCTGCCACTTCTCGACGAGAGCTGTGAGCTTCTCAGGTGTTGTGAGGTCCACCTTGTTGATAACCACAATCGTAGGCACTCCCGAGAGGTTTACCTTCTCGATGATCTCTGCCGAGCGGTCGCTATCCTCCACGGTGTCGGTGACATAGAGTAGCACATCGGCATCGGTGATTGCGCCACGCACAAACTTCATCATCTTCTCCTGGAGTTTGTAGTTAGGCTTCAGGATACCCGGCGTGTCGGAGTATACGATCTGGAAGTCGTCGCCATTCACGATACCCATAATGCGGTGACGTGTGGTCTGTGCCTTGGATGTGATAATCGAGAGACGCTCGCCCACGAGCTGGTTCATCAGTGTCGATTTTCCCACGTTGGGGTTGCCGATGATATTTACAAAGCCACTGCGATGTGCCATAATTAGTAATGTTTTAATTAGTGCTTAGTAGTAGTATTACTACTATATTCCGCAAAGTTAGCAATTTTTGGTGATATAAAAGCAATAAAATATAAGATTATTTCCATAGTTTGTGCTCTATGATAAAAAAATGTGGGGTGTGATGAAACAAATATGAACCAAAGTACGTATATAAGGCAAAAATAAGGAATAGAAGTTGTAAGAAGAAATAGATTTTTATGCGTCAATTAAAAATTACTAAGTCGATCACCAACCGCGAAA
Organism: Alistipes sp.; assembly: GCA_017630455.1. Classification (GTDB taxonomy): domain Bacteria; phylum Bacteroidota; class Bacteroidia; order Bacteroidales; family Rikenellaceae; genus Alistipes. The sequence continues at coordinate 27,174 of JAGBVG010000006.1, read as the reverse complement.
GTGCGTCGTTGGATAAGTATCTTCAGGAGATTGGTAAGGAGGAGCTCATATCTGTTGAGGAGGAGGTAGAACTCGCGCAACGAATCCGCAAGGGTGACCAGGAGGCGTTGGAGCGCCTTACAAAGGCTAACCTCCGCTTCGTGGTATCTGTGGCGAAGCAGTACCAGAATCAGGGACTCAGCCTTCCAGACCTTATCAACGAGGGTAACCTCGGCCTTATCAAGGCTGCCGAGAAGTTCGACGAGACTCGTGGTTTTAAGTTTATCTCATACGCCGTATGGTGGATTCGTCAGTCTATCCTTCAGGCTCTCGCCGAGCAGTCGCGTATCGTGCGTCTGCCACTAAACCAGGTAGGCTCACTCAACAAGATCAACAAGGCCTTTGCACGTTTCGAGCAGGAGCACGAGCGTACTCCATCAGCCGAGGAGCTTGCTACAGAGCTTGAGATTCCAAAGGAGAAGGTTACTGATACACTGCGCGTTGCGGGTCGCCACATCTCTGTAGATGCTCCGTTTGCCGATGGCGAGGATAACAGCCTCCTCGATGTCTTGGTAAACGCCGACTCTCCAAATGCCGACCGTGGCCTTATCAACGAGTCGCTTGCAAAGGAGGTGGAGCGTGCCCTCGAGATTCTCACAGAGCGCGAGAGCGACATCATCCGCTACTTCTTTGGTATCGGCACCTCGGAGATGACCCTCGAGGAGATTGGTGAGAAGTTTGACCTCACCCGCGAGCGTGTACGTCAGATTAAGGAGAAGGCTATTCGCAAGCTCCGTCAGTCGTCGCGTTCTATTCCTCTTAAATCCTACCTCGGATAATTTTTGATTTATATAGGGCATCTTCGTCCCATCCCAAAAACTAAGTAACCTCGGGCTGTACGTCTTGTACTATCCCGAGGTTTCTTGTTTTGCGATAGAACAAATTTGCTCCTATAAAATCAAAAATTAAAATTTGATGTTATAAGCTGCAATCTGCGGCCGCTAACAAAAATACGTTGTTGTACATATAGAGTGTGTTAATGACACTGATAACACATCCAAGTCCCCCTTTGCCAAAGGGGGATTTAGGGGGAATGTGGAAGTGAAATAATGCATAAATGCTTGGCATTTATGTCATTCTGAGCTTGTCGAAGAATCTCCTAATTGTACAACCCGTTGAAAATGTGTACATAGCGAGGAGATCCTTCGACTTCACTGCGTTCCGCTTAGGATGACATACATATCCGCTCAGGGTGACATTAATAATAAACATCTGCGCTTTAGTGTACCACACTTTTCACCTTTCACCTACAAAAAAAACGACCCCGAAGGAGTCGTTTTTTTTGTAGGCATAGGCCTATTTCGTGGCATAAAAGCCTATTACATAGCGTTCTTAGCAGTGTTAAGGAACTCTACGAAAGCCTGGATGTCGGTGTCGTAACCGCGTGGACCAGCCAATACTGTCTCACCGTCTGGAGAGAGCAAGATGTAGCCTGGCTGTGCGTTAACGCCCCAGCGATCCTGAGCAAACTTAGAGTTGATAGAACCCAAACGCTTGCCACCCTCAACCTTGGTGTTGTCGTCAACGTAGAGTGCGCAGATTACAAAGTCGTTCTGCAACATTGGCAATACGCTGCTGTGGCTCCATACCATAGTCTCCATCTCGCGGCAGTTGTTACAAGCGTGACCTGTAACGTCTACGAAGATAGGCTTGTTCTGCTTCTTAGCATCTGCAACAGCCTCCTCGAAGTCGAAGTGACCCTCCAACTGGTGTGGCAAGTGGAGGAAGTCGGCATACTTGCGACCTGTGTTGGTGTTCTCCACGCGACCGTTGATCTGGTAGTCCTGAGTAGTCATTGGTGGGATGTAGCCAGAGATAGCGTTGAGTGGCGCACCAAACATACCTGGGATCATATATACTACGAATGAGAATACACCGATAGCGAGGGTGAGGCGGAATACAGATACGTGCTTAACCTCGTCGTCGTGAGCAAAACGAAGCTTGCCGAGCAAGTAGAAGCCGAGCAATGAGAATGTCACGATCCAGAGTGCGAGGTATACCTCACGGTCGAGCAAGCCCCAGTGCATAGTCTGGTCTGCAGTCATCAAGAACTTCAAACCGAGGGCAACCTCGATGAAACCGAGAACAACCTTCACAGAGTTCAACCAACCACCGCTCTTAGGCAAGTTCTTAAGCAATGATGGGAACCACGCCAAAACGGTAAATGGAAGTGCAAAGGCGATAGCAAACGCAGCCATAGTGATGATTGGCATCCACACACCGCCGCTTGTAGAGCTGATGATAACCGAACCTACGATAGGACCTGTACAAGAGAATGATACGAGTACGAGGGTCAACGCCATAAAGAAGATACCTACCAAGCCGCCTTTGTCTGCACCCTCATCGCTCTTGTTAACGAGTGATGATGGGAGTGTGATCTCGAATGCACCGAGGAACGACGCTGCGAAGATCATAAAGATAACGAAGAAGATAAGGTTAGGAATCCAGTGTGTACCGATAGCGTTGAAGATATCGCCCGCAACGTTTGTACCGAATGCGTTAGAGAGAAGCACGAGGATTGCGATAGGCAACACGTAGAGTGCGATGATGAAGAAACCATACATCAAAGCGCGGAAACGACCCTGAGCTGGAGACTGTGAGCCCTTAACGAAGAACGATACGGTCATAGGCACCATAGGGAATACACAAGGAGTCAACAACGCTGCGAAGCCCCAGAGGATAGCAGTGATGATAGAACCCCAGTCGAGTGGCGCAGCAGAAGATGTTGTGCCAGTTGTCTCCGCAGCAGCTACAACAGCCTCACCAGGCATCTGGATAGAGAATGTAGCAGGGTTTGAGGTGCACTGGTTGGTGTCGTTGGTGCATATTGTTGCGCTGATGTAACCTGTAACCTTCTGACCTGCAGTAGCCTCGATAGTGTGAACGTAGATAGCCTTGTTGTAGTAGATAAGTGAAGGCTGGCCAGTAAGCTCGTCGATACCGTGCTCCTCTGGTGTGAGGGTCTCTACGATGTCGCCAACAACCTGAGCGTTGTCAAACTCGAAGTAAGGAGCTGAGAAGTCGGTCATAGGGTAGCCGTGGAAGCCCTCAGCGATAGTAGCCTCGAGGGTTACGGCATATTTACCGTCCTCCAACTCCTCGGCGCTGATAGCCCACTCAACAGGCGCACCCTCATTCTCATTGACTACAGAACCTGTAGTCTTCGCAGCATCCTGTGCCGATACCGCGAAAGGAAGCATCAGTGCGATAGAGAGCACCAATGTCTTGAAAAGATTTTTCATAACTGTTTTGGTTTAGTTTATTTAATTGTTTGTAAATTGTTTCGTAGGTTGTTGTGCGGCTTATGCCTCATTCTCCATCATCGGATCGGGAAATGCACTGTCGTTGGCAATGATATCCTCGGTGCGGCCATCCCAAATCTTATAGCGCGATGGCGACACTCCCACCCTCTGCTTGAAGTACTTGCCGAAGAAACTCTGCGATGCGAAGTTGAGCTTTATGGCGATATCGCGGATGCTCATACCCGAGTACTTCAGGAGTCGCTTAGCCTCGTATACCACCGCCTCGTCGATAAGCTTCGAGGCGTTGCGGCCGCTCTTCTTCTTGAGAATCAGCGAGAGGTACTTCGGTGTGATGTTCATCTTCGAGGCGTAGAACTCCACGCTGCGCTCGGTGCTACAATGCTCGCGCAGAAGGCTCAGGAAGGTGTTGAAAAGCTCATCTGTGCGGTTGCTCACCGTGCCGTTTGTTGGCAGGTTGTGCTGCTGGAGGATTCCCATAACGTAGTGGAACATAGCGGCAAAGAGCGAGCTTATGATCTTCTGGCGATTGGCCGATGGGGCGTAGTCGCAGAGCACAGAACGCATAAACTTCGAGATGTCGTGGATGTATGTAGCCTCCTCGGGTGTGATCTGCACGCAAGGCTCATCGAGGAATCCGTGGTAGATAGATATAAGATCCTGAGTATCTACGTGGATGCTGTTGAGGTACTGCTGCGAGTAGGTAATCATATATCCCGACGAACGTATCGAAGCCTTAACCTGCTCGATAACCGTATTCTCGTTGAATATGAAGAGTGTGTTGGGACGTAACTCGTGGAGCTTGCCGTTGATCTTGATGCGCGCTGTGCCACTCACGGTTACACCGATAGAGATACCCTGTATGAGTGCTGTCAGGTCGTCCAACTCGCGAAACATAACAAGCGGAGTGATAACCATATCCTCCGAGTAGTAGGCGGTTTCGAAACGTGACTTAAGCCTCTCTATCGAGGTTCTTTTGATACCATCCTGCTTCATATAACTTATTTTACTATCTTTGGGCATTGCCCGATATATTTTATTAATCTTACTAAATCCTCCTCACACAATCCTCCTCACAATATCCTCACACAACCCTCTCATACAACTTCCTCAATCATTGCTCTCCTCCTTAATCTTTGTCTCCCCTCTTAAATCCTTATCCTGAGGTGTCCGGCAAGACACTCCACACTAAGTGGAAACTCTGGGCCGGGCTGACCATCGACATCGGTTTGCTCCGGGAGGTCGCAACGTAGCTCAATCTTGTTACTGCGTATGTATCGCACCTTGGCATCCTTGCCGTCGATGAGGTAGTGCATCATACTCATACAGGTCTTGGCCATATTGTCGTAGTCGAGAATCAGTACGTCGAGGAGTCCGTCATTCACTGTGGCCTCGGGGGCGAGCTTGAAGCGTCCCGCGCTGCGACCGTTGAATACCAATACCATCGCCGCGTCGCACTGCACCTCCTCCTCGTCACTCTTTATGCTCACAGGTATGCGGTGCATCGTCATAAGGTCACGCGTACCGATGCGCAGGTATGCCAACTTGCCTACCAAGTGCTTCTCCTTGTCCGATGCCTGTTGCGATGTGGTTGTCAGCACTCCGAAGCTCAGGACGTTTACGAAGTATCTGCCGTTAACCCTTCCGCAATCCACTCTGCGCTCCACGCCGCTGGCTATCTGCTTTGCAGCACGCAGCACGCCGCGCTTAACGCCCAAGGCTCCTGCGAAGTCATTTGCCGTGCCTGCTGCAATGATGCCGAGGGTGATGTCGAGACCCTTATCGTACATCTTGTTGACCACAAAGTTTATGGTGCCGTCGCCACCGCACACCACAGCCAACTCCGTATCCTCGTCGCCCTCAAAGGGGTTTTCGTCGAAGTTAATAGCCTTGGGACGGATGTCGATGTCACGCTCGCGAAAGATCTCTGTGATTCTGCTCACGTGGCGCGCTATGCGACCCTTGCCCGCCTTGTTGTTGTATAGTAGCAATGCCTTCATACGCTTACTCCTTAAACTCCTCGGAACACTCTACGCGGTATCCCTCGCCATCGGCGTAGATGAAATAGTATCGCCATCCGTACTCCGCCTCGCAACGCTCTGCAACTGCCAATGCCTCATCCGAGCCGAGAGCCATAAACATTGTGGCTGCGGCATCCGCCACGGCACACTCCTCGGCTACTACGGTTGCCGAGAGCAGCGAGCTTACAACGCTATATCCTGTGCGAGGGTCGATGGTGTGTGTCACCTTCTGGCCATCCTCGGCGATATAGAAACGGCGATAGTTGCCCGATGTTGCCACCGCAGCATTGTCGAGTAGGATGATCTTCTCGAAGCTGTCCATAGCCATATTGCCGTCGTAGGGTGTCTCGATGCCTATCGACCACATCTGGTTTTGGGGATTGCATCCGCGGCATCGCACCTCGCCACCGATGTTTACCATATAATCCTTAATCGCCAACGCCTCCAGACGCTCGGCAACCATATCCACAACATAACCCTTGGCTATGGAGTTGAGGTCTATCTGCACACGTGGGTCGCTCTTAACGATTTTGCCCTCCTCGACAGATAGTTTGTCGTAGCCCACAAAGGTTAATATCGAGTCGATGTCTACGTCGCTGGCGTGCGATCTCTCGCGTCCGAAGCCCCACGCGTCAGTTAGAGGCTTGATGGTGATGTCGTACGCCCCGCTGCTAAGCTCCGAGAATTTACGCGCGAGGTTGATGTTGTAGATGATATGCTCATCCGTTACATCGGTCTCGTTGCGGTTTATCTGCGAGAGCAGCGAATGTGGGTCGAATATAGACATCGAGGCTTTTGCTTGGGAGTCCACCTCCTCGATTATCGAGGTGATGGTGTCGGGGGAGAGGTGTGTGTGGCACTTCACTTGAACAAATGTTCCGAGCGCTGTGCCGTCTACGGTGATATAGCTGCTTTTCGGGCTGCAACCCACTGCTGCGAGGAGCAACGAGGCGATAAAGACGAAAAGTATTTTTTTTGCTACACCTACTAACATAGAGAATGTTATTTATAAATTCGCGACAAAGATAGGCAAAAAATCACAATTTTCAACCCTTATGCACCGAAAAATGTAAATATCCGTGGAAAAATAGAAAAGTCGGCAACCGTGGGTTTTTATTTTATTGTTAAAAAGTGTGACGTTTGTGGTTATTAAAAAGAATATATTTCGCTGGTTTAAGGGGCGATTGTTGAGTCAGTAGCGGATATTGCAGGGGGAGCGCTCGGGGTGGGGTGGTGGTGTTTTTTGATGCATTGCCAGCCCTGTTGTAGCGGTGTTTCTTTGTCGATTGTCGTATGGTTTGATGCCTCTTTTTGCTCGGTGTTGCGCTGTAGGTTGATGTTATTTCGTAATAAAATTTGGCGTAATCATAAAAAATCTTGGTCAAATAGCTCTTTTTCTTTTGAAAAAGGTTTTGCTATTCGCGATAAATGTTGTATCTTTGCGCCACGCTCCGGCAGGATCTAAGGTAAGGATGATCTGTCGTGGAGTGGAACCAGGTGCGTACTCCTCGGGTAAAAGTGTGGAGGCGTGCCATAAAAACATTTAAAACTATGTATTTGACACCTGAGAAGAAGCAGGAGTTGTTTGGCCAGTACGGCAAGTCTACAACAGACACAGGCTCACCCGAGAGCCAGATCGCGTTATTCACTTACCGTATCAACCACCTTACCGAGCACATGAAGAGCAACCGTCACGACTACGGCACACAGCGTTCGTTGTTGCGCCTCGTAGGTAAGCGTCGTAAGTTGCTTATGTACTTGAAGGAGGTTGATATCGAGCGTTACCGCGCAATCCTTAAGACTCTTAACCTCCGTAAGTAAGAGTGTGCAGCAAATGAAGGCAAGGCTTCGGCATTGCCTTCATTTACACTGAAAATTAAGATTTATTTCGATATATTTAGAGGAAATTTTTTTAGAGGTTTTTTTAGAAATTTTTATGGAAGCTAACAAGTTGTACAATGCTGTACAGAAGACAATCACTCTCGCTGACGGTCGCGAGATTATGATCGAGACCGGCAAGCTTGCTAAGCAGGCTGATGGCTCGGTGGTTGTACGTATGGGCGACACAATGCTTTTGGGTACTGTTGTTGCCGCTAAGGATGCCAAGGAGGGAACCGATTTTATGCCTTTGCAGGTGGAGTATAAGGAGAAGTACGCATCTTGCGGACGTTTTCCTGGTGGCTTTATGAAGCGCGAGGGTAAGGCTGGTGACTCTGAGATTTTGGTGGCACGTCTTATCGACCGTGCTTTGCGTCCGTTGTTCCCTGCAGATTACCACGCTGAGGTATTCGTAACCGTAAACCTTATCTCAGCTGAGAAAGATATTCAGCCTGATGCTTTGGCAGGTTTGGCTGCGTCGGCTGCTTTGGCAGTTTCGGATATTCCATTCGGCGGTCCTATTTCTGAGGTGCGCGTAGCTCGCATCGATGGCGAGTATGTCATCAACCCAGGTTTCGAGGCTATGAAGAGAGCAGACCTCGATATTATGGTAGGTGGTACTATCGACAACATCCTTATGGTTGAGGGTGAGATGAACGAGGTATCGGAGGAGGTTATGCTCGGCGCTATTATGTTTGCTCACGAGGAGATCAAGAAGCACTGTGCAGTGCAGATTGAGCTTATGAAGGAGCTTGGCAAGGATGTTAAGCGCGAGTACTGCCACGAGACCAACGACGAGGAGTTGCGTCAGACTATCATTTCGGAGCTTTACGACAAGGCTTATGCTATCGCTACCAGCGGTACTATGAAGCACGAGCGTGCCGAGGCTTTCGATGCTTTGGAGGCAGAGTTTGCGTCACGCTATACCGAGGAGGAGCTCGAGGAGAAGGCTCCACTTATCCATAAGTACTTCCACGACGATGTTCAGAAGAAGGCTATGCGTAATATGATCCTCGACGAGGGTAAGCGTTTGGATGGCCGTCGCACAGATGAGATTCGTCCTATCTGGTGCGAGATCGACTACCTCCCTTGCGCTCACGGTTCTGCTATCTTCACACGTGGTGAGACTCAGTCGCTTACAACCGTAACTCTCGGTACGAAGCTCGACGAGAAGCAGAAGGATGAGGTTTTGGTACAGGGTAGCGAGCAGTTCGTACTCCACTACAACTTCCCTCCATTCTCTACTGGTGAGGCTCGTCCAGCACGTGGCTTGAGCCGCCGCGAGATTGGTCACGGTCACTTGGCTTGGCGTGCGTTGAAGCCTATGGTGCCACTGGGCGAGGAGAACCCTTACGCAGTACGTGTAGTTTCGGATATCTTGGAGTCTAACGGTTCATCATCTATGGCTACCGTATGTGCTGGTACTTTGGCACTTATGGATGCAGGTGTTAAGCTTCGTAAGCCAGTATCAGGTATCGCTATGGGTCTTATCTCAGACTCTGCTACTGGTCGCTGGGCAGTGTTGTCGGATATCTTGGGCGATGAGGATCACTTGGGCGATATGGACTTCAAGGTTACAGGTACTCGTGACGGTATCACCGCTACACAGATGGATATCAAGGTTGACGGTCTCTCATACGAGGTTTTGGCAAAGGCTTTGGAGCAGGCGCGTCAGGGTCGTCTCCACATCTTGAACAAGATGGTTGAGACTATCGCTGAGCCACGCGAGGACTACAAGCCATTTGTCCCTCGTATCGTTCAGATATCAATTCCTCAGGAGTTCATCGGTGCTGTTATCGGCCCTGGTGGTAAGGTTATCCAGGAGATCCAGAAGACTACAGGTACCACAATCACCATCACAGAGGTTGATGAGAAGGGTATCGTGGATATCTTCGGTCAGGATAAGGAGTCTTTGGATGCAGCTTTGGCACGCATCAAGGGTATCGTAGCTGTTCCAGAGATTGGCGAGACCTACAACGGTAAGATCCGCTCTATCGTAGACTTCGGTGCTTTTGTTGAGATCCTCCCAGGTAAGGATGCGTTGTTGCACATCTCGGAGATCGACTACAAGCGTTTCGAGACTATGGAGGAGACTGGCCTCAAGGAGGGCGATATGCTCGAGGTTAAGCTCGTAGCTAAGGATGCTAAGACGGGCAAACTTAAGCTCTCACGTAAGGCGCTACTCCCAAAGCCAGAGGGTTGGGTAGAGCGCGAGCCACGTGAGCGTAAGCCACGCGAGGGTCAGGAGAAGCGCGAGCACCGCGGTCCACGTCGTGACCATAAGTAAGAATTAACCACCGCGCGCTATATATATAATAATGTATAGCGTCGCGGCGTTAAGATAAACAAGCTAACAGAATAAAACTTATTTATTAACAAAATTTTTTTAACATCTATGAAGAATCTTTTTAAACTAAGCGCAGTTCTTGCTGTTGTAGTTTTGACCCTTTCGGGCTGTAACTGCTTCAAGAAGATGGCAAAGAATCAGGATGATGTAAACATCATTTGCACACCTGAGGTTTTGACATTGAACAATGGTAAGGTTGATGCAGACGTTACTGTAACATTCCCAGAGAAGTATTTTAACGCTAAGGCTGTATTGAAGGTTACTCCTATTATCGTATTCGAGGGCGGTGAGGTTGCCGGCACAACACAGTATTTCCAGGGTTCAAAGGTAGATGACAACTACACCGTTATCGACAAGAACAATGGCGGTAAGTATACTATGCACGTATCTTTCCCATACGACGCACGTATGGAGTGCAGCGAGCTTCAGCTTCGTGCTGAGATCAAGTGCCCTAAGGGTAAGTGCAAGGAGTTTACTTTGGTAAACTTGAACAATGGCGCTGTTCCTACTAAGGAGGAGGCTGCAGTTTTGGCTGCTGGCGGTGCTGAGGCTGATGCTCTCAAGCGCGCTTTCGGTCTCACAGTAGCTCAGGGTGTTAACGTAATGCAGAACGATATCCAGTACGCAGTAGCTATGGAGATGATGGAGACTGGCTACAAGAACGTTATCACTGAGGTTACTAAGGCTAACTACGTTTACGCTATCAACTCTTCACGTTTGAGCAAGAAGGCTATGTCAAGCGAGGAGCTTGCAGCATTCCAGCAGAACGCTGCAGAGCAGAATGGTAACGACCGTATCAAGCAGAATATCTACGTTAATGGTTACGCTTCTCCAGATGGTCCTGAGAAGTTCAACGACAAGCTCTCTGCAGCACGTAGCGAGTCTGGTAAGAAGGCTGCTGAGGAGTTGCTTAAGGAGCTCGGTCTCAGCCTCGACGCTGCATCATACGGTGAGGACTGGGAGGGCTTCAAGGAGCTCGTTGCTGCTTCAAACATCGAGGATAAGGCTCTCATCCTTTCAGTTTTGAACAGCTACACTTCATCTTCAGAGCGTGAGGAGCAGATCAAGAATATGAGCAACGTATTCACAGCGTTGAAGAATGAGATTCTCCCACAGCTTCGTCGCGCACAGCTCGTAAACTCATCTGATATCACTGGTAAGACCAACGCCGAGATGGCTGCTTTGGTTCGCGCTGGCAAGTTCTCAGAGCTTACCGAGAAGGAGATGTTGCACGTTGCAACTACCAACGAGCTCACATTGGCTGAGAAGATCGCTACTTTGGAGGTTGCAGCTCGCGAGTACAAGAGCGTTGTAGCTTACAACAACCTTGGTGTTGCATACGCTGAGGCTGGTGAGGCTGCTAAGGCTGCTACAGCTTTCGCAAATGCTGTTAAGGTTGGTGGCAACGCTTCAGAGCTCAACAACAACCTCGCACTTGCTTACATTATGAACGGCAACACCGAGGCTGCTAAGGCTTACACTCTCAACGCTTCTAAGGAGACTAAGGCTTTGGCCGCTGCTGCTGAGGGTAACTACGCTCAGGCACAGTCACAGCTCGAGGGTTACAACGCTGCAGTATCAGCAACTATGAACGCTGACTACACAGCTGCTAAGCAGTTCATCGCTAACGACAAGTCTGCTGATGCTGATTACCTCCGCGCGGTGATCGCTACAAAGCAGGGCGATATGGCTACTGCAACTGCAGAGCTTAAGAGCGCTATTGCTAAGGACGCATCATACGCTGATCGTTGCAAGAAGGATGTTAACTTGCGTAAGTACATCGGCAACGAGATTCAGTTGTAGTGATAAGCCGCAATCTGCGGCACATCGCTAAAAGTAAACTACCCTGGGCTGTAGGTCAACTACTATCCCAGGGTAGTTTCTTTTGTGATGCACCCCATCTCACGACTTCTGACTACAACCCGCGCTTCGTGTCATCTCCACTCCTGCACCACTCTGACAAGAAACTTACTTGCAGTCTACACACTATTTATGTCATCCCGAGCTTGCCGAGGGATCTCCTCGCTGTACAACCCGCTGACAACTGGTGCATAACGAGGAGATTCTTCGACTTCGCTCCGCTCAGGATGACACGTTGCCTGTGGGTTGCACAATGACCAAGTCCCCAATATAAACCCGCTCCAAAATCCTCACACCCCCAATTTTTTTATACTCTTTTATATGTGTTTGGAAAATTTTGATTATCTTCGCACCGTATATGTGTGTCTATATACCACGTAGCGAAACAACATTTACTTAATTAATAACTTAAAACAAACGAAAATGAAAAAGTTTTTTTCTATGATGGCAGTTTTGGCTGCTATGTTCGCTTTTGTTGCTTGTACTAAGAGTACAGACGAGCCAGGTACTGGCAATGGCGGCGAGACTCCAAAGGGCGGTAAGCTTGCTACTCCAGAGCTTACTATCAAGGAGCAGGATGGTACATCTTTCACCATCGCTTGGAACGCAGTTTCTGGTGCAGAGAAGTACAAGGTTAACTTCAAAGGCGATAATAAAGATACCACTGAGTGTGAGTACACTTTCGAGAACCTCAACGCTGGCAAATATACTGTGATGGTAATTGCTATGGGTGAGGGTTACGAGAACTCTGATAAGGCAACTATCAATGTTGAGCTTACAGGTCTTACTGAGGCTGACTGGTTCACTCAGGAGGTATTCCTTGCTGAGGACGAGGAGCAGGGTCTTGCAAAGTACAACTCTGTATGGTTCACTTGGAAGGGTACAGGTATTGCTGACGTTAAGTTTATGCTTTCCCCTGCTGAGGAGGTTAAGGATTATACTGATGCTGATTTCAGGGGTGATCTTAGCAGCTTCGATGCTGAGCAGCTCCCTGTTGTTTTGGAGTATGTAAACAGCGCAGAGGGTTTCACAAACGCGTTCAATGGTTGCGATGGTGGCACAAACTACATCCTTTGCACATTGGTAACTAACACTGATGGCGTTGAGTATATGGTTAAGAACGAGATCACAACTGAGGCAGTTGTGGCGTCTGAGGAGGCTAAGGCTTGGGTTGGTACTTGGAGCGTTAATTCTCACAATATCTACTCAATTAATCAGAAAGGTGAGGGTACTAAGTCTGCACAGGAGGAAGTGTTTACTGTAACCATCACTGAGAGTAGTTCTGCTCCAAACGAGGTTGTTATTGATGGTTTCAGCGTACTTGGTAATGATTGGCCAACTTTCGGTGTTGTTGAGGGTGATACTCTCTACATCTTGAATGGTATTTACTTGGGTGATGATGATACTTGCTCCTACTATTGGGTTGGTTGGTATGACGAGCCAGTTGGTCTTTCAATTCAGCAATATCCATCAAATGTTGTAACAATGGCTGATGAGGGTACTACTGCTACCTCTACAAACAAGATTGTTCTTCAGGATCAGACCGGTGCTAATATTACTGTTGAGTGCTTCTGCTCAGACGTTATGGGTGTAACACCTGATGGCTATATCCAGTTCTTCATCGAGGCATTCCCTGCAGTATTCCGTTCAGGCGATATGGAGTGGACAAAGACTGCTGCTGCTCCAGCTGCGAAGAGCAACAACGCTCGTATCGTGCCATCTGCTATGCAGACTTCAATCGTTGTAAAGTAATTTTACGATAAATACAACATCTCTGGTTGCGTCCCTCGGGGCGCAACCTTTTTTGTTTTGGAGGGTTATTAACAATAGGACTAAAAAAAATGGGTGTGGTTGTTGCTAATTTCACAAAAAAAATGTATTTTTGTGATTACAAATATGTCAGACTATGGACTACGTTAAGGAATTAGAGAAATACGCACCAGCTCATACTGATGCTCAAGTGGCTAAGGAGGTGGCTAAAATCAAGATGGCTGCCAACCGCAATGGTAATCTCGAGGTATACAAATTCTGCTACTCGGCTATCGACCTCACTACATTGTCGTGCACCGATTCGGTGGAGTCTGTGCAGGCTTTCGTGCGTAAGGCTGTAGATTTCTACGAGAAGTATCCCCATATCCCAAACGTAGCTTCTATATGTGTATACCCTCCGTTCGTGGAGACCGTGGGTCTCGAGATCGACGGCACACCTATGCGTATCACATCTGTTGCCGGTGCTTTCCCTGCGTCGCAGAGCTTCGTGGAGGTCAAGGCGTTGGAGGTGGCTATGGCTATCGAGAATGGCGCAGATGAGATCGACATCGTCCTTAACCCAGGTATGATGATTCAGGGTCACATCGCCGAGGCTGCCTCGGAGGTGGAGCTTCTGCGCGAGGAGGCCAAGGATGTCGTGCTTAAGGTCATCATCGAGTCGGGTGCGCTCAAGACTCCGGAGCTTATACGCCGCGCGTCGCTCGTATCTATGTTTGCTGGTGCCGACTTCGTGAAGACATCGACAGGCAAGATCGACGTTGCCGCAACGCCAGAGGCTGCATTTGTGATGTGTCACGCTATAAAGGATTACTACAACCTCACTGGTCGCAAGGTGGGCTTCAAGGCCGCAGGTGGCGTTAAAACCCCCGAGGATGCCGCGCTCTACTACACAATTGTCGAGGAGGTGCTTGGCAAGGAGTGGCTGACAACAGATCTCTTCCGCATCGGCGCGTCGTCGGCTGCTAATAACTTGATTTCGGCGATTGAGGATAAGGTGGTTACCTACTTCTAAAGATTTTCATTTTATAGGGCATCTTTGCCCTATCCTATATAAAATATCGTGGGCTGTACGCCAAGTACTATCCCACGATATTTTCTTTATATGATAGGCCAAATCTGCTCCTCTAAAATGAGAAACCTTGGTAGTGGGTAACTTTTGTGATGCGCCACATCTCACGATTTTTGACATTAAATTGTGTTGCTCCTTCCACGACTTTAATATTAAATTCCGCACGTCTAAATTATATGTCATTCCGAGCGAAGTGAAACGAAGTCGAGGAATATCCTCGCCGTGGATTATCTCCTCGCCGTGCCCCCCCCCTCCCCTCAAAGAAAACGCAAAAAAAAGACCCGGCCGAAGCCGAGTCTCGAAATCCAATATGTAAGGCTGCTTAGTTCTTATATGTAACAGTTATGCCGTCCATACGCACTTGGCCGCCTGTCAACGAGTTGATTACAAACGACTCAGATGTGCCGTCAAGGGTCACGGTAACCTTATCTGACGATACCGCTACTGTAGTATCCGATGGGAGCGAGCTCTTCAATGCCGAAGCGTAAGAGTTGCTGTTGCAATCAAATACGATAGATGTGATGTTGCCCAGAGCCTCTACGGTAAGCTTTGAACCCTTATAGAAGCGTGCAGGGTTAGCGTAGTCCGCAATATTGCTTGTTGATGAGCCCTTCTCGTTGGTTACTACGATGTCGTTCTCCTCCCACACCTGCTTGCTTGAGGTGAGTGTAGTGCGCTTTGCCTTGTTGTCGAAGGTGATGGTTGCGCTAACCTCCTGCTCGACTACTGGCGCAGCCTCGGTGGTTACGGTAACGACAGCAGCCTGAGAGAGAGCATACTCATTCTCATCCTCTGGGAGTGCCACAACCGCGAATGTGTACTCGGTCTCATACTCACCAGTGAACTCGTATGATGTGCCGTCAACGATCTTAGGCATATCAGTGCCACAGGTGATGCTGTAGTTCTTGGCATTCTCAACAGCCTCCCAGCTCAAGGTAACAACATTAGCCTCTACGCTGCTGCTAACAACAGGCGCCGCAAGGCTTGGGTTGCCATTAACCTCATACTCGCCATCGAAGCTATCCTCGATTGTGATGTTTACGCTACTCTTGGTCGTGAGGAGGTTACCCTTGATTGTTGTCAACTTGTTACGCTCCAGAGGGATCTGAGTCTCGAATTTGCGTGTGATGATCTCGCGGCCATCAGCACCCCATACCGTCATCTCGAAGTGTACCTCCTGTGCGCCCATATCCTCGCTGTTGCCCGCAAAGATATAATCTGCAAAGAGGGTCATATTCTCCTCTGCAGAGTCGTAGCCCTCGGTGTAAGGGGTGTTCTTAGCCACGGCGTACTCCAAGTACTCGTTCGCACCCTCGCCCTCAGCCTTGCCATTAACGGCGTTAAGAGAGGTGTAGAGAGGGTTGTCGTAGAACTTCACGCTCACCTTCGTAGGCTCCGAGCCCTTGTTAACCTCATCGTAGTCGGTGGTGATGACGCGAATCTTACCGAAAGGACGCTTCAAAACGAGTGACTCCTTGAGGCCCTCCTCGCTGATGTGGAAATCCTTGCGGATGAAATAAGCGTCGTAACTCTCGTCCATAGCCGCAACATCCTTACGCGTAACGTTGTTAAGGTCTGCTGTGTTATAACGGAAGTCGGCTGCAGTATTCTCTTCCACGAAGTCTGCCCATACCACAAAGCGGTAGTCGCGGTTAGGTACAAGGCGTGTTGAGAAAGATGTCTCCTTGTAGCGGTCAAAGACCTGTACCTCGCGCTGCTTGATAGGGTCAGTGGTGTTTTTGTAGCCCTCTGTGACATCGTAAATCTCAATAATATAGCGAAGATCAAACTTCTCCCACTCGTCGTCAGAGAAGTTGTCGAGAGCGCCGAGACCGCTGTTCATATTGGTCTCGCCAGCGCGTGTGGCATCCAACTCGGGGATACCTACGGAGATGGTGTGGTTGATAGCGTCCTTACCAGTGTAGTCGATCGAGTCATCGCTCATACACGATACGATAACCAAAGCCATCAACATAAAGCATAGCTTTTTCATAGTGTAAGTGTTATTTATTTGTTTTTATCTCATTATCAGGTAGTTATACGTGTTGCGCGCGCACGTGTGATAGGCGTGTGCATACGTATACGTATAATACGTAACAAAATTATGAAAAATATTTTGTTTCTCAAAGAGATCCTGCGGATTTTTATAGCCTGTCGCCCTGTGTGGCTTGCAGGGTTTTCAGACGCTCAACGATTTTTGTGCGCAGGGCATCCATACGAATACCCCCGAGCGGCGAGCTGAGGATAAGATGTCGTGGCGCTTGCGAGGCGAATCGCTCGATTGCAATCGAGGGGTCGAGGTGGCGGATTATGTCAACCATCAACTCCACGTAATCATCTGTGTCAAAGTTGTTTGCAAAAGGAAATCGCTCGGGGTGGGCCTGCCATTCGCGCGCCATCACGGTGTTGCGATATATCTGCAACTGGTGAAACTTCACGAAGTTGGGTTGAAGCTCGTTTATAAGTGCTACCTGATTGATAATCTGTGCTTTGGTCTCGTTAGGTAGGCCGAGGATGAAGTGCGCTCCTACGTCTATGCTGCGAGCTTTCGTTTCGGCTATGGCGCGCTGTGCCGTGGCGAAGTCGTGACCGCGATTTACGTGGCGCAGAGTCTCATCCGAGCAGGACTCAATGCCATACTCTATGGCTATGTAGTGGTTATGCGATAAATCCTCCAAGTAGTCGAGGATTTCGGAACTTATGCAATCGGGGCGTGTGCCGATGATTATACCCTCGATTTTCGGGTGGTTAAGTGCCTCGGTGTATAGCTCCTTGAGTCTCTCAATTGGGGCGTTGGTGTTGGTGCCAGCTTGGAAGTATGCAAGGTGAATATCGGCTCGGCGGCGGCGCGAGTCGTGGAATGATATGGCTGCATTAATCTGTTCTGTAATAGATGGTTGATTGGTGCAATATGATGGTGTAAATGCCTCGCCGAGACAGAATGTGCAACCTCCACTGCCGCTTTTTATATCGCGGTGTGGACAGCCGAGGTGGGCATCTATCGCGAGCTTCTGCACGCGGCCTCCTAAGCGGCAGCGCATAGCACTGCCGTAGTCGTTATAGGGAAGCTCCGATAGGTGCATTTTTTTGGTTTCTATTTCAAATCCTGAAGGCGAGCAACAGGCGATACATCGAGCGAGCTGAGCTCACCAGCCATATAGCGGTAGTAGCCCGCTGTGGCGATCATCGCAGCGTTGTCGGTCGTGAATTTAAACTCGGGGAGGAACGTGCGCCAGCCGCGACGACGACCCGCCTCGGTGATTCCGTCGCGGAGACCAGAGTTCGCCGATACGCCACCTGCGATGGCTATATCCTTGATTCCTGTAGACTTAGAGGCCTTGACAAGCTTGTCGAGCAGGATATCCACGATGGTCTTTTGCAGCGACGCGCAGAGGTCTGCCTTATGCTTCTCCACAAAGTCTGGGTCCTCCTTTATCGCATCGCGAAGCGTATAAAGGAACGAGGTTTTGAGACCTGAGAACGAGTAGTCGAACTCTCCCTCAACGTGTGGCTTTGCGAACTTAAACGCCTTAGCATCACCCTCTTTCGCCAGTCGGTCGATGATAGGGCCACCAGGATAGGGGAGTCCCATAACCTTGGCGCACTTGTCGAAGGCCTCGCCTGCCGCGTCATCAATCGTCGTGCCTATGATCTCCATCTCGGTAGGGGAGTCCACGCGTACAATCTGTGTATGTCCACCGCTAACGAGTAGACACAAAAACGGAAAGTCGGGATGTGGCATATCTCTGTCAGGCATATCCACAAAGTGGGAGAGGATGTGACCCTCGAGGTGGTTAACCTCCACAAGTGGGATGTTGTTGGCGATGGAGAGCCCCTTGGCAAACGACACACCCACAAGGAGTGAGCCGAGAAGACCTGGACCGCGTGTGAAGGCTATGGCATCCACCTTGTCGATGGTTATCCCAGCCTCCTTAAGTGCTGTGTCCACCACTGGAACGATGTTCTGCTGGTGTGCTCGCGAGGCGAGTTCGGGGATCACGCCGCCATACTTCTGGTGCACGGCCTGCGATGCTATTACGTTCGAGAGAAGGGTTCGGTTGCGTATCACCGCTGCCGATGTATCGTCGCACGACGACTCTATACCAAGTATTGTAATATCCATATTCGGAGTATATTATTTCATTTATTTTCAACGTTTTTCTGTTGTACTGCTGCTGTTTCGGCTCTTTTTCGCTGCTTTTTTTTCTATTTTATAGAAAAATGCTTACATTTGTAGGTTAATTGCAGTGAACTGCACAACGAACAAACAATACATTCAATGCGCAAAGTTATAAAAATATTGGCAAAGGTGGTATCGGTAATCATATTGTTATCGATATTTTTACCTATTGCCACCACTCTTGTGCTGAATGTGGAGGGTGTGCAGAATGTCATTGTTAGGCGCGCCGCCGACTTCGCAACGGAGTATCTCGGTACGAAGGTCTCTATGCGTCGCATCGATCTCGATCTCTTCTCGCGCGTTCGTGTCGAGGGCTTCCTTGTGGAGGATCACGAGCAGGATACGCTGCTCTATGTCGACCGTGCTGCGGCGCGACTTGGTAGTCTTAATATCCCCGAGGATGGTCTCGTTATCCGCTGGGCGAGGGCCGAGGATGGATTCTTCAACCTCAAGGAGCTGCAGGATGGCGATCTAAATATACGACCCATAGTCCACAAGCTCCAGAATCCGAATGGTAAGAATAACTTTAGGATGGTAATCAGCGAGATCGAGGGCGAGGGTCTGGAGTTCCGTTACAAGCGCCTCAATCCTCAAAATCCCGAGTATGGCGTAGATTACTTTGATATGCGTATTAGCGATGTTAAGGCACATCTGCGCGACTTCTCGATTATGGGTAGTAGGGTGTGGTCGGATATCGAGAGCCTCAGTGCTGTGGAGCGTAGTGGCTTCGTGATATCGAATCTCACCACACGCTTCTCGGTGGATTTTGGTGAGATACGCTTCGATGATTTTGTTGCGCAGACCCCTGCATCCTACATCTCTGTGCCTGAGTTTGTGATTAAAGGTGAGGACTGGGATGTGTATAAAGAGTATATCGACAAGGTCAATATGTCGGGAATTATCAAGGAGAGCCATATCGCCACCTCCGACCTCGGCTATTTCGCTCCGGCGTTGAGAGATTGGAATACAGAGGTATCGAATATAGATGCCTCGTTCGAGGGTGTGGTGCGTGACCTGCGCGGAGAGATTAACCACGCAACCATAGGCTCGCAGAGTGTGGCAAGTGGCCGCTTCCGCATCGTGGGACTTCCCGACTGGAGGGTGTCGAAATATATCGTAGGTATCGAGCGACTCTATGCCGATAGTGGCGATGTGGAGGAGATTTTGGGAAATATTCTGAAAAGTCCGCTACCAGAGGTTGCTAATCGCATAATCGAAAATATGAGGTGGGCCGATGCGCGCCTCACGTTCGGAGGACGTATGGATGCCTTTCGTGCTGTGGGAAATATAGCTACGGCGGAGGGTGCTTTCTCTGCCGATGTGTCGCTTAGTCGCAACAAGGATGGTCGTTACGACCTTAGTGGAAGCGCGAAGAGCGATAACCTCGATATCGGCTCGCTGTTAGATATCAAGGCTCTGCATCGCCTCAGCTCTGCTGTTACGGTAAATGGCTCGGTTGGTGGTGCAGATACGGGCGGTGTCGTAGCCGATGTCGGTGTGTCGGTGTCGGGTGTCGAGATGGGAGCATATCGCTACTCGGAGATCGAGGGTCGCGGAAACATCAGCGGCAGGAGGTATTATGCTGAGGTTGCGGCGGCAGATCCGAATCTTGAGTTTGACCTCTTTGCTAATGTCGATATGGAGAGCGCGGAGCCTGCCTACGCCCTCTCGATGGATCTTAAGCGCGCCGATCTCTATGCCATAGGCATCAATCGCCGAGATACCACCTCGTTGCTTAGTGCCAATATCGGTGTGGATATTCACGGTCAGCTTGTGGAGAATGCCAGCGGCTATATTAGCATCGCCGATGCAAGTTATATCTATCCTGGTGGTGAGCTATATACCGATTTGGTGCGTGTGGAGACCGAGAGCGACGGGGCGCATAAGGCCGTTATGCTCGAGTCGGAGTTCCTGTCGCTCGGCTATAATAGCCACTCTTCATATAAGGAGGTTGGCGACTATCTCTACAATTCGCTTATGACATACGTGCCGTTGCTCTACAACAATACTAAGGGTCATAGCGCAGCCACTACGACGGTGAACTCTCCGACAGATTATACTGTGCTTACCATTGAGGCGGGCGAGAGCATCAACTCGCTGCTCGGTGCTATTGATGGCAAACTGCTTATGGCGCCAGATACGGAGCTGGGATTGGTGTTTAACCCTAAGAGCAACAACCTCACGCTAAGAGGTTCGTCGGAGGGCGTGGAGTATGACGGAATCATACTCTCGAATGCGGAGTTAAACGTTAACAATAATAGCCGTGATTCGCTGTCGGTGCGTGTAAAGTCGGATGCCGTATATTTCAACTCGCGAATGCTTATGCCGCGCTTCAATATCGTGGGTGGTGCGCGCGAAAATCGAATATCTCTCACCGCGGGATTCCGACAGCCTGATGGTAATAGCTCGGCGATGTTGGGCCTCAGTGCGCAGTTCAACTACAACGAAAGGAGTCGCCGATGCTCTATGCACATCGACATCACGCCGTCACACTATACAAACGACACGCAGCAGTGGAAACTCTACTCGCGAGGTATAGATATCGACTCGTCGCGTATACATATCCGTGAGTTGCATATCGCGCGCCCTGATCAGCAGATGATCATCGACGGTGTGGCATCGCGCCAGCTGAGTGATTCGATACGTCTTACGCTCGACAACTTCGATATCTCGCCTATATCGGCGATTCTCGGCCGCTGGGGTTATAATATCAGTGGTTACACCAACGGTTATGCTTCGGTAAAGGCGGCACTCGGTACTCCGGAAGTTGAGGCGGCTATCGATGTAGATGGCCTGAAGGTGAACGACATCGCGATTCCTGCGCAGGAGGTGATATCGAATTGGGACTTTGAGGCCAACCGTGCGCGTGTCATCATTCGTGACCGTGGCAGCCGCGATACTGTGATCCGCGGATACTACCAGCCGCAGGGTTCGCGTTACTATGCACGAGCAAAGATGGATGGCGTGCAGCTGAGTCTCATCTCGCCATTCCTCAGCGGCATAATCTCGGATATAGAGGGTAGCGCAAAGGTGGAGGCTACGGTGCGTGGTAATGCCGAGCGCGCGCAGCTCGAGGGTGAGGCTGTGGTTGATAATATCGGTGTGACGGTCGACTATATGAATGTGCGATACACCGCGCCACAGGCAAAGCTCACGATCAAGGATAACCACATCCGTGCTAATAAGATTGTGCTCTACGACCCTGAGAATAACGTGGGTCACTACTCGATGGATGTCGATCTCAACAGACTCTCGAACATAACCTACAACATCGGCATTGATGTAAATAAGATGTTGGTTCTCAACACCACGGCTAAGGATAACGACCTCTTCTATGGTCACGTCTATGCCTCGGGTGAGGCTACGTTCAAGGGCGATAGGCGAGGTGTGCAGATGGATATAGATGGTACGAGTGCCGAGAACTCCACATTCTTTATGCCTCTGTCGGGTAAGGAGGATGTGTCGTATGCCGACTTTGTCCAGTTCCGCGAGGCGAAGCAGAATAAGGCCGACACCACGGCATTCCTCACACGCCGCATTATGGAGTATGATCGTCAGCAACGTGCCGAAAACACCTCGGCGGGAATGATGGATATAGATTTGTCGCTCAACGTGTTGCCAAATATCGAGATGCAGCTGGTTATCGATCCTACGGTTGGCGATGTGATCAAGGGCAGGGGTATGGGACAGCTCACGATGCACATTGTGCCTAAGGCAAACATCTTCGAGATGCGTGGCGATGTGCAGATCACCGAGGGAACATACCTCTTCACGCTGCAGAATATCCTCAATAAGCTCTTCACCGTCGAGCCAGGTTCGTCGATACATTGGGATGGCGATCCTATGGGTGCGATACTAAATATCAATGCAGTGTATAACACCAAGGCGTCGCTGCGTCCACTTCTGGGTACCTCGGTGCAGGGTATCGACACCTCGCGTGCTGTGCCTGTGGAGTGTTATATTATGCTCACCGACGATCTTATGTCGCCTACGGTGACCTTCGACGTAAAGGTTCCGAATGTCGCGCCGGAGATCCAGGCTGTGATACAATCGACGCTCAACGACCAGCAGGCTATCGCCACGCAGATGTTCTGGCTTCTTGCGGCAAACTGCTTCACGGCGGAGGATACCGCGGCTGTAGGTGCTGCGTCGCTCTCTGCAACTACAGGTTTCGAGCTTATCTCCAACCAGCTCAGCAACTGGCTCTCGGGTGATAACTACAACATCGTGCTTCGCTACCGTCCGCGCACGGAGCTCTCGGGTGATGAGGTCGATTTCGGCTTCTCGAAGAGCTGGTTCAACGACCGCCTGATTGTGGAGTTTGAGGGTGGTTACCTCTCCGATCAGTCGCTGCAGGCAACGGGCAGGGCTTCGAATTTTGTGGGTGAGGCGTTCATTACGTGGCTCATAGATCGCGATGGCACGCTTCGCTTCAAGGGCTTCTCGCAGACTGTGGATCGCTACGGCGAGAACCAGGGTATGCAGGAGTCGGGCGTGGGACTCTACTATGGTGAGAGTTTCAATACGTTTAAGGAGCTTGGTCAGAACTTCAAGAACCGCTTTGTGCATCGCGATAATATGGGTCGTGTACTCACGCACAAGGAGTATCGCGACTATCGCAAGAAGCAGCGTCAGGAGCGAAAGAGTGAAAAGACAAGCGGCCAGCAGTGATACTCCTCAAATGACGAGGTGGGCAAATAAAACACAAGAGATTAGACGGACGAGATAAGTAAACAGACGAGATAAATAAGAAAAATATAGAATAATTAATAACTAAACGATTAACAAACTATGATCAACATTCTAACTGCTACAGCCACTGTGGAGACAGCGGCAGAACTTACGAAGACACCTATCGACTCGCTAACTATGGCCGAGATGGCCGAGCAGAGCACAGCAGTTCCTGAGAACCTCTCTATCGGCTTCTGGGATCTGTTTATGAGCGGAGGCTGGATGATGTGGGTGCTTGTACTTTTGGCTGCGGTGATGATATTCATCTTCGTGGAGCGTTTTATCGCCATCCGCAAGGCCACTCGCCTCGACAACAACTTTATGAACCGCATTCGTGACTATATCTCGGAGGGTAATATCGGCGCGGCTATCGACCTATGTCGTCGTACCGACTCCCCTGTGGCGCGTATGATTGAGAAGGGTATCGAGCGCATCGGACGCCCTATGGGTGACATCCAGACCGCTATCGAGAATGTAGCAAACGTTGAGGTTGCGAAGCTTGAGTCGGGACTCCCTTGGTTGGCATCTATCTCGGGTGGTGCGCCTATGATTGGTTTCTTGGGTACGGTAGTAGGTATGGTGCAGGTCTTCATCAATATGTCGGCTAATCAGTCGGGTGCTATCGAGTTGGCGCAGCTCTCGGCGGGTATGTACGTTGCTATGGTTACTACCGTGGGTGGTTTGTTGGTGGGTATCCCTGCCTACTTTGCCCATAACTACCTCGTGGCACGTGTCGAGAAGCTTATCTTCAGAATGGAGGCTACGACTATCGCGTTTATGGATATCTTGAACCAGCCAGTAAAAAAGTAGTGTTCCTATGGCAATCAAGCGAAGTTCAA
The DNA here is from genome assembly GCA_017630455.1 of Alistipes sp. Classification (GTDB taxonomy): domain Bacteria; phylum Bacteroidota; class Bacteroidia; order Bacteroidales; family Rikenellaceae; genus Alistipes. Next base: position 3,180 of record JAGBVG010000006.1, on the reverse strand, counting down.
AAGTAGATTCGTCGTTCTCATCGTCGTCGATGACCGACCTTATCTTCCTGTTGCTGGTCTTCTTCATCTTGGCAACAACGCTCATAAATCCCAACAATGCCGTGAAGCTCACCCTCCCATCGTCATCGAGTCAGGAGGGCGACCCTTCGGTCATCGCGCTCTCGGTGGTGGGTGACAAGAGTAGCAACTCGGGATATAAATATATCATCAACCGCGACGAGGCATATACCAACCTCGGCGATGTGGCTGCGGCACTCAAGGGTCACTATGCCAAGTATGAGGCTGTGCCGCAGGAGGAGAAACCATACATCTCGTTGCGCTGCGACGAGAAGGTTACGGTGGATATACTTGTGGAGATTATCGACCTCACGCGCGAGGAGAAATATAAAATGGTGCTTGCCACCAAGGAGAAATAATGAATTACTACGATCCTATAGACCATACGTCGCGCCTCTATGCTGCCATCGCCACAGTCGTTATTATGGCTGTTGGAGCGTTGCTGCTGGGTCTTGTGACCATTGATGTGCGCGTTCTGGAGCTTCAGGAACCGCCGCTCGAGATCCAATTCATCGAGGAGGAGCCGCTCGAGCCTCCGAAGCAGGTGGTGCAGGAAACAAAGCCGCAGACGGTGCGCGCGGATTATGCTCCTGCGCATACACGTGAGTCTGTTAAGGAGCAGAGTGTCGAGACTCAGGGTAAGCAGGAGGCGACGCAGACCATAAACCCTAATGCGCTCTTCAAGCCCGTAGCGGGAAATGCAGAGAAGACGCCTGCGGGTAATCGTCTTGCGCCCGAGGGTGAGGAGGAGACGAGTAAGGGTGATGGCGAGGGTTATAACCTTCAGGGTAGTGATCAGCTCGATGCGGGACTCCAGGGTAGAGGCTTGCGCGAGGGACTTCCGAAGCCTAACAAGAGCTTCAATACTGCGGGACGTGTGGTGGTCTACGTGACTATCGACAGCGCGGGAAATGTAGTCTCGGCAAAGGTTGACCTCGTGGGTACGACAACTTCGGATGAGACGTTACGCCGTTTGGCTGTCGAGGCGGCCCTCAAGGCTAAGTTTAAGCCGAGCCAGCGCACGGCACAGGGTGGACGTATAACATACGACTTTAAGTTGCAGTAGTGGGTATGAGATGGTTTCAACTATTAATGCTCTCGATGGTGCTGCCCTTTGTGGTGAGTGCCGCGACGCCCGAGGGCGCAGAGATAGAGCTTCAGACAAATGTTATCGACCTCGGCGTGTTGTCGCAGGAGGATGATAAGCAGATTGTCCACCTTTCGTATAGCAATACGGGTGATCTGCCCCTTGTTGTCACGGAGGTTGCCACGTCGTGTAGCTGCACAACGGTGAAGCATAGCCGCGAGAAGCTGATGCCTGGGGAGCGAGGCTCGATGACCATCACTATGGATCCTGCCAAGGCCCCTGAGGGTATGTTCTACCGTGTGCTTAAGGTCTACTCCACGGCACGCAGCGGCGTGAAGCATATAACTTTAAAAGCAGAAATTAAGAACTAACACAAAGAGATATGGAGATTAAGAGAGTTGTTTTCAACCCTTTCAGGGAGAATACATATTTGGTATGGGACGATAGCAAGGAGGCTATTGTCATCGACGCAGGAAATATGAAGGATGGTGAGAATCGCATCCTCGAGGAGATGATCGAGTCACGCGGTCTTAGGCCTGTAATGGCGGTTAATACCCACGGACACTTCGACCATACACAGGGTGTGATGTGGCTCAAGGAGAGGTATGGTGCGAAGTTCGCCTGCTCGACAAAGGATCAGTTTCTCATCGACAGCACATCGGGAGGTGTGGTATACGGCCTCAGCTGCAACGAGGTGCCAGCAGTGGATGTCGACCTCGACACGTTGTCGGAGATAGAGTTCGGTAATACGCACCTGCGTGTGATTAAGACTCCGGGCCATACGCCTGGCCACGTGGTGCTCTACAACGAGGAGGCTAAGGCTCTCTTCACTGGTGACACGCTCTTCCGCGAGAGCATCGGACGCACCGACCTTCCAGGTGGCGACTATTCGTGGATTATGAAGTCTATCCTCGAGGAGATTATGCCTTTGGGTGACGATGTCACCATCTATCCAGGCCACGAGGCGGAGTCTACCATTGGCCACGAGAGCCTCTACAATCCCTTTATTGTCGAGGTGCTGAATAACGAGATTAACTACAAGGGTTAGGCTATGCGCATAGATATTATTACCGTTGTCCCTGAGCTGTTGGCTTCGCCGCTGAATGAGTCTATTCTCAAGCGTGCGCAGGAGTCGGGACACGCCGAGATTTACGTTCACAACCTTCGCGACTACACCGATGACAAGCGTCGCACCGTGGATGACTATCCCTTCGGTGGCGAGGCGGGTATGGTGATGAAGATTGAGCCTGTGTTCCGCTGCATCGAGAAGCTGAAGTCGGAGCGCGACTACGACGAGATTATCTACACCTCGCCTGATGGTATCACCTACAACCAGCGCGAGGCAAACCGCCTGTCGCTGATGAACAATATCATCATCCTCTGCGGACACTACAAGGGTATCGACTACCGCATCCGCGAGCACCTTATCACACGCGAGATCTCTATCGGCGACTATGTCCTTACGGGCGGAGAGCTTGCGGCGTGTGTCATTGCCGACTCGGTGGTGCGTATCATCCCTGGTGCTATTGGCGACGAGGCCTCGGCACTCACAGACTGCTTCCAGGATAATCTTCTTGCGCCGCCAGTCTATACGCGCCCTTCGGAGTTTAATGGATGGAAGGTGCCGGATGTGCTTCTCTCGGGTAACTTCGCCGAGATAGAGAAGTGGCAGGAGGAGCAGGCCTACACGCGCACCAAGGCTCTGCGTCCCGATCTCTTGGAGGAGTAGGGTAGCAACGCTCGGGAGTGTGTTATAATCGGGCTAAATGTCGCGAGGCGCGCGCTAAGAACATAATAATGATGCAAGGGGTATAGCCCCTTGCATCATTATCATTTTATGTGGGTAAATCTGCTGACCCCTCCCTCCACGTAGCGGGTGGGCTATATAAAAAAATTAAGCGGTAACCTTTCGATTACCGCTTTGTGACTCCGCCAGGATTCAAACCTGGAACCGCTTGATCCGTAGTCAAGTACTCTATTCAGTTGAGCTACGGAGCCATTGCTTTGTGATTGCGAGTGCAAAGGTACTACAATTT
>JAGBVG010000059.1 GCA_017630455.1 Alistipes sp. | reverse complement strand
GCCCCCCATCGATGGCCGCCTGCCGTCGCCAGCCTGCGCGCCCCCCGATGCGAACCGCCCGCCGTCGCCCGCCACCGCGCCCCTGGGGTGGTCTCTCATGGTTAAAAAAGCATAAAAATCGCATCGCATCGCATCGCATCGCAGAAATTTTTCGTATATTCGCACCACCAAACTCAATCGCTTATGGGCAAGTCCTCGTCTTACTATCGCCTACTGGCCAGGGTGAACCGCTCGCAGTCCACCACACCGCACATCTCGTCGGCCCCTTCGGAGCCGATGCCCAAGACCCCCCGGGCCTCGCGCAAGTCGAAGTCTAACTCTAAATCTTCATAACATGGCTAAAGACAATCTTTTTCTCGGGATGGCTCGCGGAAAGGTCGGCGACGTCGTCTTCTCACGCCTTAACGGCGTGCAGGTAACGCGAGCTCGCAACCGAGCCCCGCGAAATCCGCAGAGCCCAGCTCAGATGGTGCAGCGCATCATCATGTCTTCTGTGGGCAAGGCTTACTCTCTCATGTCAGGCATTTGTGACCACTCGTTCGAGGGCTTCGAGACGGGCCAGCTGTCACAGCGGAAGTTCATGGAAGTGAACGTCGGTCAACTGCGCGACAAAGTCGCTGACGTCCTGGCCTATCCAGTAGAGGAAGTTGTCAAGGCCAGCACTGCCTTCAATTTCTCGTTCAAGAATGACTATGCCCCCGTGCTGAATCAGTATATGATGTCGGCGGGTTCGTTGCCCACCATCGACCTGGTTCCTGAGACTGAGGGCGGTTGGCGTTCTATGATTGCCTTGAATCTTGGTGAGATTTTGCCCGACGCTGTCACCTATGCAGATATCGTCAGCATGCTTGGCCTGCTTCCAGGAGACCAGCTGACTTTCTGCCAGGTTACACATGACGGCCAGGCAACCGGTCATGACAAGGACATCATGAATGGCTTTCGTTATGCTCGCGTAATTTTGGAGCCCAGCGATGGCGACATGACGTCCCCATTCATCGTGGGCGGCGCCATCAACAAGCCTAACGAGCGGAACTCGGGTTCGTTTGCCAGCATCATCATCACTGCAGTAGAAGGTGACATTCCGGCCGGTTTGCGCTTCCGCCTCAAGGACGTGGACCTCGCTGCTAATGGTGCTCGCGCTGTCTGCGGTTCTGCGGTGATTCTTTCACGTCAAACTGGCGGCCGCTGGCTTCGTTCGACCCAGTTCTTGCTGCCTCGCACAACGTCGGGCTCACAGGCGCTGAACAGTTCAACGCTGGGGCTTGCTTATGAGACCTACCTTCTCAATTCGGCCAGTGACCTGTATCTCAACCAGGCCACTTAGGCTTGAAAAAGTGTTGTGTCGGTTCGCCGCCATGTGCGGCGACGTCGGGGCCCGGGTTTATTCATTTGCCCGGGCTTTTTATCCCAAATCGGTCGTTAGGCCCAATTAGTTCGGGTGATGTCAAAGTTTTCAGTTGTCCTCCAGAGTCCAAGGAATGCCTGGCGTTGATTCATGGTTCTCACAAGACGTAAAACATTTTTATCTCCTCTCTTTTCGAGATATGCAGGAATACTGAGTATCTTGTACCTGATGGTCTTAAGGAAATGACTCTGCTTGGAGTTGATGATGGCATGTCTGAAGAGACTGATGAAGTTGTATGCCATGATAATAAACGAGTCGCAGGCTTCGGTAGCCCAGAAGTCTTGGGAAGAGAACTTGTCAGCAGAGAAGTCATACTTGATTTCCTTGATTCTGTTCTCCGAGTCTGCCCTTCCACGATAGAGGTCGTGAACGGCCTTTATTGCCCTCGTGCGGCCAGGATCTCGCGCACCCTTTGTATCTCATGGTCGACCTCGTTTTCGAGCTTCCTGGCCGCTCTGAAAACGAGCGGGTCGCGGTTCTTGAAGTACTCGCGTTGGGCCTCACGCATCTGCGCTACTAGGTAGAAAAATTCGCGGCTGTTCATTATAGATTTCTTGGGCTGATCGTGTAATTTCTGTCAATTCTCTCCCGGGCGAATTCGCGGAAGTCTTGCCGGTTCATGAGAGCGGCGGCGGCCTTGCCCTTCACGATAACGACGAACGTCTTATGTTCCAGGCTGATTCCTCCCGGTGTGATGTTGAGTGCTGCTTGGCCGAACTGCGTGGCCGCGGCTTCCATTGCTTGCGTCCATTGCGTCTGCAGGCGCTTTTTCTCGGCGCTTTCTGTGTCGCGTCGCCTTTGTTCTTCGGCCCTCTGTAATCGTTCTATCTCCAGCTGCTGTTCGCGTTTTGTCTTGGGGCGTGTGGCCGGCGCTTCAGTAATCACGAACTTGGTGACCTTCCAGGCGTCGCCCTGGCGAATAATCAAGCCGGCCTTCTGCAGCTGCTGGAGAGCATGCCTGGAGGCGGCGACGCTCAGGCCGGTGAGCGCCGCCAGGCCTCTAACGCTGACACGTACCAGGTCCCTATCTGTGTCATGATATCCTGACGAAAGGCATAGGTAGAGATACGCCCTGGCAATGTTGGGATTATTCCAGATTGCAGGAAGGTCCCGGATATCGATAATCGTTGTATACCTCATTACTCCAGTGTTGCTTCGATTTCTTCGACGGCTTCTGCATCCAGTTCATACTCGACGCACGGGCCATGCTGAAACCAGGTTTTTTCTCGGTGAAGGACGCAGCGTCCCCAACCATTTGAGAGCCGATATCGCCACCAAATGCAGCGTGCACAACCATGTCTAGGTATTTGATACTTCATACCTCTCCCTCCTTCTTCAGTTCTTCCGACAGCTTTGCGAAAAGGCGGTAGGCCATCATCCAGGTGATATCGCCGGCCCGCTCAGCCCTCATGATTGTATACCTCGAGACGCCGAAGCGCTCAGCAACTTGTCTCTGTGTCAAGCCCTGGCGAAGTCGCCAGGTCTTCAGTGCCAGGGCGAATTCTTGTTTGTCTGTCTCCATGGTGACGCCCTTGGCCTCCATGGTAACTTGGATGGTCTTTTTCATTGCCATACGTCTGTAATGATGTTGTAATGCCTTGCCTCCAGGTAGGCGATGGCCTTTGATAGTTTTGAATGCTTTTGCCTACCTCCCTGGGTGTAGGTGTGATGATGAATGCCGTCAGTGACGACTGTTGCCCTGGCGCCATTAACGCCGATGAATTGAATTACTTCTACGTTCATAAATTCCTAAGCTTTTGTATATACATTTAGAGAACTACCAGGTAGCTGCCTCCGGGAACCACAACTTGAGGAAGCCATTAAGGATCTTTTTTCGATCATCCGGATAGGGAATAGATCTGTACGCTCTCCTTGTATCAAGGAGGTTGAGATAGAGGCGCGCTCCTTCATTAAGAATGCGATTACGGCTCATGCCTGTTGCTTGCGTCTCCAGTTCCATCTCCCATAAGGTTTGATGTTGAATGCGTGCACTGATGGGCTTTTGATTAAGCATAGCTGAATTCCATTTCTTCGAAAAAATACCTGTTGGGACTTCCCAACTTTACGTAAGTCTCATTGCCTCGAGCGCAGAAGCCTGCAGCATACTGCCTGTCTCTGGTCGAGAACTTTGTTTCTGTGCCGCCGTTCGCAAATCTCAGCTGCACGATGTAGATGGTGATTTTCTGTTCCATACTCATTGAATTTTGGTTTGACGATGCAAAAGTAGGAATTTTTCTTGAATCAGCCAAAACTTTTTGCAACTTTTTTGCGCTCCTCAGCAACTTTTTTCGACCGACTAGCCCAGTCGGGAATCTGGACACCAGGGAGAAATTAGAAGTCGCCGCTGGTTGTCGCGCGGTAGCGAGGCCCTAGGCCGAGCGTACCGCGGCGACGTCTTTCGCGCACGGGCACACGCATGCACACACGCGCATCGCATCGCCCGCATTAAGATTTTTTAATATTATTTGTTATTATAAAATGTGTGTCGCTCGGTGTGCGGTTGTGCGTGTCGTTGTCTGTGCTGTTGGCTGTGTCGTTAACTGCACTAAAACGCCGATGGGCAGGGCGTTTGGCTGTGTCGTTGGCTGTGCTGCTGGGTGTGTGGTCGGGTGTGCGGTTGGGCGTGTCGCGGGCGGGGACGGGCAGCAGCGGGCGGGCGTCGGGGGGCGGGGCGTTCGGCAGCGGACTGGCAG
>JAGBVG010000058.1 GCA_017630455.1 Alistipes sp. | reverse complement strand
TGATAAACGATATGGAGTCCTTAATTTTACCTACGCTCCTTATCTATCTGCGCGGTGTGATACATCTCTCACTCGCCCTTGTTTGGACGGTATCGGTCTATCAGAGAATCACCAACAAGCAGGCTCGTGCATTTGTGCTGTCGGTCGGTATTATGATGCTCTTATGGATCGTAGTCAAGACGGCGAAATGGGAGTTCTTCCCGAACAACACCGACACCCTTGTGCGCTACCTTTGGTACGCCTTCTACATACCGATGCTGCTCATCCCCTTGACCGGCATCTTCGTGGCACAGTATATAAGAAAGCCCGACGGTTACCGTTTGCCGAAGTGGTCGTATCTCTTCTTCATCCCTGCGTTTTTGCTTCTTTGCGGAATTTTCACCAACGACCTTCATAACCTGATGTTCGCATTCCCGAAGGGCATTGAAAATTTCGATTCGAATTATACCTACGGCATCCTGTATTGGATTTCGATGGCTTGGTATATTTCTCTCACCCTCGCATTCGTCATTATCTTGATCTACAAATCAAGACTCCCCGGCAGTAAGAGAGTGCAGACGATACCGCTTATCGTTGCCATCGCAGCCGTTGCCTTTTGGGTACTCTATACCGCAGGGCTTATCAAGGGCGACCTCACCGTAATCGACTGCATTATTATCGGCACACTCCTTGAAACGGCGATACAAACAGGACTCATTCCCACCAACACGAGCCACAAGGAGCTGTTCGCCTCCACCACCGTTCCCGTTATCATCGTGGACGGCGACTATCAGGCTCGCTACACCTCGGGCGGTGCTTTGCCCGTATCCGAGGACAATATGAGAGCCACGGCAGATGCCCGCGTCACCCTTGGTGACACCGTGCTTTCCTCCGCGCCCATTACCGCAGGCAGAGTGGTGTGGCAAGACGACGTGCGTGAGCTGAACCGTCAGCGCGAGGAGCTTGACGACGTTCGTCAGCAGCTTTCCGAGGAAGGCGACCTAATTGAAGCCGAGAATACTATCAAGGAAAGACAGGCACAGGCAGACGAGAAAAACAGACTCTACGATAAAATCGCCCGTGAGGTCAAGCCTCAGCTTACCGTTCTGACAAGCCTTATCGAAAAGGCAGAAAATGGAGAGGACGTAAAAGAAAACCTTTCCCGTGCAGCTGTCATCGGCTCTTACGTTAAGCGCCGCGGAAATCTTCTTCTGATCGGTAGCGAGGACGGAAACGTCACTCTGCGCGAGCTTGAAAACGCTCTGCGTGAGTCCACCGAAAACCTACAGCTTCTCGGTGCGGACATCGCTCTCACCGTCAAGGGCAAGGGCGAAATTCCTCTTGCATACGCCATCGGCGCATACGACCTCTACGAGCGCGTGGTAGAAGCCACGCTCGGCGGCATCAACGCCATGTTCGTCCGCCTCACCTTGCAGGGTGAAAAGCTCCTACTTTCCTTGCAGCTCGAAGTGGGAGAGGATCTATCCGAAAATGCAATTACACACCTGAAAGCCGACGGCAAGCTCACCGTCGAGATCGAGGACAACGATATCTACGTTGACCTTGTGATGGGAGGTGACGGCAAATGATGAACTACTACGGATTAAATACTCCGCTTCGTGCGATCCTTATGTCCGCGCTTTTCGTCGCCGCAACCCTTGCGTTCGTTTCCATTCTCCGAGTAAGCAAGCGAAGAAGAGTGCTTCACGCAAAGATACTCCTGCCCGTCGCTATGGTGCTGAACGCCTTCTTCTGCGTGATGTTCGCCACCGAAACGAGAACAACTAAATTCTCACGAGAATTGCCCAAAATCGTAAAAACGGTATGCGAAATGCCTATTATCGTTTGCATTTTGCTCCTTGCCGCGAGTCTTGGCTACGTGGCGTTCGTGTTCTTCTCGGATCTGAAATTCAGAAAAACCAACCTCTCTCGTGCATCCATCAAGGAGAGCCTCGACAAGCTCTCGACCGGACTTTGCTTCTACCACGAAAACGGCAGATCGATCCTCATCAACGACGTGATGTACGACCTCTGCTTTCAAATAGTCGGCAGAGATCTGCAGGATGCAACCCTCTTTTGGCAGCTCCTTTCGGGCGGCGAGGTATTGCCCGAGGCAGAAAGACTTGAATCGGGTGAGCATCCCTCCTTCCGTCTTACGGACGGCAGAGTGTGGACATTCTCTCGCACAGAGCTTGACGGCATCATTCAGCTCGTGGCGGCAGACACCACCGATCTCTCCAACACCAATGCCGAGCTGAAGGTTCGCATCGCCGAGCTTTCCGCCATCAATGCAAGACTCCGTGAATACGGTGAGCAGGTGGACGAGCTGACGAGAACCAAGGAAAGAGTCGATATCAAAGCAAACATCCACCGTGAGCTTGGTCAAGCACTCCTCGTCACGAGAAGATACATCCTCGATACCGCCGAGAGTGCCGAAGTCCCCACCTTCATTTGGAAAAGAAACGTGGCAATGCTTCTTCACGAGGCGAGCTTCACCGACGAGGAAATGCTCCTCTCCGGCTTCCTTGACTCTGCCCGTAGTGCAGGTGTAAAGGTCGAGCTTTCGGGAGAGCTTCCGAGCGATAAAAAACAAACCACTCTGTGTCTCATGGCGGCGGTGGAATGCCTCGTCAACGGTGTCCGCCACGAAGATGCAAAAACACTCTATATCACGGCGCGAGAAACCGAAAACGAGATCTCCATCACCTATGAAAATGATGGTGCGCTCCCAAAGGGCGATATCGTCGAGGGTGGCGGTCTGTCC
>JAGBVG010000057.1 GCA_017630455.1 Alistipes sp. | reverse complement strand
TTTAAACGTATGAACAATTACGAAACCGTTTTCATTGTCACTCCCGTCCTTTCAGACGCACAGGTAAAGGAGGTTGCTGACAAATTCCAGGGCGTAATCACCGAGAACGGCGGTCAGATTGTGAATGTGGAGAACTGGGGCTTGAAGAAGCTTGCATACCCTATTCAGAAGAAGACTACCGGTTTCTACTTCCTTGTAGAGTTCACTGGTGAGGGCTCACTTATCAACACTCTCGAGACTCAGTATCGTCGTGACGAGCGTGTAATCCGTTTCTTAACTTTCAAGCAGGACAAGTTCGCTGTTGAGTACTCTCAGAAGCGTCGTGCAAAGCTTGCTAACAAATCACAGGAGGAGTAAACTATGGCAGAGAACACACAGCAGGGTGCATCAGAGATCCGTTATCTCAACCCAGTATCAGTTGATGTTAAGAAGAAGAAGTACTGCCGCTTTAAGAAGCTTGGTATCAAGTACGTAGATTATAAGGATGGTGAGTTCTTGAAGAAGTTCCTTAACGAGCAGGGTAAGATTTTGCCACGCCGTCTCACCGGTACTTCTCAGAAGTTCCAGAAGAAGGTTGCTCAGGCAGTTAAGCGTGCTCGTCACCTCGCAATCCTTCCATTCGTAACCGATAATATGAAATAATAAAGAGGAGGAGAGACTATGGAAGTAATTCTTATCAAAGACGTAGAGAACTTGGGCTACGCAAACGACATCGTTAACGTACGTCCTGGCTATGCCAACAACTACTTGATTCCTCAGGGTTTTGCTAAGGCTGCTACAGCTTCAGCAAAGAAGGTACTTGCTGAGAACCTTCGTCAGCGTGCTCACAAGGACGCTAAGATCCTTGCTGATGCTCAGGCTTTGGCTGAGACTATCAACAACCTTCACCTCACTCTCACAGCTAAGGCTGAGGAGGAGAAGATCTTTGGTGCTATCACCGCTGCTGACCTTGCAGCTGCACTTCTCGAGAAGGGTGTAGAGGTAGACCGCAAGAACATCACTGTAGATTCTGTTAAGACTCTTGGTGAGTTCGAGGCTGTTGCAAAGCTTCACCGCGAGGTTAAGGCTACTATCAAGTTCGCTGTTGTAGCTGAGTAATTAAGCGTAGCATAGGCATTTCGATGCCATCTATATAAGAGCTTGTCCATTGGACAGGCTCTTTTTTTTTCGCAGCATACCATCCTATTCGTAATGAATTTAGGGGTATTGGTTGATTTTCCGCAGCCCACCCTACTCTTTGGCCACAAAATATTTGGCAGATTCAAAGAAAATTCATATTTTTGTAGTGATTTAAATCGGCAGGATAATTCAAGCACAAACGCCTAATTATCAAGCTATTAGCTAATATGACTCATTTTTTCGGGATAAGGTAAGCACCTTAACCCATTTTGTGCATATTGTGCATATATGGCAACTGAATAAAAAACACAAAAAAAACTTACAAATAACAAACAATTATTAACTTTTTAACACTACACAAATGAAAAAGCTTTTATCTATTTTGGCTTTGGCACTATGTTTTGTTGCCTGCCAGAACGATCAGGAGGTAGGTGTTAGCAACGCCGACCTTGTTGACGTTGTTCTCAACCTTGAGGCTCCTGAGCTTGACGCAACTCGTGCCGACAACGACGGCAAGAATGGCGGTAACAGTGCTTATGGTGGTATCGACTTTATGACCGATGCTGACTGGGCTAACTACGACATTCGTTACATCCTTGAGGTATACTCTAAGGATGCTCAGGACAATGATCACATTGTAGGCCAGCGTATGGTTAACTGCTTGGACAAGTACGCTCCAACAAACTTCAAGTTGCGCCTTGTTCCTAACCGTGACTACAAGTTCGTGGTATTTGCAGATTACGTTGCAGAGGGCTCTGCAGAGGCTGAGGACAAACTCGCTATTGCTGACCTTTTCTACGACACTAAAGATTTGCACAACATTTCTTGTATAACAGGTACTGCATCTTGGACTGCAATGAATGAGGTTCGTGATGCTTACTTCATCAAGGAGAACGTTTCTGCGAATGATGTTAAGGCGAATTTCCAAAAGACCCTTATACTTAAGCGTCCATTCGGTAAGTTGCGCGTAGTCACTACTGATATTGACCAGGTTAGGGGTTATGCAGATCCAGGTTATGTTGAGATCGAGTATCACACAAACAATGTATACAAGTCATTTAACGCTGTAACTGGTAAGCTTAACGAGACATATATGTCTAATAATGAGCTTAAGTATGGTTACAACATTGCTAAGTGGACTCCATACAACCAGGGCCATGATGCAGATCTTTCTAAGCAGACTCTCTTCGCTGATTACCTCTTGGCTAAGGAGGGTGAGGATATTCCTGTTAGCTTTAAGATGAATGTTTACGAGAGCAAAGGTGGTCGTGAAATCCACTCTATAGATTTCTGCACTTCAGTTAGAGTTCAACGTAACCACCTTACTACTATTATTGGTGATCTTCTTACTACTCAGGCAAATATCACAATTGATGTTAACGACGACTTCGATGATCCAGATTATGGTTTCAACTACGATTCTGATACTCCTGCACTTGCAACTCCAAAGGTTGAGGCTGAGGTTGAGGGTAATGTTGTAACTCTTACTTGGGCTGCTGTTGAAAACGCATACAACTATAGCGTAACTGTTGGTACTGAGATGCCTGTAGTCGTAGAGGAGCCTAAATACGTATTCACTGGTGAGTACGAGACTGAGTACACATTCCAGGTTACTGCTCTTCCTGAGGACGAGAACGCTTATTCACCAGCTACTGCAGTATTCACCGTTACTACTGATAAGGAGCCTGCATTCGAGCCAGAGGCTTCTGAGTGGGCTGTTGTAGGTGTATTTAGCTCTTGGGCTGATCAGGCTATGTACACAACTCCAGATGCAAATGTTGTTGTTTTGGAGAAGGTTGAGATGAAGGCTGCAGAGGGCTTCCTCGTACGCAAGCCATCAACTGAGTGGGCTGATAAGTATGGTGCTGGTGGAGTAAACTACATCAAGGCTAACCACTATATCACAACTACTAAGGATGGTGGTGATATGTGTCTCGAGGCTGACGGTACATACGATATCTATTTCAACATCTCTACCAAGGCTCTCTATGTAATGGAGAGTGGTAAGGCTTATGCTGAGGCTACTGAGCAGACTGTAAACGGCGAGGAGCCTAAGCAGGAGGAGCCTGAGGTGACTGAGAAGGTTGTTTACCTCAAGCCTAACGCTAACTGGAAAGAGAGCGGTGCTCGTTTTGCTGCTTACTTCTTCAATGGTGCACCAGGTGAGAAGTGGGTAAGTATGACCGCTGTTGAGGATGGTATATATCAGGTTAACCTCCCTGAGGGTTACGACTACGGCTGTGATATCATCTTCTGCCGTATGAACCCCGGTACTACTGCCAACAACTGGAACAACAAGTGGAACCAGACATCTGACCTCAAGACCCCAACCGATGGTAAGAACCGCTATACTGTTAAGGAGGGTACTTGGGACAAGGGTGGCGGCACTTGGGACACCTACACTCCTGCTGTTGTAGAGCCTACTGAGCCTGTTGCTCTTGCAACTCCTGAGGTTGATGCTAAGGTTGAGGGTAACGTTGTTACCTTGACTTGGGCTGCTGTTGAGAACGCTGCACAGTATGGTATCACCGTAGGTACCGAGATGCCTGTATTCGTTGAGGAGACTACATATGTATTCACTGGCGAGTATGAGACAGAGTACACATTCAATGTTGTTGCAGTTCCTGCTGACGAGGAGAAGTTCGCAGTTTCAGAGGCTGCTGTTGTAACTGTTTCTACCGAGGCTGCTCCAGTTGTAGGTCCTACTTACACAACCGTAGCTGAGTTCTTGGCTGCTGAGATCGATGACACTACATTCTACACATTGAAGGGTACTATTACTCGTGTTGCTAACACTTCTTACGGCAACTTCGATCTTACTGACGAGACTGGCACTATCTATGTTTATGGTCTTTACAGCGAGGATGGTGTTACAAGCAAGTATTGGGCTGCTTCAGGCGCAAAGCTTGGTGATGATATCGTGATCAGCGCAAAGCGTGATGAGTATAATGGTTCAGCACAGGCTGGTTCGGCTCGCTTTATGGGTCTTACTTCACCTGGTACACTTGCTTTCTGGACATTCTCTAAGACAGCTACTACTTTCACATCAGTTGGTGGTGAGCAGGTTATCGATGTTGAGGCTTACAACTTGACTGACGCTATCACTGTTGCTTCTGACAACGCACAGTTTACTGGTGAGTATGCTGATGGCAAGTTGACTATCTATGCAGCTGAGAATACTACTACAGATACTATTAATGGCAACATCACTGTTACTGCTGGCGCTTTGAAGCAGGTTATCACTGTTGCTCAGGGTGGCGCATCAGTAGGTGGCGGCACTGAGGTGGTTGCTGAGGCTACAATGAAGGACTTTGGTTGGGCTAACTCTGCCGCTGTTACAGAGGCTAAGATCGATGATAATGTAACAGTTAAGTTCTTCCAGGGTGGCGCTTCTACAGCTCCTGCATACTACACTTCAGGTGAGGCTGTACGTCTCTACCAGAATGGTGCATATATGACAGTATCAGCAAATGGTAAGACCATCAAGTCTATGGAGATTACATTTGGTAGCAACATGTACTATGTAGCTGCTGATAGCGGCGAGCTTACCGAGGAGGCTACAACTCGTACTTGGACAGGTGATGCTACCGAGGTAAAGATTACTTGTACAGGTACTGATAAGAACCACCGTGCATACATTGCTGCTATCAAGGTTACTTACATTGACTAAGTAAATTGATTGAATACTTTTCAAAAGGCACTCGCTTCGGCGAGTGTCTTTTTTTATGCGTGATTGTGCGTGAATTGCGAAATTTATCAAACAATAATTTACCGAGATAGTTCGTTAATTGAAAAATTATGTGTAACTTTGTGCGCTTATGCACATAAGCGAATGAAACAGTGATGATAATGAAGCCTATTTTTGGATACATACTCACATTGGTAGTGACTGCGATGATGGTGGTTTCGTGTAGCGTAGTAAACACCGCGCTCAAATCTGGAGACCCCAAATACGCTTACGACCAAGCACTTATGCTCTACGAAAAGGGTAAGTGGGATCAGGCATCAACACTCTTCGAGGCGTGCCGACACATCTATATGGGTTCGCCACGCGAGGACTCGCTATCCTACTACAACGCACGTTGCAAGTTCAAGGCCCACGAGTGGGATGTGGCAGCTACGCAGCTCGATGAGTTCCGCCGCAAGTTTGGCCGCAGCGCATTTATCGAGGAGGCTGAGGGTATGTATGCACTGTGTCACTACTTTATGTCGCCGCCACCCGAGCGCGACCAGACTGTGACGTCGCAGGCCATAATCGCCATCACCGAGTTTCTGTCGCGCTATCCCAACTCCGATAATGCCGATGAGTTTGAGGATATGCTCGAGGAGCTTTCGGAGCGTCTGATGAAAAAGAGCTATATGAATGCCTATACCTATTATAAGATAGGTCGCTACAAGTCGGCTATCGTGGCATTCAAGAACGCTATAAAGCAGCACCCTACATCGCCCCACACCGAGGATATGATGTACTATATGACTGTTTCGGCATACCGTCTGGCGTCAAACTCCGTGGAGTCGAAGCAGCTCGACCGATATCTTGCTATGCTCGACAACTACTACTCGTTCCTCGCAGAGTATCCCGAGTCGAAACGCCTGAAGGAGTTGGAGCGAATGGCTAAGGATGCGCGAAACTTCATAGACAAGAACCGCACAACATCCGAGATAGAGGATTAGCAGTGCGGCAACGAAAAGTTATGAATAATAAGAAATTAACACGATATAGTTATGGATATTAAGAAGAACGTTCCAAACAACACCGTTACACGTAAGTTGGTAGACCTCGACACCCCAACAGGTAACATCTACGAGAGCATCAACATCATTGCACGCCGTGCAAATCAGATTGCTACCGAGCTTAAGACCGAGCTCAACCGTAAGTTGGCAGACTTCTCAGCTCCAACCGACAGCGCCGTAGAGGAGACTTTCGAGAACCGCGAGCAGATTGAGATCTCTCGCTACTACGAGCGCCTGCCAAAGCCTGCGCTTATCGCAACAGAGGAGTTCCTCGATGGCGATCTTTACTTCCGCCACGGTGCTGAGAAGTAGTATCTTCGAAAACATAATAGAGTAACAATATGCTTAACGGAAAGCACATAATACTCGGAATTACAGGCAGCATAGCAGCTTACAAGGCAGCTATGCTGTGCCGTCTTTTAGTGAAGGAGGGTGCCGAGGTGAGGGTTATTATGACCCCTCTTGCTAAGCAGTTCATCACCCCTCTCACTATGGCAACCCTCTCCAAGCACCCTATCCTCGTGGAGTTCTTCAACCCTGAGAATGGCGAGTGGAACTCCCACGTGTCGCTTGGCGAGTGGGCCGACCTTATGCTTATAGCCCCAGCAACAGCTAATACCCTTGCCAAGATGGTTACGGGCATAGCTGATAATCTGCTACTTACTACATATCTTTCGGCACGTGCCAAGGTTGCCGTAGCACCAGCTATGGATCTCGATATGTATGCCCACGTTACGACGCAGAGCAACATCCGCACACTTGCAGAGCGTGGCGTAGCTATCATAGAGCCCGAGGCTGGAGAGTTGGCAAGCGGCTTGGTGGGCAAGGGTCGTATGGCTGAGCCAGAGGAGATTGTGGAGCAGGTGAAGAGAATCCTCGAGCCACAAAAAAAAACTTTAGAAGGTAAGCACTACATCGTCACTGCAGGTGCTACCATCGAGGCTATAGACCCTGTACGCTACATCACTAACCACTCTACGGGCAAAATGGGCTATGCCATTGCCGAGGAGTTGGCGGTGCGTGGCGCAAAGGTTACACTTATCTCGGGCCGCACTACGCTCCCAGTGCCTAAGGGGGTGGAGCGTGTGGATGTGCTATCGGCAGAGGATATGTATCGCGCTGCTACAGCGGCGTGGCAGGAGGCTGACGGAGGTGTTATGTGCGCAGCCGTAGCGGACTACACCCCTGTCGTCGTTGCCGACAAGAAACTGAAGAAGTCCGACGACGATATGCGCATAGAGTTGAAGCGCACCAAGGATATCGCCAAGGAGTTGGGAGCAACGAAGGGTGGTCGCATCCTCGTTGGCTTTGCTCTCGAGACCGACAACGAGGAGGCTAATGCCGAGGGTAAATTGGAGCGCAAGAACTTCGATTTCGTGGTGTTGAACTCTCTGCGCGATGCTGGTGCTGGCTTCCGCGGCGACACCAATAAGGTCACGCTCATAGACCGCAACGGTCGTGAGGAGCATCCGCTGATGTCGAAGGTGGATGTGGCACGTGTGATTGTTGACAAGATTGAGAAACTGTAAATCGCTATGTTAAAGAGTCTTACGATAGGAAACTATGCACTCATTGAGAGTCTCAGCGTGGAGTGGGACGAGCACCTGAACATCATCACTGGTGAGACAGGTGCGGGAAAGTCTATTCTTCTCGGCGCGTTGGGCTTGCTGCTCGGTGCTAAGAACGAGGGTCAGGCAACCAAGGACCTCGAGCGCAACTGTGTCGTAGAGGCTACGTTCGACATCAAAGGTCATAACCTCGAGGCATTCTTCGAGGATAACGACCTCGACTATTCGGATGAGATCACCATCCGCCGCGTCATCACCCCTGCGGGTAAGAGCCGCTCCTTTGTTGATGATATGCCTGTGCAGCTAACACTCCTCAAGGAGTTGGGTGCGCATCTCGTGGATATCCACTCGCAACATCAGAACCTTATTCTCGCGAACGAGGATTTCCGCATCTCGACACTCGACACCATTGCCGAAAATGGCGATACTCTTGCAACATACACTACCCTACTTACAAAGGTCAACGCACTACGCTCCAAGCACCGCAAGATGCTCAGCGAGATGGAGGCGGCACGCAAGGACGAAGAGTGGCTACGCTATACCGTAGAGGAGTTTCGCGCTGCGAAGTTGAAGAGCGGCGAGAAGACCGAG
Source organism: Alistipes sp. (assembly GCA_017630455.1). Taxonomy (GTDB): domain Bacteria; phylum Bacteroidota; class Bacteroidia; order Bacteroidales; family Rikenellaceae; genus Alistipes. Next base: position 27,361 of record JAGBVG010000057.1, on the reverse strand, counting down.
GTGGAGCAGCTGCTTGCAACACTCGAGAGTGCCGACCGCATAAACGAAACCCTCACCGCACTACGTAACTCACTGGATGATGAGGAGATGGGAGCAATACTTCTCCTGTCGCGCTCAGGTCGTGACTTGGAGAGTTTAGGCGATAAATACGCCGCGGGGGCAGCCCTTGCCGAGCGTCTAAGATCGGTAGTTGCGGAGTTGAAAGATATAAGCGCATACGCCGCCGACGAGGTGGAGCGTATAGATGCCGAGCCTGAGCGTCTGCAGCAACTCAGCGACAGACTCAACACCATCTACTCACTAGAGATGAAGCATCGCGCGGAGTCGTATGACGATCTCCTTGCGAAGTATGCCGAGTTTGAGGCGCGCCTGGCAACCATTGACAACAGCGATACGGAGCTGAAGGCTCTGGAGACACGTATTGCCGAGGCGGAGACAGAGTGTCGTGGCGTGGCACAACAACTTCACGACAGACGCTGCGAGGTGTCATCGGCATTTGAGCAGCGTATGGTCCGAATGCTGCAGCTCCTCGGTATGGAGGATGCGCAGTTTGTGGTGCGCATAGAGCCTACGGAGCAGTTTACAGCAACGGGCACTGATAGCGTTACGTTCCTATTCTCGTCGAACAGAACTGCCAAGCCTGGAGCCGTGGAGCGCATAGCATCGGGTGGTGAGATGTCGCGTATAATGCTGGTTATAAAGGCCATACTCGCCGAGAAGAAGATGCTTCCGACGGTGATCTTCGACGAGATAGACACCGGAGTTTCGGGACGTATTGCCGACGCTATGGGTGATATCATCGCCAATCTCTCGCAGTCGATGCAGATTATCGACATCACCCACCTACCGCAGGTGGCAGCAAAGCGTGGCGCGCACTTTGTGGTATATAAGGCTGATGGTCGCTCAAATATCCGCCGCCTGACACAAGCGGAGCGCGTGGACGAAATCGCAACAATGATATCGGGCAGCTCCATTACTGATGCTGCCCGCAAGCAAGCAAAAATCCTCTTGGCCTAAACCAAGAGGATTTTTCATATCCCGCAAATGTTCAAAGTTGTCGCTTGTATAGGCAAAACCTTATAACAATTTTTTCTTAGAAGGGATAACGATGAAATCCTTAAGATAAAATGGCTCAAAGTATGCCAAATCCTCGAACTTACCATTGTTAAACGCCTCCTCAGCAAGACGCACAATGCCACGTGCCGATGGTGCTACAGTAACAAGAAGTGCATCGCCGAGCACCTCCGAGCACTTTGCTGCGCCACTACCAAAAATTACCAAGCGCCCATCCTCGCGCCACCTCTTGAAACTACCCTCCTCGACAACCTCAGCAGCTACATCCGAGAGTGCCACGCCGCGATTATCAAAGACCTGGGCATAGACCTCCATACGGCGTGCATCGACCATAGGACAGAGACGCGCCTTGGCCCACTCCTCATCCTCAATATCGAGAATACCTGCGTCATAATCCTCACGCGCCACCTCCGTGAGAGCATCCAGCGAGCCGATGGCGATAAGAGGAATATTCAGTGCATAACACATACCCTTGGCAAACGACACACCGATGCGCAAACCTGTGTATGAGCCAGGACCTTTACCCACAGCAATAGCATCGAGGTCGTCAGGTTGCACACCTGTCTCCTTGAGCAACTCATCGACAAACACCGCAACCTTCTTGGCGTGGTCACGACCCTCGTCGCTCTCCCTGAGTGCCATAAGTTCGCCATCGTTAGCCAATGCCACCGAGCAAATATCCGTACCTGTCTCTATAGATAATATAAGTGCCATAATCTTCTATTTAAAACTCTTCATTGCCTTGTCCATCTCGCGCTTAGCATCATTCTCCTTGATATACTCGCGCTTATCGTAAGCCTTACGACCGCGCGCAAGACCTATAGCCACCTTTGCCAAGCCTCGCTCAGTGATAAAGAGGCGCAAACCCACAACCGTAAGTCCCCTATCCTGCAACGCACGCTGCAACTTATTCAACTCCTTGCGGTTGAGCAGCAACTTACGGTCGCGCTTGGGGATATGGTTGTTGCACGTGCCCCACGTATACTCCGCTATGTTCACATTGCGAATCCACAACTCGTTACGCTCGAAGTAGCAATAAGAGTCAACAAGCGACGCCTTGCCCAAGCGCAACGACTTTATCTCCGTTCCCACAAGCACGATACCCGCGATATACTCCTCGATAATCTCGTAGTCGAACGTAGCGCGCTTGTTACGTATATTTACATTCTTAAAATCTGCCATAACTATTTTCCTACTACCTTTCTCTCAAAAAACTACATTTTCGGCACATCTTTTGCCACTTGATGATGTGGGTGTTCTCGGATAAAGGTAACTAATTCTTTTATCTTTGATATGTTTTACACATCTTTTAAGTTTATTTTCTGTTTGCACACCGCGAAGCGTAGTGATACGTTAGCAACCGAGGACACCCTTTTTTAAATAAGTCGCCCTGCAGTCTTGGCAATAGCTACACGTGCCGCCTGATACTTCGTAAGCAGCGCCAACACTCCCTCAAGATCCTCGTCCGTAGCCAGACGCGCATTTAGCTCTGCAATACGTCTGTCCAAGGTTCGCCACTTAAAGAGCACCATAGCCTTTGGCACACCCTCGGCAAGCTGCTCCTCGTCACTCTCGATATGCACATCCTTCTTCTCCCATATCTTGCTTATGACATAGTTGTCATCAGAGGTGAGCAACTCGATACTCACACGGCTGACATCGGGGTTGTGATGGTTGATAAAGATGTGCATAGGCACCTCAGCACCTACACCAAGACTCTCCCACTCCTTGCGATAGCACTCCAAAATGGTGCGATAAACCTCGACACTAAACTGAAGTTCATCAGCATCGAGCTCATCGAAAATAAACTGTGCCACGTTATACTCCACAAAGTCGCGACCATCAAGCACGTGGTAATTCCTATGTCCGTACTTAATGAGGTATTTCGCTAACTCGCGCTCCAAAGTCTCGATCGTCGTACCTCCCGAGAGCTCGACCTTAGTGGGCACACCCTGCTCATTTACCGGAGGCGCGACATATAACGACGATGGTGTTGCCTGCTGACGCTCCCTAAACTGCTGACGACGCAGGAAATCCTGAGCCTCGGAGTCGCCACCTACACCATCCACCTTACGCGCCACGGCAACAGCCAATGTCTGCTGGTCGGTATTCATAATCTCCGCACAGTAACGCACATACTCCGAGCGCTTTATCTGATCTGATATGAGCGAGATGGAGTGGACCATATCGTTAATGGCTTCGGTACGTTTCAGAGGGTCATTCGTAGCCTCGCCAAGCAACAAACGTGCCTTGAACGCCAGGAAGTCTTGAGCATTTTTCGTGATATACTCGCGCAGCTGCTCCGAACTATTGGCGCGCGCAAAGGTATCTGGGTCGTGCTCCTCGGGGAGAAGCACAATGCGCACGTTCATACCCTCTTTAAGGATGAGATCGACACCGCGCAACGCAGCCTTGACACCTGCGCTATCGCCGTCGAACATAAGCGTGATGTTGTTTGTAAAGCGGCTGATAAGACGTATCTGATCCTCCGTAAGAGAGGTTCCCGACGACGCCACCACATTCTCCACACCCGCCTGGTGCATAGAGATAACATCGGCATATCCCTCCACCAAAATGGCGTTATCCTCCTGACCTATAGCCTTCTTGGCAAAGAAAAGACCATACACCTCGCGACGCTTGTTGTAGATGTCGCTTTCGGGAGAGTTCTGATACTTCGCAACCTTCTTATCGGTGCGCTGCGTACGGCCACCAAAGCCCACGACACGTCCCGAGATGTTGTGTATCGGGAATATCACTCTGTCGTAGAACCTATCCCTGAGCGAGCCATCGCTCTCGCGCTCTATGCTCAAACCCGTAGAGAGCAGAAACTCACTCTTATATCCCGCGGCACGTGCCTCCTCGGAGAATCGCGCACCATTCGATGGGCAGAAACCGAGACCGAAGCGGCTGATGGTGGCATCGGTGAAGCCACGCAGCGACGAGAAATAGGAGAGACCTACACTACGTCCCTCTTCCTCGTACATCATATACCTCTGGAAGTACTCCGCCGCCCAGGCATTGAGGGCAAACATACTCTCACGAGTGTTGTTGCGCGCTATATCCTCGTCGGTCATCTTCTCCTCACGCACCTCGATGCCATAACGTTTGGCAATGATGCGCAACGCCTCGGGATAGGTAGCACTCTCGCTCTCCATCACGAAGTTTATGGCATTTCCAGTCTTTCCGCAGCCGAAGCATTTGTATATACCGCGCTGAGGCGACACCTTGAACGAAGGTGTTTTCTCCTGATGAAAAGGGCAGCAAGCCTCGTAGTTTGTACCCTTGCGACGAAGCGTGACATAGTCGCCGACAATATCTACGATATTGGCAGCAGCATATATTCGGTCTATGGTTTCGCGATCAATCATCGCGCAAAGATATAAAAAAAGTGTGAAAAGAAAAAGATTTACCCAGCTATCTCTACCTACAACAATCCCGCGTTGTAGTATTTTACAATCTTCTCGAGAATCGCATCCTCGCCATCAGGGTCATACTCGAGTTTTAGGTTATTGCCAAAGAGCTTGGCAAGCATCTGGTAGAATCCCGCCGTAAACCCCGAACGAAAATCCTTTATAATATTGAAAACCGTATGGTTAGTCTCACGGTCGATAAGCTTCAGAAGAATCATTCCCTCGTAGCGCGTCATCTTCCAGAGCACTGGCGAGATCTCCGCCTTCAACGCCTTCTCAATCTCCTCGGTGTAAGCCTTCCTATCCTTGCGCGTATCGAACTTCGCAAGCTCCGCATCGAGATTCTCCATACGCTTCGACGCCTCGATAGCCAACGGATAGACCTTCTTCACAGCACGCACCATACGCTGATACTCCTTAAAGTCGCGTTTGCGGCGATAGATCCTCACCTCCTGAAGCCTGACATAGAGCACCGAATCGCCATTCCTATCGACACCCCACTCAATGCTACGCGCACCACGCACGGGGAAGTAACGTTGCGCTGCCACCTCTCCAACATCCGCGATTATGGTTAATACCACAATGAGTATGATGCTAAGACTTTTCATACCACAAATATACGAATAACATTGAGATTTCATCGCTTCCGACGCCATTATTATTCATTTACTGCCATAAGCGTATAATATCTTACTAAAGATAACGATTTTAGTGTCAGAAAATTATTTTTTTCAAAATTTATTTTTATCTTTGTAATATATAACCAAATACAATTATTATGTTAGAGATAGGACTAAAACACCAAAGTGTGATGCGCGTTATGGATGGTAACACCGCAGAGTTTATAGGTTCGGGCGATATGGCGGTGCTTGCCACTCCAGCAATGGTGGCACTGATGGAGAACGCCGCGATGCTTGCTGTTGCCCTACACCTCGACGAGGGTGACACCACCGTAGGCTCTATGATATCTACATCTCACCTCAAACCATCGAAGGTAGGTGCTGCGATAAGCGCGATTGCCGAACTCACTGCTATAGAGGGTAGAAAGCTCACATTCAAGATTATGGCATACGATGGCGACACTCTCATTGGCGAGGGTGAGCACATACGTTTTATTGTGAATCGTGAGAAGTTTCTCAGCAAGCTTTAGCAGCTGACTTAGGGATACAAAAAAGCCAGTGTGCTCCCCCATAATCCAAACAATCATTACCCAAATGAAAGCCTCATCAACCCGATTGTAAGGATATAACACACTGGCTAAAAATTCACGCTGCAAAAGTAGAGCGATTGGGCGTTCCACACAATAGACAATTTACTGAAAAAAACACCAAATTTACTTATGTGTTATATTTTTCACAGACACTTTTATTCAAATAAGTATTTTTGGCATAAAGTTGACGAGGTATGGTACAAGATGATTCATTCGAAAGATTTGATAGTATTGAGGATGTTAACAACTTTTTTGGTACTACAACATTAAATCCCTTAGTGAGTATCATCAACCTTAACAATATTGAGGTTGTCCATCACATTCCTAAGCAATTCGGCATACACTCAATAGCTTGCTATTGGGACGAAAACTGCGAAGCTTCATCAAACCCCGATGATGAACGACGTGCCATATTAGCATTCTATGCACCAGGATATTACGGCAGACACTCAAGTGGCGCAACGCATCACCCCGAAGGGTATATTTTGGCTTTTGACAAGGAGCTGCTGCACGAGACACTTCTCCAAAATCGTATCGACGAGTACCCATTCTTCAGTAACCCGACCGACAACATCATACGCCTATCACGCGACGAGCGAGATATGGTATACAACTGTATGAATAGCATCAACGAGGAGATAAATAACGCCCAGGATAAATACTCGTCACAAATCTTGGCATCGGGCATTGCCGTACTGCTAAACGTCTGTATGCGCTTCTACGAGCGTCAGATCCAGAAACCTATCAACAGCGCGCAGAACATCATCTCCTCGCTGAACAATATTCTCGACAGATATATCAACACCCCGCCGAGCATCAGCAGGAAGATACCCACCGTGGCGTCGTGTGCCTCGGAGATGGGGCTCTCGGCAAACTACCTCGGCGACGTGGTACGCAACACCATAAAGATATCGGCACACAGCTACATACAGAACTTCATCGTCGGCGAGGCTAAGCGACTGCTTGACTATACCACTATGAGTATCGGACAGATAGCCTACCACCTCGGCTTCAAATACCCACACCACCTGACACGTGTATTCAAGAAGAATACTGGCATCACCCCGGGTCAATTCCGAAGCAGAAGAAGAAAGTAGCAAAGAGTTCGATTTCAGGCACAGAAATAGCAAAAAATTTTGTCGTTTCAAATCTTTACACTATATTTGCACCGCTTACGAGCAACGATTGAGCTATGGTGTAATGGTAACACAGCAGATTTTGGTTCTGTTATTCTGAGTTCGAATCTCGGTAGCTCAACCTCAAAATTATCCGATAGGCATTCGCTTATCGGATTTTTTTGCTATCTTTGGCATCATTATATAATACAACAACTTTTATGGCATACCCTATAGAGAATAAACTCGTAGTGGCAGTATCATCCTCTGCACTCTTCGACCTTTCGGAGTCCGACAAGGTCTACACCGAGCGCGGCCTCGAGGAGTATCGACGCTACCAGGAACAAAATATCGACACTCCACTGGAGAAGGGAGTGGCATTTCCATTCGTAAAGCGACTCCTAAGTTTCAATGAGCTTTTCTGCGAAGAGATGCCCGTGGAGGTGGTGCTCCTCTCGCGCAACTCCCCTGAGACAGGACTCCGCGTATTCCGCACCATAAACCACTATGGCTTAGATATTTCGCGTGCCTCGTTCTTCTCAGGTGAGTCGCCATACAAATACCTCCCAGCCTTCAACGCCTCATTGTTTCTATCAGCCTCGGAGCGCGATGTTAAGCGTGCTTGCGACGCTGGCTATGCCGCAGGCCGAGTTCTCGACAGCGAGGTTATGGACGATGTCTACGACGACGAGCTACGCATAGCCTTCGACTTTGACGGCGTTATCGCGGACGACGATAGCGAAAAGATATATCAGGAGCAGGGTCTCAAGGCTTTCCATAAACACGAAGCATCAACAAGCACGCCTCTCGACCCCGGTCCTTTGGCGGACCTGCTTATAAAGATTTCGAATCTGCAGAAACTCGAGATAGCACGTATGGCACAGGATACAGAGTATCGACGCAAGTTGAAAATCTCGATCGTCACGGCTCGCAATGCTCCGGCTCACGAGCGCGTGGTGAACACCCTCAAGAGTTGGGGCGTGGAGGTTAACGAGGCCTTCTTCTTGGGAGGTATCTCCAAGGATCGTGTATTGGAGATTATGCGCCCACATATCTTCTTCGACGACCAGATGTCGCACCTCGACCACTTGCGAAACGTCCCTGCGGTACACATCCCTATGGGAATCACCAACGAGTAGGAGATGAAGAGTTTTTTGATAGGTATACTCAACAATATCAAGGTTTTACTTAGCCGACTATCATTTCGCACAGGAGTAATAGTCTTATCGTTGTGCATACCTTTCTACATCCTCTCCTTTGCACAGATGGCACTACCCATCTCCGCCACTGCAAAAAGTGCACTCTGGGTCATCCTCTTTGGTCTGGCCAAGACAACACAATACACCGGATTGGCAATCATCGGCGTGGAGGGGTGGCACAGAGTAAAAAAATGGTTCAAGAGCAAACAACAATAAAATACCATTAAAAATGTACCCCATCATTAACAAAATTTTTGGTATAATTGTCTCATTCATCCTCGTTGTAAGTGTCGTATCGTGCGACATAACTATTGATACTACACAGGAGGTTATTGAGACACCATCACAAGATGAAGACCCTTCGGATAAGGAGACCCCCGATGGTGATAACTCCAAGAAGAATGATCCTGAGGAGAATGATCCAGAGGACAACAACTCCGAAGATGACACTAACACCGATGTGGAGGCAAACTTCGACATTGAGAAGTGGAGTGGTCTGTGGGCTGACGACAGCAGTTCAGACATCGTCGGAGACAACAACGACTTTTTCCACGAACTAAACTCCTTTGGCAATGTGGTAAAGGTGGTATTCAACAACGACAAAGCGACTGTTCAGAGTAGCAACAACTCCGTAGTTAGCCACATCACCGGAGCATACGTAACTCTCGACCTTAGAGCTGTGAGCAACGTGGAGATTATCGCCGTGGGCGTAACCAACGACGGTGGCCTCAAGGTCTATAGCGACAACAAATACAAACTTACACTTAGCGGCGTTGATATAACCTCGCAGCGCGGCCCTGCAATCAACTCTCAGTCGAAGAAGCGCGTCTACATACACCTCACAGATGGCACCACAAACCGCCTAACCGACTGCACTACATATAGTGAGGATAGCTATACAATACCTGGTGCGGTTGACGAAGATAGAAAGGGATCTCTCTTTGCCGAGGGAAACATTATCCTTAGCGGCTACGGAGCGTTAGTCGTTGCGGGAAAATATAAGCACGCCATAGTAACCGACGGTTGTTACTACCAGCGTCCTGGCGTAACGGTAGCTATCACCGAGAGTGCAAAAAATGGCATCCACGTCAAGGGCGACAGCGACGATAACACAGGCATAGTCATCAAGGGTGGCGCTATAACAGCATCCGTAGGCTCCACTGCTGGCAAGGGCATAAAGTGCGATATGGATATAGTTGTTGATGGTGGAAAATTCGACATCCGCACATCTGGCAACGCCACCTACGACAGCGAGGACAAGGATACCTCTTCGGCATCGTGTCTCAAGAGCGACACAGATATCCATATCAATGGCGGCAGCCTAAGTCTTAGCTCAAGTGGTACAGGAGGTAAGGGCATCAGCTGCGATGGTAATCTTGAGGTTATGGGTGGCGACATAAACATCGCCACCACAGGCGGACAATACCGCTACTCCAACTCTCTAACCTCATCTTCAAAGGGCATACGCGTAGATGGCAACATAACCATCAACGGCGGAGACATCAACATCTCGGTGACGGGAGCAAGCGAGGGTTCGGAGGGTCTCGAGAGTAAGATGACACTCACATTCAACGGCGGCGAGACAATCATCAACGCCTACGACGATGCTATAAACGCCGCTAAGGCAATTGTCCTGAACGACGGCAAGGTCTACGCCCGCGCTACGAACAACGACGGCATAGACTCCAACGGCACAATGACAATAAACGGAGGCTTGATGATAGGCATCGGCTCGCGCGAACCTGAAGGTGGCATCGACGTAGACAACAGTACCTCGCTGGTAATCAACGGCGGCACGGTGATAGGCATTGGTGGCACGATGATGGGCAAGCCATCCACCTCGAGCAAGCAATACTCCGTGGTATATGGTGGAGCAACAGCGACTCAGGGTAGCAACATAGCGGTTTTGGATGCTTCGAACAACACGCTCTTAGCGTTTGAGTTACCACAGGCGATGAGCAACTCCACCCTATGCTTCTCGACACCCGAGATCAGCAACGGCGTGACATACACAATCTCATCGGGTGGCACGATAGCAGGCTATAACGACTTCTGGCAAGGATGGTACGACGGTGGCGCGTGGAGCGGCGGCACGACTCTCACAACATTCACCCCAACAAGCACCGTAACAACCATTGGTAACTCAGGCAGCGGTCCTGGCGGCGGTGGCGACTGGCCTGGAGGTGGCGGAGGATGGCCCGGCAGACCATAGTACAAATATACAATAGGAGTAAAAAAGTGGAAGTTTGGATTATCAACTTTCACTTTTTTTTGTATCTTTGTGCGATTAAAGGCATTTGTAGAGACAAATAATTAAAAACATCATACTATGAACGTATCTTATAACTGGCTAAAGCGCTATCTCGACACTGATTTGTCTGCGGAGCGTATGGCCGAAATATTGACCGAACTCGGTCTCGAGGTTGAGGAGTTCGAGAAGATTGAGACTATCAAGGGTGGCTTGAAGGGTGTTGTAGTAGGCGAGGTTCTCACCTGCGAGGATCACCCAGATTCGGACCACCTCCACATCACCACTGTGGATGTTGGTGCGGAGGCACCACTCCAGATTGTCTGTGGTGCTGCCAACTGCCGCAAGGGCTTGAAGGTTATGTGCGCCACCGTAGGTGCGGCATTGTACCCTATCGACTCTGAAGAGGAGTTCAAGATCAAGCGCAGCAAGATTCGTGGCGTGGAGTCACTCGGTATGCTCTGCGCAGAGGATGAGCTTGGCATCGGCCGCAACCACGAGGGTATTATGGAGCTTCCTGCAGAGGCAGTAGTAGGCACACCTGCTAAGGAGTATCTCCACATCGCTGACGACTACCTCATTGGCATCGGTCTTACCCCTAACCGTGTGGATGCTGCATCGCACATCGGTGTTGCACGCGACATCGCGGCATATCTCAAGAGCCGTGGCGAGCGCGTAGAGTTTAAGCTCCCATCAGTTGATGGCTTCAAGGTTGACGACACATCACGCACCATAGAGGTAGAGGTTGTAAACGCGGAGGCTGCACCACGCTATGCTGGTATCACAGTTAGCGACTGCAAAATCGCCCCATCACCAGAGTGGATGCAGAATGAGCTTCGTGCTGCAGGTATCAACCCTAAGAACAACCTTGTAGATATCACCAACTACGTTCTCTTCGAGTTGGGACAGCCACTCCACGCCTTCGACGCTGATAAGATCGAGGGAGGTAAAGTGGTAGTACGTTCTGCCTCTGAGGGCGAGAAGTTCGTGACCTTGGATGGCGTAGAGCGCACACTCACAGCAAACGACCTTATGATCTGCTCTGCGGAGCGTCCTATGTGTATCGCAGGTGTATACGGTGGTCAGGACTCTGGTATCTCGGATGAGACTGTAAACGTATTCATCGAGAGCGCATATTTCCATCCTGTATGGGTTCGTAAGACTGCTAAGCGTTTTGGTCTCAACACCGACGCATCATTCCGCTTCGAGCGCGGCGTAGATCCTAACATTCAGGTATATGCCTTGAAGCGCGCGGCTATGCTTATGCAGGAGTTGGCAGGTGGTCGCATCACTTCGGAGATTATCGACATCAACCCTACCCCAGCGCAGCACTTCGAGTTTGAGTTCTCGTTGGAGCGTGCTCGCAAACTCATCGGCAAGGATATCCCAGAGGAGACATTTATGACCATCCTCGAGGCTTTGGATGTCGAGGTACGCGGTCGCGATGGCGAGGTATTGAGCGTTGCAGTGCCCCCATACCGCGTGGACGTACAGCGCGAGGCTGACCTTATCGAGGATGTTCTCCGCGTATATGGCTACAACAACATCGAGATCTCAGACCACGTAAACTCAACACTCTCTTACGCTCCAAAGCCTAACAAGAGTCGCTTGCAGAATATGGCAGCAGACTACCTCTCGGCAAATGGCTACACCGAGATTATGTCAAACTCACTCACCAAGTCATCGTACTACGAGGGTTGCACAACATTCCCTGTGGAGCGTTGCGTGAGAATCCTTAACCCGCTCTCTCAGGACTTAAACGTTATGCGTCAGACACTGCTCTTCAACGCCTTGGAGGCTGTAGAGTTGAACGTTAACCGTCGCAACGGCAACCTGAAGATGTATGAGGTGGGTAACTGCTACTTCTTCGACGCCGCAAAGGCTGAGGAGGAGAATGCCCTTGCCAAGTACGAGGAGGGAATGCGTATGGGTATCACCGTTACAGGTCTCGCTACGCAGCTTTCGTGGAACAGCAAGGCCGAGGGTGCATCATTCTTCACACTCCGTGCTATGGTCGAGAAGCTATTGAAGCGCTTTGGCATCGACTTCTACACTTTGCAGTGCGAGTCGTTGGAGTCGGATCTCTATGCCGATGCTATCGTATTTAAGCAGGGTCCTAAGGAGGTGTTGCGTATGGGTGTTGTATCGCCTATCGTTCGCAAGAAGTTCGACATTAAGCAGGATGTATACTACGCCGAGATCGACTTCGACCAGCTCGTTAAGATGACCAAGAAGTCGAAGGTGCAGTTCAAGGAGTTGTCGAAGTTCCCAGAGGTTAAGCGCGACTTGGCGTTGTTGGTCAACAAGAGCGTTACATTCTCGCAGTTGCGTTCTATCGCCTTTGCTACAGAGAAGAAGCTCCTCAAGTCGGTATCGTTGTTCGACGTATATGAGGGTGACAAGCTCCCAGAGGGCAAGAAGTCATACGCCTTGAGCTTCATCCTCGAGGATAAGACCCAGACCCTCACCGACAAGCAGATCGAGCGCACTATGGCAAACATCCAGACTCAGCTTGAGCAGAAGACAGGTGCTGAGATTCGTAAATAATCTCCACCAAATATAAACAATAAACGCGAGCTCCACGGCTCGCGTTTATTGTTATATCACCATCATTCCCTGTCGTACCCGAAACATAGTCTCTTTATCACAAAGGCGATTAGCTATAGCAAGTGCAAAATCTATCGAGATGCCAGCACCAGCTGAGGTAATAAGATTTTCGTCCTCCACAACTGACTCACTAACAAGCTGATACCCATCCATCTCCGACACTACAGAGGCGTGGCACGTCACGCGGCATCCTCGGGCGACACCTGCCGCAGCCAACACCGTAGGCGCTCCACAGATGGCTGCAACCAAGCGTCCACTATCGTAGTAATCACGCACTGCGCGCAACGCCAACTCCGACTCACGAAGATTTATATAACCAGGATTTCCACCCGGGAGAATCAACGCAGCGCCATCTGCAAAATCGCACTCCTCGACAAGCACATCACACTCGAGCGACATAAGATTATGCGACGAACGCACCACCAAACTACCACCCACGGCAACCCTTACAACCTCGACACACGCACGGTGCAGGACATCTATTGGCGAGAGGGTCTCCACACATTCGAAGCCCTCGGCAACTAATATATACGCTTTCATACGAACAATTTTTCGAACTCTTCAAACCTCATCTTGCGCACCTCGCACTCTCCAATAGCGACAGGCAGCACGACATTTATAGACTCCTCATTCCTCTTCTTATCACCACGCACAGCCACCAAAATTTCAGCCATCGAAACAGGCGTATCGAGATTAAAGCCCAACTTCAATAAAAGGCTATCAATCACCTCTGCATCAGATGGTTTTAATACACCAAGTCCACACGCAGCACGAGCTATGAGCGACATACCAACCGCCACAGCCTCGCCGTGATTCAAACAGCTACTGCACTTCTCAATAGCGTGACCTATGGTGTGTCCCAGGTTCAGCAGGCGACGCTTTCCCGACTCGCGCTCATCCTCCTCCACAATAGCCATCTTCACCTCCATAGCACGGCTAACGATATATCGCAAACTCTCCACCGAGCTACAAATATCCGAATAGTCACATCGCACCAAGAAGTCGAACAGCTCCCTATCACCCACCACAGCACTCTTCACAACCTCGGCCATACCAGCACGCAACTCCCTCTCGGGCAGCGTTCGGAGCATCTCCACATCCGACACAACAAACTGCGGCTGCGTGATGGTTCCCACAATATTCTTATATCCGTCAAAATTCACACCATTCTTACCGCCAACCGAGGCATCCACCTGACCGAGCAACGTGGTTGAGACAAAGCCAAACGCCACACCGCGCATATATGTCGAGGCCACAAAACCTGTGATGTCGGTCACTATGCCGCCACCTATACCCAACAGAAACGTAGAGCGATCTGCACCCATAGCCATAAGCTCGTCATAGATACGCGCCACAGTAGAGAGACTCTTTACCTCCTCGCCTATACCTATTATTATATGGTCGTAGCTACGAACCAACTCGGGATAGAGTCTGAGGAGATTTTCATCTGTAATCACCACCACCCTACCCTTAGGCAGCACCTCGCCGAGAATCTCCGCCGCGTGACCGAAATATAACTTTGTCGGAATCATAATCTGCTATTTTTCGCAAAGATACTAAAAAGTGGTAAAAGGTCAACACCGATAATAGATAATATTTTTGTGGTTTTGCTTGCAAATGGTTTAAATGTTTGTTAATTTTGCAAGGATATTTGCAAAGAAGCTATTACATCAAAAATATAAACAACTTAAAAAAAGATTAAAACTATGGCTTTTCTAACTAACGACAAGCTCGTTATCGTAGGTGCAGCTGGTATGATCGGCTCAAATATGGTACAGTCAGCCCTTATGATGGGTCTTACTAACAACATCTGCCTTTTCGACGTATTCTCACCAGAGGGCGTTGCTGAGGAGATGCGCCAGAGCGGCTTCGACAACGTAAACATCACTGCTACAACCGACGTAGCTGAGGCATTCAAGGATGCTAAATATATCATCTCTTCTGGTGGTGCTCCACGTAAGGAGGGTATGACACGTGAGGATTTGTTGAAGGGTAACTGCGAGATCGCTGAGCAGCTCGGTAAGAACATCAAGACTTACTGTCCAGATGTTAAGCACGTTGTTATCATCTTCAACCCTGCTGACCTCACTGGTCTTGTAACTTTGTTGTACTCTGGTTTGAAGCCAGGTCAGGTTACTACACTCGCTGGTTTGGACACTACACGTCTCAAGAGCGCACTTGCTAAGAAGTTTGGCGTTATGCAGTCAGAGATTGAGGGCTGCGCTACATACGGTGGTCACGGCGAGCAGATGGCAGTATTCGGCAGCGCAGTGAAGATCGCTGGCCGCAACCTTACTGACATCATCGGTACTGAGGAGTTCCCAGCTGAGGAGTGGGAGCAGATGAAGAAGGATGTAACACAGGGTGGTGCTGCTATCATCAAGCTCCGCGGTCGTTCATCATTCCAGAGCCCATCTAACCTCTCTGTAGAGATGATTCGCTCGGTTATGGGTGGCGAGCCATTCCGTTTCCCTGCAGGTACATACGTATCTAACGAGAAGTACAACCACATTATGATGGCTATGGACACTGTTCTCGACCAGAACGGTTGCTCATACAAGATGCCTGTGGGTACTGAGGAGGAGCTTGCGAAGCTTGACGCTTCATACGCACACCTCTGCAAGATGCGTGACGAGTTGGTAACTTTGGGTATCGTTCCTGCAATCGAGGAGTGGTCAAAGATTAACCCTAACTTGTAATTATTTGCAGGCATCTACTGCCGATAGCAAAAATCCCGACAATGAGCAGTACGACTAAGTACAGCCCATCGTCGGGATTTTTGCCGAGCTTTGTATCTACCTACAACTAATCACAAGTTAACAACACAATAGTTTATTATGAAAATAGCAGTTCCAACACGCGACGGCGTTATCGACGACCACTTCGGTCACTGCGCCTACTACACAATCTTCGAGATTGAGAACAACGAGATTGTAAACTCATCACGCCTCGAGTCGCCACAGGGTTGCGGTTGCAAATCGGGTATTGCAGCCGATATGGAGGCTATGGGCATCAGCGTTATGCTCGCAGGAAATATGGGCGAGGGGGCAAAGAATAAACTCGAGAGCCACAACATTAAGGTTGTGCGTGGCTGCCGTGGCAATATCGAGATGGTTGTCCGAGCCTACCTCATTGGTCTTATCAAAGATTCGGGCGAGGGATGCTCACACCACGAGTGCGGCAGCCACAAATAGACTAATACGTAAGTATCTGACAAACAGCGTACGACATATTATTTGACATAAATTTATCAAAAAAAGTCCTCAAAAAATTTGCAGATACAGAAATAAGTAGTATATTTGCACCGCAATTCAGAGATATCTGATGCCCAGATGGCGGAATCGGTAGACGCGCTGGTCTCAAACACCAGTAGGTTCACCCCTGTGCCGGTTCGACCCCGGCTCTGGGTACTGTAGCGGGGAAAGTTGAAAAACTTTTCCCGTTTTTTTATTAGTTCCGATCACACATTAGTGCACCGCAAAACATTAAGCTATGACTTTTAAACATCTCACGATACTCCTTGCAACGATAATGACAGCGTGCGCAGGTGCGCCACGCGAGAGCTATTATCAGCAATACGCGAAGTTTCCAGCCGATGCCACAACAGATAAGAAGATCGACATCGCATCACGTGTAGTGCCCTCGCCACAGCAGTTGGCGTGGCAGCAGATGGAGCTTACAGCATTTCTCCACTTCGGCATCAACACCTTCACGGGCAGCGAATGGGGCAGTGGTAGCGATGACCCCAATCTTTTCAACCCAACGGAACTCGACTGCGAGCAGTGGGTGCGCGCGCTGAAGGATGGCGGCTTCAAGATGGCGATCCTCACAGCCAAGCACCACGACGGCTTCTGTCTCTGGCCAACGGCGACAACAGACTATAGCGTTAAAAACATAACGTGGCGCGATGGTCGTGGTGATGTAGTACGTGAGTTGCGCGATGCGTGCGAGAAGTATGACATCAAGTTTGGCTTTTACCTATCGCCTTGGGATCGTAATGCGGAGTGCTATGGCGACTCACCAGCCTACAACAAGCTCTTCATCGAGCAGCTTACCGAGCTTCTCACCAGCTATGGAGCAGTGGACGAAGTGTGGCTCGATGGTGCTTGCGGCGAGGGTCCTAACGGACGTAAGCAGGAGTATGACTGGGAGTCGATACTTCGAACAATCCACACCCTGCAGCCAAATGCCGTGACAGCGATTATGGGTTGCGATGTACGCTGGGTGGGCAACGAGGGAGGCCTCGGACGCGAGACAGAGTGGAGCACAACAGTACTGGCTCCAGGGTCATACACCCACAAACAGGAGGCCAACAAGGCCCTCGGCATAGAGGAGACATCGACAGATCTCGGCAGCCGAGAGTTGGTGGCACAGGCCTCGGAGATATATTGGTATCCATCAGAGGTGGATGTATCTATACGTCCCGGATGGTTCTACCACGCGGAGCAGGATGGTGAAGTACGCACGCTTGCCAACCTTGTGGATATATACTACCGCTCGGTGGGCTGCAACTCAGTGCTGCTGCTAAATATCCCACCCGACAGACGCGGACTTATCCACGAGATAGACACTGAACGCATCAAGGAGTTCTCAGCATACCTCACCAAGACATTCTCGACAAATGCCATTACCGACAAAGAGGCGTCGTGGTGCGCTGAGGCGGGCGAGAGTCACGAACTCAAAGCAGATAGCAATATGACATTCAACACTCTGCTCATTCAGGAGGATATTACACGTGGTCAGCGTGTGGAGAAGTTCTCGGTGGAGGCATACAGCAATGGTGCGTGGCACTATATCACCGGCGGCACAACCATCGGCTATAAACGTCTGCTACGCTTCCCAGAGTGCAAGGCTGAGCGTCTGCGCATAACGATAGATTCGTCGCGCGGCACGGCAAATATCAAAACTGCAAGCCTCCATTACGCTGAGCCATTAGCGATATAAAGTCTCGGGGACAGCAACATTTGAGAGATTATGAGCGAACTGAAGAGCCATATAAAAGATCTTGTTTCTGCACTACCCCACACTCCGGGCGTATATCAGTTTGTGGATAAAAACGAGAAGATCATATATGTCGGCAAGGCGAAGGACTTGAAGCGCCGCGTGTCGTCATACTTCGTGGAGAGCAAGGAGCACTCCGCCAAGGTTAAGGTCTTGGTACGTCAAGTTGTCGATATCCGCCACATCGTGGTTGACACTGAGCAGGATGCGCTTCTTCTCGAGAATTCGCTCATTAAGAGCCTGCAACCGCGCTACAACATCCTACTTAAGGACGACAAGACCTACCCCTGGATTGTGATACGCCGCGAGCCGTTTCCACGTGTGGAGTCCACTCGCCAACTGATTCGCGACGGCTCGCAATACTTCGGCCCATACAGCTCGGTGTCGATGCAACGCTCGATATTGGAGTTCATACGCGATGTTATTCCGCTGCGCACCTGCAAACTAAACCTCTCTGCAACATCCATCAAGGCTGGTAAGCACAATGTCTGCCTGCAGTATCACCTCGGCAACTGCAAAGCCCCCTGCGTGGGACATCAGAGCGAGGAGGAGTATGCCGAGAGCGTGGACCTTGTGAAATCTATCCTCAAGGGCGACCTACGTCCAGTGCGCGAATGGCTCGAGAGGGAGATGATGTGTGCCGCCGCGGAGCTTAAATTCGAAGTTGCCGAGCACTACAAACATCGTCTCAAGGCACTCTCGGACTACCAATCTCGTTCGGTAATTGTCAGCTCGAAAATCGTAGATTGCGACATATTCTCGCTCCTGCGCGACGATGACGACACTGTCTATTGCAACTTCCTGAGTCTCCGCCACGGCTCTATCGTCGCGGTGCAGACTATGCGTATGAAGCCCGGCGTGGAGGATAGCGACGAGGAGCTTCTGTCTCGCGCCATAGAGCATATCGTGGATAACCTCGGCATAACACTCGCGCGCGAGGTGATAGTGCCAGTAACTCCATCGGCAGCGCTACTCTTCGATGGCATTACATTTACAACTCCCAAGCGTGGAGAGAAGGCCGATTTGTTGGAGTTTTCACTTCGCAGTGCACGCATCTACCGCGCCGAGGTGCTCAAAAATATGGAGATTAAGAATCCCGAGCGTCACACCGAGCGACTTATGGAGGCGATGCGCAAGGAGCTTCACCTCGCCAAACAGCCACGACATATAGAGTGCTTCGACAACTCTAACCTCCAGGGTACCAACCCTGTAGCTTCGTGTGTGGTATTCCGCAATGGCAAACCCTCAAAGAGTGAGTACCGCCACTTCAACATCAAGAGCGTAGAGGGTCCCGACGACTTTGCCTCGATGCGAGAGATCATCCATCGCCGCTACTCACGCCTACTATCCGAGGGTGCTGAGCTCCCCGACCTCATAATTGTCGACGGAGGTAAGGGACAGCTCTCGAGCGCATACGCCATACTCAAGGAGTTGGGCATCGAGAATCGCGTGCCTATTGTAGGTCTCGCAAAACGCTTGGAAGAGGTCTTCTACCCTGGCGACCCAACACCATACTACCTCAGTCGCACTGGCGAGCCGCTGAAGGTTATATGCCACCTCCGCGATGAGGCACACCGCTTTGGCATCACCTTTCACCGCCACAAACGCACCAAGTCGTTTATCGACAGTGAGCTAAGCCATATCCCGGGCATTGGCGACAAGAGTCTCACGGCACTATTGCGCCACTTCAAGACTGTGCGTGCCGTGCGCAAAGCATCACACGAGCAACTGACCGAGATTGTGGGAGCTAAACGTGCCGAGGCTATACTAACCTACTTTGGCGATAACAGAGAAAAGTAGCCTAAATTCACCCTCCTTTTTGGTCGTTTCACCGCCGCAGCAAGTGCTCATCGAGAACCACAAAAACAGCTCCTGTACGCTGTGTGGCACAGATTTTGCCTCGAAACACCAAGAATATTTGGGTGGGCGAAAGAATTTAAGCGACAAAAATAATTTTGCAGATTAAAAAATTATTTCGTATCTTGCAAACGAATTAAGATATTAACTAACTAAAAACTGTACTGCCTATCGAAAAATTCTACTCTTGAACAACTAAAATAGAAGAGTATGAACGTGAATGTATTGAGCGATTGTGTATTGCTTAACAACTACCTTTTGGGAGATAGGAGTGCTATATCTGAACTTATAGAGCGTCACGCAAAGCGAGTGCGTAGCTACATAGGTATGATGGTGAAGGATGATGCCATCGCCGACGATATTTTCCAGGAGACATTTATAAAAGCCGTGAAGGTTATCGACGAGGGTCGCTATACCGACTCTGGCAAATTCTTATCGTGGGTGCTACGCATCGCACACAACCGCGTATTGGACCATTTTCGCCGCGAAAAGGCGAGCAAACAGGTCAACGAGTCGGAGGCGGGATATGATGTTATAGGCACTATGCGCTTCGCGGAGCCTACGACAGAGGATGATATGATGCATACGGAGATGGAGCAGACCATCCGCAACCTTATCGACCTTCTTCCCGAGGAGCAGCAGGAGGTGGTACGCCTGCGCTACTACTCCAAGCTCTCGTTTCAGGAGATTGCCGAGCAGACCGAGGTGAGCATAAACACTGCCCTCGGACGTATGCGCTATGCCCTTATCAACCTCCGCAGGATGATAAAGGAGAAAAATATTGTATTAAGTTAGCACAAAGGGCAATATTTGCTCAACAGGCAACGTTTATAGTTTGAAATCACAAACATAAACCATTTGCCTATGAGTGAACTTGACCCGCGAACACTGCAACTTTACAGCGAGGAGCATCTACTTCTCAACGATGTGGTGCAGGATGATGTCGACCTACTCTTCTTAGACACCTACCTCACCGACCTCTTTAAGTGCAATAAATGCGAGTAGCCGCGGCTACTCGCATTTTAATTTAATGTATCCTAACATCCTCGATACTCTCCTGCTGCACGATATCCAGCGGATGGGATTGATACGTTACCTTGGCAAAATCTATCGTCTGAAGATCGATGCAGCGGATGGCACTATTGTATGCCGTTTTGTAATACACCTTACGGTTTGTGAGGTCGATGGCCGAAGTCCACTGCGTAGCACTCGGGAGGGTTTTATTATCGGGATTCTCAATGGCAATCGGCACATCGAAGTTATTGAGCAGATGGAAGCACTCCAACACCGTCTCCACACCCGTAGCGCGCTGCGGCGCGGTGTTGCGGAAGAAGGCAGCACGAACGAAGCGTGAAGGAGGTGTGAAATCACCCGGTAGTCCGAGCATCGCCGAGCTACCACCTATGGGCGTTAGTTGCACATCACCAAGCTTATGCGCCGCGGCATTTCCAGCGTGCAAGTTGACATAATTATTAAGATTCGTGAGATGCCATTCGAAACCCGGAGCATTAGTAATCACACCTATATGGTTATCGTAGAAGTGTACCGCGCCACCCACAATCTCCATAACCACCTGTCTACCCGACGGCTCACCGATGCGCCAATGCACCACCGACGACTTCTCAATTCCGACAACCGAGACCTCACTCATTGCCTGCTTTACATCCTCTATCGTAGCACACGTCGTAAGCAACCACTGCACCACCTGCAAATCGGCAAGAGTGCGACTGTTATAGGCACTATCATACGCCACATAACCACCATAATCGGGAAAGAAAAACAATCCTGCCGAGAGTCCCTTCTCGTTGATACCCTCAGCAATAAACTCCTTCTCGACAACAGCCATACCCACCGCGCCATATTTCGTCACCCACGTAATACCATTAAGACCCGTTGGCGTATAGGATTTGAGCGCCTCACCGCGCGGTATGATGACATACTCGCTACTCAGCGTGCTGTGCGACCACTCTATAGTTCGCGCCTGGACGTAGCTGCCATCCGCCGCCGTGAGTGATATTCCCGTACACGCAACACTGTGGTAGGTGCCTCCAACAACCGCAGCGGCACCCAACAATAACCCTTTTGTAAACTCTCTCATAACTTAAAATTTTAGTTCCTTTGGCTATAATGCATTAATCGCGCCACAAAAAAAATACTGCCCGACACCGTAGTATCGGGCAGTATCATTATATGCAGGGTGAGTCGTTACTCAACCTCTGGACGCATCATAACGAGAGTACGGTTGTTGTCGTCGAGCATCTTCTGAGCGAATGCCTTAACATCCTCCAAAGTTACGCTCTCCAAGATACCAAGGTACTCCTCCTTGTAGTTGTAACCCTCCTCGTACCAACGTGTGATAGCTGATACCCAGCCACTGTTGTTATCGAGAACGTTAGCGTAGTTCTTCTGCAAGAACTCCTTAGCCTTAGCTACGTCGTCTGCCAAAGGACCCTCCTCAGCGATCTTGCGGATCTCCTTGTCGCAGATCTCAACCAACTCGTCAGCCAACTGGTCGTTGGTATCGAATACGATAGCCATAAAGTAGTTCTCAGTAGGATACTCGTCGATAGCACCCTGAACAGATACGCCGTATGTACCACCCTTCTCCTCACGGATAGAGACCATATAGCGTGAGTCGAGAGCGCGGCTCAACAAGTCAACGATAAGACGGTTCTTAGCGTTATCCTCCATAGCACCTGTGTAGATGAGGCGTACAGAAACCTTAGGCTGCTCCATCTTTGTGCGGAACTCATTAGTTACGTTACCAGCATAGCGAACGCCATCGTCAACAACTGCATACTCAACATCCTTAGAGGTTGGGAGTGAACCGATATACTTCTCTACGAGTGGCTTCAAAGTATTGAGGTCAACATTACCAGCGATGATGAAGCGGAAGTCCTCAGCGTATGAGAACATCTTTGCGTGAACGTTCTGCAAAGCAGGGATGTTCAAAGCCTCGATCTGAGCAGCTGAAGTCATCTGACGGCGTGGGTTGTTGCCGTAGAGAGTCTTCTGAAGCTCGCGTGAGCAGATGTAGTTAGGATCAGACTCCATATTTGTGAAGTATGGGATATACATCTTCTTCATATTGTCGAGGTCGGTCTGATCGAAACGTGGAGATGTGAAGTTCAAGTACATCAACTGAAGAATAGTCTCGATATCCTTTGGTGAGCCACCAGCGTTTACAGCGTGCTCGTAAGAAGAAGTGCCTACAGAAGCCCAAGCAGACTTACCAGAGAGCTGCTTTGAGAGCTCAGTAGAAGAGAACTTACCAATACCTGAGTTACCCATAATCATACCGAGGAACGCACCCTGATAGTACTCCTCGTCAGAGAGCAATGAGAGACCACCCTTAGATACTGCAGAGATAGTAACCTCGTCAGCCTTGAGTGTAGATGGGCGAACGATAACCTTGATACCATTCTTCAAAGTCCACTCAGTGTAGCCGAGAGACTCGTTCTGAGCTGTAGCCTTAACCTTCGAGCCCTTGAGCTTAGTCTTAGCGTCGATAAGTGGCTCGATAACAGTGTTATCCTCGTATGCCGCGATCTCCGATGCCTCTACCTCAGCGATTATAGCCTTGATATCCTCAGCAGTAGGAACTGCAACACCCTCCTTCTTAGGTGAGCGAACAAGGATTACAAGGTTCTCGTTAGGACGTACCATCTGAGCGTATGCCTGGTTGATAACGTCAACATTGAGCTGGTTGATGAACATCTGGTCGAGCTGCCACTCTGTCTCAGCATCCATCATAGGAGTACCCTTAGCATAGTGGTCGAGGTAACGCTGTGCGTATGAGTCGTTGTGAACATCATTGCGATTAGTGTACTGACGCTCTGACCAACGCAAGATCTCCTGCTTAGCACGCTCAAACTCACCTGCTGTGAAGCCGTGGCGACGCATACGCTCCATCTCGGTGTACATAGCGCGGAAAGCCTCGTCGGTGCGACCCTCGTGAGCTGTTGCAGAGAACATTGTAGACTCCAAAGTTGGGCAGATACCAATGCTACCCTCGCTCATACCACCGCTCAAGAATGGAGCATCGGCAGCCTGTGCGATCTCGTCGAAACGAGCACCCATCATCACTGAAACGAAGGTATTGATGAGGTTGTAAGAGTAACCTACAGATGTATTCTGGAACTCCTTTGGAAGAGCCTCACGACGAGCAAACATCATAACGCTTGACTGAGTCATCTCCTTGTCGGTGAACACAGAGATAATAGGCTCCTGGGTTGCAGGCACCATAATAACCTCCTTCTGAGCAGCATCTGCTGGTGAAGCAGGGATGTCAGCCATAAGAGCCTTAATCTTAGCCTCTACCTGGTCAACATCTACATCACCAACGATAACCAAAGCCTGATACTCTGGACGATACCACTTCTTGTAGAAGTTTACCAATGATGAACGCTCAAAAGACTTCAAGCCATCGAGGTAACCGATAAGGTTACGGTGCTCATAGAGAGTACCCTTAAACAAGTTCTTGATCATATCGTTCTGAGCACGGAGACCTGCGCCATCGCGAGTACGCAACTCCTCCATAATCACACCACGCTCAGAGTCGATCTCCTCATCCTGCAAAGAGATAAACTGTGACCAGTCGTGGAGGATAAGAAGTGCCAAGTCGAGGTTCTTCTCCTCAGTTACAGGGCAATCCTTAATCATATACTCTGTGCAGTCCCAAGATGTGAAGGCATTGAGGTTCAAACCGAACTGAACACCGATAGTCTCCAACTGCTCGATCATAGCCTTCTCAGGAAGATTCTCAGAGCCGTTGAAAGCCATATGCTCGAGGAAGTGAGCCAAACCCTGCTGGTCATCCTCCTCCTGGATAGCACCTACATCGTGGTAGATATAGAAGCTTGCCTGACCCTTAGGTTTCTCATTGTGGCGGATGTAGTAGGTCATACCGTTGTCCAACTTGCCAACACGAACAGCTGGATCCAAAGGCAACTCCTCAATCATCTGCGCACAGATACTCGACACACCAATGAAGAGTGCTACGAGTGAAAAAATAAGTTTTTTCATAGATCTGTTAGTTAATTAAGTTTATAAAAATTGTTTTCGTTTCGTACAGTTTGCACAATTATTCAAGCAAAGATACTATTTTTTGCTTAATTCTCTACTATTTTAATCATTTATTTTCAGCTTAACGACAAAAATAGCAACGTAGTATGTATTGGGGGAGAGAAAATTGCAATAATTACCCTCTCTTCAGCGTTGCGTATGAGAGTATATGCCACGTGACAGCCGTAGCAAGCGCGGCCAAAACAATCTGCAACCACAGCTTTTCGTTAACTATAACGAAGATGCAGTAACTCATCGTTGCCCAGAGCAGCACCACAGAGATAATCTTGGCGTGGAGGGGTATTGCCTTATGTTCACGGAAGTTGCGAATATACTCGCCAAAGAGTTTATGGTTGAGTAGCCACTCATACAGACGTGGCGACGCCTTGACCCATACCGCCGCCGAGAGCAGCAAAAAGGGTGTTGTGGGAAGCACGGGGATAAAGACCCCCAAAAGCCCCAACACAAGCGACACACTGCCAATTATTATAAGAAATATTCTCATTGCGTCGCAAAGATAGTAAATATTATGATTTTTTTCTTATTTTTGTGATGCAATATGAATTTCATATTGCGACTAAACTATTAATTACTACGCTATGGCTTCAATATCATCATATCCATTTACCATTCTGCCCGAGAATGTGGATTTCACACTCCGCGCCTCGGTATCATCCATCATCAGCTATATGCTCAACGTTGCAGGTACCGATGCCCACCGCAAAGGCTTCGGCGTAGCAGCGTTGCAGGGCCACTCATTCACGTGGGTGTTGTCGCGTCTGGCGGTGGATATCAACACCCAACCACGCCAATACACCGACATCGAGATAGATACGTGGGTGAATGAGTTTAACCGCCTATCCTCGACGCGAAACTTCAAGATGCGCATCGGCGAGGATGTCATCGCAGCGGGAGTATCGCAGTGGTGTATGCTCAATATGGAGACACGTCAGGCTGTGGATATGACTCTTTTGAAGGATGTCTACGATAGCGCTATGGTTGCCGAGCCATCGCCAATTGCAGCACCAGCACGCCTGCGCGACATAGAGTCTCAGGCGAGTGTTTCGCGTCCTGTGGTATATAGCGATATCGACTTCAACCGCCACGTAAACACACTACGTTACGTAGATCTTATCTTCGACGCGCTACCTATAGAACTTGTTGAGAAGAACAATGGTATGCGCCTTGATATCAACTTCATAGCCGAGGCTTTATATGGTGAGGTATTAACCATCGGCTGGAGATCGGAGGGCAGCGTATGGCAGTTTGAGATTTCGTCAGATAGCGGCAAAAAGTTGTGTCGCGCGAAGATAGAGTTCAAGGAGTAACGACGATGGAGAGGAGGTTGACGATAGCTATCGTAGGCCCTGCGCACCCCTACCGCGGAGGCTTGGCTGCGATTATGGAGAGTATGGCTCGCGAGTATCAGTCGCGCGGCTATGACGTGCGCATCCTAACCTTCACGCTCCAATATCCCGAGTTTCTATTCCCCGGTAAGAGCCAAACCGTAGATACCCCACCGCCCGCGGATTTGAGTATCACACGCCGCGTCTCGACCGTAAACCCATTGTCGTGGATCTCGGTGGGTAGGGAGTTGCGCAAGGCGCAACCCGACATCGTACTTATGAAGTATTGGACTCCGTTTATGGCGCCCTGCTTCGGAACTATAGCGCGCATCGCAAGAGGTAATGGCACGACAAAGACGATATGCCAAATTGACAACGTGGAGCCTCACGAGCATCACATTACAGACCGCATCTTCAACCGCTACTTCCTCGGCTCGATGGACGGCTTTGTATATATGTCGGAGCAGGTGCATAGCGAGCTAAAGGAGTACACCTCCGCACCAGCACTCTTCTCGCCGCACCCTATGTTCGAGAACTTCGGAGCGCGTGTAGACCGCGAGGAGGCTTGCAAAAAATTGGGGCTTGACCCTGCGGTGCGCTATACCCTATTCTTCGGCCTTATCCGCGACTATAAGGGCTTGGATACGCTACTCAAGGCGTGGCAGAAGTTCCACCGCGATGGACATAAGTTACTCATTGCCGGAGAGTTCTACGCCTCACGCGAGAAATATATCCAACTAATCCGCGACCTCGGCATCGAGGATGACATCGTGCTTCACGACTTCTTCGTAAAGGATGATGATGTAAAATACTACTTCTCGGCTGCGGAGTGCGTGGTGCTGCCATATAAGACTGCAACTCAGAGTGGCGTGACACAGATATGCTATAACTTCTGCACGCCAGTTATCGTCACGAATGTCGGGGGTCTTGCAGAGATTGTCCCCGATGGCGAGGTGGGTTATGTCTGCGAGCCAACGGTAGATGGTGTCTACAATGCTATCACGAAGATATATGAGGGGAATACTATCGCACGTTTCTCGGAGGCGATGAAAGAGGAGCGCAAACGCTTCTCGTGGAGTGCTATGTGCAACAAAATCGAGGAGGTATACCGCCTTACGAAATAGGCGATTTAGTCTATTATGCTGTGTAGCATAAACGATATATACCCCTTATCATCAAGATAATCTACAACATTCTTAATCAACTTATTCAGCGCTTCGGTCTGAGGCG
>JAGBVG010000056.1 GCA_017630455.1 Alistipes sp. | reverse complement strand
CTCGTATTGGTAAACACCAACGTGAAGCACAAGCTCGGTGACGAGTACAACCAGCGTCGTCGCTCTTGCGAACACGTAGTAGAGGTTCTCAAACCCAACTATCCCGGCATCGAGACTCTCCGCGACGTTACATGGGAG
Source organism: Alistipes sp. (assembly GCA_017630455.1). Classification (GTDB taxonomy): domain Bacteria; phylum Bacteroidota; class Bacteroidia; order Bacteroidales; family Rikenellaceae; genus Alistipes. The sequence continues at coordinate 1,585 of JAGBVG010000056.1, read as the reverse complement.
ATGCTCGAAGAGGCTAAGGCTCTCGTTCCTGAAGTAGACTACCGTCGTGCAAAGTACGTTCTCGGTGAGAAGGACCGCGTACTCGCTGTGTGTGATGCACTCGAGAAGGGCGACTACGAGACCGTAGGTGCTAAGATGTACGAGACCCACTGGGGCATGAGCAAGGACTACGAAGTAAGCTGCGTAGAGCTCGACTTCCTCGCTGAGCTCGCTAAGGAGTGCGGCGTTACCGGTTGTCGCGTGATGGGTGGTGGCTTCGGTGGTTGCACCATCAACCTCGTTAAGGACGAGTTGTACGCTTCATTCACAGAGGCTGCCAAGGAGAAGTTCACCGCTAAGTTCGGTCACGCTCCCCTCGTATACGATGTAGTTATCGGCGACGGCTCACGCAAGCTCGACTAATCACAAGCTGTTAGTGGCGCATAGTCGCTCCACTACACACGCAAACATTTAGGAGATAAACAAGTGTTTATCTCCTAAATTCTTTTTACCCATCCAGCAATATTCACACGGCATTAAATATATATTCACACAAGGATATATGATCACTACAGACACCACACAGGTATATATCATCACCACACAATACATATAACCACCACAGGGGTCATATAACATATAACATCTATCCACCACCTCACAGTAAAATGAGCTGAAAAAATAAAGGCAATAATATAGATGTTTACCCATTGTGTTATTAATTCCACCCCCTCCGCACTTCGTGCTCGTCCCCCTCGAAGAGGGACAGTGCAAGTCGGTTTCACCGAACGTTTACATTCGACATCGTCGTCAGCACTCTCCCCCGGGCAGGGGGAGTACCCAAATGGGGAGGGGGTGAAGGTAAACTGCTATATTGTTCCCAAAATAAATCATCGTAAGACAAGCAGGAAAGCCCACTCCTCTCCACATCTTTACTTTATGTCTGAGGGGAAGGGGGAAAGCCTACGGAATAGAATTTACAGGCAAGACTAAGAGCTATGAGCTGTGAGCTGTGAGCCAACGATGGTTAACATTTACAGATTACCGATTACAGATTACCGTTTACCGATTACCGATTACCAGTCTTCGTTTTCGTCTTTTCTAGAGCCAAGAGTAGTGAGCAGTGAGAACAGCTAACAGCCAACAGCTAATAGCCAACAGCCAAAAGCTAAGAGCCAAGAGCAGTGAGCTATGAGCTGTGAGCCAATAGCCAATAGCCAACAGCCAATAAACACTATACAAACAAAAAACAAAGAGAGGAGTCATCCTGTTGGACAACTCCTCTCTCCTGAAAACGGCGGCTACCTACTCTCCCACAAACGCAGTACCATCGGCGCGGTCGGGCTTAACTTCTCTGTTCGGAATGGGAAGAGGTGGAACCCCGACACTATAACCACCTGAATGCCTTTCAATGTCATTGCTGACTATTATAAAACATACAGACAAACAAAACAAATCATAGATGCGAAAAACACATCAGTATCTTTACCAAATCGCAAAAGTCTCGGGCAATTAGTACTACTCGGCTTTGATGTCACCATCTTTACACCTGTAGCCTATCAACGTCGTAGTCTACAACGACCCTCAAGGGAAATCTAATCTTGTG
>JAGBVG010000055.1 GCA_017630455.1 Alistipes sp. | reverse complement strand
GGCACTCTACCGCACGGGAGAAAACGATGGTGGCAGTGCCTATAACAGTGGCAAGGAGACCATACCCGCCAAGCTGCGCGCGGGAACCAAGTCACAAGACCTCAAGTCACTCTACTGCTACCCATTGAACAGCGATGCCGCAAGCTTCGGCACACTCGACCTCAAGAATGGCTATGCCAATAGCATGTATGCCGCGTCGGTATGCTTTGAGGACGATGCATACTGGAATACGCTCAAGGTTGATATCACCAACAAATCACTACGCATAGGACTGATCACCTCAACATCAAAGTACGACAGTTGGTGCTGCTTCGACAACTTCCGTTTAGAGTACCTTGGAGGCGACCCCGCCACCGCCACCTCAGTACTTGAAGCAACGGAGCCGTCAGTGGACATATACTCCATAGACGGAGTGCTGCTGAAGGCCAATGTCCTGCAAGACGCGGCCGAAGGCCTCAGCCGCGGCATCTACATACTGCGCAACGGCAACAACGTTTCGAAAGTGGTTGTCCGATAGGTAATACGCGGCATAAGTCCCTTCTTTGACATAAGCGACACACAACTGAATAAAGAACCCTTATCGCATGGGTGAGCGCCCATGGGATAAGGGTTCTTCATGCAGATTCCCCGTCATGCATCAAGCTGCACGCGTCATCTTACAAGAACTTTTGTGCCATCGACAATGTTTATACCGCGACGTTTGTCTTGCTGCTTCCGTCCTTGCAAGTCGTATATAGCGTTATCGGTCTTGGGACTCCGTACAACATTATCAACACTGACCTCCTCGTCATCGCAAGGACCCACGTAATAAAGCCTGATATTGTCGAACTTGAAATTGTTGCTCTGATAATTCTGCAGACGGACACCGATTACCGCATCGCCATCCTCCGGCATAACGAAATCAAGGGACACGTCGGCATTGCCTTCGTGCTTCAGATCAACGTTCTGGTCGTTTGCAAAGAGGAATGCTCCTTCAGCAGGACACAAGCTGTAGACAGTAAGACGATACTTGCCTTTGGGTAGATTCTTCACGGTCTGACTGACTGAGCGATTGCTCAGTTTGCCACTATTCTGCCAATTATTCATATAAGCATAGTACTCGCATCCGGGAAGATAGCCTTGTTGTTCCACCATACCTTCTCCCTCTACAATCCAGCCTATGGGGTGGCGGCTCTCATCGTAACGACCGAAACTCGGATTTGTAATAAGTTGGATTATTTCAAGAGGGTTGTCATAAGTCGCAGACGACCAATCATTAAGTTGCTGAAGATATTGGACACGTGGAATGGTATAAATATCAAAATATGTAACATTGGCATCACGCTTGTCAGCAGCGAACTCTGCTCCATCCTCAAAAGCGCCGCTCACCCATGGCCCGAGGTAGGCATTTGTCGTTTTATTCTTCAGAGCCCAACCTCTATCCCTGAAAAGTTCCGGATAGACCATAGCAATATTGCGGTTTCCATCCACGCCATAAGAATCGCCCTCCTTGTGAACATCGGAATAAGTTTGCCACAGGGTATGATTCCATCCCTCTGTGCGGAAATGTCGGTTGGGGTCCGAAAGCGGTGTAATGATAACCTTCATATCACTCGTGACATCGAAGGCATCTAAGCCGAACACGCCAGAGATGTTTGTATTAGGGTCTACTCCATTGGCATAATACATGGCATAAGTATTGCCCCAGTTCTTGTCACCTACAGCATTCTGTGCTATAACTGTCATACCTGTCTCGGCATCAAGGAAGGCGAAGTAGTTGTCAGCGCAGTCTACACCGCTGAAGGTTTCCACCAATGTCCATCCGGCTTCGAGTAACTTCTTATCCACAGACGTCTCCACCTCTTCTTCCTCTTCCGTCAACTCATCTGTTATAGTGAATGTCTGCTCAGCAGCAAAAGCCGAACCGGCATAACCGGCATCTACCGACTGAACACTCCAAGCATAGTTGCCTCGAGGCAGGCAGTTGAGAGTCCATCCGAGATTGAGCCACGCATTGCCCATAGAGGTGACGCGGCGCACACCTGTTGCGATGTCCGAATTAGGGAACATAAGGTACTGTCCTGTGTCAAGATTGCGCAGATAATAATTGTATGAGAGACTCTTCACGGGTGTTTCCGCATCGGAACCGCTGTTCCAATTCAGTACCACGCTATTGCCATCAACCTCGGCAGAGAGTTCTGTAGGAGGAAGCGGAGAGGTGTTCACACGTTCTGTCTTATTCTTGCAGAGCACAGCCAATCGACGGTCTACATTGTAGCCGTGAAAGCCCAATGCACCATTGGCATTTCCACTGATGAGGATGTCATTACGCCCCTCGCCTGTAAAGTCAGCCAACTCAAGCGACGACTCGCTAACTCCAGGCAGATCAACATTGCTCTTGGTAAACTTACCAGCTCCGTCATTGAGGTACACATCGACCTGTGCGATGTTGCCTTGCGACATGTTCCAACCTGCTAATATCAGATCGGAATGTCCGTCATTATTCCAATCACAGAAACGTATCGGATGCGACACATTGTCCTGCATATATTCGCTGAATTCCTGTGCCAGGGTAAAAGTACCATCACCTTTGTTCAGATAAAGCGATACGGTCTTACCGCCCTCTGCGGCTGTCGTTGACCAGATTTCGCCTACAAGTTCACCACCAATAGCTACATCCAGCCATCCGTCACCGTTGACATCAGCATAAGCCATACCTCCACGAGTGCCCTTTTCCTTGAAGCCTACACTCTTCTCTGTGAACACACCAGTCCCTTCGTTATAGTGAATACGGGTATATACACCACCGCTCTTGTCGGAAAGCAGACAGATGTCCACGCTCTGACTATTATCGAAGTCGGCATACATGATGTTCGGTTCATTGAACCCACCAGGCAGCGTGAGCTTGGTCTTCTTATCATACCCATCACGAGAAGCCTTCTGCATATAGAACGCATTGCGCGAGCCATTCCCGACAAAGAAATAGTCAGGGAGCGCATCGTTGTTGATATCAGCAATACCACATGCTGGAGCAATAGACGCGCCATCCGACAAAGCCTCTGCAATAAGTCTACCGCTACCATCATTCATAAGTACAGCATTGTATGCATCCCAGAAGTCAAATCCTGCTTGTACAACATCAATATGTCCGTCGCCATTGAGATCGCCAGCTGCAAGACTACACATATTTGCATTGGTGATAGCCTGTGTAGCTACAAAGCCATAGTTACCAGTATTGATGCGTACCCCACCCACTCGAGTCTGGTTGCCTTCACCGCCACTGTATACGATATCGCAAAGGTTATCATTGTTCAAGTCGACAGCCACAGCATCGCCAAGTTTAAATCCATCATTCTGCGAGATGTAGTCTATCTGGTCTCGATTGGCATTAACTCTGTCTCCGATAGAGTCGACAGGAGCATAAGTCGCTACTGCGACCTTATGGGCAATCTCCTTATATGCCTCTTCCAAACCTGCCTTTTCCCGGATTGCGTCACTTACGTTCATGCCGTTGTTTGTCCAAGTATTATGACTACCGTTCTTGTTCATCGAGAAATTACCCAGGCACCAGTTGTCAGTTACCTTGTAATAATCTGTTCCCTCGTCTGTATAGATATCAAATTGGGCTGTCTTCATGTCCCACATGAGAGGGCAGTGCTCAGGATCGCCAGGTTTCTCTATGCAGTTGCCAATTATAGATGAATTAGGCTGTGGCGAAAGAGTATAAATAGCTCCGCAGTCGCGAAGATGAACCGCGAATCCGTTGATATGATTATAATTGATGTGATTGTCGTGCATGATGTTCTTGGTACTTATCCATCCCCAGCCCACACTGATGGCTGAGTAGGGCGCACCGACGATTTCATTATGCAGGATATTCACATTTGAAGCATACCCGATGCCTACGCCAACACATCCCCAATCCTCATTGGCAACCTGAACCATGTAGTTATTCGTTACGTAGATGCTGTCGCAAACCACACGCATATCTTCAGGATTGTATGCCTGATGAACCTCAAAGGTCTCATCGCCGAAAAAGCCTCCAGAGACGCCAGAACCAGCAATATCAGAGAAGACACATCCGTTTACCGTCATGTTGCGAGTGCCACTAACGAAATCAAGAGCGGTAGAACCCATGTGGCGGAAATGACACCCTTCAAACGACACGTTTCGAGCATACTGAACACTCACGCCTGCTGCAGGGCGTCCCACCCAAGCCACATTGTTGGCCGTGGCGGTATTCTCCGACCATGCGTCAAAGAGATACTGACCCGCCTGCAGTTCCACGTGACCATCAGTAGACGGTCTCATCCATGTCGTGTGCTCAAAAGTGATACCACGGAAGTGGATATCAGACACTAAGTTGTCCAAGCTACCGCTAATGTTCACAAGAGTTTCAAGACGAGGGACTACGGCCTCGACACCATCATGTGTCTCACCATTACGGGGCCAATAGTAGAGCGTACTGCCATCCTTGTCATTATACCACTCCTGCGGACGGTTTAGCAATTCAATCGCATTCGAGAAGAAGAAACGGTGATTGGAATGACTGCCGTAATCAGCACGCAGAATTGGATAAGGACGCTTAAACTCAATGTCTGCCTCCTTCGATTCAAACGACAGCACACTGCTGAAGTCGTCTTTATGTTTGATGCCAGTGACTCTCATTACGTTCACTACCCAGTCCTGTGGGATATTCAGTTCCAGATGTTTGGCCTTGCTCAGGTCCATAAGAGGGCGAGGGACGGTAAGTGTCTTTGCATTCTTGTCAACGGAGATTATTTGTGGCATGGACATGTCGTCGAATGTGCTGGCACGACGCATCTTGACACCATTGACCCACATCTGACGGAACTCAACAGGCTTGCCGTCTACCACAGGAGTAGGCACCTGCCACACATGACCCTGCGCTACTTCAGGAAGACCAGTAACGTCGCCTGCATTCTGCCATCCACCAACGTCTACACCGCCGCTCAACACAGGCGACTCGCCCTGTGCCGCTTCAATGATGGTAGGCGACAGGAGAGTTCCAGCATCGGTCGCTTCAAGGCATAGTGTGTGACCCAATTTGTATACCCCTCCGCGTAAAACGATATGTACCTCTCCTAATTCTTCTGGAGACTTCTGCTGACGCAACTGACGCACATACAGCAGGGCTTGCTCTAATGTAGCAAAGGGAGTTTCTTTACTACCTGTCACATTTGAGACATCTGTACCTGAGGGCGAAACCCAAACTTCCGTTATGTTCGTCTGAGCCACACAACCCAAAGATATGGCAAAAGCCACTAACACAAGAATCTTCTTCATATTCCGTATCTTATTTTTCAGTTATCAAATAACAATACATTCTATATCAACAAACACGGCCTCCATAGTTGAAGGGCGTGTTCTCGATTGCATTTACTTTCTGTATAGTTTGAACGT
>JAGBVG010000005.1 GCA_017630455.1 Alistipes sp. | reverse complement strand
GGCTATCTCGGCAGGTAAGCAGGTGGTGATGATTGGTGGTTGGGAGTATGACCGCGCCCCTATCGATGTATACTACTGCTCGGAGTACTGGAACAATGTAAACTGCTTCCAGCTAGGTGCTTCGGTGGCATTTACAACAAACAAGGGTGACGACACCATCACCTTCCAGGTGTGCCAGAGTCCATACGACAAAATGGCTATGAACTACGCGGAGAATCCTGATGGGGATCCTGTAAAACTTGGTGACCTCTATGCTTACAACCTCTATTGGATGGGGTCACACGGCTTCTACACAGCACTTCACTCGTTGAACTTCTCGGAGTATGAGCGTGGTAAGTTCGATGTATACGTAGTGCTTGGTAACCAGTTTAAGTTTGGCGATGCTACAATTCAGCTCGACTTGATGAACCGCGGCGTTAGTGCCAAGGAGCTTTTGTTCGAGAACTTCTCTATCATGGGCGAGGTAGATTACCTCATCGCAAAGCGTGTAAATATCTTCGCGAAGGTTACATACGATAAGGTAGGTAAGGAGTATCCTGCTGGTTTGTTCCTCTTCCCAGGTACGGAGATGACCCGTGTAGGTGGTGGTGTGGAGTACTACCCACTCGGCGCTAAGGGCAACCGTGACATCCGCCTTCACGCTGCATACGCCTACAACATTGGTAACAACACCAACCCTTATGGCACGGCACTCAACACAGGCTCATTCCTCACATTCGGTCTTACGTGGAAGATCGACGTTTTGCAGGGTATCACATCGCTCGTAGAGAAGATTCAGTCTAAGCGTTAATAATTTCGCAACTATCTAAAAACTAAAGAAATATGGAGAACAAAGAGAAAGACATTAAGAAGTACCTTGCTGGTATCTTCTGCCTCGTTATCGTTGTAGCTATCTTTGGTGGCATCGGCTCAGTTATGGGTCTCCCAAATATGCTCAACACAATTATGAAGACTGCGCACGACTTGTTGCTCAACACCGTATTCTACCTTATGGCTATCTGTGTTATCACAGGTGCTTTGGGTGCTATCTTCGTAGAGTTTGGCGTTGTTAACCTCCTCGAGCGCATTTTGCGCCCTATGATGAAGCCACTTTTCAACCTCCCAGGTGTGGCATCTCTCGGTGCTGTAATGACATTCCTCTCGGACAACCCTGCGATTATCTCGCTCGCTAAGGACAAGCGTTTCAGCTCATACTTCAAGAAGTTCCAGCTTATCTCGCTCACTAACTTCGGCACTGCATTCGGTATGGGACTCCTCGTTATCGTGTTTATGATCTCTCAGGGCTACTTCATTGAGCCATTCATCGGTTTGATCGGCGCTTTCATCGGCTGTATCTGCTCTACACGCCTTATGCAGCGTTTCGTTATCAAGGCACACCCTGAGTACAAGGATGAGTTCGCAGCAGTTCTCGACGAGAAGGATATGAAGGCTGACGACGAGGTTAAGGAGACATCTATGTTTACACGCATCCTCAACTCGTTGCTCGACGGTGGTAAGACTGGTGTTGACGTAGGTTTGTCAATTATCCCTGGCGTGCTTATCATCTCTACATTCGTTATGCTTCTCACCTTTGGTGCTGGTAGCAACGGCACTTACGATGGTGCGGCATACGAGGGTATCGAGTTCTTGCCACTCGTATTCGGCAAAATTAACTTCATCTTCGAGTGGTTATTCGGCTTCGAGCACCCTGCGCTTATGGCATTCCCTATCACATCGTTGGGTGCTGTAGGTGCTGCGTTGAGCCTTGTGCCAGAGTTCGCTGCACAGCAGATCGTTAATGGTAACGCTATTGCAGTCTTCACCGCTATCGGTATGTGTTGGAGCGGCTACCTCTCTACTCACACCGCTATGCTCGACGCTCTTGGCTACCGCAAGCTCACCTCTAAGGCTATCCTCGCTCACACCGTAGGTGGCTTGGTGGCAGGTATCTCAGCTCACTGGATCTTCGTACTCTACACATTGGCATTTGGCACACCTGCGACATTTGAGGGTGGCGCAGACCGCTATAGCACTGTTAGCAACGCTCCAGTAATCATCGAGTTCGTCAGCGAGAATCAGGTTAAGGTTGGTGACCGCGTGTTTACAGACGAGGCTGGCGACACCCCAGAGACCGAGGGCTCTTTGGCACGCGTTATCGAGGGTATGTTGCTCACAAACCACGCAACCGTAGAGCTTGTTGACGGCGAGAAGATCGACGCTGCAGGCTTCATCTCTGCCGAGAAACTTCCTGAGGCTACACGCGAGAGCCTTATGGAGGAGGTTCAGGCAGGCTTCGATATGTATCGTAACTCGATTGCCGAGAAGATGTTTGGCAAGCCTGTAGCAGAGCTTACCGAGGAGGAGGTTAAGGCTTTGGATGAGGCTATACCTTTCCAGTTCACCCCTGCTGAGGAGATTGCTGAGGAGTAAATCCTCATACATATTTATATGAAGAGGTCGGCTGCAATAGTCGACCTCTTTTGTTTTCCCCGTAAAAAACACTATCTTTGTAAGAGTAAACAAAAATATAAACGATATGAAGGTAAAGATTGTAAATAAGTCGACTTTCGACACCCCATTCTACGCCACCGAACGCTCAGCGGGTATGGACATAAAGGCAAATATCGAGGAGCCTATCACGTTGCAGCCCCTGCAGCGCGCTATGATCCCAACGGGCCTCTATATCGCTCTCCCCGAGGGCACAGAGGCACAGATCCGCCCTCGTAGCGGCCTCGCAGCCAAGCACGGCATCACGGTACTCAACACCCCAGGAACTATCGATGCGGACTACCGTGGCGAGATAAAAGTCATCCTTGTAAACTTGTCGAATGAGGATTTCGTGATCAATCCCGGGGAGCGTATCGCCCAGATGGTCGTGGCACGCTACGAGAAGGTTGAGTGGGATAGCGTCGAGGTTCTCGACGACACTGAGCGCGGCGCTGGCGGCTTCGGCTCCACCGGCACAAAGTAACGGTGCGACAACCGCAACCGCAATAAGTGCAACAAGCCTAACAACACGCTATGTACATACCCCCTCAAAGGTCATCAAGCGCGGAAGATAAATACATAGTTACAGAGTATAAAAAAAAAGCGACTATCTAATGATAGTCGCTTTTTGTGCGGATAAAGGGACTCGAACCCCCACGCCTCTCGGCATCAGATCCTAAGTCTGACGTGGCTACCAATTACACCATATCCGCAAGGATCTGTCAACGACGGTATATCAAACCGATATACAACCCCTCAATTGACGTTGCAAAGGTAATAACTTTTTGTAATATAACAACACTATTTGCAATTTTATTATATTTTTTTCCTATTTTTGTATCTTGAATATTATGCGACCACCTTTTTTCATATTGCAAACAGGGTGCGCGTAGCAAAACATAGAGAGTTTATGCCAAAGATTATAACCTTGCAACTATCGCCAAAACAGGCTGCCGACGAGAAATTTTACTTAGCACGTGCCGCGGAGCGTATGGGAATACGTCAGAGCGACATCGCCTTAGCGCGTGTCGTGAAACGCTCCATAGATGCTCGTCAGCGTATGGCAAAGGTTAACCTGTCGCTTGAGATTTATGTAGATCAGGAGCCACAACCTGCACCGCTACACTTCGACTATCCTGCAGTGGATAATGGCACGGAGGTTATCGTCGTAGGCTCGGGACCTGCGGGACTCTTCACCTCGCTGCGCCTCATAGAGTTGGGCTTCAAACCTATACTCTTGGAGCGTGGCAAGTCGGTGCTATCGCGTAAGTATGACATTGCGCAGATCAACCGCGGCGGCGAGATCAATCCCGACTCGAACTACGCCTTTGGTGAGGGTGGCGCGGGAACATTCTCGGATGGTAAGCTCTTCACACGCAGCAAGAAGCGCGGCGACTACAACAAGGCGTTACAGACATTGGTGTGGCACGGCGCAAATCCTGAGATTCTCTACGAGGCACATCCACATATCGGAACCGACAAACTGCCACGCATCATCTCAAACATCTGCCGCACCATCACCGAACACGGCGGTAAGGTGCTGTTTGAGAGCCGCGTATCGGGCTTCGTCATTAAACATAACCGCATCACGGGAGTTCGCGTGGGCGACAACATTATCGAGGGTGCTGCGGTGGTATTGGCCACAGGACACTCGGCGCGCGACATATATGAGATGCTCTACGAGGCAAACATCGCTATCGAGGCTAAGCCCTTTGCTATGGGAGTGCGCATCGAGCATCCGCAGCGACTTATCGACTCTATCCAGTACCATCGTGCGGAGCGTGGTGAGTGGCTACCTGCCGCGAGCTACTCGCTTGTAAGTCAGGAGGCTGGACGCGGCGTCTACTCCTTCTGTATGTGTCCCGGAGGCTTCATCGTTCCCGCTATGACCAACAACACTCAGTCGGTTGTAAACGGTATGTCGCCAAGCGGCCGCAATTCCGCATTTGCCAACTCTGGCCTTGTCACCGAGGTGCGCCTCGAGGATTTTGCACACCTCAGGGAGCAGTGGGGCGAATTGGCGGGACTCCGTTACCAGCAGCTCTTTGAGGAGCTTGCACGACAGCATAGCGGTGAGCATCAGGTAGCTCCGGCGCAGCGTGTTTCGGACTTCGTTGCCGGACGCGCATCCACCTCACTGCCACGCACATCCTACATTCCAGGTCTTACGGCTTCTCGCCTCGACCAGTGGATGCCCGAGGTTATAGGCTCAAGATTACGCAGCGGTATCGCCACCTTTGGCAAGAAGATGAAGGGCTTTGTGTCTGACGAGGCTATTGTCGTGGGCGTGGAGTCACGAACATCGACGCCAGTGCGTATTCCTCGCGACCCCGAGACCCTTATGCACACCCAGATTGAGGCTCTTTTCCCTGCGGGTGAGGGTGCAGGATATGCCGGAGGTATCGTCTCTGCGGCGTTGGATGGCGAGCGTGTGGCAGATGCTGTGGCACGCTACTGCAAGGCTTATAACCTCTAACCGTTAAGCTGTTTCGAGGTGTCGCACGCAGTTATCATAGCCACCATCGTTGCATACATCGTGCTGCTGTTTATCGTGGCACGTCTGGCATCACGAGGTAGCAGCGGGGCGACATTCTTCACCGGCGGTCGCAACACCCCGCGTATCGTGGCAGCCATAGCTATGGTTGGCGCAGCGATGTCGGGTGTAACATATATCTCCGTGCCTGGCACCGTGGCTGCAGACAGCTTCTCCTATCTTCAGACCACCCTCGGCTTCATCGTCGGCTATATCATTATCGCATACGCACTTATACCGCTCTACTATCGCCTTGGCGTGGTGTCGCTATACGAGTATCTCGACCAACGCTTTGGCATCGTAGCCCACCGCACTGGAGCGTGGTTCTTCTTCATATCGAAGATCCTCTCGGCATCCCTACGCGCATATATAATATGTGTGGTGCTTCAGGAGCTGCTCTACGACCACTACAACATCCCCTTTGCCCTCAATGCTGCGATTATGATGACCCTCGTATGGCTCTATACGCGCCGTGGCGGTGTGCGCTCGGTGGTGTGGGTCGAGACGCTCAAGACTATCATAATGACAACCGCCATCGCAGTTAGCATCATCTATATCACCAAGGCACTAAATATGAATATTGGCGAGGCTGCCGAAGCCATTGCCGAGAGCCGTTACTCCGAGATCTGGTTTATGAGCAACCCGCTTGACAGACGCTACTTCTGGAAGCAATTTATCGCCGGAGTATTCCTCGTTGTGGCGATGACGGGCCTCGACCAAGATATGATGCAGACGATCCTCTCGTGCCGAGACAAACGTGATGCACAGCGCAGTATGATAAGCTCGATTGTCATTCAGGCTGTCGTTATAGCGTTGTTCTTGTCGCTCGGCGCACTACTCTATATCTTCGCAGACTCGCGTGGCATCGTTGTTACGCAGGGTGATACACTCTTTGGCTACGTAGCCACGGAGTGTGGTCTGCCCGTTGTGGTAGGCATACTCTTCCTGTTGGGCTTAGTGGCATCTACCTACTCATCGGCGGGCTCGGCACTCACAGCACTCACAACATCCTTTACTCTCGATATCCTCGGAGCACTCCACACCCCCGAGCGTGTGGAGTCGCTGCGCAAGAGGTCGCATATCGCCATAGCGATGGTTATGATGGCTGTCATTATGCTCTTTGGCTATTGTAGCGCGCAGGGTGCCATAACCCTCATCTTCACAATGGCAAGCTACACCTACGGTCCGCTACTCGGAATGTTCCTCTTCGGACTCCTCTGCCAACGCTCCGTGCGCAGTGCTGCAGTGCCTGTTATCGCCATCGTAGCACCCATCGCAAGCTACATCATCGCCCAGAACTCCGTAGCGTGGTTCGCAGGCTATCAGTTTAGTTACGAGATCATCGTTGTCAACGCCCTCATAACTATTCTCGGTCTCGCGGCAGCATCTTCGCGCAGATAACACCTTGGTGCGAAGACTGAAGCACTATTGCTTTTTCAGAAATATATTTATACCTTTGGCATCATAAGATGCTCCTACCACAGGAGACTTCTTGCAAAATAGAGCCCTTCGAGTGTTGATATCTCAATACTATTTCGTATCTTTGTTCTTGCAATACCTATATTAACATAGCGAAAACCTAAATTCTAAAAAATATGAAACGTACCGACCTCTACTTCGCCATTGTGATGTTGGCGATATTCGTACCATTTTTCGTATCTCCAGAACTCTACTCGTGGTATAAGGGCTTCAATGCCGATCACGCTATGGTTATGGCATTTCTGAAGTTTGGCATTCTCGCCACCCTCGGCGAGATGCTCGGCTGCCGCATATCAACAGGCAACTACACCACACCTACCTTTGGCGTCGTGCCACGTATGGTGGTATGGGGTCTGCTCGGTATGGCTATATCTATGGCTATGACGGTATTCTCGGCGGGCATCCCTACGTTTATCACAGCTATGGGTGGCGGCGAGCTTGTAGCTTCGTTCGCAGCCGATGGCTTGTCGTGGGGTAAACTCGTAGTGGCGTTGGCAATCTCGGTTATGATGAACACATTTTTTGCGCCTGTGTTTATGACCTTCCATAAGATTACCGACACACATATCGCCGAGTGCGGAGGTTCGCTCAAGGCCCTAATCACACCTATAGCTATGCGCCGACATATTATGGAGCTGAACTGGGATCGTCAGTGGAGCTTCATCTTCAAGAAGACCATTCCTCTCTTCTGGTACCCAGCCCACACCATCACCTTTATGCTTCCGGGAGAGCTCCGCGTGCTGTTTGCTGCACTTCTCGGCGTGGCTCTCGGCGTGATCCTCGCCATAGGGGCAAGAAAGAAGTAGTTGATTATCAGCGTGTATAAGATCAACTTATAGAACTATAAAAAATCATTAACGAAATCTTATTGCAGAATAGAAAAAAGCCGCTATATTTGCACTCGAAAAGAAAACAAAACCAATAAAAACAACAAAAAATATTAACCTATAAAAACTAAGAAGATTATGGCAAAGAAGTTTATTTGTTCAGTATGCGGATATATTCACGAGGGTAACGAGGCTCCAGATCAGTGCCCATTGTGCAAGGTAGGTAAGGAGAAGTTTAACGAGATGGCTCAGGAGGGCGCACCACTCGAGTTC
>JAGBVG010000054.1 GCA_017630455.1 Alistipes sp. | reverse complement strand
GCGGATACATGCGTGAGGGCAGACATATGCACACTTGTTACACTCGATACAGTTCTCAGCGGTCCACTCAGGAACGAAAGCAGATACACCACGCTTCTCGTACTTAGCAGTACCAGCAGGCCATGTACCATCCTCTACGCCTACGAATGAAGATACAGGGAGGAGGTCACCGTCTTGTGCGTTGATTGGGCGAACAACGTTGGTGATAAATTCTGGCTCGCAGCCATAGTCCTTAGCAGCATCAGCGCCGAGGTTAGACCAAGCTGGATCGATAGCAAGTTCTTGGTACTCGCCACCGCGATCTACCGCAGCGTAGTTCTTGTTAACCACATCCTCACCCTTGTTACCGTAAGACTTAACAATGAAGTGCTTCATCTCCTCGATAGCTTGCTCTACTGGGATAACCTCAGTAATGCGGAAGAAAGCTGATTGGAGGATAGTGTTGGTACGGTTGCCAAGGCCAATCTCGCGAGCGATCTTGGTAGCGTTGATGTAGTACACCTTGATATTATGGTCAGCGAAGTATTTCTTCACTTTGTTAGGCAAGTTCTTTGCCAATTCCTCGCCCTCCCAGATGGTATTGAGAAGGAAAGTACCACCATCTTGCAAACCACGGGTCACATCGTACATCTGCAAGTATGCTTGTACGTGGCAAGCCACGAAGTTAGGGGTAGTAACGAGGTATGTAGAGCGGATAGGCTCGTCACCGAAACGGAGGTGAGAGCAGGTGAAACCGCCTGATTTCTTAGAGTCGTAAGAGAAGTATGCTTGGCAGTACTTATCGGTAGTCTCGCCGATGATCTTCACAGAGTTCTTGTTAGCACCTACGGTACCGTCAGCACCCAAGCCGTAGAACTTAGCTTGGAACATGCCCTTGCCACCCATAGCTACCTCCTCGCCTACTGGCAGAGAAGTGAAGGTGATATCGTCTACGATACCTACGGTGAAGTGGTTCTTAGGCATTGGCAATGCGAGGTTCTCGTAAACAGCGAGGATTTGTGCTGGAGTAGTATCGTTTGATCCGAGACCATAGCGGCCACCTACTACGAGGATATCGCCAAGACCGAGCTCTTGGAGAGCGTCTTTAACATCAAGGTACAATGGTTCGCCATTAGCACCTGGCTCTTTGGTGCGGTCAAGCACGCAGATACGCTTAACAGAAGCAGGGAGCGCCTCCTTGAGGTACTTGAGTGAGAATGGACGGTAGAGGTGCACATTGATCATACCGAGCTTGTTGCCCTTCTCAGCCTCGAAGTCGATGACCTCCTTGATTGCTTCGCAAGCAGAACCCATACAGATGATGATGTTTTCTGCATCAGGAGCACCATAGTAGGTGAATGGGCGATAGGTGCGGCCGGTGATCTTAGAGATCTCGTCCATATAGTCGCTAACGATGTCAGCTACCTCGTTGTAGTATGGGTTGCAGCTCTCGCGGTGAGCGAAGAATACATCTGGGTTCTCAGCCATACCACGCATGACAGGACGCATAGGAGAGAGTGCGCGATCGCGGAACTCTTGGAGCGCCTTCATGTCAACGAGTGGACGCAAGTCTTCCATATCTACCACCTCTACCTTTTGGTACTCGTGAGAAGTACGGAAACCGTCGAAGAAGTTGAGGAATGGCACGCGGCTCTTGATAGTAGCGAGGTGCGCTACACCAGCGAGGTCCATGACCTCTTGTACGCTACCCTCGGCGAGCATAGCGAAACCAGTTTGGCGGCAAGACATCACATCTTGGTGGTCGCCGAAGATACAAAGAGCGTGGCTAGCCAATGTACGAGCAGACACGTGGAAGACAGATGGGATGAGCTCACCCGCGATCTTGTACATGTTAGGGATCATCAGGAGCAGACCTTGGCTGGCGGTGAAGGTAGTGGTGAGGGCACCTGCGTTGAGTGCGCCGTGCACAGCACCTGCAGCACCTGCCTCAGATTGCATCTCTTGTACCAACACTGTCTCGCCGAAGAGGTTCTTGCGACCTGCTGCAGCCCACTCGTCCACGTTCTCCGCCATAGGAGAAGATGGGGTGATAGGATAGATGGCAGCTACCTCGGTGAACATATACGCGATATGCGCCGCAGCAGCGTTACCATCAAGGGTTAAATACTTTTTTTCTTT
>JAGBVG010000004.1 GCA_017630455.1 Alistipes sp. | reverse complement strand
TTTGTTGTAAATGCCACCGAAGCACCTAGCTGGAAGCAGTTTACATTGTTCCAGTACTCCGAGCAGTAGTATACATCGATAGGGGCGCGGTCATACTCCCAACCACCAATCATCACCACCTGCTTACCTGCCGAGATAGCCCAATTATCTGTAGGCTTGTAGGTGAGGTGAAGCCAATCGGTGTTGTTCACGAAGTCGGAAGCCTTGTTGATGTTGTTGAAACGCTGACGCCACGAGTATGTGAACTTTGGCGTAATCTGGCCATCCATACGGAGGTTGAAGTAGCGCACCTTGAAGCCCGAAGCATCGTAGAGCTGATTGCCCTCGAGAGCCTGATTGAGATAGTCGAAACGAGCCTCGACGCCGAGACGGAAGATCTCGTTGCTCTTCTCATAGCCTTTGTTTTCTTGCATTGTTATAAACCCAGCAGAGTACGATGAGTTATCAGTGTTACATTCTATGCTCTTAGTTCTGTAGCCAATGTTATCAATCTCAATTTCTGTTGTACCTTTAGGAACTTCTATGATAAAACTTCCATTAAGGTCTGTAGCAGTTCTTTGTGATGTGTTTGGAATAGCAACTAATGCACCTACAATAGGCTGATTTTTCTCATCGACAACTGTGCCTGAGATTATAGTCTGAGCTGAGGCCATATAGCCGATAGCAAGACTAAGCATCAAAAGTAAAGTTTTCTTCATATTTTGATAGGTTTAGATTATTGCGATTTTGTAGATCCATTATGTAATAATGGGGCAAATATACAAAACAATTCTCAAAAATCAATTTTCTCTCGGGAATTTATTGCACGAAAAAAGTTTGGGCTGCTCAAGTCGCCTCGAACAGCCCTCACGGACACAAACAATTATTAACTTTTTACACTACTAAATTTTACGCTTACATCTTACACTTTTAATATTAACCCTTATTTTTTACTTAACTTATATTACTTATATCTTTTACTTTTTCGACCTCTATTTATGAGGTATTTTGTTGTCTTTATCATTTGTTTTCAGTGCAAATATAAGGCAACAAAATTAATTATGCAAGCAAAAAATACTTATAGCCGTATAAGGAAAATTTATATACGGTGTAATATATCCTTTGTGTTATAAGAATAACAAAGAGGGTTTACGAGGCTGTGTTGTAGGTTATTTGTGTTATGTCGCAGATATATAGATATTTAGTTCGATAATATTAGTCTATTTGCCTTGTAGTGTGCGATTAAATGGTATAATAATATGGTTAAAAATATTTTTGTTATTTTTTTATCTATTTTTTGATGGTGTTGGCGCATGAATAAAAAATCAATGTTTTTGACCCGAAAAAGGAGTTGTGAAAGGGGTGTGAAGATTCCACTTTTGAGAGCGTTGTATAATGCTATAAAAATAATTTTGGTATAGCGGCGAGGCTATACCAAAATTACTGATTGTGTTGTCGTCTGACAATTATGTGCGACAAAGGCTGCTCGCGGTGTTAGTTCTTGGGTATCGACTGGGCCTTGACCTTAAAGAAGTTCATCGGAGAGTTGGCGTCGAGAATACGATAGTCGTGGATGTTTCCCCAACCCGCAGGGTAATCCTCGATCTTGCAATCCTCCTCAGTGTCGTTGTTCACGTAGTTGCGAATCATATCGTGCCAGCGGTTGATGCGGGCAATCGACGCCTCGTAGTGGAACAATCCCTTTGCAGGGTCGCACAGCTCGTTGAGTGCCTCGACATATATCTTGCGATAGTCCTCATATTTGAGTATCTTGCCGATAAGTGGACTATTGTCCGTATTGCCCCACTCCAGAGGGTTGTGGCTACCCGAGTCGCTCTGCACGCCGCAGTTGCTCGAGGTGCCGAGGGTGTTGTCGTAGTCGAATGGTATGAAGAAGAATTTGTAATTCTCCTTGTCCGAAGAGTTGAAGTAGATGTAGTAGTTATTCTGGTTGTTCCAGTAGTCATCCCACATTCCCACCACGACATTCACCGCATAGGTGCGGAGCAACAGACGCACGTCGCACACCTTCGCAATCCAGTCGTGGAACTCCTGATCCTCGAGGTGTGTGAGGTTCTTCGAGAAGGCGTAGAGCTGCTCCTTTGCCGCCTCGAAATTCTCGATATTGCTCTTTAGCTCGTAGGTGTAGCTTGCGCCCGAGTCATCATCGAAATGCACCGAAGCACCCTTGATATCGTTGTAGTTGAGGTTAGCGCCCCAGCGACACTTCCAGAGGTTGTGCTTGTGGTCGCCAAAGAGCTCCTTACGCTTCTTAACATACTTGTCATCAATAGCCTCAATCATTTCGTAGACGCCATAGTATGCAGCCTCCTTGTCTCCCTCCACGTGAATCCACAGGCGGCAGTAGGAGCTGTATGCTGCGGTCCATATTCCGTAGCGGCGGAAGAGGTCGTAGCAGTATAACTCACGGCAGTAGGCACTGTCGTCCTTATGCCACTTGAGGTGGAGCTTACGCACATTGTGCAATTCGTGGGCATCATCCTTCTGATACTTGCGGAGGTTGAGCATAAAGTGGCAGTGATGCCAGTCGGCATTGTCACGCTTGTGCATCTCACCACCATTACCCTCGGGGCGGCGGCGTGAGGTGTTACCTCTAAGGCGCAATCCTGCATCCACGAAGTTGTGGGTCTCGCCCTTCGACTTAAACTCAGCGTCGCAGTGTATATACTCAGAGGTGTTGCTGTCGCGGTCAAACTCCATTAGCAGCGCGTTCCACTGCTCCTCGGTCACCGAGATGCGAATCTCCGGAAGTGCGTTCATATCGAATACCCAGTCCAACTCACCAGCAGCCCACGATGTGTTTGGGTAGTCGTTGCCTGTCGGAGGCTCGGGTGTAGGCTCATCCTTTCCTCCATCATCCTCGCCGCTATTCTCACCATCTCCCTTATTCTCGTCACCACCCTCGGGATTCTCGGTGTTTGGATCTTCGGGAATGACAAACACATTATCCTCGACGCACGCTACAGCGAGAGTGGAGAGCGCGATGATTATGGCAATAGCCTTAAATATCTTCTTCATACGTTGAAATTATTTGACGCGGCAAATGTACGAAAGTTTTTTCATAACTGTGTAATTTTTGTCGATGTAGGTGCTGCGTATATCATATTTTTTGCTTAACTTTGTTATGTAAAGTTATGGTATGAGACCTTTTGCCTCGATGTGTTGAGGAGTCTGCGTATCTTAGTCCCTGTGCTTATTACTAACTTCTAATTGATTAGCTTATGACAATCGAGGATCTTGCTCTGCTCTTTGTCCGAGGTTTGGGTAGTAGAGGTATAGTCCAGCTGCTCGATGCTGTGGGTAGCGCCGAGGAGTTGTTTAGCCTCTCTCTTGGCGATCTCGTCGGTAGGCTTGGGGTGCGCAAGGAGGTTGCCGAGCAGATCGCCTCCAAGGAGTGTTTCAGGGATGCTGAGCGCGAGGTAGCATATTGTCGCCGTCACAACATACGTATCATCGCGGCTCAAGATGCCGAGTATCCTCAGCTGCTGCGTGAGGCTGGCGATAGACCTCACGTGCTCTTTGTGCAGGGTAATGTCGATGCGCTCTCGATGCGTACACTCTCGATGGTGGGTACGCGGGATGCTTCATCTTCGGGATTGTATGTCGTCGATAAGTTGGTCGGAGGATTGTGTGAGAAGCTCGACGATTTGTGTGTGGTCAGTGGCTTGGCATACGGTATAGATGCAGCGTGTCACCGCGCGGCACTCACCCACGGTGCTACCACCGTAGCTGTTGTGGCGAGTCCGCTTCCAGAAGTTACGCCAGCACCGCACCGCGCCTTGGCGGATGATATCCTTCGCAGCGGCGGAGCCTTGGTGTCGGAGCTGCACTCGCAGACCAAGCAGAATGGTAAGATGTTTATATCGCGCAACCGCATCATCGCGGCGCTGAGTATGGGAACCTTGGTTGTGGAGTCTCCGCTGTCGGGAGGCTCGTTAGCTACGGCAGATATAGCCGATAGCTACTACAGGACGGTTATGGCTGTGCCGGGGCGTATTACGGATAACTCGTCGATGGGTAGCAACAATCTTATCAGATGTGGCAAGGCGCGTATGGTGCTTACGGCAAAAGATATAATGGAGGATATGGATTGGACACCGACGAAGAGGGGTGATGTGGCTGAGGGTGGCGATACCTTGGCGGCCCTCGAGGCTCTCACGCCGCAGCAGAGGCAGGTTCTGGATGCTGTCTCATCCTCTGTGGCTACAGACTGGGCGCAGCTGCAACGTGCTACGGGATTGTCCATTGGCGAGTTGTCGATGGTGGTCATAGAGCTCGAGATGCAGGGTCTTATTCGTGCATTGCCAGGACAGCGATATGAGAAGATTTAGGGGGTAGCGTGTGGTGCTATGGTGCTGCGCCTCCTTATTATATATAGGTATAACATATAAAAAAGAGTTATGATAGATACACACTCGCATATATATGCCGAGGAGTTTGATGCCGACCGTGGTGAGGCGTTGCAACGCGCCTGGGATGCAGGATTGGAGATGATGCTGCTTCCGGATATAGACTCCGCGAGTAGAGATAGGATGTTTTCCCTTGCTGCGGAGCATCCTCAGCGTTGTCGTGCTATGGCGGGTCTGCACCCTACATCGGTGAATGATAACCCGCGTTGGCTCGAGGAGTTGGATATGGTCGAGCGTCTTATGCGCGAAGCCCCTGTGCCGCTGTGTGGTGTGGGTGAGATAGGACTCGATTTGTACTGGAGCAAGGATTTTTACCCTGTGCAGCGCGAGGTGCTGCACGCGCAGTTGGAGTTGGCGCAGAAGTATAACAAGGCGGTGGTGATTCATACGCGCGATGCCTATAAGGAGATGCTCGATGCTATGGCGACGTACCGTGGTCGCGGTCTCCGCGGTGTCTTTCACGCATACGCCGCGGATGTGGATATGGCGCGCAAGCTGCTGCGTTGCGGAGAGTTCGCCTTTGGCATCGGTGGTGTTGTGACATTTAAAAACAGCGGACTGGATAGGGTGGTTGCCGATATGCCATTGGAGCTTTTGCTGCTCGAGACCGACTCGCCATACCTCACCCCTGTGCCTCATCGTGGCAAGCGAAATGAGCCTGCGTATGTGGAGTATGTGTGTCGTAAAATCGCTGAGTTGCATAACACCACGCCCGAGAGGGTAGATGCAGTAACCACCTCCTTGGCTAAGGAGATATTCTGCATATAGTCCTATTTTGCGCATAAATATCCATAAAAAAGAGAAAAACGCGGTAGAAAAGAAACTTAAAGGCGAAAAAATGTTCGCCATTCATAAATTTTACCTACCTTTGTAAAGATTAGTGTGACACTAAAGTCGCACAACTTCAGCTATGAAGCGATCATTAATACTTATAATCTATACCGGAGGTACCATTGGTATGAAGACCGATGAGGCCACAGGAGCGTTGGTACCCTTCGATTTCAGTGGAATATACGAGGAGTTCCCATCGCTCAAACGCCTTAAGGTCGATATCGAGGCGATATCTATCACCCCAGCCATAGACTCTTCGAATGTCTCTGTCGAGAACTGGGCGGTTATGGCGCGTATGATTCGCGATAACTATGCCAAGTATGATGGCTTTGTGATTCTGCACGGCACGGATACAATGTCCTACTCGGCATCGGCATTGAGTTTTATGCTCGAGAATCTTGCTAAGCCGGTGATCTTCACTGGTAGCCAGATCCCTATCGGCATCCTCCGTACCGACGGCCGCGAGAATCTCATCACCGCCATCGAGATTGCAGGCTCGAAGAATGAGGATGGAGCACCTTTAGTTCCCGAGGTGGCGCTCTATTTCCAGAACCGTCTCTTCCGTGGCAATCGCACTACGAAGCTTAGCGCCGAGGCTCTGAATGCCTTTGCGTCGTTCAACTACGCTCCGCTGGCAGATGTGGGTGTCAATATCCAGTACAACACCGCGGCAATAGCCCCTTATGCTCCCGACTTCTCGGATGAGTTCCGCATCAGCGAGAAGATGTCGGACGATATCGTTGTCGTAAAGTTGTTCCCAGGTATCCGCCCTGCTACGCTGCGCGCAATGCTTCTCGAGAGCGGTGCACGTGGTGTGGTGTTGGAGACCTATGGCGCGGGTAATGCTCCTACGTCGCAATGGTTTGTCGACCTTGTTAGGGAGGCAATCGACAGAGGTGTCGTGGTTGTCAACGTGTCGCAGTGCAAGGATGGCGCTGTGCAGATGCACCTCTACGAGACAGGTCTCGCGTTGCAGGAGGCTGGTGTGGTGTCGGGACACGATATGACTATCGAGGCTGCGGTTACGAAATTGATGTATGTTTTAGGCAAAAATTTGCCACTTTCGGAAACGCTAAGTTTGATGCGCAGGCCACTTCGCGGCGAATTTACTTTGTAAAGGGTTGCTTGTTTCAGAATTTATTAGTATATTTCGCACAATAATTTGTCGTAAATGTGGAGTCCAAATGTCGGAACGACCACGTTTAATGGCGTAATAATTTGATTGATACGTAGTTCCAAAAAGTTTCGCAGAGTGTTAAGCATCTCTTGTGAAGAGTTTTGTGGAGCTCGGTATGGTTGAGTAAATGTTCAACAAAAACAAAAACATAGAGAAAAACAACTACTAAAAAATTACAAATTTTAACTAACAAAACATTATGAAAAAATTATTTTTGGTTTTGGCAGCTGCCACTCTCTCTTTCGGCGCTGCTTTCGCACAGGATGCTACCGAGACTCCAGCACAGGAGGTAGCTGTAGAGGAGGCTGCTCCAGTAGCAGAGGTTGAGGCTGTTGAGGAGTTGGCTGGTGAGCCAATGCACTTCGC
>JAGBVG010000053.1 GCA_017630455.1 Alistipes sp. | reverse complement strand
TGCACTGAGCAGAAGGAGAGCGGCGTTGCAGGTATGTCACGCTACGTCACTACAAAGAACAAGAAGAATAGTCCTGACCGTTTGGAGCGTAAGACGTACAATCCTTACTTGAAGCGAGTAACTTTACACCGTGAGATTAAGTAATTTTAACAAGTAGGTTAGAGTATGGCAAAGAAAGTAGTTGCGACCCTTAAGACGGGTACTGCTAAGAAGTACACTAAGTGTATCAAGATGGTTAAGTCTGAGAAGACTGGTGCTTATGTATTCCAGACTCAGAATATCCTTGAGGAGGATGAGATTAAGGCATTCTTCGCTCAGAAATAATTTTTATTAAGAGTCCTCGGACACTTAATACAAAAGGCGGCCAATAGGTCGCCTTTTGTATTTCATAGCCGCTCTGGGATCTAATTAGAAATAATAATGGGTGCTCCATTTGTTCAGAGCACCCATTATTATTTTCTATTACAGCTGTACTATCTGTGCGACTGATACTGCTTGATCACACCGCGCTTCGAGCCACGGATAAACTCTATGAGCTTGTTACGCTCAGGGGTCTCTGCAACCTCAGCCTCAGCCTTGTCGCAACCTGCGAGGTAGTTCAACTCGCTCTGGAACAAGACACGGCAGGTGTTGTGAATAGACTCTATCTGCTCTGGCGTGAAGCCACGACGCGAGAGTCCTACCTTGTTGATACCAGCGTAGTGGGTCTCGCCGTTTGTAGCGATGATAAACGGAGGAACATCCTGTGTTACAAGTGCGCCGCCCTGAATCATAGCGTGGTCACCAACGTGAATCCACTGGTGGAGTGCTGCGTGGCCACCGATAACTACCCAGTCGCCAATCTCCACCTCGCCAGCTAACGACACACGGTTTGCAATGACGCAGTGGCTACCCACAACATCGTCGTGAGCAACGTGAACGTAGGCCATAAGGAGGTTGTGGTCGCCGACAACGGTTGTGCCGCGTGACGCAGTACCGCGTGCGATAGTCACACACTCGCGAATGTCGTTGTAGTCGCCGATGACGGCAGTAGTCTCCTCGCCCGCAAACTTCAAATCCTGTGGAAGGCACGCGATGCAAGCACCTGGATGCACCTTGTTACCTTTGCCGAGGCGTGCGCCGTTATAGATAATGGCGTGTGGACCAATCCAGCAATCATCGCCGATAACTACATCGCCCTCGATATAGGCAAAAGGCTCGATAGTTACGTTCTTGCCTATCTTGGCATCGGGGTGAACGTAAGCTAAGTTACTAATCATATTCTAATATTTGTTGTTAATAATTGTTTGTCGCTCTCTACTTCTTTTTTGCGATCTGGGCTGTAAGCGTAGCCTCACAAGCGAGCAAGCCGCTAACGAAGGCCTTACACTCTGCGGTGCAGATGCCGCGGCGCATATCCACAATGTGGCACTCGAGTTGTAGTGTGTCACCTGGAACCACCTTACGCTTCCACTTCACGCCGTCAGCCTTGAGGAAGTATGTAGAGTATGACTCAGGATCCTCCACACGGCTGAGAACCAAGATGCCGCAGCACTGTGCCAAAGCCTCGATGATAAGCACACCTGGCATTACAGGCTCCTCTGGGAAGTGACCCACGAAGAAAGGTTCGTTCATAGATACGTTCTTGATACCGCCTATGGCATTCTCGTCGATGTGGAACACACGGTCAACGAGCAAGAATGGAGGGCGGTGAGGCAGTAGCGACTTAATCTGGTTGATATCCATAAGTGGCTGCTCCTTTGCACTGTACTTGAACGAAGGCTTCTCGCCGCTACGACGAATGGCGCGTGATATATCCTTCATAAACTCTGTATTGGCGTAGTGGCCAGGACGTGTAGCCCACACGCGGCCCTTGATGCGCATACCCAGAAGTGCAAAGTCGCCGAGCAGGTCGAGGAGCTTGTGGCGCGCCAACTCATTGTTAGCACGAAGCTGCTGGTTGTTGAGATAGCCGCCTGTGATGCGGATATCCTCCTTGCCAAAGATCTTCTTGAGGTGCTCGAGCTGCTCGTCCGACACAGGATTCTCCACCACAACGATAGCATTGTCCAAGTCGCCACCCTTGATGAGGTTCATCTTCATAAGAGGCTCAAGCTCGTGGAGGAATACAAATGTGCGGCACATAGCAATCTTCTCAGCATAGTTATCCTCTTTGCTGTAAACGGCATACTGATTACCCACAACCTTTGAGTTGTAGTCAACGTGAACCGATACTGAGTACTCATCGTCGGGGTAGATGACAATGGCAACACCCTTCTCAGGAAGTGTGTACACCTGCTTCTCTGTCACCTCGAAATACTTACGCTCGGCCTCCTGCTCTACGGTTCCCACCTCCATAATACGCTCTGCATACTCTCTCGCCGAGCCATCCATAATCGGAGTCTCAGGAGCGTTGATGTCTACCACGGCATTATCCACGCCGAGAGTCCACAACGCCGACATAATATGCTCGATGGTGCTTACCTTAGCCTCGCCCTTCTCGATAGTCGTGCCGCGCGATGTGTCGGTCACATATTCGCAAAGTGCTGGAACCTCGGGAGCTCCCTCGATATCCACGCGACGGAACACAATGCCACGATTCTCCTCTGCAGGGTGAACGGTCATCTCCACCTGTAAACCTGTATGAAGACCCTTACCAGTGAACGAAATCGATGCGGCAAGAGTTTGCTGTTTTGCTGCCATAAATAATCAAATTTAAGTGTTTTATACCGAGGATATCCTGACGTTAACTGTCCAATATCTTCTCTTGTATATGTATATAATGGTACAAATATAGGAAAATTTTTAAAAAATTACTATTTTTGCCATTGTTTTATGAGATAATGATATGAGTGCAAGACCGCAACAGCCTGAAAATAAACGAGTTACACCGCAGCGAAAACCCCTCGTAAACCTCGATGACACTCGCAAGGAGTCGTTGGGAGAGTGGCTTTTTAGCCATCGTGTGGGTCTGCTTGTGGTACTTGCGGTATATCTTGTTGGCGGTGTGGTGTTGGCCACGGCGCGCTACGATGTGGAGTTGCGTCCAGTGGAGTATATCATAGAGATTGTCGACGAAGCCCCTACAGCCGAGGAGGTTGAGGAGCTTAAGAAGAAGCGCGATAGACTTCAGGAGGATATAAACCGTCGTCTGGCGGCTATGGAGAAGGTCAAGAATTTGCAGTCCAACGACGCTTCGGAGGCCGCAGGCTCTCAGGAGCAGATGCAGTACGACAGCGATATGCAGCAGATGATGGATAAGGTAGCCTCGGATATGGCGCAAAATCGTGGCGATTACGAGAGCGGTATGCGCGAGGTTGCTGGCATAGGAAAAGGCGGCTCGGGTGGCGGCTCTGGCGGTACTACGGGCACGGGCGATAAGGGTAAGTTCTCGGGAGCGGTGACCATCGCCTACAGCTTCGAGAATCCTGTGCGTCACCACCGCGACCTCTATGTTCCAGCCTATAGGGCCAAGGAGGGCGGCGTTGTGGTTGTCGATGTGTGGCTCGACCGTAATGGCACGGTTACCGCAGCGCGCATCAATTCATCCACCAACCCATCGCTCAACGACCAGGCTCTGAGTGCAGCACGTCACCATCGCACGCTGTTTAGGATTGATAGCTCGGCACCCACGTCGCATCGCGGAACGATCACCTATACCTTTGTGGCTCAATGATGCGTCTTGGTCACATAATCTTTGCCATAGCAGCCATCTTGCTATCCTCCCTCACAGCCTCGGCAGGTGAGGGCGTGGTGCTGTTGCAGAATGCGCAAAGTTGCTGTGACGAACCTGTAGAGCCGCACCAAACGCAGCTGCGTAGCGGAGTCTCTACGTTGCTCTCCACAACACCCACATCGGGGGCTGCGCAGAGCATAACGCCTGTGGTGCGTACCCTGCCGCGTGGCGTACGTGGTGTAGATAATTCTCATAGTATGAGCAGAGCCGTAAGTGCCATAGATAGCACAACGGCGGCTGCAAGATATGGATTGTATAACCATAAAATACTCTTTGTCTCTTACGCGCGATACCACTATCTGTATCGTCTCGTGAGGCTAATTATTTAACAGCTATAGAGTTGCAATTGTGGCGATGTTCCACACTTAAAAGCTTTATTATTAACCTGTTAAATAAGATATTTTATGAACGCATTTGAAATTTGCGAGGCACTTTATGCCTTGCCTGGTGGCGTCGTGGTAGAGCGTCGACGTCCTATATTTAAGCCAATGATCTTTGCACTCCTTGGCGTGGTTCTTTTAGTTGTTAACATTGTAGTTGTAGACTCTTCGATGGAGACCCTCAGTATGCTCCTAATGGTTTTGGGCGTAGGTCTGTTGGGTTATGGTGTTGTTGTGGTGGCGATGCGCCTTATGAGCGATGAGCACGTGCCTTATCACACACCCTCGAAGCGTTATATGAGCTACACCGAGAGTTACTACGACCGTTCTCACCTTGCGGAGTTGCAGCGTGCTGTAGCGCGTGGCGATGAGAGTGCCATTGCCTCCATCGAGACAAGCAACGTCGCAGCCATCACCCTTGTGAGCTATCGTGCTACGGATAACAGCCTTGCGGCATACGCCCTCTATCACTATGTCGATATGGAGTATTGCCTCATTGGTGAGGTCACTATAAGAAGGTAGTGGAGATATGGTCGTATACTCAGGAAATAAATTTTTTATGATATGTTAAATGAAAATTTCTTACTCGTAGGAGCTTTATTGCTCTTCGTTGCCGTTCTTGCTGGTAAGGCGGCATATCGTCTTGGAGCCCCCGCACTGTTGCTGTTTCTTGGCGTGGGTATCCTTTTCGGTTACAACGACTTTATTCATTTCGATTCTGCGGAGTTTGCGGAGTTCATCGGTATGGTGGCACTCTGTATTATCCTCTATTCGGGTGGTATGGATACGAAATTTTCGGAGATACGACCTGTTATGGCGCCTGGCGTGGTTATGGCCACGCTGGGAGTC
The DNA here is from genome assembly GCA_017630455.1 of Alistipes sp. Taxonomy (GTDB): domain Bacteria; phylum Bacteroidota; class Bacteroidia; order Bacteroidales; family Rikenellaceae; genus Alistipes. Next base: position 102,345 of record JAGBVG010000053.1, on the reverse strand, counting down.
ATACTCACGGCACTTATCGTCGGAGGTTTTATCTTCGCGTTGGCGCCGTTCCTTGGTGTCGAGCTGACGTTGCCATTTGCGCTGCTCCTCGCTGCCACGATGTCATCTACCGACTCAGCATCGGTATTCTCCATCCTTAGAACTAAGAAGCAGGGTCTCAAGGAGAATCTCCGTCCGCTGCTCGAGTTGGAGAGTGGTAGTAATGACCCTATGGCCTATATCCTTGTGGTTGTGCTTACAGGAATTTTGGTCGATGGCAGTAGCCTTGAGTTGGGTACAGCCATCCTTACCTTCTTGGTGCAGATGATCATAGGCGCGCTGTTTGGCTATGGCTTCGGACGCCTTACGGTGTGGGTGCTCAATAAGATCAATTTTCGTAGCAATATGTCGCTCTACTCGGTGCTTCTCTTGGCGTGTGCGTTTTTCACATTCTCGCTCACGACAATGGCATACGGTAACGGCTACTTGGCTATCTACATCGCAGGTCTTGTGGTCGGTAATTTCAGAATTCCTCAGCGCAATATGCTACGCACCTTCTTCGACAGTTTCACGTGGTTGTTGCAGATCATTATGTTCTTAATGTTGGGTCTTCTTGTCGACGTTCACGATTTGCTATCCTTCGATGTGCTGTTTATGGGCCTTGCGATAGGTGTGTTTATGATTTTCGTGGCTCGTCCTATCGCTACGCTTATCAGTATGGCTCCATTCAGGGTATTTTCGCCCAAGGCACGCATTTATGTCTCGTGGGTAGGTCTCCGCGGTGCTGTGCCTATTATCTTTGCGCTCTATACCGTTACGCACGGTGTTGAGGGTGGTGATTATCTCTTTAACGTTGTGTTCCTCGTAACCATCATCTCGCTTGTTATTCAGGGTACTACGGTCAGCGGTATGGCCAACTGGCTTCACCTCTCGTACGAGGAGCAGGAGCAGACATTCAAGCTTACCGTTCCCGACCATATTCGCAGCGAGTTCTCGGAGATTGAGGTCAATGGCGCGATGCTTCGCAAGGGCCGCACGCTCAAGGATATCCGCCTTCCAGGACATACTCTCGTGGTTATGGTGCACCGCAGCGGCAACTACTTCGTGCCTAAGGGTGATACCGAGCTGCAGAAAGGCGATAAGCTCCTTGTGGTATCAGATAACAACGACGAGCTTATCAATAAGGTGGAGGAGATGGGTATAGAGAATATTATTAAGATGTAGACTAAAACGAAAATGGTGTCGGATTCGACACCATTTTCGTTTTAGTCTACCCCTCCTACTTCGTGGCTCCCGCAAATATGCCGTATGCCAAGCCTCCGAGTGCGAAGATGAGCGTGATGACAGGGGTACTACCTATGCCGCTCCAACGACCTATGAAGCCTATGGCTACGCCAATGAGGGCCATTATGAACATTCCGAGAATGCCATAGAGGAAGCATCTGCCGATGGTGGCGCTCCACCAGTATAGCAGCGCCGTGATAAGCACCATACCAAGTAGCGTGCCTATTACGATAAGTATCGCCGCGGGTGAGAGGAGCGAGCCGATGACAAGTGGATGTATCATAATCAGTTCTTATTAGCGTGTTTAATCCTATCTTGGGGTGTCGCTTACAGCTTCAGCTTTAGGACGTAAGGTTCGCCGCTGAACGACACTTTGATCGTATGCTCACCCTTGCCGAGCATTGAGCTTGGTATGGCCGACTGTGTATAGCCCGTGAAGCTATCGCTGCCAGTGCCGTTGTCGAAGTCGATCTGATAGGCGTGTGGCGCGAGGAGGTATATCTTGTTCTCCGTCTTGGAGTACAAGAACTTCAGATTCTCGGCAACCTGCTCTGGTGGTGCGCAAAGGAGTATCTCGTTTAAGGCCTCTGCGCTGTATGCTCTTGCCCACTGCCACTCGTCGGAGTCGTCGCTCTTGAAGTAGAGCCTCATAACATCTCCCTCCTCGATGTTGCTGATCGTAACGTCAACGTAATAGTTATAATAGTTATAGCTCATTATGCTCAGGTCCGTGACATTTGTGCTAAAGAGCTTCTGCTTCCACTCGCCATCCTTGTCGCACTGCACAAGCGCAATTTCGCCATTGAAGGCTCTTGCGCCGCAGTTGAGGTATCCGCCTATCATTACTTGAAACGTCTTGTTGGCAGTGTGTTTTTTAGCCAAAGAGGTAATACCGCGCATCACATCTCCAGAAGATAGCTCCAAGGCGTATAGCTGCAAGTTGTCTCTATATTTCGACGAGCCATCTTTGTCGGGCTCGAGGTAGAGCAGTGTCATCTGGTCGGCATAGTACTCAATCTCCGGCATACGGAAAAATCCATTACCTACGCCGCCCCATCCGAAGTTGAAGTGGAAGTAGTCGTCTGAGGCGTAGCCATCCACCACAAATGCGTGGCCGCCGCGGTTGCTCATACCGCTGAAGTATGTAGGACCATACTGTTTGAGGTTGGTGCGCATAGTGTTGTGCCACTCTGTAGCGGTGTAGCCGTTGCGCGATACAAGGGTTGTCTGCTTCGAGTAGCTAAAGTGGTTTATAAATGCTGTGACCACATCAAAATCCAGAGCTCCCGAGCCTTCGGGGTGGTAGTTCATCTTCACTGCCGTACCCATATCCTTCATCAACGCTGCCACAGCCTCGCCCTGTGCGGTGTTGTAGCCATTGTCGTAGTCGAAGAGCATATTCGCGTAGTCGTATGTGCGACCGAGCGTGTTTGCTGCCACGTAGTGAGTGTGGCCATAGCTGTCATCGTAGCTGTATGCTGGTGTTGTGCCAACGCCCTTTTCAGGCCACTTATTGTAGTAACATATAATCGACATCGCCGTGGCTACACATCCTGTAACCGATTTGTCTCCATCAACTTTCGGAGCTTCGAGGTTATATGGCTCATACTGATTCCACAGTGCTGTGTCGTAGAGAAGCTCCGTAGAGTAGCGTGTTGCCGCTGTAGAATTGGCTGGGATGTTACCCGCGCGTGCGGCACTCACCTGCTCGGCCCACGCATTGATGATAGCCTCTGTCGCCTCGGCCATATTCTCGCTGTCGAATGTTGTGTCGAACGAGTAGCCGATGATTGGTGCGATGTTGTCATCGCCAGCAACAATCACAAAGCCGTCGCTTGTGCCGCGTGTGTAGATGTAGAGCAGCGCATTGTCGCTGCCAGCACGTGTCGTAGGCTCAGAGATGTTGTCTCCAGCCCACTCAAGTTCGAGTGCTCCTGCGGAGCGTGTTGCGGATGTGGCGAAAAACGCCTCGGCAATCTGTCGTGCGCGCATCTCTCCGATAGGTCCTGCCGAGAGGTTGAGGCCTGTGGCGAGAAGTGCTAAAAGTAGAAATATCTTTTTCATAGTGGGTGACAATTAGAAGTTTGACAGATCTATCTCGCTGATGCCCTGGAGGCTCTGCAGGTATACTTGGTAGCCGCCCTGAGTCTTGACGGTTATGGTGTGCTCCTGCTCTGCGTCGGCATAGATATACGTACCGATGGTGTTGATATCCGACATATAGTTGTCGCCCCAGAGGATATATCCTGTGGCGATAAACGAGCCAGTAAGGTCGTAGATGAGTGGCGCGGAGAGCCTCTCTCCACGGTGCTTGATGGTGATGGTCTGCCACTGCATCTCCGCGCTCGTATTCACATTTGCCATAGGCTGTATGGTGTTACGCGCCACGGCCACCTGCTTCGAGGTGTTGACGGTGTATTGCGTGCCGTCGGTGAAGTAGATGACGACGTTGATACCCTTGGTGAATGTCGTAGGAACCAACGAGAAGTAGAACTGCGTAGGCTCGTCGGTAAGCTGTACGCCGTTTCCGCAGTTGAGGGTAAGGGTGTAGGTGGGTGAGTCGTACCATCCGCCGATATCTACATTCTCCTCGTGGGTATATCTCCAGCCGCCCAATTTCTCATCGTTGTTACCCTTTAGTGTAATCTTTTTCACGCTCTTTGCGCCTGTGAGGCTGAGGCGTAGGTAACCCATAAGGTTGTGAAACTCAAAGTTTGTCGACGTCTTACCAGCTCCGAGCATAATGTTGCTCGATGGGTCGTAGCTGTTAGGGTGATAGTTCTGCTCCTCGCCGATGGCGTAGACTATGGCCATATCTCCGTTGTCAAACTTTGTAGTTCCGACATAGAAATTTTCTTTGTATGGATATAGAGCGATATACTTGCCATTGAAACTATGGTTTACCGTCTCTTGGAATGAACCATATTTGGAGAACTTGCCCGAGCGGTCGCCTGTCTCTCCATTGAACGTCCAAACGTCGTGGATGTTGTCGCCATAGCGAATGATCATATCACCCTTGGTCCACACGGTTTTACGAAGCTCGTTCAGCTCCACACGTGTGTCGGTATTGATAGTGGCGTAGATATACTCCTGACTCGGAGATGGCTCGACAACCTCGATGATGACATCCTCTGTGCAGGCGGTGAGCATTGTCGCCAGCAGGGCAAAAATATAGAGTCTCTTCATAACTACCAAATTATTTCATCGTTTTCCCAAGGATCCTCGAGCGAGTTCTCGAAGCCTCTTTCGACCATCACCTCCACCACCTCAAAGTCTGGAGATGTATATTCTTGAGTGTGTGTCATAGTGTCTTGTAGTTTGATGCGTTACTTACCAAGTTGGTTACGAAGCAGATAGCGATATACTTTGATCTCCTCGGGGTCGCCCATCTCCTTGCCCTCCACATCCGAGAGCTTCACACAAAGTTCCTTAGGCTTGCGCGAGTTGATCTGACAAGATGAGAGCTTCATAACGATGTTGCACGATGCGTGACCTGTGTCGCAGGTGAGGTTTGTGCCGATGCCAAACATACACTTGATGCGACCCTCACAGGCATTCTTAATCTTCACGCACTTCTCGAAATTGAGCGAGTCACTGAATACGATGCTCTTGGTCATAGGGTCGATACCCAACTCCTTGTAACGTGCTATGGCCATATCGATGAAGGCTATAGGGTCGCCCGAATCCTGGCGAACACCGTCAAAGAGACAGGCGTGCTTCTTCGAGAAGTTGTTGAAGAAGACCTCCGAGCCGAAGCTATCTGTGAGTGCCGTGCCGAGGTAGCCGTCGTATACCTTCACCCAATCCTCCATCGTGAGGTAGTTGGCATTTCGCGGACCACCGTTCACCGCTGCGATAAACATCGGAAGCTCGTGAGGGTATGTGCCTATCATCTTCATACCCAGCTCCATAGCGAGGTGGCAGTTCGACGTTCCCGAACAGCCGCAAGGGTTGTTCTTCAGGTGCTTTACCACCATACGCTGCACGTCGTACGAGAAGCGACGGCGAGTGCCGAAGTCGGAGAAGATGATGCCGTTGTCGCGGGCTATCTGCTCCTTTTGCTCGAGACGCTCCATCATCGCTTCAGCGTCGTAGCTGTTGCGTAGGTGGAAGAGCTCCGACACCGTGGCAAGGATAGGAATCTCGTAGAGCGTAACCTTGTACATATAGTCGGTGACGTTGATCTGCAGGTGATGCTCCTCGTCGAGCCATACGTTGATCTTCGAGGCGTCGAAGCGGAAGCCCGAGAGCCACTCAAAGTAGTTCTGAGGTATATATTTGCAGTTGGTGTTCATATACTGGAACTCATCCTCCGAGAGCGATATACGCTCCAAGGCCTTTAGCTCGGCCTTAAGATCCTCGAGGAAATCCTCGTCAAATTCGGTCTTCGCGCGGTCGTTGAAGGTAAACGTTCCTATAGCCTCGGGATAGAGTTTGAAGTAGGCATAGGATGTCGTGAATTTGTACAGATCGGTGTCTAAGATAGATCGTATCATAGCATTTATTTGTTTGTGTTACATATTCTTTTAGCAACAGTTTATGTTATAGCAGATGCTTTATCTCGTCGTAGAGCATCTCTATGGCGTATGCCGATGCGCGGCTTATAATCTGCGAGCGGTCGGTGCCGCAGTTGCGCATACGTGCTATAGTGCCGTGGGGTGTCGCCACAGCCATCCATACCGTACCCACGGGCTTTGCCTCGCTGCCCCCTGATGGTCCTGCGATGCCTGTTGTGGCGATGGCGTAGTCTGCACCGCTCACGTTACGCACCCCCTCGGCCATCTGGCGCGCCACGCACTCGCTTACTGCACCCTCGCGTGCTATATCCTCGGCGTTCACGCCTATGATGTTGCTCTTTGCGCTGTTGGCGTATGCCACAACACCCGCGAGGAAGTATGCCGAAGCTCCAGCCATAGCCGTAAACTTCGAGGCTATAGTACCTCCTGTGCAGCTCTCGGCGGTGGCGAGGGTGAGTCCTCGGCGTGTGAAGATGTCGTGAACCTGCTGCTCCACTGTAGCGCCCTCCCAGCCTACGATATTCTCGCCAATCATCTCGCGCAGTTTTGCAAACTCTGCCTCTATGGCTCTCTCTGCCACCTCCCTCTCTACGTCGTAAGCCGAGAGACGCAGACGCACGATGTTTGGCGCAGGGAGATAGGCAAGGTGCATATACTCTGGCAGGGCATCCTCCCACTTCTCGATACGCTCGGCGAGCAACGACTCGGGAATGCCGCGTGTTATGAGGGTCTTATGCACGATGCTTCGTAGCGTGAGACGCTCCTTGAGGCGCGGTATCACGATGTCGTCCATAAGGTGCTCCATCTCAAATGGAACACCAGGTAGCGATATCACGATAGCCCCCTCCGCAGTGTCGAACCACATTCCAGGTGCTGTGCCGTGGGCGTTGTGAAGCACCGTGCAGCACTTTGGTACAAGGGCCTGTGCGCGATTTAGCTCCGTAAATGGTATGTTGCGGCGCGCGAGTAGGGTGCGGATATGCTCTCCCTCCGCCTCGTTATACTCGAGCGTGGTGTCAAACATCTCGGCGAGTGTGGTCTTGGTGATGTCATCCTTTGTAGGGCCGAGACCACCTGTCATAATTATCACCTTGCTGTGTCGCAATGCTCGTCCCACGCAACTCTTTATCTCCTCGGCGCTGTCGCCTATGGATGTCTTCTCCTTGATGGCGATGCCTATGGCGTTTAGTTTGCGGGCTATCGATGCGGTGTTTGTGTCAACAATCTGACCAATGAGTATCTCGTCGCCTATGGTTATAATCGTGGATTTCATCGTTGTTTTCTATTTGTTATCCTCACGTTGTGCAATCCTCTTCGCGGCCCTCTTGAGCAGACGTAATCCATTCTCTCGCACACCTGTATTCAGTGCTACGAGCGACGCGCCAGCATCCATCATACGCTTTATATCCTCGGGCTCCATCATACCTCCCGAACCGATGATGGGGTAGTTGTGCTCGGTCTTTGTGGCTATGTATCTCACCACCTCTATAGCTCGCTCCGTAAGTAGCGCACCTGTCACCGCGCCGGGGCTTTTACGTGCCATGTCTATCGAGCCAGCCACAGCCTCGATGCCGTCGAGAGGTGTCTCGATAAGCACATCCACAACGGTGTTTATCTCCTCCCACGACAGGTCGGGCGATATCTTGAGGAGTATAGGGCGGTAGTCGAGCTGTCCGCGGCGGAACTCAAAGAGCGGCTCTATGAGTTGCAGTATCTCCTCGTGTGAGCGCGGCACAAACTTCTTGGATGCCGTGTTGCACGAGATGTTGATGACGAAGAAGTCGACATACTGATACATATTTCGGAATACACGGAGATACTCCTTTACGGTATCTTCGCGGTGTGATGCCGTGAGACGGCCTATGTTGCAGCCAATGATGAGGTCGCGGGTGTGGTCGGTGCGGTGGCGTACATTGTTGAGGATATACTCCAGGCCACGGCTCGGATATCCCGAGTTGTCGATAAGAGAGTCGCTGCTTCGCAGACGCTTAATGCGGGGGCGTGGCGTTCCAGGCTGAGGGCGTGGCACCACAGAGCCTATCTCCACGAAGCCAAATCCCGTGGCTGCCAACTCCTCGAGTCTATCGCCATTGGGGTCGAAGCCTGCGCCGATGCCTATGGGGTTGCGAAAATGTATGCCAAATACCTCGCGTTCTAAATTCTCCTTGCGCGGTGCGTGACACACCTTTATCCACCACTTTCCGGTGGGTATCTTTCCCACCACGCCGAGCAGTGTCATACGTATGTTATGCGCCACCTCAGCAGGTAGTGTCCACAAGATATTTTGGAATAACGAGCGTCTCATAACGACCTATTGAGATAATATTATACAAAGATATACAAAAAAAGTGAAAAGTGAAAGGTTAAAGGTGAAAAGTGTTGTATGCTTTGATTTTGATTCAGCTTCAAAAATTAAGGACGTGCCCGAAAAACTTATTGGACACGCCCTCTCATACTATGTGTCAAAGACACCTTGCTTTTCACTTTTTACTTTGCTTGGTAGACATCTGCGCCGCCCGAGCGGTTGATATCCTTGCTCTCGGGGTTGCCGCTGTAGGCTACGTCAGCACCTCCCGAGGCATTTACAGTAAGTGTCTTTGTTGCGTATACTGCAACATCTGCGCCACCCGATGCCGATACCTCCACATTCATAGCCTTAAGCTCGTCGAGGTCGGCATCCGCGCCTCCTGATGCTGCTACGGTGAGGTTGATGCAGTGTCCCGCAATCTCAGCATCCGCGCCGCCCGATACGGCCAAGATGATGTCGCCACACTCTCCCTCGATGTCGATGTCTGAACCTCCAGATGCTGCGATGGTGAGCATCTCGGCTCTGCAGTTGTGCCACTCGATATCCGCGCCACCCGATGCGGCGATGGTGTTATATGCGAGGATTGGAATGCGCACCTCGAAGGTCTTGGCGCGCAGTGAGTTTTCGCTGAGGCCTATCTCGAGTGTGCCTTTGTTGGTCTTTATCTCGAGAATGTCGAAGATGTCGCTGTGGGTCTTCACGCGAATCTCGTTTGCGGGAAGCGTAGCGTCGACAATGACATCTGCGCCACTCGATGCTGCTATGGCTGTTACCTCCTCGGTGAGGGGCAGTGTGCGCTCCTCGACAGGTGCTTCGGAGAGCTTCGTAGTCCCTACGATGGTGATGCACGATGTGAGAGCCAAGGTGCTAAGGATAGTTGCTAAAGTCTTCATAATATTTTGTGTTTTAGGTTATTAGTTGCCACTGTTTCCGTTGCCGATTCGTCCTCGCTCCTCCAATGAGCCGCTCTCGACGCTCTTGGCGCGGAACTGCTTGCCAGAGTTGAAACTGTAGGATATCTGGAACTTGGCCGCTGGGCGCATCCACGGCTGGTCGAGGTGCATCACACGCTTGAAGGTTGGCTCCTCGATGGTGATGTCCATCGTCGTTGGTATTATGTTCTGAACGCCGAGGCTTATTGTAAGCTTGTTGTCGAGCATACGCTTCTTGAGCGTAAGGTTCATATTTCCCATATCGCTCATACGTGTATTGCCCGCCACCATACCGTGCATATATCTTCCATCCAACTCGATAAAGAAGTTCTTGGGCAGTGTGAACGACATCTGCGCATTCGCCACACCCATAAAGTTACGTCTGAGAGGCTCGTCGGGGTAGATGCGCTGACCCATATACATCGCCGTGAGGTTTATGTTTGCTGCCCACCACTTCGTGAACTGGAACGGCAGGTTCGCCGAGGCGAAAAAGTTGTTCATAGTGGGGTAGTTGGTGTGCTGTATAATCAGCACCTCGGGGTTCTCGGGGTCGGCTATGGTAGCCTGCTGTATGGCATTCTCGGTGAGCTTCATACCGATGGTTATGCTAAACTTATACTTCAGCACTGCGGTCACCGAGAGCGAGTTATCGTATGATGGCTTGAGGTTGGGGTTGCCGCGCTGTATCATATATTCCGAAATCTTGGTCTCGTTAGGTGATAGGGCCCAGAATGATGGTCGGCTTATGGTACGCGCATATTGCGCCACGATCGAGTATGCTCCATCCTTGGTTATCGAGTATGATATGTTGGCATTAGGGAAGAGGTCGAAGTAATCCTGCTTCACCGCGCCAGAGTTATCGCGGAAGTTGGTATACTCGCCGCGCAAGCCTCCCACGATGCTCAGACGGCCGAGACGCGCTGTGGCGATGACGTATGCCGCGCCGATATTCTCGGTGTAGCCGATGTTGTAGTTCTTGTCGAGATTAGGCTGCCAATCGCCATTGTCGATGTAGCTGTAGTCTGCGCTGTTGTTATTGTAGTTGTAGGAGTACTTCGCACCAGCTTTAAGCACCACCTTTGGCGAGAGTACCTTCTCCAGTGCTACGGTTGCCGTTGCGAGCTGATAGCGAGAGTGTGTCTCATCGCGGTATGTCGAGTCGCGAACGAGGGCGGGCGTTGCGATGTTAAAGGTTTGGTCGATGTAGCTGTTGTAGTTTGGCGCAGAGTTAAGGGTGTAGTCGCCGATAAACTTAAGCGTAGAGCCCTTGTCGTCGAGTTTGTAGATATAGTTGAGCGTTCCGTTAACCATCTGACTATTATAGTCGTTGCGGTATACGCCCTCGCTGCGTGTGGTGATGCCGTCGGTATGGTCGGTCCAGGTGTCGGTGTCGCCACCACCGCCGTAGTAGTTATACTGCACCTCGCCACCTACGGAGTGACGGTCGTTAATGTCGTAGACGATGCCGGCGTTACCTCCTGCCCACGAATTGGTGGTGAAGAGTTCCGACATCGCGTCGATAACCGTTCCTGAGGTGTAGTCGGTATGCTCCGAAGTCACGTAGCCGTTGCCCTGCGTTCCTGCCCACGCACGACCGTAGGCATTTACCTTACCACGGTTGTAGTTCAGTGACACCGATGGCATAACGTTGTATAACCCCTTTGTGCCGTTCACCACGAGGGAGGCGTTACCCATAAGGCCCGAGTCAATGCGCTTCTTGGTGGTAATCTTGATGATACCTCCCGACGATGCAGCGTCATAGTCAGCACCCGACTGCGGTATGACCTCTATGCGCTGTATATCCTCGGCGCGTAGCGAGCGTAGGTAGGCTATAAGTTGCTCATCCTTCATCTTTACCTCGCGGTCGTTGAGGTATATCTTCGAGCCCGACGCACCATTTATCGAGATTTTATCATCCTGAATCCATACGCCTGGTGCGGTCTTGAGTAGCTCCTCGCCATCCTTGCCTATGGCAATAGGGGAGTTTGCGATGTCGACCACGAAGCGATCTGCCTCGCGGCGTATGAGCTGCGCTGTAACCACCACCTCGTCAATCTTCTCGCTATCCTCCTCAAGGATGATATCCGCGAGGGTAGTGTTCTCGGTGAGCGAGATAGGGAGTTGTACACTCTTGTATCCCACGTATGTGATGTTGAGGGTGTAGTTGCCGCTCTCAGCCGAGAGCGTGAAGCGTCCCTCGCTGTTTGTCGTTGTGCCTGTTACCTGCGTGTTGTTCTGCAGCACTACCACTGTGGCGTATGGTATAGGCTGCTCGGCGCTGTTGGTCACACGACCTCCAAGTGAGTATCGCTGTGCCGTGAGCGACCCCGCGGTGCCTATGATAAGCACCACTGCCATCATTGCTATATGAACTAATCGTTTCATCTTTTAATGTTCTTGTTTGCCAGTTTAACTATTAAACGTATAAGTGGTGTGTTTTGTTACATTTTATTATCAGTATGTCATCCTGAGCGGAACGTAGTGTAGTCGAAGGATCTCCTCGCTGTCTGCACGTTGTCTGCGGGCTGTATAACGAGGAGATTCCTCGGCAGGCTCGGAATGACATAGATGATATTCCTTACTTTTCAGTTTTCACCTTTTAGTTTTCACTTTTTATAGTGTACTACTGCGTTAATACACTGCAAATATATTTTTAATTTTTCAATCTTCCAAATTTTTCTCGCGGAAATTTCCTGTTAAAATGCTATACCTATGTTTATTATACGCATACGAGACTTAATTTATTTTGCGAAAAAAGTTGTCGAAAAATTTGCAATTACGGAAAAAGAGACTACCTTTGCAGTGTATTAGTGGTGTAATACACAGTAAACAATATTAAGCATTAGTAGAAATGTCATCCTGGGCGGAGCGGAGTGGAGTCGAAGGATCTCCTAATATAAACACCGCAGACAACGGATACACAACGAGGAGATTCTTCGACTTCACTTCGTTTCGTTCAGAATGACATAGACAGTTTTAGATCGCCCAGAGCGACAAGATTACTAACTACTCATTACTAATTGAATTTTATGATTGCAACAAAAAAACTCTCGTTCGGATACTCGGCTGGTAAGAGGGTGCTGAACGATATCTCGCTAACGTTGGGCGAGGGACATATTCACGGCCTTTTGGGCTGCAACGGTATTGGTAAGACCACGCTTCTGAAGATTATCTGCGGCATTATGCGCCCAGACGCGGGAGAGGTCATAGTGGATGGCTTCGACCCTATGTCGCGCCGTCCAGAGAATTTCAGCGAGTTGATGATCATCCCCGAGGAGTTCGACTTGCCAAATATCTCGTTGGAGCGATATGCAAAGGTTACGTCGTGCTTCTATCCTCGTTTCGATATGGGGCAGATGTGTGGCTACTGCGAGGCGTTGAACGTAAACCCTATGGAGCGTCTGCACTCGATGTCGATGGGTCAGCGCAAGAAGGCATATCTGGCCTTTGCCCTGGCTTGCAACGTGAAGATGTTGCTTATGGATGAGCCTACGAATGGTCTCGATATCCCATCCAAGGGCGTGTTCCGCAGATTGTTGGCGGGATATGTCGATGAGAACCGTATGGTTGTTATCTCCACACACCAGGTTGCGGATGTGGAGTCGCTCCTCGATAATATCGTAATCCTTGATGCGAAGGGCGTTGCACTCAATGCCACCACGGCGGAGATATGCCAGCGTCTGAAGTTTGGCAGAGCCGAGGAGGGAGATAAGGTAATCTACTCGGAGCGTACCATAGCCGGTGATATGGCTGTGGTGTGGAACGAGCGCGAGGAGGATTCGCTGCTCAACATAGAGTTGCTCTTCAATGCCACATCGGCAAACAGAGATGCTATTCGTGCAATTTTTAATAATTAATTGGATTAATTGGCTATGAAGAAGTTTTCATTGAAGCGCGTAGTGGAGTATCTACGCTACATATATGCCGTTCAGGCTAAGAACTACGCTTGGAATGTGCTGACGATGTTTATTGTGCCGCTCTTCTTTGGAGTGTTGAACAGAGGGGGAAGCATAGTAACCGCATCGGGAATGTCGCTCTTTGTCTATATGGTTGCCGCGTGGGTGTTCCCCGTGCGCGAGATGTGGACTCTGCGCCAGCGAGGTACTAAGGTTATGGCTATGACGCTCCCCGTATCTACCGAGGAGCGCTGGGTAGCGATGTTGTTTAACCTCGCCGTGCTCTTTCCCGTAGTGGCTATCGTAACCTCGGTGCTGGCTATTGTCATTGCAGCACCTTTCGATAGTTGCGATATCGAGCTCGGTGACTATATCATTGGTCATCTCGATGGCTTCTACCTCGATTGGGAGGGGTATGTCCTTGTGCAGTTGTTTGCCTCGGTGTCGTTGTTTATGGCGGCTATCTCGCGCCGTAGCATTATGCTGACCTATGTGATTGCCATTGTGGGTATTATACTGCTGCTATATGGCGTTGTAGGCATCGCCGTTGAGCGCGAGTGGTATATCAACATAGAGGCAAATATCGAGGCTGTGGAGTTGGCGGGCAAGATCGTCTACTGCTTGCTTCCCGTGGTGTTCTACGCCTTGAGTTATGTAGCGCTGAAGCGCAGACAGGTAAAGTGGTAGGTTATGATGCAGTTCACAGAAGAGAAGCCTATATGGCGACAGATATACGACCTTATCGCGATGCGCATCCTCTCGGGCGAGTGGGCAGAGATGGAGCGTATAGTCTCGGTGAGGGAGATGGCTGCGGCGGTGGGTGTTAACCCCAATACCGTGATGCGCAGCTACGAGAAGTTGGAGGCGGATGGCATCATCTTCAACCGCCGAGGTATTGGTTTCTTTGTTGCCGAGGGTGCGAAGGATCATATCAAACAACTTGAGCGTAAGAAGTTTATGGACGAGGAGCTCCCCAAACTCAAGGAGCGTCTCTCGCACATAGGTCTTACGATTGATGTCCGCGTGAAAGACTAAATGTTATACATCTTCTCAGCGACGAAAGGCGTGCCCCGTGAGGGACACGCCTTTGTTATACGTAAGCCTATGCTTACTTCTTCAGGAAGCAGGTCTTCAGTACGATGCTGCTGCCATCAATTTTGCAATCAACCTCCTCAGGGTTGTCGGTAAGGCGTATGCTCTTAACCTTTGTGCCGCGCTTGATAACCATCGACGAGCCCTTGACCTTGAGGTCCTTGATAACTGTCACGGCATCGCCATCGCAAAGCTCCGCACCGTTGCTGTCACGAGCGATGTCGTTAGCGTCGCTACTCTCCTCGCCTGCGTTGAACTCGTGGCCGCAGTCAGGGCATACGTTTAGCGATCCGTCGAAATAGGTGTTGTCGCCGCCACACTTGGGGCATTGAGGTGTGTTTGTCATCTCTTTATAGGTTTAGAATTTGTGCAAAAATATATAAAATTTGCAAACTAACACCACTCTTCCAACAAATTATTTCTTCTCTTCGCTGTTTATCGAGTAACGAATTTGGCTCTTCGGTTGTTGAAAAATTTTCGCTTTGTGGACGTTGTTAATCCATAAAAAATTGCTACATTTGCACGATTAAACCTATATATAAGAATCTAACAACGTTTATTATGTTAACTATTCTCTATTACCTCGTATGTTTGGTGGTGGCAACGGTGTTGTTCGTGGCGTCGTTTATCGCCCTTGTAGTGTGCTATCCTTTTGATAAAAAGCGCGTTGTGGTGCATACACTCTCGAAGTGGATCACCGATGTGGTCTTCGGCTTGCCGATATTTATGAAGCGCGAGGTGATAGGTATGGAGAATATAGATCCGAAGCAAACCTACGTTATGGTGCTCAACCATAACTCGATGGTCGATATCCTCAGCATATACAACCTCCCGCTTATCTTCAAGTGGGTGTCGAAGAAGGAGGTATACCGAATCCCTATCGTGGGTCAGTTGCTCTTTGCGCACGGCGACATCGTCATCAACCGCGCAAGTGCCAAGGAGGCTATGCAGCTGGTGCATACTCGCGGCTTGGAGTGGCTGCAGAAGGGCGCTTGTATCTCTATCTTCCCAGAGGGTACACGCTCTAAGGATGGCGAGATTCACAACTTTAAGGCTGGAGCCTTTATCCTTGCTAAGGATGCTGGTGTGCCAATCTTGCCTATCGTGTTGGACGGTACAAACACTATGGTGCGCGATGGATGGTTGGTGAACTGGCGTAATAAGATTACCATCCGCATCCTGCCTCCAGTGTCGGCTGAGGATGTTGTGAATCGCGATATCAAGGATGTTATGACCGAGGTGCGCGAGAATATGGTCGAGACATTGGCTGAGATTCGTAAGAATAAGTAACAAAAGAAATATAGAGGAGGTTTTATGGCAGAGTTGAACTTGGAAAATCAAGTTGCCGAATATACAAAAGATGCGATTGTCACCCTTTCGCCCCGCGAGCATATCCGCTTGCGTCCCGGTATGTATATCGGAAAGTTGGGTGACGGTACTCAGTCCGACGATGGTATCTATGTGCTTATCAAGGAGGTTGTTGATAACTCCATTGATGAGTTTATTATGGGTGCTGGTAAGCGTATTGAGATCACTATCGAGGGCGATAAGGTCTCGGTGCGCGACTATGGTCGTGGTATTCCGTTGGAGGCACTGTCGGATGCGGTGAGCAAGATGAATACGGGAGGTAAGTATGGCGGCGATGCCTTTAAGAAAACCGTGGGTCTCAATGGTGTGGGTGTCAAGGCTGTGAATATGCTCTCGAGCCACTTTGTAGCCCGCTCGGTGCGTAATGGCGAGGCTCGCACGGTAACCTTCTCGCAGGGTCTGGAGCTTACCGACCGTTCGGAGAGTGGCGTGGCGGAGCAGAATGGTACATACGTGGAGTTTGTGGTGGATAGGGAGGTCTTTGGCGAGTATGCCTACAATCTTGAGTATGTGGAGCAGATGGTCAAGAACTACACCTATCTCAATCTCGGCCTTACCGTGGTGCTCAATGGCAAGCCATATATCTCTAAGAATGGACTTCTTGACTTGGTGAACGACAATATGTCGAGCGAGCCGCTCTATGCCCCTGTGCATATCACGGGCGAGGATATCGAGATAGTTATCACACACGGTGGCGGCTATGGTGAGTCGTACTACTCGTTTGTCAATGGTCAGTATACACCCCAGGGTGGTACGCACCAGGCGGCATTCCGCGAGGCTATAGCTAAGACCATCAAGGAGTTCTATCGCAAGGACTACGATCCTTCGGATATCCGCACCTCCATCATTGCTGCTATCTCGGTGCGTGTCGATGACCCGATCTTCGAGTCGCAGACCAAGACAAAGCTCGGATCTAAGGATAAGGAGGCGGGCGTTACGATGCGTCAGTTTGTGGGTGATTTCCTCGCCACAAACCTCGATAACTACCTCCATAAGCATCCCGATGCGGCGCAGGCTCTGCAGCGTAAGATCGTGGAGAATGAGAAGGAGCGTAAGGCGATCTCGGGAGTGCAGAAGAAGGCGCGTGAGGCTGCTAAGAAGGTGTCGCTCAACAACAAGAAACTTCGCGACTGCAAGGTTCACTACACCGATAAGTCGGACCTCGCGGAGCAGACTATGATATTTATCACCGAGGGTAACTCTGCATCGGGATCTATCACCTCGAGCCGTGACCCTCGCACTCAGGCGGTGTTCTCGCTGCGTGGTAAGCCTATGAACTGCGTTGGCCTTACGAAGAGGGTGGTCTACGAGAATGAGGAGTTTAACCTCCTGCAGGCGGCACTCAACATCGAGGAGGATATGGAGAACCTTCGCTATAACAAGGTGATTATCGCCACGGATGCCGATGTCGACGGTATGCACATCCGCTTGCTGCTCACCTCATTCTTTTTGCAGTTCTTCCCCGATGTGATACGTCTCGGTCACCTCTATATCTTGCAGACGCCGCTGTTCCGTGTGCGTAACAAGAAGGAGACCCACTACTGCTACAGCGACGAGGAGCGTGTGGCAGCTATTAAGAGGTGTGGCGCTCAGGCCGAAATCACACGATTCAAGGGTCTTGGTGAGATCTCAGCTGCGGAGTTCAAGGAGTTTATCGGCGAGGGTATGCGTCTCGACCGTGTGCGCCTGACGAAGGAGGACCCTATCAAGGATCTATTGGAGTTCTATATGGGTAAGAATACCCCCGACCGCAAGGACTTTATCGTTGCCAATCTTCGTGTGGAGGAGGATATTGTTGAAAATATGAAAATCGTTGACTAATGGAGGATAACAGAGATATAATGGATGTTGAGGCTCAGGAGTTGGAGGCTCAGGAGTTTGAGGAGCTGGAGGCTGATGAGCAGGATGTGCCCAATGGTAAGTATGGCGCGCTGACCTCGGCCGAGGACTCTATGCGCCGCCTCACGGGTATGTACAAAAACTGGTTCTTGGACTACGCCTCGTATGTTATCTTGGAGCGTGCCGTGCCCCACTTGGCAGATGGTCTGAAGCCCGTGCAGCGTCGTATCCTCCACGCTATGAAGTGTGTCGAGGATGGTCGTTACAATAAGGTCGCCAATGTCGTGGGTCAGGCTATGCAGTACCACCCTCACGGCGATGCCTCTATCAAGGATGCACTCGTGCAGCTCGGTCAGAAAGGACTCCTCATCGATATGCAGGGTAACTGGGGTAATATCCTCACGGGTGATGCTGCTGCTGCGGCCCGATATATCGAGGCGCGATTGTCGAAGTTTGCCCTTGATGTGGTATTTAACAAGAAGACTACGGAGTGGATGCTCGCCTACGACGGTCGCAAGGAGGAGCCTGTGACCCTTCCTGTCAAGTTCCCGCTGCTGTTGGCTCAGGGAGTCGACGGTATTGCTGTAGGTCTCGCATCGAAGATTATGCCTCACAACTTCGTGGAGCTTATAAACGCCTCTATAGCCTATCTCCGTGGCGAGGAGTTTACACTGTTGCCTGACTTCCAGACCGGAGGTATTATGGATGCCAGCAACTACAACGATGGTCTGCGTGGTGGCTCGGTACGTGTGCGTGCGCGTATCTCGAAGATTGATAAGCGAACACTTGCGATTACCGAGATCCCCTTTACCACAACCTCGGAGTCTATCAAGGATTCCATCATCAAGGCTAATGACAAGGGTAAGATAAAGATCAAAAAGGTCGATGATAACACTGCCGAGAAGGTGGAGATTGTTATCCAGGTTGCCGCCGATGAGTCGTCGGATAAGACCATCGATGCGTTGTATGCCTTCACCGACTGCGAGATATCTATCTCGCCAAATGCCTGTGTCATTGTCGATAACAAGCCTGTGTTTATGGGAGTTAGCGACATCCTGCGCTACTCCACCGATCACACTAAGGCGCTGCTTGGCCGTGAGCTCGAGATAAGGCTCGAGGAGCTCAACGCGGCGTGGCACGCGGCATCGCTGGAGCGTATCTTCATCGAGAATAAGCTCTATCAGTTGATTGAAGGTTGCCGTACCCGCGAGGCGGCATACGAGGCTGTGGATAAGGGTCTCGAGCCATTCAAGAAGCTGTTGCGCAGGGAGGTGACTATGGAGGATGTGCAAAGACTTACGGAGTTGAAGTTCATCCGTATCTCGCGCTACGACTCCGAGAAGGCTGATAACGAGATTAAGCAGATCGAGACAGACATCAAGCATACGAAGCACGACCTCGACCATCTTGTGGATTATGCCATCGCCTACTTCGAGCGTATCAAGGCGAAGTATGGCGAGGGAAAGGAGCGTCGCACGGAGATTCGTGAGTTCGACACCATCGAGGCGTGGAAGGTAGCCTCTACAAACGCCAAGCTCTATGTTGATCGTGCCGAGGGCTTCTTCGGTATGGGTAAGGGTATGAAGGATGCAGAGTTTGTCTGCGACTGCTCGAATCTCGACGATGTTATCATCATCCTCAAGGATGGTCGTTATAAGATTACGAAGATCTCAGAAAAGGCATTCTTCGACAAGGGTATCTACTATATCGGCATCTACAAGCGTAACGACGAGCGCACGATATACAATATGCTCTACCGCGATGGCCGTGGTGGCGCGATAATGATGAAGCGTTGTGCTATCAAGAGCATCACGCGCGACAAGGAGTATGACCTAACGAAGGGTACGCCAAAGAGCGAACTGCTCTATTTGTCGGTGAATCCTAATGGCGAGGCCGAGGTGCTGCGCATATATTTGCGTCCGCGTGCTCGCCTTAAGAAGTGTATCATCGACCTCGACCTCTCGACACTCGCTATTAAGGGCCGTCAGAGTGTGGGTAACCTCGTTACGCGCTACTCCATCAATAAGATTGTCCTCAAGGAGCGCGGTACATCTACGCTCGGAGGTCAGAATATATGGTACGATGAGGATGTTCGTCGCCTCAATGCCGATGGCCGCGGTACGCTGCTCGGTGAGTTTAAGGGCGATGATAAACTTGTGGTGTGGACAGCCAAGAATCAGTACTACATTACGGGCTACGACATCCAGCAGCACTTCCCCGATGACACCATTCGTGTGGAGCGTTTCGTCGAGAGCAGGGTCTATGCTGTGTGTTACTACGACGGCGAGCAGAAGTATTACTATATGAAGCGTTTTCAGCTCGAGGCGAGCGACAAGACGCAGTTCTTCCTCGATGAGGAGTCGCCAATGCGCTTCGTGGCTATGACGCACCGCAAGGGTGCTACGCTCGAGGTGGTCTTCGGAGGTCAGAATGCTCAGCGTCCTACGGAGATGGTCGATGTCGATGAGTTTATCGGCATCAAGAGCCACCGTGCCAAGGGTAAGCGTATCACGACATACGAGGTCGATACGCTACGTTTCATAGAGCCTGAGGAGGTCGAAGAGGAGGAGCTCGAGCCTATGGATATTGCCGAGGGTGGCGATGAGGAGCTTGACGTCGCGGAGCTTGTAGGTGAGGATATCGACGTTGTGCCAGATGCGATTTACGACAATCGCATCGAGGGTGACGACCAGGGATTCTCGGCCGAGCAGCTCGATTTGTTCTAAAAAATTAAGAGAGGGTAGGATGCTTGTCTTTTTGGTGGGATATGCAGGCTGTGGCAAAAGCTCGCTCGGTAAGCGCCTTGCGCGCCGCCTTGCCACGAAGTTTGTCGACACCGATAAACTCGTCGAGCGAGGCGTGGGAGCTACCATTGCCGATATCTTCTTTTATGAGGGTGAGGAGTATTTCCGCGCTGCGGAGCGTGATGTGTTGGAGAGGCTCGTTGAGGAGAATTTCAGTGGCATAGTAGCTACGGGAGGTGGTCTCGCGACGTGGCAGGATAATATGGAGCGTATGAACGAAGTGGGCACTACGGTCTATCTTCGCCGCAGCCCCGAGCAGATAATATCCCGTCTCTCGGATTATGGTCGTGAAAAGCGACCTATGTTTCGCGGCAAGAGCGACGAGGAACTACTTCAATTTATGAGGGGGCATATCGCCGAGCGTGAGCCGCACTACGCCAAGGCACATATTGTGCTGGAGTGCGACCGCATAAGCGACGACGAGGCGGTGGAGATGATAGTGGACTATATAAATAATAGGTAACAGAGGTATGGATAATCGCGCTATAGGTGTCTACGATTCGGGCTTCGGAGGGTTGTCGGTGTGGCGAGAGCTGCGCAAGATGCTCCCCGAGGAGTCGCTTATATATCTTGGCGATGGTAAGAATTGTCCATACGGCGGTCGTAGCCGCGAGGATATCACGGCGTTTGCCACAGAGGCTGTGGAGCATCTTGTGGCTGAGGGTGTGAAGATGGTTGTTGTGGGGTGTAATACAGCCACCACGGCGGCTGTGGAGCATCTGCGTAGCCGCTGGAGCGATATGCCTATTGTGGGTCTTGAGCCTGCAGTGAAACCTGCGTGCCTCAGTTCGCGTACACGACGTATCGCGGTGCTGGCCACGGAGCATAGCCTCAGAAGCGAGATGTTTCTCTCCACGGCGATGCGCTATGCTGGCGATGTGGAGGTTGTGAAGGTTGTCGGCGAGGGCTTCGTGGAGCTGGTGGAACGTAGTGCGGAGCATAGTCCAGAGGCTGAGGCTGCGGTGCGTAGCGTTGTAGAGCCGCTGCTTGGTATGAATATCGACAAGATAGTCTTAGGGTGCACCCACTACCCCTTCCTGCGCCCACAGATAGAGAGTGTAATTGGCGATAGGGATATAGATGTTATAGACTCTGGCGAGGCTGTGGCCAGGCGTGTGAAGTGGCTGCTCGAGAGGTATGACCTTGCGGCAGATGGCACCAAACCACCACATTACAAATTCCTTAGCTTTGCCGAGGAGCACTATCGCGCGAGGCTGCAGGAGCGTGCCGAGCGTATTGCCCAGGAGCTAAATAAGTAAAGAGTGATTATGGAGAAGAGAAATACAAAGGGAAAAGCGGAGAGCGCGGAGACTCAGCAAGGGGTCTCTACGATGGATAACATACGTCTTATTGCAGGCTTCATATTTATGCTTATCGGAGCCTTCCTCTTCTGCTCGATAGTCTCATATATCTTCTATTGGAGACAGGATATGAGTGCTTTGGCAGAGTTGGGACGCCCTATGAGCAATCCTGAGTTTAACAATATATGTGGCGAGTTGGGTGCTAAGGTCGCCAATGCGTTGGTAGGTCGCGGCTTCGGACTCTTTGCCATCGTGCTGTCGTTTGTGGCATCAATCCTCGGTTGGCGTCTGTTTCGCTATAAGCCATTGCGATTGCATCGCTTCTTGCTGATCTTTAGCCTTGTACTGGTGCTTGGCTCGCTGACCTTGGGCTTTATCTTCGACACAAGTTGGGGTATCTTTGGCTCGGGCTTGGGTGGCGCATACGGCGTGGCTCTCGATGGATATCTCGGAGATGTGATCGGTACTATGGGTACGCTTCTTGTCGTTGTGGCGGGATGGATACTCACAGGGCTACTTATCGACAGAAACTTCTTGCGCACGGTGGATGATCGCGGTACGCAGGTTGCGGGAGGTATATTCCGTTATTCGCAGCGTGCATATAACCATATTTGCAGCAAGAGGCGTGGTGGCGATGCCGAGGATGGTGAGCCAGAGGCGGAGATGGAGGATGTTGCGGTAGAGCCGACCCCTGACGTTGTGCCTGAGCCTGAGGTAGAACCGATTGTGGAGCCTGCGGCAGAGCCGACCTCGGAGCCAGAGCCTGTTTTGGCCTCTGATGAGGAGGATGCGCAGACCTCGAACCTCGATCCGCTGCATAACCCCGACGATATATTTGTCGTAGTGCCTAACGATGCTAATGAGGAGGAGGCTGATGTGGAGAAGCCTGCGGCTGATACGCCTGTGACACCTATGGAGATAGATGCTATTTTGGGAGGCGTTGAGAGTGCGTCAGCAGATAAGGCTGAGGATGAGGAGGATGCAGAGTCGCCACAAGGCATTGTGGTTAAGGTTATCCACACCGATCCTAAGAGTGTGTCGGAGGAGGATATCGAAAACAACCCTTACGATCCTACGCTCGACATAGCCCGCTATGAGATGCCTACGCCGCAGCTGCTCACGGAGTATAAGCAGGTGAATCCTATTGACGAGGCTGAGATATTTAGAAATAAGGAGTGTATTCGTGAGACGTTGCTCAACTTCCACATCCCGATCATCAGTATGACAGCTACGGTAGGTCCTACCGTCACACTCTATGAGATAGTTCAGGAGCCAGGAGTTAAGATCTCGCGCATCTTGGGTCTCGAGGATGACCTCGCGCAGCAGCTCAAGGCGCAGAGCGTGCGTATCATTGCCCCTATTCCGGGTAAGGGTACTATCGGTATCGAGGTGCCAAACCACACCAAGCAGACGGTGTCAATGCGTTCGGCGATATGCTCTCCAGAGTTCCAGTACTCCAAGGCGGAGCTCCCTGTGGTCATAGGTCGCACAATCCAGAACGAGAACTATACCTTCGACTTAGCCAAGCTCCCACACTTGCTTGTGGCGGGTGCTACGGGACAGGGTAAGTCGGTGGGTCTCAACGCCATTATCACATCGCTACTCTACCGCAAGCATCCTGCGGAACTGAAGTTTGTGTTGATAGATCCTAAGATGGTGGAGTTCTCGCTCTACAATCGCCTGGAGCAGCACTTCCTTGCCAAGATGGAGTCGGAGGATGAGGCTATCGTGACCGACCCTAAGAAGGCTGTCAATACGTTGAACTCGCTGTGCGGCGAGATGGCTACACGCCTGGAGTTGTGTAAGATGGCTGCGGCGAAGAATATCGTGGAGTATAACGAGAAGTTTGTGGCGCGACAGCTCAATCCCGAGAAGGGACACCGCTTCCTGCCATATATCGTGGTGGTCATAGATGAGTTTGCCGACCTTATTATGACTGCCAAGGAGGTTGAGAAGCCTGTTATGCGCTTGGCGCAGAAGGCTCGTGCCGTGGGTATTCACCTTATCGTCGCGACGCAGCGTCCCGATGTGAAGGTTATTACAGGTGGTATCAAGGCCAACTTCCCAGCACGTATAGCGTTCCGCGTTATGCAGATGACCGACTCGCGTACCATCATCGACCAACCGGGTGCTAATCAGCTCATTGGTCGCGGTGATATGCTGTTCCTCAGCGGCGGAGAGCCAGTGCGTATCCAGTGCGCCTTTATCGATACTCCAGAGGTGGAGCGTGTTGTGGAGCATATCGGCTCGCAGCAGGGCTACAGCTCGGCGTATAATCTTCCGGATTATGTCCCAGAGTCGGGCGATGGTGGCGGCGCAGGATTTGGCAGCGAGGATAGTGGCGCACCACAGAAGTATGACCCTAAGTTTGCGGAGATCGCCCGTGCTGCAGTGTCGCAGGGAACTATCTCCACCTCTATGATTCAGCGAGGTTTCGAGGTGGGCTTCAACCGTGCTGGACGTATTATGATGCAGCTTGAGCGCGCGGGTATCGTCGGTCCGCAGGTGGGTGCTAAGCCTCGCGAGATAAAGTTCTACGACTTGCAATCTTTGGAGGCGAAGTTGCAGGATTTGGGTGTTTTTTAATGGCTGAGTGCGTATGAGGAGGGGTGTAATATTGATGATTGTCGCTCTGCTGTCGGTTGTTACGGCTTCGGCGCAGAGGAGCGCAGGGGAGTGGCTCGAGGCTCTCGACAGATCGCTTGGTCAGCGCTATGGCTTTTATGTCGAGATGTCGATGGAGGAGCAGCCCATAAGGGGCTATTTTATGGTCGACGGTGATGGCTACTACCTCACGCTCGGCGTTATGGAGGTCTATAGCGACGGCAAGGTGCGACAGGAGATAAACAACGACCGCAAGGAGGTTACCATTGATAGGGTGGATAACAGCTCTGGCGACCTGCTTACAAATCCCACACGTGCCTTCGACTTTGCGGATGAGGAGTTTGTGGTGTCGGTTGCTGAGACCCTCGATGCAGGATGTAGGTTGAGCCTTGTGCCGCGCGATGACTCGACGGGTATTGTTGAGATCTCGCTGGTGCTTGAGAACAAGGATGGAGTGGTTGTGCCGCGCAGCATCTCCTACAACTACGACGGAGAGGGATATCTATTGTCGCTCACGGTTGCGGATGTAAGCCAAACGAAATTACCGCGCTGGAACAAGGAGGATTATCGTGCCTACGATACCGTCTCGTTCCTGTAGTTGGTGAGTAGTGTTAATTTAAATAAAATGTTAGGAATGAAGAGATTACTTTGTTTTGCAGCTATTGCATTGGTGTTGTCGGCTTGTCATAAGGAGACAACGACATTTGTGGACGAAAACATCTTCACGGAGAGCTTCGAAGCGGCGTTTGAGGGTGAGTATCAATATGGTTATGAGTGTGATACCTTCACATTCGAGTACTTCTATAACCAGGAGTATAGCTACTGGGGAGGCTTCGCGCAGTCTATGATCTTTGATACCGATGCCGCGAATGGCAAGTTTGAGAATCAGTATGCCGTATATAACGCTAAGGCCGCCTCGGGAGATAGCTTCTTGTTGTACTACTACGACAGCTATAGCGAGCCTTGTGACATCCGCTTCCGTAAGGATGCGACCATCAAGCTATCGAGCGTAAATCTCAACCTCACCACATACACCTACGCCTCGATTACCGATGAGGATATCAACGACTTTGCGCGAAAGTTCGACGACGGCGACTTCCTCAAGGTGGTGTTTACGGCGTTGGATAAGTTTGATCGCCCTGTGGGTGAGGGTGCGGAGTGCTATGTTGTTGATTATCGTGATGGTAAGCGTTTTATCGCCGACAACTGGAATGAGTTTAAGCTCAACGTCGAGTCGCAGTATGGCGTTAGGGTAACGGTCGAGACCTCGGACGTGGGCGAGTATGGTGCCAACACACCTCTCTACATTGCTATGGACGATTTGGTGTATAAGTATAAACTTGTCAGCGACAAGTAGGTATAGCTTCTGACATAATAGGAGTGTCCGATAAACTTATTGGGCACTCCTATTTTTTTGTAATGGTGTAACTTTATACGATGAAAATAGGGGTGTTTGTTGAAATTTTTTTGGTGGCGAAAAAAAATAGATTACCTTTGCACGACTTTTTCGCGCGCGTAATACATTCGCGGAGAGTAAGATTCGAGAAATAAGAATAAATTTATATAACTTTTTATGAAGAAGATGTTTTACACAGCGCCAGAGATCGAGGTCGTAGAGATCTTGGTTGAGGCAGGTTTCACACTTTCGGGCATCGGCGGTGATTATGGCGATGGCGGCGAAGGCGAGGAGATGGAGTAATTTTTTTAGAACGTACACTACTATGAAGAAGATTTTTATGGCTTTGGCAGCCGTTGCTGCTTTGGTGGGTTGTTCTAAGGAGAACACTCCGATGGATGTTGTTGCAAAGAACAATGTTACTGTTAACGCCTCAATCGTGTTGGACGAGACACGTGTATCGGTTGAGGGTGAGAATTTTACCGATGTAAAGTGGGCTGAGTATGATAAGATTCAACTCGCGTCTGTGGCTGGTACATATATGACTATGACAGCATACGAACTTGGCGAGACTCGCGACCAGGCATTCTTCTCTGGTGAGGGCAGTGTCGCTGCGGCTGAGGATACCTACTACGCTATCTACCCTGCGGTGGCTATCTCGGAGGGTGTTGCTACCATTAACCTCGCTGTGCAGTCGGGTGACGACGCTGCGGTGTTGGTGGCAAAGGCATCGTCTAAATCTGCTGAGAAGATCAATATGTCGTTTGCTCCTGCAAATGCGCTCCTCCACGTCGAGGTTAGCGGTGTGGAGTCTTTGGTAAAGGCGGAGTTTAAGGCTTTCGATGACTCGGCTATCGCTTCGGAGTTTGTATATAACTTCGTAGAGGAGGTTGCCTCTACATCGGGTGAGGTTGCAGAGTACGCTATCGAAAACCCTGCAAACTCATTCTTCTTCTCATTGCCAGCCGATATGGATATGACTGCGGGATACATTGTGAGCCTCACAGATGCTGCGGGCAACGTATGCTCTAAGGCCTACAACGGCAAGACCTTCGCTAAGGGTACTACCACACGCGTAAACATTGAGTGGTCAACACCTTCTGTATCACTCGGCACGCCTATGACATCATACAGTTACTACGCTGCTGGCGACCCAGCAACGGCAAACTCTTGCGCTAATAACGTTATCTACTCATCGGCTTCGTTCTCAGGCATCCAGAAGGCTATGATTGCCGAGGCTGGTTATATCATCAATGGCAAGGAGTATGTTGCTGCCTCTGTAGACGCTGCATCTAAGACCATCGGCAACGTTACCGTATCATCTTGGGGCGAGAAGAGCGTTCAGGCATACATCAAGACCAAGGATGGCAAGGAGTACAAATCTTCAGAGACCGCTACTGTGCATATTACAGGTTTGCCATATAGTTACAACTTTGTAAATGGCTCGTTGGATGCTTATCGCAACGCAGGTTGGTCGACAAATGGTAAGTTGCGAGTGGGTACTATGGATTTGGCTAGTCACAGCAGTACATTGGTATTGCACTATTACCGTAAGGTGCTCGGTACAACTAATGAGTCTGGTTATATTGTTTCTCCAATGTTTAATATACCTGCTGATATTAACGTTCAGCCACAGGTGGTTCGCCACGCTTATGCCGCTGGACTTTGGAATTTCAAAGCATTTGATAAGAATGGTTATGTAGGTCCAGTATCATCTGCTTCATCTTCAGCAAGTAAGTCTATTACTTGTACTGATAAGACAAACTCAAATCTTAGTGATAGTAAGGCTGGTGCAGGCGTATGGTTGTCGGCATTTACAATGACACCTTCTCAGCAATATGTGAGTGTAAGTTGTGATACAGGTGTATCAGGTCAGGGAACATACTATTTCATTTATGAGGTAGGTCTCCGCTACGCAGAGTAACACGCTTTAGCACAATATCGAACTGCTCGGCTCTTTGGGTCGGGCAGTTTTTTTGTCTATTTCCCTACTTTTCAAGTTGTAACTTTCAGTTTTCACTTTTTTTTATTACCTTTGATACGTTGTATACCTATATTTATCGTACAGGAGAATGGGACTTAAGAGAATTGACGAGCGTTTGTCGCGTGTGACAACCATCATAAACAGCTGGAAAGGTAACAAAAATGTGCCTCGCATAGAGCGTGATTTGGCTCTCGAGGAGTTGCGACATATCTACGATGAGATCCTCGACTACACCCCTACAGAGGGTGATGAGGAGCGCGTGGAGAGTGTAGCTGAGACCATAAAGGCGGAGTATGAGGTTGCTGCGCCAGCGGCAGTTGCGGAGAGTATTAGCAATATCGTGGATGACTTCGACGATGCCCTCGATATAGATGCCCTGCTCGGTATTGGTGAGGAGAGCGAGGAGAACGTGGCGGCAGAGGAGAGTGTCGTTAAGGAGGTGGCTGCAGAGGTTGCCGAGGAGGTGGCTGCTGAGAGTATAGAGGCGGAAATTCCTGTCGTAGAGCCACAGCCAGAACCCGAACCAGAAATCGAACCTGCACCTACGCCAGAACCCGCACCAGCGCCGCAGCCCGAGGAGGATAGTGCGCAGAGTGCTTCGGGTGCGTTGTTCAACTTGGAGGATATCCCTGTGCGTGCCAAGCGTGGCCGCAAGATGGTGCATCTCTACGATGATGGCTACACACCTCGTGTAGCAACGCCAAAGTCTGAGCCTCGCGAGGAGAAGCCAGAGGTGGCCGAGGAGGTGGTACATACACCTGTGCCACAGCCTGTAGTGGCAACTACAGCCGAGGAGCAGCCGCAGCGTCTGGGTGATGTGTTGCGTGGTGATGTCACCACGTTGGCAGATGCTATGGCGGCAACAGAGAGTCAGGAGCCTACAACACCATTCAATCGCATTGACGAGCTTCGCAAGGCTATAGGTCTCAACGACAAGTTCCTTATGATTCGCGACCTCTTTGGTGGCGATGCCGAGCGTTACGAAGCTACGATAGATACGCTCGATGAGTTCGAGGATTTGGATGAGTGTATGATATACATCGTCGAGAACTTCCACTGGAATCCCGACTCGGAGGCTGCAAAGTTGATAGTGTCGCTCTTGGAGCGTAAATTGGCATAAACAACCATACTATGGCAAAATTATATGTAGTACCAACACCCATTGGTAACCTCGAGGATATAACCCTCAGAGCAATAAACGTACTTAAGGAGGTAGATTTTATCCTCGCCGAGGATACACGTACCACGTCGCACCTGTTGCGCCACTTAGGCATCGAGAAGTCTATGCACTCCCACCACAAGTTCAACGAACACGCTACGGTGGGTCGTGTTGCCGAGGCTATAAACAGCGGCCGTGATGTGGCTTTGGTGTCGGATGCTGGCACTCCAGGAATCTCCGACCCAGGATTCTTGCTCGTACGTAAGTGCGTGGAGGAGGGTATAGAGGTTGTCACGCTGCCTGGCGCTACGGCGCTTATCCCTGCTGTGGTGCAGAGTGGCTTCCCCTGTGACAGATTCTGCTTCGAGGGCTTCCTGCCGCAGAAGAAGGGGCGTATGAAGCGCCTTCAGGAGCTCGCCTCGGAGCCTCGCACGTTGGTGCTCTACGAGTCGCCATATCGTGTTGTCAAGTGCTTGGAGCAGCTTGCTGAGACCTTTGGTGAGGAGCGTCGTGTGGCTGTTGTGAGGGAGATTACCAAGAAGTTTGAGGAGACGGTGCGTGGTACTATCGCCGAGGCGTTGGAGCACTTCCGCGAGCACGAGCCTAAGGGTGAGTTTGTTATCGTCGTGGAGGGCTACGACCCCAAGCGCAAGGATGCTAAGGAGGAAGAAGACGAGGAGGAGTAAGGGCAACGAAATGGGTAGTTATGGGTAGAGATATGTAGTTATGGGTAATTCCCTATTTATCCCTATAATTCCCTATCCCAAAATTGCCTCTATGAGGCGACACGATTACTAATTACTTACTACTAATTTATCTGCTTAAAGCAGATTTCGTTATGAAGTTAAGCGTAGTTATACTCAACTGGAATGGTCGCAGGCACTTGGAGCGTTATCTGCCGAGTGTTGTGGAGCATACGTCGGGCGATGCGGAGGTTGTCGTTGCCGACAACGGCTCTACGGATGACTCGTTGGTGTGGCTACGCTTACACTATCCCGATATTCGCGTCGTAAAGCTCGACCGCAACTATGGCTTTGCTGGGGGATACAACCGCGCGCTGAGGGAGATAGATAGCCAGTATTACCTATTACTGAACTCCGATGTGGAGGTCACGGCAGGGTGGTGGCAGCCGCTGGTGGAGGTGCTTGATAGAGAGAGGGATGTGGCTGTCGTAGCGCCAAAGTTGCTGGCGGATAGCGACCATAGGATGTTTGAGTATGCCGGTGCGTCGGGAGGCTTCATTGACTACCTCGGCTATCCGTTCTGTCGCGGACGCATTCTATCAGAAGTGGAGTGTGATGAGGGTCAGTATGACGATGCTCGAGATATCTTTTGGGCAAGTGGTGCTGCTATGTGCTGCCGTAGCGAGGTCTTTCACGCTATGGGGGGCTTCGACGAGGATTTCTTTGCCCATATGGAGGAGATTGATCTGCAGTGGCGTATGCAACTAAGTGGCTGGCGCATAATGGTAGAGCCTCGCGCGAAGGTATACCACCTCGGTGGTGGTACGCTGCCGCCATCTTCGATGAAGATATATCTCAACCACCGCAACAACCTCGCGATGCTCTATAAGTGTGCAATACCTCTGCAACGTATTGTTGTGGCTGTGGTGCGTCCATTCACCGATGGTGCAGAGGCGTTGGCATACCTCCTAACGCTGCACCCACACAAGGCGTGGGCTATCGTGAGGGCGTGGGGTAGGTTTATAGCGTGGCACAAGATGCTTGCTCAGAAGCGTAAGGCTGTGGCGCGCACCAAAAAGGCAGAGCATATATATGGCTTTTCGATAGTATTGCGTTATCTCTATGGCGCACGCCGATTTAAAAATATGATGTGATGAGAAGACTTATTATTATCCCTACATACAACGAGCGGGAGAATGTCACGAAGATGGTAGATCGCCTGATGGCTATGCCCCAGGGTTTCGACCTGCTGATTGTTGACGATGGCTCGCCGGATGGCACTGCAGACCTTGTTCGCGAGGCGCAGTCGCGTTATGGTGAGCGTGTGGCGATGATAGAGCGCAGTGGTAAGCTCGGTCTCGGTACGGCATATATCGCGGGCTTTAAGTATGCCTTGGCGAAGGGTTACGACCGCATCTTTGAGATGGACTGCGACTTCTCGCACAACCCTGATGACCTCCCTCGCTTGGATGCTATGCTCGAGGATAAGTCGGTGGCAATAGGCTCGCGCTACTCGCGTGGTGTGAATGTCGTGAATTGGCCTATGGGACGACTCTTGATGTCCTACTTTGCATCCAAGTATGTGCGTATCGTAACGCGTATGCCTGTTGCGGATGCCACGGCGGGCTTTGTGGGATATCGTCGTGAGGTGCTCGATGCTATAGATTTCGACCGTGTGGCGATGAACGGCTACGGCTTCCAGATAGAGATGAAGTATACGGCGTGGCGCTTGGGATTCTCCATTGGCGAGGTGTCGATAATATTCATCGACCGCGAGGAGGGAACGTCGAAGATGAGTTCGGGAATCTTTGGCGAGGCATTCTTCGGAGTGCTGAAACTACCATTTAGAAAGATTAAACGTAAATAATTGATACAGATATGAATATGAAAGAGGCAGAGTTGGCTACGGCGCGACTCTTGGAGGTTATGGACCGTCTGCGTGCGGAGTGCCCCTGGGATAGGGAGCAGACGTTCGATAGCCTGCGTAACAACACCATAGAGGAGACATACGAGTTGGTGGATGCCATTACGGATAAGAATATGGAGGGCATCAAGGAGGAGTTGGGCGACTTGCTGCTCCACGTGGTCTTCTACTCGAAGATGGGCGACGAGGCTGGCGCGTTCAACTATGCCGACGTGGCAAATGGCGTCTGCGACAAACTCATCTACCGTCATCCGCACGTCTATGGCGATATCCACGCCGACACCCCCGAGGAGGTGAAGCAGAATTGGGAGGCTCTGAAACTCCGCAAAAAGAGGCGTAAGAGCGGCGCTTTGGGCGGTGTGCCACAGTCGCTGCCAGCAATGGTCAAGGCATTCCGCATCGGCGAGAAGGCTGCTGCAACGGGTTTCGACTGGGAGAAGAAGGAGGATGTGTGGGCTAAGGTTAAGGAGGAACTTATGGAGGTGGATGCCGAGATCGAGGCAAAGGATAAGGAGCATCTCACGGACGAGATTGGCGATTTGTTCTTCGCGCTTATAAACGCCTGCCGCCTCTATGGCATCGACCCCGAGGGTGCTTTGGAGCGCACGAATAAGAAGTTTATCCGCCGCTTTGGCTATGTGGAGCAGAGGGCTGAGGAGTTGGGTAAGACCTTGCACGAGATGTCTTTGGAGGAGATGGATAAGTATTGGGATGAGTGTAAACAACAGGAAAACAAATAATTAACAAAAACTATGGCTTTAATTAGAAAGGTTCGTGGCTATATGCCCGAGATTGGTGATGATACGTGGGTGGCTGAGAACGCAACGATTCTCGGTAATGTTAAGATTGGCGAGAATTGCTCGATATGGTACAACGCTGTGTTGCGCGGCGATGTGAATGCCATCACCATTGGCAACAACACAAACATTCAGGATGGCGTGATTATCCACACCCTCTACGATGGTTCGAAGAATCCGTCGCAGACCCACATCGGCGACTTTGTGTCGGTAGGTCACAATGCTGTTATCCACGGCGCGGTGATTGAGAATGACTGCCTTATCGGTATGGGTGCAACGATTCTGGATAACGCTGTTGTCGGCACAGGATGTATCGTTGCGGCAAATGCCTTGGTGTTGTCGAATCAGAAGCTCGAGCCAAACTCGGTGTATGCGGGTGTCCCAGCCAAGAAGGTTAAGGATGTGACACCTGAGCAGCGCGAGGAGATCATCAAGCGCACGGCACGCGACTATCGTGTCTACGCTTCGTGGTACGAGGATTAAACCAAAAGATAAAGCTACACGGTGAACTGGAAGAATAGCATACTGCCCCACGTCGTTATCGCGCTGGCACTGAGCCTCGTGATCAACTTCTCCTATCTCCTTGTGCCGATAATCACCGACCAAGGAGCGGGAGGTCACACGCATAGCACGCAGGAGAGCGAGCATAATGTTGGAGTGTTGCGCCTGTCGAGCGATATGCACGGATATGTGGTGTGCGACTGCGACTTGAGCGATAGCACCTACGTCACGGCGTGGCAGGTGCGCACTATGAAACTTCAAGATGGTGATACACTGGAGTTTACGGCGCGCGAGCCGCGTGATATCCCCGAGGGTGTCAAGGGCGCGCATCCGCGACTCGATAGGGTTGTTATGCGTAACGGTGAGGCTTTCTCATTGGATATGATCTATGACCGTCCGAGCCGCACCGTGGAGTTTGTATGGCAGATTGCCTATTACGCTCTGCTGTCGTTAGTGCTTATCTGCATCTTTGTGATGCTGAGGGAGCGTAGGACATCTGTGGCGTGGCACTATCTGAGGGTTGTGGTGCTGGCGGTGATTGTCACGGGGGTCGCGATATATTTCGCCCCTGTAGTGGCGTTCAAGGATGGTATGATGCGCATTGCCTTCTTCTTCGAGAGCCCTCCGCACGACAACCTCTATCTTGTGGTGCTTACCAAGTCGCTCTTTATGTTGGTGGTATCTGCACTCTACTCCTATATATATACTCTTATGCAGCAACGTCAGCTGATGGTGGTGGAGAATGAGCGTCTCAAGACTGAAAACCTCTCCACGCGCTACAATATGCTTGTGGGGCAGATAAACCCTCACTTCTTCTTTAACTCCCTTAACTCGCTCTCGATGTTGGTGCGCGAGAGGGACGACAAGCGAGCATTGGAGTACATAGAGCAGCTCTCCTATACGTTCCGCTATATCATTCAAAATGGTCAGGCGGGCGAGACCTCGCTCAAGGATGAGATGGCATTTGCCGAGGCGTACATATATCTATTTAAGATACGCTATGCCGATAAGCTATTTTTCGATATCGACATAGACCCTGTGTATGAGAGTTGGACGTTGCCAGCATTGTCGCTTCAGCCCCTGATTGGTAACGCCGTGAAGCACAACAGCATCACGACAAAGAATCCGCTGCGCGTGGCAATACGTGTGGTGGATGGGGTGTTGGAGATCGAGAATCCTAAGCATCCGAAGCTCGATGTGGAGCCTTCGACAGGCATAGGCTTGCAGAACCTACGCAGCAGGTGGCAGATTGTCACTGGCCGCGATATAGAGATTATTGACCAGGAGCAGCGTTTTGTGGTGCGCTTGCCGCTCCAGAAAAAGTAGTGGTGTTATGAGACGTGTTGTAATAGTTGAGGATGAGACCGCCGCGGTTGTCAATCTGCGCAGTATGCTCTCGGTTGTAGAACCCAATGTGAATGTTGTCGAGGTGTTGGAGTCTGTTGCGGAGGCTGTGGAGTACTTCGCAGGGGGTGTAGATGCCGATGTGGTGTTTATGGATATCCACCTTGCCGATGGTGAGTCGTTCCGCATATTCCAAAGTGCCGATATCCACATCCCGATAATCTTCACTACGGCATACGATGAGTATGCCCTGCAGGCATTTAAGGTCAATAGTGTCGACTACCTCCTTAAGCCTTTCAAGGAGGAGGATCTGCGTCGCGCCTTGGAAAAGCTCGACAGGCTCACCTCTTCGGAGCGAGCCTCGCAGCAGCAGAGTCGTGAGAAGATGGTGCGTGAGGTGCAGGGTGATGCGATGCAGACTATGCTGCTTCGTTACAAGGATAAGCTTATCCCCGTGGCTGCGGATGAGGTGGCATTCTTCTATACGTCGGAGGAGCGTGTTACGGTGACAACGCTAAAGGGTGACTGCTACCCTGTGGATAAGACTCTCGAGTCGCTCGGCCAGCAGCTCTCTTCCGAGAAGTTCTTTAGGGCCAATCGACAGTTTATCGTGTCGCGACGCGCTGTGAAGGATATAGCTGTGTGGTTCGGAAGCCGCCTCGCGCTCAACCTGAGCCTCGAAACTCCCGAGCGAATCATAATTTCCAAGGCCCGCGTACCCGAATTTAAGAGTTGGCTGCAGTCTGTTCACGCCGAGTAATGGTCGCTTCGGCGGCGTAGATTGCCGCTTCGCGGGAGGTGAAGATACTAATCGAAAATATGGGTTGTACCTTTGTAACAGAAACAAGGGTATAACCCATAAAAATTTTACGATTATGAGAAAGATTATGTTTTTGGCCCTTATGCTATCGGCGATGGCTATCGGCTCAGCTTCGGCAAATGACGTAGAGCGCAGACCTGCAGGTTTTATGTTTGGTATGGGAGACGATGATGGTTTTGTGGTTGTGAATGTTGTTGCTCCTCGAGCACCTCACCACCCAGCGGAGTTCCGCGGAGGATGTGACTGTGATAAGAAGCATCGCAAGGGCGATAAGCGCGGGGATAAATGTAACGGCAAGCGAGCAGATAAGAAGGTTAAGAGGGATGACGAGCCACATCACCCATCTATGCACCGTCCTACACCGCATCACGTTGCGCCCCATCACGTTGGATCGCATCACGTTGCACCGCATCACCCTATGCCTTACCGCCCGGGTATGCCAGTGACTCCGCCACCACGCAGATAATTACTCATTCCTCATTATACACTGTTTTACCCCCGAATTTTGGCGATTCACCGACAAAGTGTGATGTTATTCAGAAAAAAGTATTATTTTCGCGGAGCGAAAAGCAAAAAACGATAAACAGAAAACAGACAATATATGATGAGAAGATTTTTAGCATTGGCGGCACTGCTCTGTATGGCGATACCGGCAATGGCGCAGTCGGTGAAGGTAACGGCAAAGATTGTCGATGCCGAGAGTAAGCAGGGTATCGTAGGTGCTATTATGGAGGTTGTTGATACCAAGAGTGATAAGCGTCGTCACGGCGTCTCGGGCGCAGGAGGTGTCACAACAGTATACAGCGTTCCTACCGGAGAGTATGAGGTTACGGTGGCGTTTATCGGCTACACCACGATCAAGCAAAATATCAAGGTTGCGGGCTCGAACTACGACCTCGGAGTTGTGGAGATCAAGCCTGAGACTGTAGCTATAGATATGGTTGTCAAGGAGGTGCAGGCGTTGCGCACTTCGCAGAATGGCGATACCGTAGCCTATAACGCTGCGGCGTTTAAGGTGGCAACGGATGCCGATGTTGAGGGTCTCTTGAAGAAGATGCCTGGTATCACCATCTCCAATGGTCAGGTGGAGGCTCAGGGCGAGCAGGTCAAAAAAATCTTCGTTGATGGTAAGGAGTTCTTCGGAGAGGATGTCTCTACGGCATTGAACTCACTCCCTGCGCAGGCTGTAGACCGCATCGAGGTCTTTAACAAACTCTCGGACAATGCCGAGTTCTCGGGTATGGACGACGGTGAGGGCTTCAAGGCTATCAACATCGTTACCCACTCAGATATGCGTCAGGGTGTCTTCGGTAAGATCTATGGCGGCTATGGCTATCAGCCCGATATTGATGGCTCGCCAGCGGAGATGAACTTCGCGGGTGCAGATGTCTATCAGCCTCAGGTTACGGATGTTACATCACATCATAAGTTTAACTTTGGCGGTAATGTAAACCTCTTCCACGGCAATTCACGTGTGTCGGTTATCGGTCTCTTCAATAACGTCAACCAGCAGAACTTCTCGTTCGAGGATATCCTCGGCGTCACTGGTGGTGGCGGCGGTGGTATGGGCCCTGGCCGTGGCGTAGGTCGCTATATGGTGCGTCCTCAGAGTGGTGTGGCGCGCGTAGGATCTATCGGTGTCCAGTACTCCGATTCGTGGGGTAAGGATGACGCGTTGAAGCTCAATGGTTCATACTTCTTCAACGACACAAACACCCGCAACAAGAGCATTCTTCAGAAGTGGTACGAGGCTCCATCACCAGAGGATTATCTCGAGCAGGAGGGTGAGTCTGAGACGCATAATGCGAACCACCGTCTCAACTTGCGTTTAGACTGGAATATCAATAAGAATATGTCGCTTATGTCGCGCACGAACTTCAGCTTCCAGTCCAATGATCCTTATAGCCAGCAGTATGGCGAGCTTACGGGCGAGACTGCCGAGGATAAGGGTGTGCCATACGAGATGCTATATAATGGCTCAGTGGGTGAGTCGCACGCATTGCGTTTCAGCGAGTTTTTGCAGTATCGTGTGAAACTTGGTAAGGCGGGTCGCACTATCACCGTTGACGGTCGCTACTCTACACGCCAGACTCCTGAGTCGTGGACAAATAGCTACTCTACGCTATCTACATCATACGATGCTGAGAACGGTGTAACTACACCATCGCTCCGCTATGTCTCATCCACAGCTCCTCAGGGAGAGAATGATGTACGTGCAAACTTTACATACACCGAGCCTGTGTCGAAGTTCTCACAGGTAAGCCTCCAGTATCGTTTCGACTATGAGGATCAGAGCATCGAGAAGACGTCGTTCATCACCGCTGACGATAGTTTCAACACTGCAGGTCTTACGCCAGACCCAAGCCTCTCGTCGCTCACTACAAGCACAAGTATGGAGCATCGTGTAGGCCCTGGCTTCCGCTATGCTAAGCAGCGTAATACCGTGGTGGCGAATGTCTACTACCAGCACTCTATCCTCGATGGTATGGTCAAGGGTGAGAATATCTCGCGTGACTTCAACCACGTGACATACTTCCTGATGGCAAATGTGGCATTCAATCCTCAGAATAGCATCCGTATGTTCCTAAGTTCGTACACTCAGAACCCTGATGTTCGTAACTTGCAGGATATCTACGATGTTACCAATGCTCAGTACCTCTCTAAGGGTAACCCAGAGTTGGTGTCGTCATACAACCACCGCTTCAACTTCCACTACATCCGCTCGAATATCGAAAAGGGTCGTACATTTATGTGGATGCTCCACGCGCAACTTGCCCAGGACTATATTGGTCAGTCGATCGACTATAATCCTAAGGAGCCTATCAACATCGACGGTCAGG
Source organism: Alistipes sp. (assembly GCA_017630455.1). GTDB lineage: Bacteria > Bacteroidota > Bacteroidia > Bacteroidales > Rikenellaceae > Alistipes. The sequence goes on along the minus strand of JAGBVG010000053.1, from coordinate 64,973 downwards.
AGTATAACCCATTGCAGTACTCTACATACGAGAATATGGATGGTTTTATGTCGTTCCGTACACACATCAGCTATGGCTTCCCTATTGCGCCTATCAAGTGTAACTTGAACCTTATGGCGGGTGCTAACTGGTCGCAGACACCATCTATCATCAACGGCAATATGAACTATACCACAAATATGGGCTATGACGCTATGGTGTCGCTCGGTAGTAACATCTCGGAGAATATAGACTTTACACTTCAGTGGAACGGTGCATATAACGATGCTCACCAGTCGTTGGCGCAGCGTGGTCGCAACAACCAGTACTTCAGCCACACAGCATCAGGATCGTTGAAGTGGGTGTTCTGGAAGGGCTTTACCCTCACCGCTGCGGTCAACTACAACCAGTACATCGGCTTCACAGATAAGTATAACGAGGATTACCTCATCTGCAACGTATACCTCGGCAAGAAACTCTTTAAGAATCAGCAGGGCGAGATCCTCATCGGTGTAAATGATGCTTTGAATCAGAACTCTGCCTTTGTGCGCACCGTAGGTAGTGGCTACACTCAGAATGCGTGGAACAGTGTTGTGGGACGTTACTACACCATTCAGTTCAACTACAACCTCCGCCACTTCGGTAAGAATGGTTCTAAGGATATCTCGAAGTATGATGGTATGGACTTTAAGGCTGGAGGCAGACCTCCTTTTGGCCCTCCTATGCACCGATAAAGAGGTCTATAAAGACGTAAGATACCTTCGGGATATGGCATTGTGCTATCCCGAGGGTATCTCTTTTTATAATATCGGCAACAAACTATTGTTGTTTGTCGAATTTTTTATTATCTTTGCGCGTTATGTATGTAATACATAAGTGGCTACACGCCGTAACAAGAAAACAAAGATCATAAATATGGATATTTTATCAAAAGTCATTAAACTCTTTTTCGGCTCAAAGGCCGATAAGGATCGTAAGGAGATTATGCCTTATGTCGAGAAAGTTAAGGCTGTATACCCTTCGATATCAGCACTCTCAAACGACGAGTTGCGTGCTCGTTCTAAGGCGCTCAGCCAGTCTATTGCCGACTTCATCGCCGAGGACGAGAAGAGCATTGTGGAGAATAAGCAGCGTCTGGAGCTCCCTGAGACCTCGCTAAAGGATAAGGAGCGTATCTCAAAGGAGATAGACGAGACCACAAAGCGCATCGATCAGAAGATCGAGCAGAAACTCGAGGAGATTCTTCCCGAGGCTTTCGCAATTATGAAGGACACGGCGCGCCGCTTTGCCGAGAATGACGAGGTGGTGGTAACGGCAAATGACTTCGACCGTAACCTCGCTGCCGAGCGTGGCGATTTGGTGCGTATTGAGGATGACAAGGCTATCTATAGCTCGCAGTGGACTGCCGGTGGTAATGTTATCAAGTGGGATATGGTACACTATGACGTACAGCTCTTTGGTGGTGTGGCACTGCATAAGGGTCGTATTGCCGAGATGGCTACGGGTGAGGGTAAGACCCTTGTGGCAACACTCCCTGTATTCCTCAATGCCTTGGCACATAAGGGTGTGCACGTGGTGACAGTGAACGACTACCTCGCACGTCGTGATGCCGAGTGGATGGGTCCTATGTATCAGTTCCACGGCTTGTCGGTGGCTTGTATCGACAACACTCGCCCTAACTCTGCAGAGCGTCGCAAGGCATATATGTCTGATATTACCTTCGGTACAAACAACGAGTTTGGTTTTGACTACTTGCGTGACAATATGGCATCGCAGCCAAAGGATCTCGTGCAGCGCAAGCATCACTACGCCATTGTCGATGAGGTCGACTCGGTGTTGATTGACGATGCACGTACGCCGCTTATCATCTCTGGTCCTGTGCCAAAGGGTGGCGACCAGCTCTTTGCCGAGTATCAGCCTGCTGCGAAGTATATCTACGACCTTCAGAGCAAGATGTCGTCGTCGGATGTTGCCGAGGCTAAGCGTCTCTACAACGAGGGTCAGATGGAGGAGGCAGGTAAACTGTTGCTCCGCGCTCACAAGGCTATGCCAAAGTACAAGGCTCTCATCAAGTTCCTCTCTGAGCCAGGTGTTAAGGTTCTCTTGCAGAAGATCGAGAATATCTATATGCAGGACAACGAGCGCCGTATGCCAGAGATTACCGACGACAACTTTGTTGTTCACGACGAGAAGATGAACTCTTTGATCCTTACCGATAAGGGTCACGAGGTGGCTTCGAAGCGTTTTGGTGAGGAGGGTTTCTTCGTGCTTCCAGATATCGGCGCGCGTATTGCCGAGCTCGAGCAGAATAAGGAGCTTTCGCACGAGGAGCGCGCGCAGAAGAAGGATGAGCTACTCTCGGAGTACTCTGTAAAGGCGGAGCGTGTGCACACTATGAACCAGCTCCTCAAGGCATACTTTATGTTCGAGAAGGAGGTGGAGTATGTGCTTATTGATAACAAGGTTAAGATCGTCGACGAGCAGACAGGCCGTATTATGGAGGGCCGTCGCTACTCCGATGGTTTGCACCAGGCTATCGAGGCCAAGGAGAGTGTGAAGGTGGAGGATGCTACGCAGACCTTTGCAACCATTACCCTTCAGAACTACTTCCGTATGTACCACAAGTTGGCGGGTATGACAGGTACAGCAGAAACCGAGGCTTCGGAGTTCTGGAGTATCTACAAGCTCGATGTTGTGGTAATCCCTACAAATAAGAAGGTTATCCGTGACGACCGCGAGGATTTGGTATATAAGACCGAGCGCGAGAAGTATAATGCGGTGATTGCCGAGATCGAGAAGCTCGTTGCCGAGGGTCGTCCAGTGTTGGTGGGTACCACATCGGTGGAGATCTCGGAGTTGCTCAGCCGTATGCTCAAGATTCGCGGTATCAAGCATAATGTGCTGAACGCTAAGCAGCACCAGCTCGAGGCGCAGATCGTTGCTGAGGCGGGTCGCAGTGGTCAGGTTACCATCGCTACCAATATGGCGGGACGTGGTACGGATATCAAACTTACTCAGGAGGTTAAGGAGAAGGGTGGTCTTGCCATCATCGGTACTGAGCGCCACGAGAGCCGTCGTGTAGACCGTCAGTTGCGTGGTCGTGCAGGACGTCAGGGTGATCCAGGTTCTTCACAGTTCTTCGTATCGTTGGAGGATAAGCTTATGCGCCTCTTTGGCTCGGACCGCATCGCATCGCTTATGGATAAGATGGGCATCCAGGAGGGTGAGGTTATCCAGGCTGGTATGATGACCAAGTCTATCGAGCGTGCGCAGAAGAAGGTGGAGGAGAACCACTTTGGCGTTCGTAAGCGTTTGTTGGAGTATGACGATGTTATGAACTCGCAGCGTGAGGTTATCTACACACGTCGTCGTCACGCACTCTATGGCGAGCGTATCGATATCGATCTCAACAACCTCCGTTACGACTATGCTATCAAGTTCGTGGAGGCTCACGAGGGTTGCGCGTTCGAGGATTTCAAGTTAGACCTGTTGCGCGAGGTGACTCTCGACACCACTCTCATCGAGGAGCAGTATAACAAGATGAAGCCTCAGGAGCTTATCGAGGCTATCGTCAAGGATCTCACAGACCTCTACGAGCGTAAGGCTAAGGCTATTGCCGATATCCTTCGTCCGAATATGGAGCGTTACTACGCGCAGTTTGAGAATAATATGTCGGCACGTTTGGCATTCCCATTCACCGATGGCCGCTTGCGTTACTCGCTCCCTGTGGAGATGCAGAAGTGTAAGGATACCGACTGTATGGAGGTATACCGCGTATTTGCCAAGGTGGCGTTGTTCACCACTATCGACGATGCTTGGCGTGAGCACCTCCGCGAGATGGATGACCTCCGTCAGAGCGTTCAGAATGCTACATACGAGCAGAAGGACCCACTCCTTATCTACAAGCTCGAGTCGTTCCAGCTCTTCTCAAAGATGCTTGAGGATATCAACCGCGATGTCTTGGCTCTCTTGAATAAAGTATACCTCGACATCCGCGAGAGCAGCCAGAGTATGGAGCAGGCTCGCGAGCAGAAGTCGAAGATCGATGTCAACAAGCTTCAAGCATCACGTATGGCGGCTGCAGCGGCTGCAGGTCAGGGTGAGCGTGGCAAGACTGCGCCTATCAAGGTCGACAAGAGTGTCGGACGTAACGACCCTTGTCCTTGTGGTTCGGGCAAGAAGTATAAGCACTGCCACGGCAAGATGTAATTTCTTGTGATAAGTGGTCATCTACTGCCGCTAACGGATTATCTCAGCAATGGGCAGTACGCCAAGTACAGCCCATCGCTTCGAAATTCGCCGAGCGTTGTATCTAACCACTTCTAACAAGAAATTAGACCATTGAGATAAGTGGTCATCTACTGTCGCTAACGGATTATCTCAGCAATGGGCAGTACGCCAAGTACAGCCCATCGCTTCGAAATTCGCCGAGCGTTGTATCTAACCACTTCTAACAAGAAATTTGGCTGAGGGCTGATTAAAGTAAACAATTAGAATTTGACAAATGGGATACAAGGAGCAGAAGCAGCGTCAGTTCGACACTCGATATTTGCAGATGGCGCGCGTGTGGGCCGAAAACTCATACTGTGTGCGTCGCAAGGTCGGTGCGCTGATTGTCAAGGATAATATGATTATCTCCGACGGCTACAACGGCACCCCTGCGGGCTTCGAGAATATCTGTGAGGATGATATGGGCAAGACAAAACCCTACGTCCTCCACGCTGAGGCTAATGCCATTACCAAGGTTGCCAAGAGTGCCAATAACTGTGATGGCTCAACTCTCTATATCACCGCATCGCCCTGCATAGAGTGCGCCAAGCTTATCATCCAGGCGGGTATCAAGCGCGTGGTATACAGCGACTCATATCGTCTTGAGGAGGGTCTCGATCTTCTTCGTAGGGTAGGAATCGAGTGTGTTCACCTTCCCATAGAGTAATTTCTTGTGATAAGGCAGCATCTACGGCTGCTAACAAAAAGTGCCACCAATGGGACGTACCCCAAGTACTACCCATCGGTGGCATTTTTGCCGAGCATTGTATCTGCTACCTTCTGACAAGAAATTAGGGTTCGACCGCTTTCGAGTGTTGTGTCGGAACCACTCTTTTCTCGCGCTTCCGAACGTTGAGAGTCTGCTACCTCTTGACAAGAAAGTTGCTATGCGCTCGGGCGAATTTTCTACTTTGAAATTCTGCCCTTGCGATGGAGGAGTCGTTTTGCTAGAGGACACTCGTGGCATAATCTTCGTTTGCAATACTCTGTCGAGAGCTGGATAAGAGCCTGAGAGTCAAAAGCACTCGTGGCAATAGGCTTCACGTAGTGCCATTGTCTAGTGTAGGTGTTATCCTCGACACTTAGTTTGCGCAACAGATCCATCGACTTATCGTGGATGGTTTGCGAGTCAACATAGGTGCTGTAGGTATACATCAGAGGAACGATGGCGTTGATAGCCAGGATGTTACTCATTGTGCTGCCTATCTTATTTGCGATGCTACTCTCGTTGCTATATCGCGAAAGTATATCCACCCAGTAATCCGAGGCTCGGCACGAGAAGAGCTGTCGCACGTCGTTGTTGTTGTGGCACTCTACGAAGTTCTGCATCGCAAGGTGATTCTCGTGAATGCACGCCGCGAGTTGTGCCAAACGCAGCACGGGGTGGTTGTTGAGGCGTATGCCCGAGAGCTGCCATGCCTCGGCTTCGAGAGGTATGATATTATACTTGGCGCGGAGGTGCTGGAACTCCTGCTGGAGCTTTGCCACCACGCCATCGTTATAGATTTCGAGGAGTCCTGCACCACCCAAAAGCAGTGCCTCGATCTTGTATAGCGCGCTATTTTCGCGCATCAGGATATTGTAGCTAACCGCCTTTGCGAGCCGCTTTGCCGCATTACGGTTTTGCTTGCCAAGGAGGTAGTAGAGGATATAGGTGTATGCCGTTTGCAACCAGCTGCTCTCGGTGTTGTCGAGGGTTTGGCTAATCTCGAAGCTCTTGCGCCTCAGACGCTCCATCGTCAGTTGCGTGAGCATACTCCTAACATCCTCGCTATCGAGGTCTGCTATAAGTTGCCAGCAAAGCCCTGTGTTACACCCCGCGACAAGCCTCTCGAGACTTAAATCCTCCATCCTCTCCATAGCCATTAGAGGAGGTTTAGCTCTATGAGTGCCTCCTCCGTCATCATCGACTTATCCCACTGTGGCTCGAATGTCAGGGTGATATTCACCTTCTCAACGCCATCTACCTTGCTTACCTCGCGGTGTATATCCTGCAGGAGCATATCAGCCATAGGGCAGTTGGGAGCTGTGAGGGTCATAATGATATCCGCAGTACCCGATGGGTCGAAGTTGATCTCGTATATAAGACCCAAGTCGTATATGTTTACAGGGATCTCAGGATCGTATATATTCTTGAGTGTGAGAACGATGTTCTTCTCTATGTTTAGTATCTCCTCTGGTGTCATAGTTACTTGTTGTTTTGTTGCTGAGTGTATACAAGTGCATCGAGCTTCATCTGTGCTATCATCGCTCTGAGGCCATTGCTACGTGTGGGTGACAGATTCTCGCTGAGACCTATCTGGTCGATGAAATAGAGGTCGATGTTTGTCAGCTCCTCGGGATGTCGGCCACTCATAACTCTGATAAGGAGGGCTATGATACCCTTGGTGATTATGGCGTCGCTATCGGCCGAGTATACAACCCTGCCATCCTGAAGCTCCGAGGCCACCCATACTCTCGACTGGCATCCCTCAATGAGGTACTTCTCGGTGCGCTTCTGAGGGTCGATCATAGGCAGCGACTCGCTAAGGCTTATGAGGTAGTCATACTTGTCGAGCCAGTCATCAAACATCGAGAACTCCTCGATAATCTCATCTTGTATCTTGTCGTTATTCATATTTTGTGGTTTTTATTATCGTTTTGTTGTTATGCACTCCTTGAGCGGTGTTGCTGTCGAGGCCCAAGGCTGCTCGATGCCGAGTAGTCGGGCGATGGTTGGTGCCACCATCACCATACTCACCTCCTCGGAGTATGATCCTGCGATGCCCGTGCCGTAGATGATCAGAGGCACCTTGCGGTCGTAGTTGTATCCTGCGTCGGATGCCGAGCGCACAGCGCTATCCTCTATTATCCATCCAGGCATAAAGTCTATGAGTATATCTCCTGAGCGTGTGGCGTAGAAGCTCTGCTGCACGAGGCGGCTGCGACCATCGGCAAAGGAGGTGTTACGCAATGACGATGCCGAGATTGCCGTTGCCACACCACGCATCTGAAGCAGGAATGTTGCCACCTCCTCGCGTATGGCCTCTATTGCCAGATGCTTCTCGAGCAGTATGCGGTGGTTGAGGTATAGGGCGTTGTTGGCAAATCCCATAACATAGTGATCTGAGCCGTAGCGTGCGCCGAGAAAGGCATTTACGATAACCTCCATCTGGCGAACGTTGAACCTCTCTCGCGCCGTGCTACCTATAGGGTTGTAGGAGGGCGATGTGCCGTGGTCGGAGGTCACCACTACCACGATATGTCGAGGGTCTTTGATCTGAGCATAGAGGAATGTCAGGAACTCCTCGATATCCTTGTCGAGGCGATAGAGCATATCCTCATACTCCATCGACTCAGGACCGTATGTCGAGGCTATATATCGCGATGTGTCGAGACATATATTCAGAATGTCGGGCGCAGAGTCTGAGCCGAGTCGCTCCTGAGCTATGAGCATCGATGCAAACTCCAAAAGCATAGTGTTGCCCGCTGGGGTGTAGCGCATAGCTCCTATTGGCGAGTTGGCGAGCTGGAGGTTAACATCACTAATGAGCTTAGTACTTTTATTTTTGATGTCCTCTATCACCGCCACCTCGTTATTGAGATATGTCGATGCAGCATATAGCGGAGTCCACCTCTTGAGTGTATACATCGAGTTTGTTTGGTTGGCGTTGTAGTTCCTTACCCACAGAGGTAGTTCGTGGAGATATGCCGATGATGTAGTCCAGTTTGTCTTGTTGGTTTCGGGCCAGTATGCCACGCCGCTATGTCCCGTAAGGAGTAGCGCCGATAGCGGATCTATGGCTACTGTAAAGCTCTTGCTCTCGGGGTTTGCCGCGGTGAGCATATCGCCGAGCGTGGGGCAGCTCAGACGATGTGGGGAGTAGCTGCCTGCTCCAGTGCTGAATGGTACGGGGCAAGCCTTGGGGTCGCCGATAAGTGATACGCGTGACTCATCGGTGTAGTTCCACCAATATTCGCCTATCGCGCCGTGTATTGAGGGTTGTGTTCCTGTGGCGAGTGTAGCGAGTCCCGCAGCCGATGAGGTGAGGGCATAGTCGTAGCAGGCGTTGGTGTATACTACGCCGCCATTTGCAAGACGCTTGAAGCCGTTGTCGGAAAGGTTACTGGTGTAACGCTCGATGTCGTTGCTGCGCATCGAGCCTATGATGATATTCACCACGAGCTGTGGCTTTTGTGCCATAGCTGCAGTGAGAGCGAAGATTATTGTAGCTAGGGTTGTAATGACCCTGCGTGTGAAACTTTGTGTCATATCCTAAAAATATCCCGCAAAGTTACAAATTTATTTGTAACAATTGCTCGAACGAGGCTCTTTCTTCGGATAAATCTACACCTTCAATCTCTGATATAGCCCTCAGCTGCGCCTCGCAGAACTTGCGGTACGCCTCGCTACGCGGATTGTTGGGTCGGTGGTTCAGGGCGCGGACTATGCTTTCGACCTTAGGCATAAGGCTCTTGCTTGACAGTGAGAGTGCCGCATCGAGGAACTGCTCGGTTATGTACTCCACAGCTTGGCGAGATGGGTGTACAAGATCCTCGGCGTAGAAGCGGTAGTCGCGGAGGTCATCGATGAGGATTTCGTACGACGGGAAGTAGGCGACTCTGACCTCGTGGCGGCGGCATACGGCATCTATGGCAACACGCAGTATAGCCTTCGAGAGTGAGTTATCCTCGAGGCCTTCGCCAATGTGGCGCACAGGGCTTACGGTAAGGAGTATGCGCCCTGGAACAAGCGATATGATCTCCTCCAAATATTCGATACACTGATCTGTAGTAAGTAGCTCACGGCTAAATAGTTGGTGAGGCTGTTTATGACAATTTACCACCACCTCGCCGCTCTCCCTCAGGCGATATACCCACGCTGTGCCGAGCGTAACAATTGTCAGGTCAGCGTGCTGCAGAGCCTCGTTACCGCGCTGCAGAGCCTCGTGCATTGTGGATATGGCCTCCTGGGGTGTACTGCCAGTAATCGAGGAGTGGAAATCGTAATGGAGATACCTATCCTCCACCTCCAATAGCGACTCTATATCTGGCGCCTTTGCTGTTGTCATCTGGCGCAGCGCGTGGGCTATGGATGCTGGGTTGAAGAGAATGCCTGTAGGGGATATCGTGACGCGGAATTTGCGTTTCAGTAGCTCCTCGCCGATGTTTGTAGCGAAGCACGAGCCGAGGCACAGAATCTTATGGCTGTACTCTATCGGGTTGCTCCATCTCTTAGGCTCTATCTCGGTGCGAAATTTCATAATATGCTATATCTTATTCTTGTTCATACCATATAATCCCATACAAAGATAACAATTTGTATTGGGATTTCAGCACTTGAATCGCTCAATTTTGTGATTGCTTGCCTGTGGAATGCGCATCTTATGATGCCAAAGATACGAATTTCGTAGAAAATAGTTATCTTTGTCCTATATTAATTAATGACAGATATGGAAAAGAATATTGTTTCATCTTTCGATGTTGACCATCGTACTCTCGACGCAGGTTTGTATTTACGTTCAGTATATACCATCAATGATACATATCAGGTGCGTTCGTGGGATTTGCGTTTCCGCGCGCCTATGGCTCACGCACCCCTCGGCTCGGGTGAGGTGCATACCATAGAGCACCTTATGGCTTACTACTTGCGTCTCGACGAGAAGATCGGAAAGTCTATTGTGTCGTTCTGCCCTATGGGTTGCAAAACTGGCTTCTATCTCTCTACTATGCAGGATGTTGAGGCTGAGGATGTGCGTATGGCTTTGGCGGGTGTCTATAAGAGGGTATTTCCTCTGAAGTCGGCATCCGACGTTGTGGGTCTCAATGAGATTCAGTGCGGCAACCCTGGTTTGTATGCTATAGACTCTACAAACGCTGCTATGGCGGAGTATATGCGTACACTCTTCACAGCTGACGAGGCTGCGGAGATAGGCATTTCGAACGTATACGAAAAGTGGTGGTAGTATGAGGGTGTTGATTTGTGCGCCTACGTCGCGCGAGTACCGTGCTATGCGTTATGCGTTGGATAACGCTTCGGGTTTGCAGCATCACTACGACCTTGTGGAGGTAGGTATCGGTAAGGCTCTCTCATCGGCAGGTGTGGCGCGTGCTCTCACACTCGCCGCAGAACCATACGATATGCTTGCTGTTGTGGGCTTCGCAGCCTCGGCCACTGGTCGCAAGCAGGGCGATATCGTGATGCCTTGTCGTGCTCTGCACCACGATGCCATAATCCCCGAGAACTTCTGCCCCGAGATTACCGATCCGCGTACGTTGCGTGGTGGCGATCCTGAGACGGTGTTCACTGGTGACTCATTCGTAAATGGTGATATTATCCGCGAGGTGAAGGCGCGCTTTGGCGTTGAGTGTGGTCTCTTCGATATGGAGATTGCGGCGATATGTCAGGTCGCGGAGTTGTATGATAACATCCCAGTTGTTGCGGTGAAGTATGTGTCGGATGTTCCCGAGGATGGCCACTCCGAGCAGTCGTATGAGGAGTTTGCCGATGCGCACTCCGACTTCACGCCGCTTCTTAACCGCCTTGAGATGTTATAGTTAGTGCGCTTAAAATCCGATAAAAAATAGAAATGTCCCAGCCCGAGAAGGTTGGGACATTTTCGTTATCTGTAGTCCGGATTACTGGTTCTGGAGATACAACGCGTGATACTTGTTGTACTTATCCATCATACCATCCATATCGCGGAGACGGAAGCACAACTTGTTGAGGAAGTCAACAGTACCTGCATCGGTAGGCTTGATCTCAAATGCCTTCTCCAACCAAGGAATAGCCTCAGCGTATACAAGGTTGATCTTAGCAAGCTCTGCATCGTAAGCCTCGTATGAGAGTGCAGTGTTGCTATTGAGGGCCTCCACCTGAGCGTTAGCCTTCTCAACGATGAAGTAGCCAGTGTAGAAGTTTGGCTCGAACTCTGTAGGGCGCAACTCAACGCACTTCTTGAACGACTTAACACACTCGTCGTAGTTCTTCAAAGCGTTGTATACGCGGCCACGACCAAACCACAAGTCGTAGTTTGTAGGATCCTCTTTCAAAGAGTTCTCAACAAGTGCTACGAGCTCTGCAGGATCACCCACGCCCTCCTCAGCAGTGTAGAACTGCATAAGACCGTCGAGGATAGTGTTGTTCTTAGGGAACTTCTGGATACCTGTCAAGAGCGCCTCCTTAGCAAGAGGAAGATACTTCGCAGCATCGAGGCTCTTCTGTCCATAGTAGCTGTGGAAGAGGTAGTAGTAGATGTTACCAGACTCATCTGCATAGCCTGTTGCGATAGCCTCGTTAAAGATATTCTCAGCGCGCTGGTATGCAGCGATAGCATCGTCGCCAGTAGCGTTAGATGCGTATACGGTCATAAGCATACCTGCGTTGTAGAGGTTGTTGGCATCAGCCTTAACCATAGGAACAACGCTCTGAGCACGGTATGCCAACTCGAAGCAATCTGCAGCATCCACAGTGCGATTTACGCTGTTGAGAGCATCGCCCTGCTGAGCCAATGCGTTTGCGAGGGTCTGAGCAATAGGAGCGATCTTAGACTCCTGCTTAGGGTCAAGCTCGTAAGCCTTTGCGAGAGACTCAATAGCTGTCTGTGGGATATTCTCCTTCACAGCCTTCTTCTGATCCCAGCCGTCGATCATATAGGTCTGTGGGTTAACGTATACATCTACATACTCATACTGAAGCACTACAACAGGAGTACCCATAAGCATACCCTCAACCATTGCATCAGGCTGACCAACGTTCATCTGAAGCACCTGGAGAGGCACTCCGCGACCAAGCTCCTTAGTAGGAACGATATAGGCATCTGTGTATGCCTTACCGCGAGCAATCCAAGTTGCAGCCTTGGTATTCTTCTTAGCATCTGCAGCTGCAACGTCTACCTTCTCGAGTTTCTTAAGCTCAGTGGCAGTGTTTACTCTCTGAGCATTTGCTGCTGGCACTGCGAACATCAACAACGCAGCAGCGAAAAACAAAAACTTCTTCATAATTTGAAAATCTGTTATGTGTTAATATATCTATTCGTTAGCATTTTCAGTGGTATCGGCGATCTCTACAGCCTCTGTAGCTGTGGCATTCTCCATATTTGATGCCATCTCGGCAATCTCCTCCTCGTCGGTCTTAGGTACTGCCGTAACCGAAGCGATAGAGTCACCCTCGCGGAGGTTGATAACACGAACACCCTGTGTCGCACGACCCGCAACGCGAATCTGGTCGGCAGAGGTGCGGATGGTGAGACCCGAACGGTTGATAATCATCAAGTCGTTATCGTCGGTAACCGCCTGGATAGAGATGAGTTTACCCGTCTTATCCGTAACGTTGATGGTCTTGACACCCTTACCGCCACGGTTGGTGATGCGATACTCATCGAGGTCGGTGCGCTTACCGTAGCCATTCTCCGAGAGAACCAAAACATCCTGCATAGAGTCTGGCTCAATGGCGATCATACCGATAACCTCGTCGCTCTCCTCTATCGAGATGGCGCGGACACCCGTACTTACACGACCCATAGGACGTACCGTAGACTCGTTGAAGCGGATGGCGCGACCCTCGCGGGCTGCAATCATAATCTCGGCGTTGCCGCTTGTGAGCTTAACCTCCAACAACTGATCCTCCTCTCTAATAACGATAGCCTTCACACCGTTAGTACGTGGACGTGAGTAATCCTCGAGGGTTGTCTTCTTGATGATACCGCGCTTGGTACACATCACGAGGTAGTTGTTCTCCACAAACTCCTTGTCGCCAAGGTTCTTGACGTTGATATATGCACGAACCTTGTCGCCAGGCTCAATCTGGATGACGTTCTGGATGGCGCGACCCTTCGAGGTGCGTGTACCCTCTGGGATCTGGTAAACCTTCAACCAGTAGCAGCGGCCCATCTCCGTGAAGAACATCATCGTGTTGTGCATCGAAGCAACGTAGATATGCTCGATGAAGTCCTCGTCGCGTGTTGCGCTACCCTTAGCACCTACGCCGCCACGGTTCTGAGTGCGGTACTCGGCGAGTGGAGTACGCTTGATGTAACCCATATGCGAGATGGTGATAACCATATCGTCATCGGCATAGAAATCCTCAGGGTTGAACTCCTCCGAAGAGTAGATGATCTCCGAGCGACGCTCATCGCCATACTTCTCCTTGATCTCCTGAAGCTCATCCTTGATGATCTGCATTTGCATATCGACATTAGCAAGTACGGCCTTGAGGTAGTCGATAGTCTTGATAAGCTCGGCCTGCTCCTGCTCGAGAGCCTCGCGCTGGAGTCCTGTGAGTTGGCGAAGACGCATCTCCAAGATCGCTGCGGTCTGCAACTCCGAGAGCCCGAAACGCTCCTGAAGGCGTGTGCGAGCATCCTGTGTGGTCTTCGACGAGCGGATGATGTGTACAACCTCGTCGATGTTATCCTGAGCAATAAGGAGTCCATCCACGATATGCAGACGCTCCTCGGCCTTCTGGAGGTCGAAACGTGAGCGACGCAAGATCACATCGTGGCGATGATCCACGAAGTGGCGGATAAGATCCTTGAGGTTGAGAAGCTGCGGACGGCCATTCACAAGTGCGATGTTGTTTACGGCGAATGACGACTGCAGAGGTGTATTCTTGTAGAGTGTGTTGAGAACTACGCTTGCTACAGCATCCTGCTTCAGGATGATCACGATACGCATACCCTGACGGTCTGACTCATCGTTGATATACGAGATACCCTCAATCTTCTTCTCGTTGATAAGGTCGGCGATGCGCTTAATCATCTCCGCCTTATTGACCATATATGGAATCTCCGTAATTACGATGCACTCGCGACCCGATGCAGTGTGCTCGATCTCAGTCTTGGCGCGCATAACCACACGACCACGACCAGTGAGCAACGCCTCCTTGACACCCTCATAGCCGTAGATGATACCTCCGGTAGGGAAGTCGGGACCCTTAACATAGTTCAGAAGCTCCTCGCACTCACACTCTGGGTTGTCGATATATGCACAGCAGGCATCCACAACCTCCGAGAGGTTATGTGGCGCCATATTCGTAGCCATACCTACCGCAATACCGCTGGCACCGTTAACCAAAAGCAATGGAATCTTTGTAGGAAGAACCGTAGGCTCCTTGATTGTGTCGTCGAAGTTGAGGCCCCAGTCGATAGTCTCCTTCTCGATGTCGGCCATAACCTCGTCGGTGATCTTCTGCATACGTGCCTCGGTGTAACGCATCGCCGCAGGAGAGTCGCCGTCCATAGAACCGAAGTTACCCTGACCCTCAACCAATGGGTAGCGCATAGACCACTCCTGAGCCATACGCACCATAGCCTCGTAAACCGAGCTGTCGCCGTGAGGGTGGAACTTACCGAGAACATCACCCACGATACGCGCACTCTTACGAGTAGGCTTGTTGGATGTGAGGTTCAATTCGGCTGCCATATCATACAAAATACGGCGATGTACGGGCTTCAGGCCGTCGCGTACATCGGGCAGTGCTCGCGACACGATTACCGACATCGAGTAGTCGATATATGCCGATTTCATCTGCTCTTCGAGGTTGACCTTGACGATACGTCCGGTAGCCTCCGTGTTGTTCATCTCTTCTGACATATTGCTATATATTTTTACTCTTAATTTCTCCGCTCGGCTATACCTATGTAATATACGTATAGACGTGCAAATTTACTTTAAAAAATCGGTTTTGCCAAGATTTTATCTGAAAAAGTGAGCAGTGAAAGATGCTTATGGGGTGAAATATCGTTTTAATGATGCTTTTTAGGCGATTTGAGCCACTCTAATTTTTTATCCGAGGGGAGTACGAGGTAAAGTGAACAGTGAGAGGTTGGTGCTTGCGATGTGCTGTTCATTTACAATTGCCGCCCAGCACAAAAAAAAGAACAGAGCCGGAGCCCTGTTCTCTCAATTTGTGTCTGAACAACTGCTATCTAACAATCGCCTCGTAGAGTGTTACGCCGCCCTCGAGGATAACAGCTGTCGCGCCGCTCTCGAGTGCGATGATCTGCTCTGCGGCTGTGATGCGACCTTCCGATATAACCTCCTCGCCGCGAAGTACCTTGTATGATGCGCCCTCTGCAGGAAGCACGCCGAGAAGCAGGTGCAGCGACGTTGCCGACTCGTTAACTGTCACCACAATACCCTCTGCAGATGAGTAAGAGGTAAATGGATTGCAGTCCCAGCCAAAGTCGCTGAGATCCACAGGGTTGATAGTAAACTCGCGGATAGCCAGCCAGTTGCGCTTCTGAGACTCGAGCTTGCGGATACCGACATATCGTGCCTCGAAAGGCTTACCCTTCCACTCTATCTCGTAGACCCCCTGCATAGGCTCTGTAAGTGCTGTCCACGTCTCGCCATCCTCGGAGTACTCCAAAATGCAGTGGTCGAAGTAGTCTACGTCATCCACCGAGTTACGACCCTGGATGATGCGAATCTCACGCACCTCACGCACGATGCCCATATCTGCACCTACAAAGTGATCGGTGCGCTGACTCTCGCCAGAGTGGTAGTAGGTTGTAAGGTCGTTATCGAACATATACTTATTCTGCGGAGCCTGAAGGGAGTTGTATGTTCCGCAAGCCTTGAGTGTCGACGACTTCTCGCCAGTGAGGTACTCGTAATATCGTGCCACGAGACCATCCATAACTCTCTCGTAGAAAGGCTTAAGCTTCATCGTTCCTACGCGGTGAGCATCGTACATCTCGATCTCCTTGAGAGTCATAAGATTGTCGGCATAGGCATCCCAGAATCCCTCAAACTTCTTATCCTCAGGACTCTGCATATATCTATCGAGCATCTCCAACGCCTTGCGGCAGCGTGTGCCAAGCTTACCAAACTCCACTAACCAAGGGCGCAACTCCTCGAGGAGAGCCTTGTTCTGCATAGCCTCCATCTGTGCTGGAGCAGCCTCGATACGCTTCAGCTCCTCCATCAGTTTTGCCGATAGCTCAGGGGTGTAATCCTCGAAGCCGAAGGTCTCGGTCTCCCACGACTCATAGCGGCGGTAGCCAGTCTCGGTGTCGCAAGAGTGGATGGCAAAGAGACGGTATGTCTCGTATACCTCTGGTGCGAGAGCCTCCAAGGCGCGCTCCCAGCTGTCGATAGGGTTATACGCCTCGGTGTTCCAGGTGTAGTCGGCAACGCTGTAGAGTGCCAACTTCGATGCCTCGCCATACTCCATAGGGTTGCTCACAAGACCGCGTGTCTCCTTCTCGGTGAGTACTGGTGAGAGTCCATACACAGGGCCCTGCATAACGATGTGGCGTGCGTAGTCCGTAACGGGGAAGTTCCACCAGAAGAGCGCAGGACGCTGGATGCGAGATGCGATCCACTCCATAGTGCGAGGGGTCATATTGCTGCACACAGCATCGCCAGTCCAGAATACATCTACCGATGGGTCAAGCTCCTTGCCGTATACCATAAGGCTGCCGCGCTCCGTAGGGTTCGCCCAAAGACGTGTATACTCCGTAGGGCAGACGATCAAAGGTAGTACATCGCCCTTAATCTTCACAAAGTCGTCGTTGAGGATATTCATCAACTCGGTCTGGTAGTATGGGTTTGTACCATTACCCTCGATATCGTCGAAGTGCACCGCAAAGGCACGCACGCCGAGGTTGTACATAGCATCGAACTTGCGTAGAAGATTCTGAATATCAGACTCCTCCCACTTGATATCCTTGCCTGGGTGAACAGCCCACACGAAGTGTACGCGGTTGCGGTTACAAGCCTCCACAAGCTCCTTGATCTGCTGTGCCTCCTCCGCAGGATAAGGCTCGCGCCAATATGGTGAGCTGTGATATGGGTCGTCCTTAGGGCCATAGATGTAGTAGTTCATCTTGTAGCGGCCGTAGGTGTCGATAAGCGAGAGGCGTGTAGCGTGAGACCACGGAGTGCCGTAGAAGCCCTCCACAACACCTCGATACTGCAGGTCTGGCCAATCGAGGATGGCGAGCAAAGGGAGTTTGCCACCCGCTGATGCAGGACTATCAACAACCTGTCGTAGGGTCTGCAAAGCGTAGAACACGCCGAGCTCCTTGCCTGCAACAATCTCTATACCTTTCTCGCTGATGGAGAGCATATAAGTCCCCTCCTTCTTGGTATTGTTTTCGCCACACAACTCCGCCATTGCCTTTTCGTCAACCTTTACCGACAATTTTGCACCCTTTTTATTATGCTGCAAAAAGTCGATGTCCTCGGCAAATGCCTGAGCATCACCCTTTAGTGCTACACCCTTTGTGATATCCAACACCTCGGTGCGCACCACATCGATCATCTGTGGAGTAGGGTTGATAATGACTCCTCCGTGGTCGAGTTTCTCGCCAAAGAGACCACTCAGATCCTGTGACTCGCCACGCTGCGCCGAGAGATCCTGAGCCTGTGCTGTAGTCGCCACGGCAAACACCGCCGCCACAGCCATAAATAGGTTTCTTATGATTTTTTTCATTAAGTTTGTTCGTTTAATTGATACATTTACAATTTCTCGATAGAGGGTTGCAGATGTAATCTTATCTCGGAAAATTAAATTATATCAAAGGCAATCTTCATCATATTGGTAAACGACGTCTGACGCTCCTCGGCCGAGCAGGCTGTGTGGTGAACGAGAGAGTCGGAGATGGTGCAGATGCAGAGCGCACTCTTACCGGCACGTGCAGCGTTCATATAGAGTGCCGTAGCCTCCATCTCCACTGCGAGCACGCCCATCTTCTGCCACTGCTTCCAGCTCTCGGCGTCGTCGCCATAGAATACGTCACTGGCGAGGATGTTACCCACCTTATAGTCGATGCCCAACTCCTCGGCCTTGGCTGCTGCAGCGCGGAGAAGCTCAAAGTCGGCAATAGGAGAGAATGTGCCAGGGAGGTTGAACTGTGCGCCATAGTTCGAGTCGGTGCACGAACCCATACCGAGTACCACGTCACCGAGGTTCAGCGATGGGTCGAAAGCACCTGCCGAGCCACAACGAATGATGCGCTTCACGTCGTAGAAGTTGAAGAGCTCGTAGGAGTAGATGCCGATCGAAGGGATGCCCATACCGTGACCCTGAACCGACACGCGCTTGCCCTTGTAAGTTCCTGTGTATCCGAGCATACCGCGAACGTTGTTATACTGCACGGGGTTCTCCAAGAAGTTCTCGGCCATAAACTTGGCGCGCAAAGGATCACCCGCCATAATCACTCTATCGGCAATCTCGCCATATTGTGCTCCGATGTGTGGAGTAGGTACTTTTCCTGCCATAATTCAAAATATTTAGTTAATTACTATTAAATTCTATCCTTCAAAGATACGGATAATATATATATTATCAAAACCACAGAACAAAAAAGTTGCCACGTGGTTAAAAAATGGGTCTGCAATTTTGCAATTAGCAAGAAATTGCCTATCTTCGTATGATTAAACTTCACGAATTTATAACTGTAACTATTATACTGACTATGAATTACACATTTACCGCCGAAGAGCGTAAGGAGATTATCGCTCTTATGAATCGCGAGATTATCCCTGCTATAGGTTGTACCGAGCCTATCGCCGTGGCACTTTGTGTGGCTAAAGCTACCGAGACCCTCGGATGTCGTCCCGAGCGTATCGAGGCTCGCCTGAGTGCCAATGTCCTTAAGAATGCTATGGGCGTGGGTATACCAGGAACAGGTATGACAGGTCTGCCTATCGCTATGGCTCTCGGAGCGTTGATCGGAAAGTCGGAGTACGAGCTTGAGGTTTTGAAGGATGCCGATGCTGCAGCTGTGGAGGAGGGTAAGAAGATGATCGACCAGAAGCGTATCGACGTAGATCTTAAGTATAACATCACCGAGAAGCTATATATCGAGATTGAGGTCTTTGCTGGCGGTGCAAGTGCTATGGCAATTATCTCGGGTGGTCACACACGCTTTATCCACGTGTCGCGCTGTGGCGAGGTGCTCTTCAGTGCCGAGGCTGCGACATCGGAGAGTAGTGCTGCTCCAGCTACTGAGGTTAAGGACCCAGAGTTGACACTCAAGAAGGTGTGGGATTTTGCTATGACTGCTCCTATAGAGGAGCTTAGCTTCATCCTCGAGGCTAAGCGTCTGAATATGAACGCTGCGCACGAGTCTCTAAAGGGTAACTATGGTCACGCCATCGGAAAGCTCTTCCGCTCGGAGTCGGAGCGCAATGTTATGGGCGATACGCTCCATTGTCAGATTGTAGGTATGACAACCGCGGCGTGTGATGCGCGTATGGCAGGTGCTATGATACCTGTTATGAGTAATTCGGGTAGCGGTAACCAGGGCCTTACCTCTACAGTTCCTGTTGCGGTATATGCCGAGCAGATTAAGGCTAACGAGGAGCAGACCATTCGCTCGCTCATCCTCTCGAACCTCACTGTTATATATATAAAGCAGAGCCTCGGACGTCTCTCGGCACTCTGTGGCTGTGTTGTTGCTGCTACAGGTTCGTCGTGTGGTATCACATACCTTATGGGTGGTGGATATGAGGAGGTTACCTTTGCGGTTAAGAATATGATTGCCAACCTCGCGGGTATGATTTGTGACGGTGCTAAGCCATCGTGCGCTATGAAGTGTGCATCAGGTGTATCTACCGCTGTGGTATCTGCACTTATGGCTATGAACAACCGCTGCGTGAAGTCTGTTGAGGGTATCATCGACGATGATGTGGATAAGTCTATCCGCAACCTCACCGACATCGGCCGCGATGCGATGGTGCATACTGATGCTATGATTCTTAGAATTATGACCTCAAAATAGTATTTTGAGATCTCCATAATTCTCAAAATGAGGGTGTGTCCGAAAAAGTCATTGGATACACCCTTTTTTATTATCGCCCAAGATTTGGCACTCATCTTGATATTTATTACCTTTGTGGAAACATCATAGAGCTATGGTTACAACTTCTATTGAAAATATTAAGGGTATAGTTGCTGCGCAGCGCGCCTTTTTTCGCAGCCACGCGACGCTCGACTTGGAGTATCGTCTTGCGATGCTTCGCCGCCTTAGAGGTGCTATATTGAAGTATGAGCGCGAACTTACGGATGCACTCTATAGTGACCTGCATAAGTCCTACGAGGAGGCATATCTCACTGAGATAAGCATAGTTATCGGCGAGATAGATAACTTCCTTAAGAACCTGAAGCGTTGGGCGGCTCCATCCAAGAAGTCTACGCCGCTGAAGATGTTTCCGTCGCGGAGCAAGGTTCTAACCGAGCCTCTCGGTGTTACGCTTATCATCGCGCCGTGGAACTATCCTGTGCAGCTGCTCCTCAATCCGCTTGTCGGAGCTATAGCCGCGGGCTGTACCGCCGTTCTGAAGCCCTCGCCATACGTGCCACACTTTGCGGAGGTCATAGAACGTCTTATTGATGAGACATTCGATGCGGAGTATGTCGCTGTTGTTCAGGGTAATCGTGATGTCAACGCAGCATTGCTACGTGAGCGTTACGACCTAATATTTTTCACTGGCTCGCCAGACTTGGGACGTGTTGTTATGCGTGCTGCAGCGGAAAACCTTACGCCTGTGGTGCTCGAACTTGGTGGTAAAAGTCCTGTGGTTGTGGATAAAAGTGCCGATATTTCTCTTGCGGCAAAGCGCATAGCGTGGGGCAAAACGCTCAACGCTGGGCAGACCTGCATTGCGCCTGACTATCTGCTTATACACAAGGATGTTAAGGCGGAGTTTGTCCTTGCCTTTCGTCGCGCTGTTGTAGAGCTTCACGGCGAGGATGTTCGACAGAGTAGGCATTATGCCCGTATGGTTTCCGACCGGGCGTTCGAGCGTGTAGCGGGATATCTTCATTGTGGAGATATTGTTGCGGGAGGTATGACCGATGGCGAGGAGCGATATATCGAGCCTACATTATTGGATAATGTGGCGGCAAATAGCGCGGTGATGCAGGAGGAGATCTTCGGACCTGTGTTGCCGATGATAACCATAGATAGCGTAGATGAGGCTGTGGAGTTTATACTTGATAGGGAGAAGCCTCTGGCGATGTATCTCTTTGGTGATGAGGATGTTATGCGTGGAGTGCTTGGGCGAACCTCGTCGGGTGGAGCTTGTATCAACGACACCATTATGCACATCGCAAACGAGCACTTGCCCTTTGGCGGTGTTGGTAATTCGGGTATGGGACGTTATCACGGTCGCGACTCGCTATATGCCTTCTCGCACCGTCGCGCAGTGATCACAACGCCCACGTGGATTGATGTCCCATTCCGCTATATGCCATACCGATTATTCTGCTTCATAAAGCGATTGCTATAAAAACAGGGTGCCCGACTGCGGACACCCTTATTGCAACAAGAAAATAACCTTGTTATACGGCTTATTTAACTTACTACCTCGGCATTAACCTTGACGTAGTTGTAACCCATTCGGCGAAGCTGCACCGCAACGCCCAATGCAAACATAACCTTTGTGGTACGAGCAAAGACGTGGAATGCCATAACGCTCTGCGCCTCAACCTGCTCCTTGCGGATAAGCGACAATGCTCTCTCGGCGCAGCTGCGTACCATATCCTCGAATTTCGCAGCCTCCTCGCTCTGGAGAGGAATGCCTATGAGAATCTCGGTGATATACTCATCCATACAGTCGAAGCCGCGAGGCTCGGTGAGCATCTTGTGGATATCCTCCACACCCTCGTATCTCTTCCACTCCTTATCCCATAATGCTGCGATGCCCATACCCTCGTACATAGCCCACGCAATGGTCACCAGTGGATACTTCGCAATCTCAGGTACGGCATCAGCCATATATGATGGTGCTGCGGCGCGCCACTTCTCGTTCAGTTCCTCGACCTCAAGGAGTTGACCCTCGATGAGTCCCTTCTCCGTCACGTGCTTTATGAGTGCTGTGCGCAAAGCCTCCTCATATCTGTTGAGTAGTTCGTGCTGTCGTTCTGTCATATTATCTCTTTCGTTTTGTTGTTTTCTTACGTACTGACCATCCGAAATGTCCTATCAGGTTGCCGAGGGTGTAGTACTCGCCGTGCGAGTAGACTATAGGCGAAGCCTTGTCGAGTGAGAACTTTCCAGTCTCGGGGTCTATGTATCGCTCGTCAGCCTCGATGCCAACTACATCGGCAATGAACATATCGTGCGAACCAAGCTCCTTAATCTCCCTCACCTTGCAGCATATCGAGAGTGGTGACTCGGCGATGATGGGGGCAGAGATGTGGTCGTTGGTCATAGGTGTCAGCCCCGTGGCCTCCCACTTATTCTCGTTGCGCCCCGAGCGCACACCACACCAATCCGTAGCGCGTGCCATAGCCTCGGTAGTGAGGTTTATGGCAAACTCGCCCGTGCGGCGTATGATGTCGTAGGAGTGACGCTCCTTGCGCACCGAGATGTAGCACATAGGTGGGTCGGTGCATATAGTACCTGTCCACGCTATGGTCAGAAGGTTATACTCCTCGGGTGTTGCGCCACACGACACCAATACCGCTGGCAGCGGATATATCAGTGTGCCGGGTTTCCACGACTGCTTCTTGAAATTCTCCATACTATTCTCTATTCATCATAACCTGTGTCCTCGAGGAGGTTGCCTCCCATAGCTGCTGCCACGGCAAGCTCGTCGCAACGATTATTCTCCACCGTCGAGGCGTGTCCCTTAACCCAGATGAAGCGCACGTTGTGTCGGCGATAGACTCTCAAGAAGCGCATCCAGAGGTCGGGGTTTTTTTTCCCCGCAAACCCCTTACGCTCCCAGCCAAATACCCACTTCTGGTTCACCGCCTCGATAATGTACTTCGAGTCGGAGAAGAGTGTGACGTTCGAGCCGTCAAACTTCAGGGCTTCGAGTGCCACGCACACGGCCATAAGCTCCATACGGTTGTTGGTCGTGAGGCGGTAGCCCGCCGAAAGCTCCTTGCGGTGAGGCCCCGAGATTAGGACTACGCCATAACCTCCTGGCCCTGGATTACCGCGTGATGAGCCATCAGTATATATCGTAATATCTGCCATTATGAGAGGGCTGCAATCTGCTCCTTGAGCGCTGCGATCTTTGCCTCGGCATCGCTCTGCTTTGCACGCTCGTTAGCCACAACCTTCTCAGGTGCTGACGATACGAAACGCTCGTTCGAGAGCTTCTTCATAACCGATGCAAGGAATCCCTCGTAGTATGCGAGGTCGTCGTTGAGCTTCTTAAGCTCCGCCTCCACGTCGATCTTGCCCTCCATAGGCACGAAGTACTGCGTGGTCTTGACGATGAACGCTGCAGCTGTAGCATCCTTCTCGGTTACGGTGTTGATAGCCTTGAGGTTACCCATCTTCACGATAACATCCTCGTACTCCGCTGGATAGTTCTCATCAGCGATGTAGTTGAGCGTGAGAGCCTCCTTCTGTGCGATGTTCTTCTCGCGGCGAACGTTGCGAAGTGCGGTGATAACCTCCTCGGCCAACGCAAAGCGAGCGAGGATCTTCTTATCGGCCTGCTTCTCCACCTCTGGCATACGTGCGATAGCGATAGAGCATACCTCGCCCTCAGGCTTCAAGTCCTGCCAAATCTCCTCGGTTACGAATGGCATAAATGGATGCAATAGACGCATAAGCATATCGAAGTAGTGCTTTGTGCGTGAGAGTGTTGCAATGTCGATAGGAGACTGATATGCTGGTTTGACCATCTCCAAGTACCATCCGCTGAAGTCATCCCAGAAGAGACGATACAACTCTGTGAATGCCTCAGAGATACGATACTGTGCCATATTGTGGTTGAGGCGCTCGATGCTCTCGGCCATAATCTCGTCGAACCACTCTATAGCCTGGCGTGCCGATGCTGGCTGCTCGAGATTCTCGTCTACCTCCCACATATTCACAAGGCGGTAGGCGTTCCAAATCTTGTTGCAGAAGTTACGACCCTGCTCACACAACGCCTCGTCGAACATCACGTCGTTACCTGCCGATGCCGACATAAGCATCGCAATACGCATACCATCCGCGCCATACTTAGCAATGAGGTCAAGTGGATCTGGTGAGTTGCCGAGCTGCTTCGACATCTTGCGGCCGAGCTTGTCGCGCACAATACCTGTGAAGTATACGTTCGAGAATGGCTTTTCATTGCGCCACTCATAACCCGCCATAATCATACGTGCAATCCAGAAGAAGATGATATCTGGACCTGTAACGAGGTCGTTGGTAGGGTAGTAGTACTTAATCTCCTCATTGTCAGGGTTGTTGATGCCATCGAATACAGAGATAGGCCACAACCACGATGAGAACCAAGTGTCGAGAACATCCTCGTCCTGACGCAAGTCGGCCATAGTGAGCGACGCATCCTTCTGCTGTGCAAGGCGCAATGCCTCCTCAGCTGTCTCTGCAACTACATAGCCACCCTTAGGGAGGTAGTAGGCTGGGATGCGGTGACCCCACCACAACTGACGTGAGATACACCAATCCTTGATGTTCTCCATCCAGTGACGATATGTATTCTTATACTTTGTAGGTACAAACTTGATGACATCCTCCAACACAGCCTTCGTAGCAGGCTTTGCCAACTCCTCCATCGACAAGAACCACTGCATAGAGAGCTTAGGCTCGATAGCCACGCCGGTACGCTCCGAATAACCTACGTTGTTGGTGTATGGCTCTACCTTCTCCATAAGGCCTGCCTCGGTGAGGTCGCCCTCGATAACGCGGCGGCACTCAAAGCGCTCCATACCTACGTACAAGCCAACCTTGTCGTTGATAGTGCCGTTGTCGTTGAAGATGTCGATGCTCTCCAAGCCATACTTCTCGCCGAGCATATAGTCGTTGACATCGTGCGCAGGGGTTACCTTCAACGCACCTGTACCAAACTCCAAGTCTACATACTCGTCGCGGATGATAGGAATAGAGCGGCCTACCAATGGTACGATAACGCGTGCATCTGCTGGAAGATGCTGATAACGCTCGTCGTTAGGGTTGACGCAGAGAGCAGTATCGCCGAGGATGGTCTCAGGACGTGTGGTAGCCACCACGATATACTCCTCCGAGCCCTCGATCTTATAGCGCAAGTAGTACAACTTACCGTTAGACTCCTTGTAGATTACCTCCTCGTCCGAGA
This sequence comes from Alistipes sp., assembly GCA_017630455.1. Lineage (GTDB taxonomy): Bacteria > Bacteroidota > Bacteroidia > Bacteroidales > Rikenellaceae > Alistipes. The sequence goes on along the minus strand of JAGBVG010000053.1, from coordinate 39,728 downwards.
GAGCTGTCTGTGCCGATGGATCCCAGTTTACCATACGCACGCCACGGTAGATGCGACCCTTGTTATAGAGGTCTACGAAGACCTTAAGCACACTCTCAGAACGCTCCTTATCCATTGTGAAGCAGGTGCGCTCCCAGTCACACGAAGCACCGAGCTTGCGCAACTGCTGGAGGATGATGCCGCCGTGCTTCTCCTTCCACTCCCAAGCGTGTGCTAAGAATTCCTCGCGTGTGAGTGACGACTTGTCGATACCCTCGGCCTTGAGCTTAGCCACAACCTTCGCCTCGGTAGCGATAGATGCGTGGTCGGTACCAGGTACCCAGCAAGCGTTCTTACCCTGCATACGTGCGCGGCGGATAAGCACATCCTGCAACGTGTTGTTGAGCATATGACCCATATGCAACATACCCGTTACGTTTGGTGGTGGGATTACTATTGTATAAGGCTCGCGAGCATCAGGTTCCGAGTGAAAAAGGTTCTCTTTGATCCAGAAGTCGTACCACTTTTGTTCGATCTGTTCTGGTGAATATTTGTCTGCTAACTGCATAATATATAGTTTTTTAGTTTATAGTCAAATCTCTGTTGTCTCTGTTTGGGTATATATTCGGACAAAGATAGTAAAAAATGACAAAAAAACAAATAGCAAAGAGATAAAAAATCTTCATTTATATTCAAATTTTGTAATCTAAATTATTTTACTTATCTTTGTTTGATTATACGCGCGAACAACTAAAAACTATAATATTATGCAGGAAAAACAACAGATTACATCGCTCCCCGATAACGCATATCGCGAGCTTCGTGAGGGCGAACAGTACAACCCTGTTATGGGTGCAGAGCAGACTCCTACGGAGGTTACTCCTTATTCGGTGTCTATTGGTATTCTTATGGCCGTTCTCTTCTCGGCTGCTGCGGCTTACCTCGGACTTAAGGTAGGTCAGGTATTCGAGGCTGCTATTCCTATCGCTATTATCGCAGTAGGTCTTGGCCAGATGCGTGGCAAGAAGAATATGCTCGGCCAGAATGTTATCATTCAGTCTATTGGCGCATCGTCGGGTGTTATCGTGGCGGGTGCTATCTTCACGCTCCCAGCGCTCTACATTCTTGGTCTCGACGCACAGTTCTACCAGGTGTTCCTATCGTCGCTACTTGGCGGTATCCTCGGTATCGTGTTGCTCATTCCATTCCGCAAGTACTTCGTAAAGGAGATGCACGGCAAGTATCCTTTCCCTGAGGCTACAGCAACCACCGAGGTGCTCGTGTCGGGTGAGAAGGGTGGCTCGCAGGCTAAGATTTTGGTGGCTGCAGGTCTTATCGGTGGTCTCTACGACTTTATCGTATCTACATTTGGTGCGTGGGTGTCGTCACTCTCAACACAGATGTGGGGCTGGGGTAAGGCTTTGGCGGCAAACGCTAAGTTGACATTCGGTCTCAATACCTCGGCTGCGGTACTTGGTCTCGGTTATATCATCGGTTTGAAGTATGCACTTATCATCGCCGGCGGCTCGGCTCTTGTGTGGTTTGTAGTTATTCCTTTGGTTACGCCTATCCTCGGAGCGTTCGATGCTGCGACACTCCCTGATACACTCGCTGCTATGGGTATCAACTACGATGCGTTGGCAACTCCAGAGGGTATCTTCCGCGAGATTGGTCGTCCACTCGGTATTGGCGGTATCGCAATGGCTGGTCTTATTGGTATCATCCGTCAGGCGGGTATCATCAAGTCGGCACTCTCGTTGGCAAAGAATGAGCTTGGTGGTAAGAAGGTGGCAGTCGAGGAGCCACGTACACAGCGCGATATCTCGATGAAGGTTATTATGACAGTTATCATCGCAGTGCTTGTTACAACACTCTTCTTCTTCCAGTTTGGTGTGTTGCACAATTGGTTCCAGACTATCATTGCGTTGCTTATCGTATTCGTTATCGCCTTCTTGTTTACTACCGTTGCTGCTAATGCAATCGCTATCGTAGGCTCGAACCCTGTATCGGGTATGACGCTTATGACACTTATCCTCTCATCTTTGGTTTTGGTGTCAATTGGCTTGGAGGGTACAAGTGGTATGATTGCAGCGTTGGTAATTGGTGGTGTGGTATGTACCGCGCTCTCAATGGCTGGAGGCTTTATCACCGACCTTAAGGTGGGTTACTGGCTCGGTACAACACCAAAGAAGCAGCAGACTTGGAAGTTCGTAGGTACTGCGGTTTCGGCAGCTACCGTTGCGGGTGTTATGATCATTATGAACGATACCTATGGTTTCGTGGGTGAGAATGCTCTTGTAGCACCACAGGCAAATGCTATGGCTGCGGTTATCAAGCCTCTTATGACAGGTGGTGCAACTCCTTGGGCGTTGTATGGTCTTGGTGCGCTTATCGCCCTTATCCTTACCTTTGCGAAGGTGCCAGCATTGCCATTCGCACTCGGTATGTTCATCCCTATGGAGTTGAACGCTCCATTGGTGGTGGGTGGTCTTGTAGCGTGGGCAGTAAACCGTAACGCTACACCTGAGAAGGCTAAGGCTAACAATAGCCGTGGTACACTTATCGCGTCGGGCTTCATCGCCGGTGGTGCGCTGATGGGTGTTGTGAGTGCTATCCTTGCGTTTGCGGGTGTCGATTGGGTCCTTACCGACTGGGCAGGCTCTATGGGTGCTATCTACCTCGGTATTGCTATGTATGCAGCGATCATTGCTTACTTTATCTGGCACTCGAGACGTGCAAAGATTGAAGAGTAAATGAGTTTGTTGTGATAAGGGGTCATCTACTGCCGCTAACGAATATTCTTAGCAATGGGCAGTACGCCAATGTACAGCCCATCGCTTCGAAATTCGCCGAGCGTTGTATCTAACCCCTTCTGACAACAAACTGTCTAACTGCTAATAAACGTAAAAAATAAAAAACTAAAAATACTATAAAATATGGACTTGAAAGAGAGATTTTTGAAATACGTATCGTTTGATACTCAGGCTGATGAGTCAAGCACAACGTTCCCCTCTACCGAGAAGCAGAAGGTGTTGCTTCGCCACCTGAAGGAGGAACTCGAGACTATCGGCCTTACGGAGGTTACGATGGATGAGTATGGCTATGTTATGGCTACGCTCCCAGCATCTAAGGGTATGGAGAATGCCCCTGTTATCGGCTTTATCTCGCACGTCGACACCGCTCCAGATATGAGTGGCGCGAATGTAAAGCCTCACGTCTTGGAGAACTACGACGGTCGCGATATTATGCTTGGTAACGACGTATGGATGCGTGTTGAGGAGTTCCCAGAGTTGTCATTCTTCAAGGGTCACACCCTCATTCACACCGACGGCACAACGCTTCTCGGCGCTGATGACAAGGCTGGCGTTGCGGAGATTGTAACAGCTATGGAGTGGCTTGTGGCGCACCCAGAGGTTAAGCACGGCAAGATCCGCGTGGGCTTCACACCCGACGAGGAGATTGGTCGTGGCGTAGACTACTTCGATGTTAAGAAGTTCGCTGCCGACTTCGCATATACTATGGATGGTGGTATGGAGGGTGAGTTGGAGTATGAGAACTTCAACGCCGCAGGTGCAAAGATCAACATCGCAGGTCGTAACGTACACCCAGGTATGGCTAAGAATAAGATGATTAACGCCATCGACATCGCTTGTGAGCTTAATGCACTGCTCCCTGCAGACCAGCGTCCTCAGTTCACCGAGCACTACGAGGGTTTCTTCCACTGTGTAGGCATCAAGGGCTCTGTTGAGGAGGCTGAGATTAGCTACATCATCCGCGACCACGACTCTGAGAAGTTTGAGCAGAAGAAGCAGCTTATGTGGGATGTTGTCAACTTCCTCCAGCGTAAGTATGGCGAGAAGGTGTTGACACTCTCTATGCGCGACCAGTACTACAATATGCGTAAGATGGTTGAGCCACACCCACAGGTTATCGAGAAGGCTAAGAAGGCTATGATTGAGGCTGGTGTTAAGCCTCTTGTTAAGCCTATCCGTGGTGGTACCGACGGCTCACGTCTCTCATTTATGGGTCTCCCTTGTCCAAACCTCTTCACCGGAGGTATGAACTTCCACGGCCGTTATGAGTATGCGTCGCTCACAACGATGCAGAAAGCGATGAACACTATCATTAACCTTGCACGCATCTGGGCAGAGTAATTTTGTTGTGATAAGGGGGCATCTGCGAAAGAGTAAGGCTGGGTAAAGCCGCTTCGCTCTGGGTGGGAGAGGGGAAAACTCTCCATCTCTAACCATAACACTTATCACAAACCATATAGACTTAACTATTATGAACAACCAATATGGATATATGAGAGTTGCGGCGGCGGTGCCACGTGTGCATATCGCCGATGCTCACAGCAATGCTGAGGGTGCTCTCAAGATTATGGAGGATGCCTTTAACGAGGGCGTCGAGATTGTTGTTATGCCTGAGTTGTCGCTCGTAGGTTACACCTGTGGCGATATGGTGTTGCAGAAGAAGCTTCTCAGCGACTCGGAGAAGGCTCTAGCGTGGCTTATGGAGCAGACTGCCGACATCCCTACAATCGGTATCGTGGGTCTTCCAGTGGTCTATGCCGACCGTCTCTACAACTGCGCTGCCATCTTCGGCCAGGGACAGCTGTGGGGTATCGTGCCTAAGAGCTACATCCCTAACTATGGTGAGTTTTCGGAGCTTCGCTGGTGGGTGTCGGGATACTCTATCAAGGATCGTATGATCCGCTTTGCAGGTCAGGAGTGTGCCTTCGGTAGCGACCTTATGTTCGACATCCACGGTGTGGAGTTTGGCGTGGAGATTTGCGAGGATATGTGGGTTCCTGTGCCACCATCATCTATGCAGGCGGTGCAGGGTGCAAAGTTGCTCTTCAACCTCTCGGCATCACCTGAGAGTGTTCGCAAGCACGACTACCTCATCTCGCTCATCGCCGAGCAGTCATCACGCACTATGGCGGCGTATGTCTACGCCTCATCGGGTCACGGTGAGTCGTCGAGCGACCTTGTCTTTGCGGGTAATGCCGTTGTTGCCGAGCTTGGTAGGGTGTTGGGCGTGAGCGAGCGTTTCGTGCGCAACGACCGTATGGTAATCTCCGATATCGATGTGGAGTATATCTCCACACGCCGTGCTGCACGTAATACGTTCTACTATCCTGAGGCTCCAGAGATGCGTGTTGTGGAGATTGACGTCGACGAGATTTGCCACCAGGGTGATTTGCGCCGTCACATCGAGCCTATCTACTTCGTTCCTGAGAACGAGGAGGCACGCGCTGCACACTGCAAGGAGGTATTTGCCATCCAGAGCGCAGGTCTCGCACAGCGTCTCGAGCATACGTCGTGCGACACTGTGGTTATGGGTATCTCGGGCGGCTTGGACTCTACGCTCGCGCTCTTGGCCGTATGCGACACCTACGACTTGTTGGGCCTCGACCGTAAGAATATTGTAGCTGTGACAATGCCGGGCTTCGGAACTACAGACCGTACATATCAGAACGCTCTCACTATGATCAAGGAGTTGGGTTGCACGCTTCGCGAGATATCTATCAAGGATGCCTGCGAGCAGCACTTCAAGGATATCGGTCTCGACAAGTCGCAGTGCTCGGTAGCATATGAGAACTCTCAGGCTCGCGAGCGTACTCAGATCTTGATGGATGTGGCAAATATGTGTGGCGGTATTGTTATCGGCACTGGCGATATGAGTGAGTTGGCTCTCGGCTGGGCTACATATAACGGCGACCAGATGTCGATGTATGGTATCAACTCTTCAGTGCCAAAGACGCTCGTGAAGTATATGGTTGAGTGGTATGCCAATAACCGTGCTGAGGGCGTATTGCGCGAGGCGTTGTTGGATGTTGTGGCTACGCCGGTAAGCCCAGAGCTGTTGCCTCCATCTGAGAGTGGCGAGATTGCTCAGAAGACCGAGGATGTGGTAGGTCCATACGAACTCCACGACTTCTTCCTCTACTGTGCGTTGCGTCGTCGCTATGCTCCATCGAAGATCGCTATGTTGGCGTATATAGCCTTTGAGGATGTATACTCTAAGGCCGATATTCTCAAGTGGTTAAAGGTCTTCTTCCGCCGCTTCTTCTCGCAGCAGTTCAAGCGTTCAGCAATGCCTGATGGCCCTAAGGTTGGTGCTGTGGGTCTCTCGCCACGCGGTGACTTGCATATGCCTTCGGATGCTCAGGTGCGTGCGTGGTTGCAGGAGATCGAGGAATTGGAGCAGGAGTTGGAGTAGTAGCGCAGTGGTTATGAAGCGATTTTTGCGAATCTTTTTAGTTGTCATTGCTGCCGCTATGTTGCCCGATGTGGCATCGGCGCAGTTCGATCTTGGTAAGGCTCTTGGTAAGTTGCTCGAGCAGCAAACCGAGAGTAGTGCCGTGCCAAAGGTGTCGCCATACGATGCTATTGTTGCTGGAGCACCTGCCAGGAGCAAGATTCTTGGCACGTGGCAGTATAAGACAGCAACGTTGGAGTATCTCGGCGATAACCCTCTTGCTTCTGCGGCTATCAAGCAGCTCGAGGGTTTCGGACTCTCGGAGCTTAAGAATCGCGGTGTTGTGGAGGGGTGTTGCTCCCTCACGTTGCGCCGTAATGGCCTTGCTGTGCTCGCCACACGCGATACGTTGCAGGATGCGGAGTTTCTCTACAACGACGAAACGGCTGTGGTTAACGTCTCGACAGTTGTGGGAGATGTTGTCTATAAGGCTAAGGGCTATCTTCGCATTGTGAACGAGAATCTTGTCGTGATGATAGATGCTCGCGATGCCTTAAACCTTATCGAGAAATCCTCGCCAGAGTTGTCTGGAGATCAGACCTTCCTGACTGCCAAGGGTATATTGCAGAGTTTGAGCGATATCTACCTCAGTGCGCTCTTCGTGCGATAGGCGAGAATAGTGCAAAACAAAAACTCCTCGGCGATTCACCGAGGAGTTTTGTTTTGTCTGACCGACATTAGAGAGTGACCGACATTAAAATGGTATGTCGTCCACCACGCCAGCACCCGCAGAGTATTGTGGCTGTGGCTCCTCCATAAATGGCGGCATATCCTGCATAGGAGGCTGCGCCTGTGGCTGCTGTGGCTGCACACGCCAAGCGCGAACATCGGTGTACCACTTATCCATATACTTACGCGACTCGATGTCAAACGACACGGTATAGCTCTCACCCACACGCAGCATAGCGACATCCTGCGCCTTGTTCATAAACGTCACAGCTATCTCCTTGCCAAACTGCTTGTTGGCCTGCTCGAAGACTACGGTCTGACGCTCCCACGTGCCACGTGCCGACTGACCCGACACCGCAGGGAGAATCTCCAATACTTTACCTACAAATTCCATATTATATATTAAGTTTAGTTGTTTTTACGCTACTGAACACTCTATGCCGAGTGCTGCAACACGCTCCGCAATACGCTGCAACTCCTCCTTCTCAACCTTCTCGAGGGTCTCGCAAGGGGTGTCGCGATCCAGTGAGTAGACCATAACGCGCTTAGGGCGCATCTCCTCCACAAGGCGCAACCACGCTGCTACCTCCTCCTCCGTTGTGTTGTCCACAAGCTTGCCGAGGTACTCGCCGCGCAGGAACATTGTCTGCAGGATAAACTCGCCATTAAAGGCCTTCAGCAACTCCACGGTGCGCGCCACGGTATATGCGCCCTGTGGCTTATTCACCAGCTGCACCGTTTCGTCAAAGGCCGAGTCGAGTTTGAGGATGTTGTTGTCTACACGCAGCAGCGCACGACGTACATCCTCGCGGTGAATCTGCGTAGCGTTCGAAAGCACAGAGACCTTGGCATTTGGGCAGTGCTTGTCACGCAGTGCGATGGTGTCGTCAATGATATTCTCGAAGTCGGGGTGCATCGTTGGCTCGCCATTACCCGCAAAGGTGATTACATCGGGTGGCGTGCCCTCGCCAACCATTTTCTCAAGAGTCTCGTCCAACATCTTATATACGTCCTCGCGAGCATTGAAGCGTCGCTTGCCAGGGTGGTCGGCATTCCAGCCACACTCGCAGTAGATGCAGTCGAAACTGCATAGTTTGCTCTCTATAGGCAGAAGATTGACACCCAACGATAAGCCCAAACGTCGTGAACGTATAGGGCCGAAGATAATATTATTATAAAGTGAAGTCATTGTTTAGTTTTTGTTTTAGGTTTAGGCACTATTGCCTTAGTTTTTGCTACCCTTTGCACCTCCAAGCTTCGCGCCGTGCTTAGCCTGATATGCAAAGATATTATCGGAGTAGCTAACGGTCTTGAACTCCGAGTCGCGCTTGCGCTTGAATGCGATGGCGATAAGGCGATCCACCAACTCATCAAACTTCACACCCGTAGCCTCCCACAAGTAGAACGACAATGAGCCAGGGATGGTGTTGATCTCGTTGACATATACATTGCCACTGGCCTCGTCGATCATAAAGTCGATGCGCGACACGCCATCACACGCCAACACGCGGAAGGTCTTGCACGCCGTGGTGCGGATAAACTCCGTTACATCCTCGGGCAGGCGCGCAGGGATCTCGCGAACCGTAGAGTGCATACCCTCCGAAGGCTTGTTCTTGCCGCCACCAAGATACTTATCCTCGTAGCTCAGGATCTCGCCACTACGCACAGGAGCCTCGCACACCGAAGCCTCGCAGTCGTAGTAGTCGCCGAGTACCGAGCAGTTAATCTCCTTGAGGCGCTCGATGAGGGTCTCAACGATGATGCGCTTCGAGTATTTGATGGCGTTATCCGTAGCCTCGATAAGCTCCTCGCGGTTATGCACAGCCTTGATACCGACACTCGAGCCGAGGTTCGCGGGCTTCACGATAAGTGGGTAGTTCAACGCCTCGGAACGTGCGATGCACGCCTCACGCTCCGAAAGCCACTCCTTATCCGAGAACCAAGCGTAGTCAACAACTGGTATGCCGCTCTCCTTGAGAATCATCTTCATAGTGATCTTATCCATTCCGTTTGCCGAAGCCAAAGGGTTAGGGCAGGCATAAGGGATGCCTGTCATCTCGATAAGTCCCTGGAACGAGCCATCTTCGCCCGATGTGCCGTGCAGAGCTGGTAGGATTACGTCTATGGTGGTTACGATGTTGCTGCCAAAGAGAGGCTTACGCACGCGGTAGAGGTTGTTGTCGCCATACACAGGGCGGAAGTATACCTCCTCCACGCTCTCGAGGAGCGCCTTCATATCGCGGTAGTTATCCGTGGTACGGAGCTTCTCGCCGGTATACCAACGTCCCTCCTTAGAGATAAAGATAGGCACAATGTTATACTTCTCTGTGTTCATTGCAGCCATAGTCTGTGCTGCGGTAATAACCGAAATCTCATTCTCAACGGAGCGACCTCCGAAAATTACACCAACGTTGATTTTCATCGTTATATTGCTTAGTTAATAGTTACTTAAATGAGTCGGGCAGGTCGTTTTCGTACAACACCACATCCCCTGTCCTAAGACGTGGTTGTAGCTCTGCCATAGCTTCGGCAAATGAAGCCACGGTAGCAATCCTCTCCTCGGGGTATCCGCCATCGCGAAGTCCCTCGCAGATAGCCGTGCGGTTTACCTCGTTTACAACATATACTCTGTCGGCTCGCGACGCTGCGATATCCGCGCCAAAGGCACGATTGTTCTCATACTGCTTTGCGCCCATCTCCACGAAGCCTGGAGTTACGACATATCGCGCGCCCTCGGTTGCGAAACCCGACAGCACCTCTAATGCCATCTTTGCTCCCGTAGGGTTGGAGTTGTAGGCGTCGTCAAGCACCGTGATGCCGCCCTGACGGCGCATACTGAGACGATGTTCCACCTGCTCGATCTGTCTCACAGCGCGGCGGCGTGCCTCAACGCCAATGCCCATAGCCTCGGCAATAGCCAATGCGGCGGTGATATTCAGGATGTTGCCACGGCCAAGGATATGTGTTGCATAGTTATCATCCCTCGCTCCGTTATGCTCCACCGCGAAGCGGGTCTCAATCTCGGAGTAGGTGACATCCACGGCTCTATATTGAGCGTCTTTACGCTCAATACCGTATGTCATAACATTCAGGTTGTTCTCCGAAATATATCGTCGTGCCGCCTCGGAGTCGATGTTTACAACGCCTATGCCATCCGCAGGCAGCGCCTCTATAAGCTCGAACTTGGTCTGCGCCACACCCTCTATCGAACCAAAGGTCTCGAGGTGCATCTCTCCCACCGAGGTAATGATACCCATCTGTGGGTTCACAAGGTCGCAGATCTCCTTGATGTCGCCGCGCTGCTTAGCACCCATCTCCACGATAAAGACCTCGTGGTGGGGCTTCAGGTGCTCGCGTATGGTGCGGACAACGCCGAGAGTGGTGTTGAAGTTGCCGGGTGTCATAACTACGTTATACCTCTCCGAGAGGATGCGGTATAGGAAGTGTTTTGTCGAGGTCTTGCCGAAGCTACCGGTGATGCCTATGATCTTGAGGTTGGGCATAGAGCGCAGCTTACGCTTAGCGTCGTTGTAGTACCAGCGCGTGATAGACGCCTCGAGGGGCTTGTTTATGGCATTGGCAATGATAGTCCAGTAGTCCAACGTGAGGAGCATCATAGCCGTGAGGGTGTACTCCACGGCGTAGATGTGTACCAGCGCGACAATTGCAAAGCTTAGGAGTAGGCGTGTGGCTATAAGGCGCTTTACACGCATAGTATAGACTACGGGGAGCTTATACTTTATCGAGAACTCCGCGATGGCGATGACGAGCATCCACGCTCCAAATATCGCCAACGTAGCACCGTGCAACGCCACCTTGAAGAGTATCGCCGAGAGCACCGCCACAACGTTAGGGTGCATACGCCACTCTCCCGACTGCTTCAGCCAGCGGTTGTAACGCTCCACGCGGTAGGAGTTCTGCTGAAACATCTGTACCGAGTAGCGCATCGTAGCCCACAGATATACGAGCCACACAGCTATGAAGATATGCGATATTAGTGTCATCGATTACTAAAATTTAAGAAACGACTTCAACGATGCGGCCCACAACTCCGGCTGCTCCAACATAGCAAAGTGTCCTGCTCCCTCAGCAATCACAAGCCCCGCATCGGGAATCAGTCGCTCCATCTTATGTGCATCCGACAGCGGCGTTGCGGTATCCTTGTCGCCCCAGAATAGTAGCACAGGGGCTTTGATCTTAGGCATCACGGCACACAGATCCTCGTTCACGCATTTCGAGAGTATGGCGCGCATCATAGGTGTGGCGCGGTTGTAGTCCGATGATGCCGAGGCCTTGCGACGCTGCTCGAGAAGCATCTGTGCCTTCTTCTTGCCGATAAGTAGCGGCAGTGCGTGTTTCAGAAGTTTGTAGGTGTAGACCTTGCGGTAGTAACCCAGCGAGCGGCGAGGCTTGACACCTGCGGCATCGGTTAGTATCACCTTCGCAACCTCGTTTCGCGATGCGTAGAGAATCGAGACGCGGCCGCCAAATGAGTGACCGACAAGTATAGGATTCGCGATATGTAGCTCCGCTGTCAGGGCCTCTATTGAACGGGTATACTCCTCAACGTTCCACACCTCGCGAGGCTCCTCGCTCTGGCCGAAGCCGGCAAAATCGACAGCTACTACCATAAAGTGTCGGCTCAGCAGCTCCGCGGTAGCCTTCCAGATATTTCTGTCGCAACCCCAGCCGTGAAGCAAAAGCAGTGCATCTCCCTCGCCCTCAATAGAGTAGGTGAGATTGATGCCGTTGTATGTATAACGCTTATCCATAAATGCAAAGGTACGAAAAATTCTCGATTAGCAAGCGAATTATCTCTAAAATTATGAGGCGAATTATCTCTATGTAATGAGCCAAAAACAAACGCCACCGATGGCGTTCTCCATTGGTGGCGTTGTGTGTTTGAGGTACTCGATACCTCATTGCGACAAATTACGATAGGTTGAGGCGGGGATTGCGGTTTTCGGGAGCCTCCATCTCCATCTCGTTCTGCAGGACTATCATATCCACGATATTCTCGGCGCACTCCATACCTCCGATCTCCACAACCATATTCCACTGTATCTGCAACTGAACGATGCCGTTCATAACCGACAGAGTACCCATAATTCTATTTTGTGGGGCGAGGATTATCACGCCGTCTACGTCGGTGTACTGTGCCATAAACTGTGTGGCTATAACCACATCGTGGGCCGTGGGTACAAACTTCACGACGATATTCTCGTCGGTGCATCCGAGCATCTGCAGACTCTCGACAAGTGGCATAAGGTTCTGGGCGTTATACTCCTCGAACTCGCGGACTACAACGACGCCAAACTTCATATTCGATGCCACCTGTGATATCATAATTTATCTATTTGTTGCTGTTACTCAGCGATATACTTTGCGTAAGATGTTGTCAACTCTGGGAAGTTCTTTACCAAAGCCTTGTAAGCCTCAGTAGCCTTCTCGTTGTTGCCCATAGCGCGGTATACTAGAGCGAGCTTGTGGGTGTTAGTCTCACAAGTAGCGATGTCGTTGCTTGCTGCGATAGCTGCGTTGAAAAGCTCTGCTGCGCTCTGCAAGTCGTTCTCCTCTACAGCGATGTCGCCACGAAGAGTGAGTACGAGAGCGTTGATAACCTCACCTGCAGCACCCTCAGCGTTCTCATACTTTGCGAGGTATGTCTTAGCATTCTCCAAGTCACCAGCCTTGAGGTACTCTGCACCTGCCATATACGTAGCGGTGTTAGCTGCCTTTGTGCCAGCATAGTCGTTTGCAATAGCTACGTATGCCTCAACCTCAGCCTCGGTAGTGAGGGCTACGGTGAGAGCAGCCTGTGCAGCGTGCTCCTTCTTCTCGGTGTTGTTGTTCATAATGCCTACAACCACGAAGATTGCCACAGCTACCAATGTGATAACTACAAGAGCCTTGAGCACCTTGTTACCATAGTTGTCGAAGAATGTCTCCAACTTACCCTTAGTCTCGACCATAATATCGGTCTCAGGGGTCTGAACTTTGTTTGTCATAATAAGTTAAGTATTTAATTATTTTATATTGTTCGCGTGTTCCGAATAATCAACTTGCAAAAGTACAATAAATTATTTGAATATCATAACGAATAGGTGATTTTTTATTTATAATTTCGTCAGCTGTGACAGAGTTCTCTGTTTTTTGCTATCTTTGGCATCATTAGATGCGCCTACTACAAGTAGCTTATAACAAAATCCATCCTTACAAGTGATTGAATCTCGTTATAAATTACTATCTTTGCGTTGTGGTTGCTAATTTTCGACATAGGGCTATCGTAGCGTGGTGCGCGGTTTTGGCGTGTGCTGCGATGGTGGTGTCGTGCAATGTCATAGAGGAGGAGTTGCCATCCTACGCAGAGACGTCTGTAGTGGGTGTTGGTGACCACGCGCCGCAGTTTGAGATTGAGTCGCTGGGTGGCGAGATGCTACGAATTCCCAACTCCGAGATAACGCTTCTCGTACTCTTCTCGCACACCTGTCCCGATTGCAAGGCGCTCTTTGATGAGCTGCAGGGCTATGTTGAGAGCGACGAGGAGCTTCCCGCAATTATGGCAATATCGCGTGGCGGAACAGAGGATGAGATTGCTCGTTATCGCGCGGAAAATAACTACACGATAGCTATGGCTGCCGACCCTCAGAAGGAGGTCTATTATAAATATGCAACGATGTATGTGCCACGATGTTACCTTATCGATGGCAGTGGGGTTATCCTCTTTATGACATACGAATATACCGCCGGAGATGCCAGGCTAATGATTGATAAATATCAGGAACTATTGCGATGATACTTGACAAACTTTCCATAATAAATTTTAAGAATATTTGCGAGGAGCAGCTCCATCTGTCGCGAGGCATAAATTGCTTTGTGGGGGATAACGGCGCTGGCAAGACGAATATTCTCGATGCTGTGCATTACCTCTCTATGGCGCGTTCTATGCACACGATCACCGACCTGCAGAGCGTGCGTCACGGCGAAGATGGATTCATAATTGATGGGCGTTTTGTGCGCGATGACCAGCGTGCGGAGCAGATAGTTTGTGGATATACGCGTCGTAGTGGCAAGACCCTGAAGCGAAATGGCAAGGAGTATGACAAGCTCTCGGATCACGTGGGGGGGATACCTATTGTTGTGGTGTCGCCGGGCGATACGGCTCTTATCAGTGACTCGGCTGAGGAGCGTCGCAGATATATAAACAGATTTATATCGCAGACCGACAGGGGGTATCTCAATGCCCTTATACGCTACAATAATACCTTGCAGGAGCGCAATAAGCTTCTAAAGAGTAGCCCTTCGGAGGAGATGCTTCTAATTTACGATGCTATGCTTGCGCAGGCTGCTGAGACTATCTTTGCGCGTCGAAGCGAGACCATTGCCGCTATGCAACCCCTTGTCGAGCAGTATTATGCCGAGCTTGCTGAGGAGCGAGAGAGTATCGCTATGGAGTATCGCTCGGAGTTGCAGTCGGCATCGCTGCAGGAGCTTCTGTTGCAGTCGCGACAGAGGGATTTTGTCAATGAGTTTACATCTGTCGGTGTGCATCGCGATGATATACTCTTCTCGATTGGTGATTATCCGTTGCGTAAGTTTGGCTCGCAGGGGCAGCAGAAGTCGTTTCTCATAGCTCTGAAGTTGGCCGAGTATACGCTTCTTGCTAAGTGTGGCGAGGAGAAGCCGATGCTTCTGTTGGACGATCTCTTCGATAAGCTCGATATGCGCCGTGTAGCACATCTTTTGCACCTTGTTGGCGGTGAGATGTTCGGGCAGATATTCATCACCGACTGCAACAAGCATCGTCTGGAGCGCACCTTGGGCGAGGCGGGTGCTGAGTATAAGTTATTTACGATATCCGACGGAAAGGCTGTGACATTATGAAGCGTACCGAGCCAAAGCCAATAGGCGATATTCTCAAGGAGTTTTTCGAGCGTCCATACGTTGCGCAGAGGGTTGCAGAGGGCAAATTGCCTCAATATTGGCGTGAGGTTGTTGGTGAGCAGGTGGCTTCGCTCACGCGGGAGTTTCGCCTCGAGCGCGGTATATTATATATAGGTATAGCCTCGGGTGTGGTGCGTCAGGAGCTCTTTTACCGCCGCGACGAGCTTATGCAGCGTCTTAATGAGCGCGCCAAGACGAGGGTGGTAAATGCTATAATTGTCCGCTAATAGTTATCTTGCACTCTGCTTCTTGGGTGTAAAATGTGGCCAATTCTTGTCGTAGCCCCATCTCGGTAGTCCCCTATCCTTTTTTCTTATTTTGATAACAGGCTCTCGGCCCACTCCATATCTTCGGGTGTCGTGAGTTTGATGTTGCTGCGCTCGCCCTCGATAAGTGTTATTGCGATGCCGAGTCGCTCCACTACCGAAGCATCGTCGGTAAATGATGCGTCAAACTCCTGCTCGTATGCCTCTCTAAGGGTTTTGCTGTCAAATACTTGCGGGGTCTGCACTATGCGTAGCTCGCTGCGCGGAACGATCTCTGACCCCTCTGCGGTAACTCTGCGGTAGGAGTCTACGACATCTATAACGGGGATTACCGCCTCGTGCTGCTCTACGGCTAAGGCGGCGCGGATGATTAGCTTCTTGGTCACAAGGGCGCGAACTCCGTCGTGAACAAAGATAGAGGTGGCATTCTCGCATAGCGCCTCGATGCCAGCCTTCACAGAGTGGAAACGCTCACTACCTCCCGCCACACACTTGTGTACCGCAACATCGAAGCGTGCTGCGAGGTTCTTCCACATCGCGATATGCTCCTCGGGGAGTACCACGACAATCTCAGCACCTGGCAGAGCCTCTGCGAAGGTGTTGATGGTGCGTGCCACAACAGGCTCACCACCCAGGAGCATAAACTGCTTCGGGAGTGAAGATTGCATACGCTTGCCGCTTCCGCCAGCCACGATCACTACTCCTCGCTTTCCCATATCAACTTCTTGCCAAATCCGAGTGTGTTATCCGTAAGTTTCATCATCGTAGGTCGCACAGCCCATAGTGTCAGAGGTGCTACGGCAGCGTAAGGAAAACGCTTGATGTATGTCGCGCGCGCCTCGTCGTCGCCACGCTCTGCGATGCCACAAATCTGGATACCCTGCACACGCCCTACAACACGTGTCTCGAGCGGAATGGAGAGTGCAACATTGGGGTTGTCGAGCATCTCCGCGCCGTGGCGTGTTGTGACGTCCGAGGTGAAAATGAAGAGGTTGCGCTGGCTGTCGTAAGCGTAGAAGCAGTTTGCGACGTATGGCATTCCGCTCTTGCCTACGGTGGCGAGGGTAAGCACGTGGTGCTTCTTTACGAATGATGTTATCTTCTTGTCTATCATTACTTTGTCTCTGTTGTGGTTGCTGGCGTAGTCTCCGAGCTCTCCTTCTTGCCGAAGATATCATCGTCTGTGATTACTCCGCCAATGACCTCGGTGCCGTTAAGCTCCGCGATAACTCTGTCGCGGATAGCCTCGAAACGCTCCTTGTGTGCCGCGGCAATAGGCTCTGCAGGCTCCTGTGGCATCTTGAGAGGGTCGATAGGCGTGCCGTTTTTCTTGATACGGAAGTCGAGGTGTGGGCCTGTTGACGCACCCGTAGAACCAACGTAGCCAATCAGCTGTCCCTGCGACACGCGAGTACCCTTGCGGATGCCTTTGGCGAAACTCTTAAGGTGGAGGTAGCCTGTCTCGAGGTTGCCAGCGTGCTTAATCTTGAGGGTGTTGCCGCCGCCACCACGATCCCAGCCCGCAAACACCACCGTGCCATCTGCTACAGAGTGTACGGGAGTGCCCGATGGCGCAGCATAGTCAACGCCGTGGTGAGGACGGTATACCTTATGTACGGGGTGGAAGCGCGACTTCGAGAATTTAGAGCTGATACGTGTATACTTTAGTGGGGCTTTTAGGAACTGCTTGCGCAGTGACTCGCCATTAGCCTCCCAGTAGCGGAGCTTACCCTCCTCCTGGGCATAAGGTATGGCGTAGTACTGTTTGCCGCCGTGATTGAACTCTGCACCCCAGATGCGGCCAATACCCACCGACTTACCATCCACAAACTTCTCGTCGTAGACAACGGCAAACGAGTCTCCAGCCTGAATGCCGAAGAAATCAACCGTCCACTGATATATATCCTCAAACTCCGCAGCCAAGGCGTAGGGCAGATTTTGCTCCATAATCACGCCCCAGAGCGATGAGTTGATCGTTGCGCGACACTTCTTGCGTTCCACCTCTACGGGACGTGCGCCACACGTTACACTCACCGAGTCGCCCACAAAGCCAAAGACCACGTAGTCGATGGCGTTGCGATGATATACAACGTAATCCACCACGCTGTGGTCGCCGAGTGAGTCGGTGTAGGAGCGTGTGAAGGTGGTGTAGGCGTTGTCGGCACGAATCTGTCGCAGTGGGAATACCTCCTTAGAGGCCTTGTCGAGGCGGTCGACCATAACTGGTGATATGCCTCTGCGTCCGAGGATTCCGCCCACGGTCTCGCCCATACGCACCGTGTCATTCTCGATGGTGTAACCCTCTATGTCGATACCATATAGCAGTGTAGGCTCGATCTTCTCTATTGTCGTATTGTCGATATTGCCCTCATTATCGGTAGAGCCTCCGCCGCACGCAACACCCATCATAAGCAGTGCCGCCGCGGTGAAAATTTTTGCAAATCTCATAGCCCACAAAGATACTAAATAAATTCAATTTTTTACAGCTGTTTTGACGATTTATGTTGATAAATATCTCCATTTTGTATAATTTTGTTAAAGCTATTTGTTTTAACCAAAAATAAGTGCTATCTTTGACAAAATTGTGCGGCTATGCGTAGGGCAGCGCAATAAACGACAACCGAAGAATGACATTTTTAAGAGCTATAATTTCTTGGATATACACCTTGATAGTGGCGATAAGACATCGTCTCTATGACTGGGGTGTGTGCAAGAGTTACAGCTTCGATATCCCGATTGTCTGCATAGGAAACATCACTGTGGGTGGCACGGGTAAGACCCCTACGGCGGAGTATCTGCTCTCGGTGCTCAGTGAGCGATATAATATCGCAATTCTCTCGCGTGGCTATGGACGTAGCACGAAGGGTTATCGTGAGGTTACAACTGGTGATTCTTATGTCGATGTTGGAGATGAGCCATTGCTCCTGAAGCTCAAGTTCCCGAATCATCCCGTTGTGGTGTGCGAGGATAGGGTGGCGGGCATAGAACGTATACGCAAGGAGCATCCCGATGTCAACCTTATTGTTATGGACGACGGCTTCCAGCATCGCAAGGTGAGGGCCAAGGTAAACCTTATTTTGGTGGACTCTACACGTCCTATCGAGGGGGATAAGATGCTGCCTCTGGGTCGTCTGCGCGACCTGCCATCGCGATTGCAGAAGGCGCATATCTTCATCGTTACGAAGTGTTCGACAACTATGTCGCCTATAGATCGCCGCTTGTGGACCAATAAGTTGCGCTCTGTGGCGTATCAAAAGATATTCTTCTCGCGACACCATAATCCTATGGTAGAGCCTCTCTATTATTTTGAGAATCGCGAGGAGGTGGATTATGGTCGTCAGGCGATATTGGTCACAGGAATCGGAAATCCACGACCCTTTGTTGCAGAGGCTGTGAAGCGATTTAGCGTGGTCGAGAAGCTGATATTCCCTGATCATCATAGCTTTACGGCAGAGGATATGAAACGAATATATAAACTCCTGAACAAATATCCACGAGCTATAGTGCTTATGACCGAGAAGGATGCGGTGCGCCTGCGTCGTGCTAAACTCCCCGAGTCGCTGATGAGGGCTATGTACTATCAGCCTATCGCTATGCGCTTTATCGCGGGTCCAGATCAGGATTTTGTGGGTAGCCTTATCGCGGAGATTGAGTACGGAAAAAAGAAGAAGGAGGCGCAGGAGGCTGTGCAGGATGTCGCGGAGGGCGAGCCAATGGGAGATGTAATTTAATGGTATAAATTCAAGATTAGGAAAAGATATGGTAAATAAAGTAATATTGGTAGGAAATGTAGGTCTTGATCCCGAGGTGCGCACGTTGGAGACAGGTGTTAAGGTGGCGCGTGTGCGTCTCGCAACCACAGAGCGTATATTCAACCGCCAGACAAACGAGACCACGGAGCATACCGAGTGGCATACCATCACATTGTGGCGCGGCTTGGCAGAGGTGGTGGATAAGTATGTGCGCAAGGGTTCGCAGCTCTATATCGAGGGTAGTATCCGCAACCGCGAGTGGGAGCGTGATGGCGTCAAGCACTATAGCATCGAGATTGTTGCCGATGATATGAAACTCCTCGGACGTCGCGCTGAGGGTCAGCAGGGTGGCTATCAGCAGCCGCAGCAGCAGGCTGGTTATCAGTCACAAGGCGGTTATCAGCAGTCGCAGCAGAGCTATCAGCAGCAGGGTGGTTATCAGCACTCTGCATCGCAGTATCAGACTCCTGCACAGCCGCCGCAGGCTCCAGTGATTCCTAATGACGATCCAGATGATATGCCATTCTAAGAGTGGTGGAATACACATAAAAGCGACGATAATCCCACTTGGTAGGTAGCAGATACCGCTGAGTGGGATAATTGTTTTTTATGAATATGCTATAAATATGCAGAAAAATGCACCAATATGAGGTGTAAATTTGCAACCTCCGATAAATATTGCTACATTTGTACACTTAACCCTAACTATTAAGTTACAGCGGGTTGCCTATTTGCGATTGTAGAATAACCAGAAAACAACTATTAATAAATAAACACTATGAAAAGATTTTTTATGAGCATTAAGAGCGCAGTGCTTTCTATGGCTGTTGTGGCTCTTATGGCCTCTTCGGTAGTGTCGTGTCAGTATGACGACTCGGCGCTTTGGAATGAGGTTAAGAACATTAAGCAGGAGTTGGCAGATTTGCGCCTCCAGCTTGAGACCGAACTCAACGCTGTCAAGGACTTGGTAAATGGTCAGGTGACAGTGAAGGAGGTAAACTCGCAGAAAGATGGTAGCAAGATTATCGTCTTGTCTGATGGTACGAAGGTTACCGTATATCCTAAGAGCGCAGATGTGCCAGCGAATATCGTGACTGTAGTCTCTGAGGGTGGCGTTATGTATTGGGCTATGTACGACGGTGTTGGTAACGTACAGCCTATCTTGGTAAATGGTCAGAAGGTTCCTGTAGCGGAGATAGCTCCACAGACTCAGGTTGTTGATGGCGCTATCGAGGTGTCATTCGATGGTGGTAAGACTTGGATTAAGACTGGTTACAACAACTCTGTTGCCGACAGCATCATCAAGGATATCGAGGTTGTATACTCTGACTGGCAGACCGATGCTGAGGGTAACCCTGTAGCGTTGTACTGCAAGATCACTATGGCCGATGGCTCTATCGTGAAGGTGGGTATGCAGAACGGCAAGCTCGTATTGCCATACGATATGATGTTCGTGCCATACGGCTCGGAGATGCCTTTCGCAATCAACATCGACGATGTTGCTGATTTCATCAACACCAACCCTCGCGGCTGGGAGTGCGACATCGAGCACAATGCCAAGAAGGGTACTATGACCCTCACCTTCTACGCTCCTACATTCGAGGAGGTGGAGGCTGGCGAGGCTGTTGCTGAGGGTGTTGCTAAGTTGATGGTTGTCTTCAACAACGGCTCTTCGGCTATCGCATCCATTAAGCTCTCTACAACCCCTGCAAAGGTTAACTTCACACTCGACGGCGTATATATCGAGGCTGGCTATGGTACTAACTACCTCCTTTGCGGTATCATCGGTGTAAATAGCTACAGCGAGCAGACTATCACCAACAACTGTAATAAGGTGCTTGCTGATGGTAGCACACTTAGCGGTATCAACCAGGTTGCATTTATGGAGGAGCAGTCTACATTCATCGAATACAGCGAACTTCGTTCTGCACCCCTCAAGGCTGGCGACTCATACACATTCTGGTATGTAGCACCACGCACTGCTGAGGATGGCAGCCTCTATGTTGAGACTTGCGAGATTGTAACCGAGACATACAAGCACAGCTCTATAGATTTCACTACAACAGCTACATCATTCTTCGACGTAGATGTTAAGTTCGAGGTTAAGGGCTCTGAGGGTTATATGCTCGGCTACAAGAAGGCTGCGGAGTTTGACGCTGCAGCATTGGCAACATACTACACCGAGAACTACGACTACCTCAACGCTACACGTGAGGATGTAACCTACACAGGTTCGTTCCTCGAGCTTATGGAGGCATCAGAGAAGCTCGATAACGGCACTGAGTATGTTGTTTACTACATCGCTAAGAACAAGAACCGCGAGATCCTCGAGGATAACATCCACTACTGGTCATTCACAACCGCAGACTTCGTTGAGGGTGGTGATCTCGAGGTTGAGATCGTTGGCGAGCCTGTTGTTGAGTATAAGGATATCTACCTCGACCTCAACTCTAACGGCGAGCACATTATGCTTATCTACAACGCAATGCCTTCGTATATGGCTACTGCATATCCTGATGACTCTTACATCGTGAATATGCTCCTTAACGACGGCGTTCGTACCATCACCGATGGCGCTGTTTCAGCACACTACAAGGGTACAGAGCCTGGTGAGGCTGTGACACTCTTCGCTGTTGCTATCGACAAGGAGGGTAAGATTGGTACTCCATTGAAGTGTGAGTTCAAGACTAAGGACTTTGAGTACAACGACCTCTCTGTAGCCCTTACACTCGTAGACTACAAGATCGACAACACACTTATCAACGTTGCTTGCGAGGGCGCATCATACTTCAAGTATATCCTCTGCTCGCTTAGCGACAGCAAGTGGAAGGATGTATATGGTGGCTCGGCAAAGAAGGCGGGTGAGTATATTATTATGAATCCTAACGCTTCGGATATCCACAACACCACTGAGGAGGCTCTCACCGAGGAGGGTAACATCTTCCTTAAGGGCCTTAATACCGATACAGAGTATGTTTTGGTTTGTGTAGCCGTAGATGAGAATGGCGTTGTATCTAAGCCTGCTACATGCTATTTCGAGCCTATCGCTAACATCGGTAACATGGTTAAGCGCACAGATGCTAACTGGGCAGATGGTAAGCCTACAATCACCCTTGGTGACACTGCCGAGGTTGAGTTCTTCAACTTCTCTTGGTATACAACACCACAGAAGGGCTACGTAGCATACTCTATGGCTGACCACCCAGGTAACCTTCAGAGCGACTACTATGGTACTAACGTAAACACTCCAGAGAAGCTTATCGCATACATCGTTGCTGGTTGCGACAATGGCCAGCGTGAGTGCGGTCACAAGTGTGTTTACTCGGAGGATGGTTACTCATACGTATGGCAGGAGATGGAGGACCTCAATGGTGACGGTCGTATCGAGTTCGACGAGTGGGTAGAGAAGAGCATCGACAATCTTCCAGGTGTTTACAACTCATACTTCTATGGTACAAAGGGTGAGCACCGCATCTATGTTACTTGGGTAGGTGAGGATGGCAACTTCCACGAGCCATTTGTCTTCGATCCAACAACAGGTCAGGAGGAGGAGCTCAACGCAGCAAACTTCCCTGCATACTTCGAGTAGTTGAGAAACAATCAGAGATAGAATGAAAAAGAGGTTGACGTTTGCGCGTCAACCTCTTTTTGTGTAAGTATTGCTATAGTTGTTTATTAGTACTTCTCTCCTGACTCAAGCTCCTCGGTGGTAAGAGATTTCTTATCCATCTGACGCCAGAAGTAGGCGATGTAGGCTACCACAAATGGGATGATAAGCGACACTATGGCCATAGTGCGGAGTGTAAACTCGCTCGAGCAACTGTTTGCCAAGGTGAGTGACGACTGCAAATCGGCTGTAGAGGGGTAGTATGCTGTGTTGTTGTATCCAGCGAGCATAAACAGTGCCATAACCGCAAGTACGGTACCTGGACCTGCGAGCCAGATTCCGCGTGTGAAGTTTGCCTTTAGGAGGGTTGCTACAACACCTGTAACAAGAAGCACCGCACCTACGAGTAACATAACAAGCACGTTAGGCATAGCAAGTAGGTTGTGGAGATACTTATACTCCTCCATATATATAGTGCCATCTTCAGCCACAGCAAAGCCCTCCATAGTGAGGAGCTGATACATTACAACGAGGAACATCACGAGGAAGCATAAAAAGCCCACTGCGAGGTTGCGGCGGAGTCTCTTGGTTAGGGCCTCGTTGTCGATGTTGTTGATGGCGTAAAGTGCGCCGAGGATAATTGCCAGCAGCAGCACCATAACGCCGAACTCTACGTTAAAAGGATTTGCAACAGCCTCCAAGCCGTGCCACGCATTTGCCCAACGGCTGATGACGGGTGATGCTATGTCGCCCACAGCAGCCTTATCGACGGTGAACGCCGAGCCAGTGAAGAAGGTGCCCACGGCAGTGCCTATGAGCAGCGGCGCGAGGATGCCATTGGCGGTAAGGAATGCGCGGAAAGTGTTTTTGCCGAGGATGTTGCCAGCCTTGCTCTGAAACTCATACGATACAGCTTGGAATACGAAGGTTATGAGGATCAGGATCCATACCCAGTATGCGCCGCCAAAGCTGGTGCTGTAGAAGAGCGGGAACGAGGCGAAGAACGCACCGCCAAAGGTTACGAGAGTTGTAAACGTCAGCTCCCATTTGCGACCTGTGGAGTTTACCAAGAGTTGACGCTCCGACTCGCTCTTGCCCGCGAGGAATATGAGAGCATTAGCACCCTGAACAAAGAGTAGGAAAACGAGGAGTCCGCCGAGGAGTGCAATCAGCAGCCACCAATATTGTTGTAGAAATGAGTAGGTTATCATAATCTATAGTTTTTGAACATTATTCATTTTCGGTCTTTGGACCCTCCTTGATAGCCTTTATGAGGATGCGGATCTCGATGGCAAGGAAGAGGGTGAAGATAGCAACAAAGAGGAAGAATGTGGTCTGCACAGCACCCACCGAGACGCTCGACACAGCAGCCTTAGTAGGCAGCAAGCCCTCGATAACCCAAGGCTGGCGACCTGCCTCGGCAACAATCCATCCCGCCTGCCCCGCCAAGTAGACCAGAGGTATAGAGAGCAACGATGCCCACTGCAACCAGCGCATACCCTCCAATCTCTTGCGGCGCTCTGCCCAGAGAACTACGAACATCAACAACAGAAGTAGACCTCCGAAGCCGACCATAATGCGGAATGCCCAGTATACGAGCGGGATGTTCGGCACAAGCTCCTCGCGTGAGTCGATATATCCATAGCCGAAGTAGTCGATATTCTCTTCGAGTACCTCACGTGCCTCAGCAGCAGCCTTGGGGTCGCTCTCCTTAAGTGCGCGATACTGGCCAAATGCCTCGATAGCCATCTTGCCGCGCTCCATCTTTTCCTCTGCCGACGGGTATGTCTTGCCACCTGGTGTTGTATAGCCGTCGAGGATATTGTTGATGCCCGGAACATAGCCGTCGATGTCGTGTGTGGCAAGGATGGAGAGTACGCCTGGAACCTCCACGCCTGGAACGATCGAGAATGGCGCGCGTGTACCACCATCCTCAAGACCCTCGGCAGCTGCGAGCTTCATTGGCTGATACTTCGATACGTGAACCGCCGAGCTGTCGCCGCTAAACATCACTGCGAGTGTGCCGATGATACCCACGATAGCTGCAACGCGGATGCTCGAGAGTGCGAAGCGTCGCTCGCGGCCACGAAGGAGATACCAGCAGCTGATGCCGATAACGAATATCGCACCTGTCATCCAGCCGCTAAACCACGAGTGGAAGAACTTAGATACCGCAACAGGGTTCAATACCAATGCCCAGAAGTCGACCATCTCGTGACGAACGGTGTCGGGGTTAAACTCCATACCCACAGGGTGTTGCATCCACGAATTGGCAACGAGAATCCATACTGCAGATATTGCAGCGCCGATGCCCGTAAACCACGTAGAGGCGAGGTGGAAGCGTTTGCCAACCTTCTCCCAGCCGAAGAACATCACGGCGAAGAACGTAGCCTCCATAAAGAATGCAAAGATACCCTCGATGGCCAGCGGTGCTCCGAAGATATCACCCACGAACCACGAATAGTTGCTCCAGTTTGTACCGAACTCAAACTCGAGGATGATGCCCGTAGCGATGCCGACGGCAAAGTTGATGGCAAAGAGCTTCATCCAGAACTTTGCAGTTCTTTTCCAGAACTCGTCGCCCTTGATAACATAGATGGTCTCCATCGTTGCCATAATCATCGCGAGACCCAAGGTTAGCGGAACAAAAATCCAGTGGTAACCAGCCGTGAGAGCAAACTGCAGTCTCGACCAATCTACTAATGCACTTTCTACCATAGTTTATAGTTTTTTAGGTTAATTAATTAGTTGCTTCGTTGTTTGTATCTCTATCCGTAAGTTGCACACCAACATACTCGCTACGCTCCTCCTCGCTCTTGCCGCTGAGGACAGGGGTGAAGAAAAAGGCGCGCAGCACGGCAAATAGAATAATCACCTTGAGGAGTATCAGCCACCATAGCTGCCTGCCCCAAGTCATATTGCGGAATCCCTCGACATAGAAGTTCCATATTGAAATAATTGCATTTTTCATAACTTTATCGTTGTTTTCGTATGTAAAAATACATAAATTATTCATCAAAACAAATTGATTTTTATGCGAATTGTATAAAATTTCTTTGCGTGAGCATCTATTGTTGCTGATAATTAGGATATTGTGGTGTGTGTTATTTTACACAGTTGTAAAAAAATAAGGTGCTCAGCTACTGCTGAACACCTTACTTTGTTTGTAAACCTGTTACTCAATCTTAGTTGAGATTGAGACGCTCGGCGCTATAGAGGTAACGTTTGATACTGCGCTTAGGGGTCTTGACAAACTCCTCGCGGTGGATGACGATATTCGAAACCTTCTCGTATGAAGCTACCATATTGTTAAGTTCCTGGAGGTTCTTATCCATAATCTCCTGAAGATTCTCGAGGTTGATGCCCTCGGCTGTAGCAAGCTCATAGTCAGGTACTACAAGGGCTGTGAGACGACCATTGTTCTCGATTACGAGTGACTCGCCAACGAGGTAGAGGTTGTTCAGGCGCTCCTCGATCTCCTCAGGATAGATGTTCTGTCCCGAGCCAGAGAGGATCATAGTCTTGCAGCGACCGCGGATGTAGAGCGTGCCATCCGAATCCATAGTACACATATCGCCTGTATGCAACCATCCATCCTTATCCAAAACGGCATTTGTAGCCTCCTCGTTCTTGTAGTAGCCCTTCATCACGTGCTCGCCGCGAACGAGAAGCTCGCCAGCAACATTCTCAGGGTCGCGCGACAAGATCTTCGACTCGAAGAGGTGTGGAGGAAGTATGCGACCGCACGAGCCTGCCTTGAACTTTTGAGGTACCTCGAAGCTGATAAGAGGTGCGCACTCGGTCATACCGTAGCCTACCGTAAGTGGGAACTTGATGGTGCGGAGGAACTCCTCAGTCTCGCGGTTGATAGCTGCGCCACCCACGATAAAGATCTCCACGCAGCCGCCAAACTGCTCCATAAGCTTAGAGCGAATAGTCGAGTAGATGGCTGTGTTAATAAGCGGAATACGCATCGCGATACTCATAGGACCCTTCTCCAAGAGTGGAAGGATGCTCTTGCGATATACCTTCTCGAGGATCAGCGGCACAGAGCATACGATGTTTGGACGTGTAACCTTCATAGCCTCGATAAGGATCTTTGGTGAAGGAATACGGCCCAAGAGTGTGATGTGTGCACCGCAAGCAAGAGGCGCGAGGAAGTCGAACGTACAGCCGTAGGCGTGTGCCAATGGTAGGAACGAGAGTGTTCGACCACCCTTGCGGAAGTAGTACTCGCCGCTGTCGGGATCCACAATCTCCATTGCATATGTAATGTTACCTGTGAGGTTGTTCACGGTAAGCATAACACCCTTCGAAGAGCCTGTAGTACCCGATGTGTAGTTGAGAAGACATATCTCATCGTTGCCAACCTCAGGATACTTGATATCCTCGACACTGAAGCCGCGTGGATATGCCTCGCGGTAGTTAATGAGGATATTCTTCATATATGATGTCAGCTTATCGCCGTTCTTCTCGTAGATAACGTGGTAGTCGGTGAGTGAGAACACAGCGTCGATGCCTGGAATCTGATCTCCCTCGATCTCATCCCAGAAGTTATCGCCGAGGAAGAGGAGCTTACTCTCGGAGTGGTTTACGATGTTGATCACATCATTTGGGTTGAAATCCTGAAGGATAGGCACGATAACCGCTCCATAAGTGATTGTTGCTATGTAGCTTATGCACCAGCGGGTGTTGTTGCGTCCTATAAGGGCGATTTTGTCTCCTCTCTCAATGCCAGCCTCCTTGAACATAAGGTGAAGCTTGGCAATCTCCTTTGCCATTTCGTAGTATGAGAATGTCTCACCCTTGAAATAGTCGGTCAAAGCAGCCATTTCGCGGTTGTTGCGGAAGCTCTGCTCGTAAAGCTTAATTAAGTTTTTCTCCAACATAATATATTTCTGTTTTGTAACGCGCTACACAACTGCTTTTTAGTCGTGCTCGGCGTTGTTCACTTATCAAACTATCGTTGCAAAGATATAACTTTTTTGTTAGGTTTAGAAATTTTCAACTGATTTTCTACTCTCTGTAGTTTAATTTTTTTAGTGTTGCAGGGGTTAATGGTTTGATATATAGCGAACTAAGTGGTGTTGTCGTGGCGGAAATAAGGCTGTTAAATTTTTCTACAAGGAAAGTAGAGGAGTGGAGAGTAGATAAAAAATAGGCTTTTATGTGCAACTTTTTGAGGTATTTGTTGTTTAATTTCAAAAATATTCTTATCTTTGTGTTTCGGATAAACTATCAAGGGCTGTCGCAGGGCAATGTTACGAAGGTTTGTGGCTGTTGTTTTGGGCGGTTTTGTGTGGTTTTGCGTAATCTTACTCTTTGGCTCTTTAGTTCAAGGGATAGAACGAAGGTTTCCTAAACCTTAAATCCGGGTTCGAGTCCCGGAGGGGCTACAATGATAATGACAACTTCTTAAATATTAGGATGTTGCCCTTTATTATTCGGTTTAATTGGCGAGATTTTTATAGTTGCTCGGGCTGTTGAGGTATGAACTCAGTAGTCCGAGCATACTCTTTTATTTCTGAAAAATTCCTTCGTGGTTGCATAAAAGGTGCATACGTCGGCGAGCAACCAATTTTACCGCTTATATCTGTTTATAAAAATGTGAAATTGGTTTAAATATTACAACCAGCTGAAAATATTAACTATTTGTAATATAAAGCCTATATAATATTTGCAAATTTATTTTTATTTCGTAACTTTGTAAAGCGTTTAGATATTCAACAAGGTTCATATTCGTGAACGATTGTTGATTATTGGCGGCAGAATCTTCAACCAATTTTATTAAATCGTAATAGCTTCTACTCCATTATGTTGTAGGAGTATATTGGTCGATACCACACACTTCTGTTGTAGGGTGTTTGGTGATTTGTCGCATTGTAGCCCTACTTGTGAGGTATGTGTTGCGTTGCATAGAGATGTGGCGGATATGCTATGGAAGATGAAAAAAATAATAATTAAAAAAATAACGAGCTATGAAAAAGAGTTTTACACGTTTTGCATCTATGTTGTGGCTGACAGTAGCTATGGCGGTGTGCGGTGGTGTTGCGTCGAATGCGCAGGAGCCTGAGAAGAGAGATTATGTATATCCTCAGAGTCAGTATGCACAGGGTTTCGATAACTATATGATGGCCACCTACTACTTTAATGGCCAGAAAACCTACAATTTGAGAGGCTATCAGGCGAGCTACAGCCCTGGTACAGTGAGGGATATCAAGGTCAACCCTTCGGGAACATCATACGTGTTGCTCACACGAAAGAGCGATGGAACGGCAGTTACCCTCTACGACCTTTGGAAGGCAGATAAGGTGATGGGTAGAGTTAAGAAGGTGCAAAATGCTACGGCAATTGCCTATACCGACGATGCGCGAAATCTTGTCTTGGCAACGCCAGCCGAGATTTTGGTATGCGACGCACGTTCGTTGGAGCTTAAGTCATCGATTGCCAATGTAATCACAGCCAGCAACTTGATTGTGTCGCCTAACAACTACTATATTGCGGCAACAGATGGCGAGCGTGTTGTGGTGTGGAATATGGAGAGCAAGAGCATTCGCAAGGAGATAAAGCTCGATGCTCGCGTTAATGATATCGCCTTCTCGAATGATAGTAAGTATTTTGCGGTGCTTGCCGATAATGGCACCATCACGCTCTATAACACTCATAACTATCTCGAAAATCGTAGCTACGACGGTTTGGGATATGCTCAGAGCTGCGACTTCAATAGCGATAACAAGTATGTGGCAGTTGTCTGCAGCGATACCCGCATCGTGGTTCTCAACCTGCTTGACGACAGCGACCGTATATTTATAAACGACAACCTTGGCGGTATCACCGACTTGCGCTTTGTGTCGGATAATCACGGAAATCCATTCCTTATCTATAATACAGCTTCGAACGTTACCTACAGAAGAATGAGCGAGATAAAGCCAAACTTCACACAGCTCTTGGCTGATGAGTTGGATGATAAGATGACCGACTGGATGAAGCAGATGCCAGGTGAGTCGATGGATGATTATCGCCTGCGTGTCAACGACGAGACACGTGTGGAGCAGATGAAACTCTTTGAGGTTGAGATCGCAACACGTATCGCCGATGACTATGCCTTGGCGCAGATTGGCGATGTGTCGCTCGGAAGCTACAACCCAGAGTCGAGTATGCTCTCTGTGAATTTGGGAGGTATGGAGCCAATCTTCCTCGAGGTGCCTTCGGAGGATGTGGTTGACTTTACCAATGTGGATGATTTGGAGTTCGTAAATGTGAAGTATGGCCTTACCAGCGATGATAAGTTTGAGCTTATCTATGCCGATGTCCGCAACAAGAATACTGGTAAGACTTATACCTACAACAACCTTGAGCGACGCTCGTTGGAGTTCTTGGAGCTTGAGGAGGAGTTTGTGCCACTTGAGGTTATTCAGCAGTCTAATATCCAGGAGGTTGTGCTTCAGGAGATTAAGGATAATGTGGTGAATATGGCCAAGGAGCAGAATACAATCTCGGATCACACCAATATCAACGTTAAGACCAATGTGGAGTCATCGACAAATGCCGATGGTGAGCGAATTATGAACTACATCGTGGATGTCTCATACACCGTGGAGGTGGGCTTCTCTGCACAGGAGGATTTCGGACCAGGAAAGTATAAGGTCGAGGATTCGGGTGCTGCGATGTCTATGATGGAGATTGTGAAGCAGGCTCTCGAGGGCGAGTTTGCTACCTATATGCAGAGTGGCAAGCGACTTTTGGTTAAGGTTCACGGTATGGCCGATTCGATGCCTATCTATCGCGGCATAGCATACGATGGTTGCTATGGCGAGTATGTCGGTGAGCCAGTCTATAAGGGCGATATTTTGAGCAATTTGACCCTCACCAAGGCTGAGGGTATCACCCAGAATGAGCAGCTTGCGTTTGTTCGTGCGTTGGGCGTTAAGCACTTCTTTGCCAATAGCATCAAGGGCGTGGAGGATATGAACGTGGACTACTCATATAACATCGAGGTGACATCTGGTAAGGGTGGCGAGTATCGACGCATCAGTATGCAGTTGGTATTTGTGGATGCTTTCTAAGCCGCTGAATTTTTGTGAGTTGTTGATTTAGAGAGTTTTTTATGAAGAGGTTTTTTTTAGTGATATTAATGGCTCTGTTGGCTGGGGCATATTGTGATGTCACTGCGCAGACCATCGATCAACTTCAGGATCATCATCGCGAGTTGCAATATATGAAGATGAGCGGTGCTGCGGAGTCGGAAATCTATGCCTTGGTCTATAAGAGTTATGGCGAGTATCAGACTATTCTGCAGACTATGCCTGTCGACAGCGAGATCTATGATGTTGCCAAGGGTGGTATGTTGGATATCCACGCCGACCTATATCGTGCCGCAGCATACTATCAGAGTCGCGGTGTGGCGCAGAATGTTGCAGTATTCTCTCAGGCCTATGTCGATGTGATGTTGATGGATGCCTATCGTGACCATAATTTTGAAAACGAGGAGCTTCTGTCGAGTATCTCATACTTGGCGGCATATAGCGCATATAACGCCAAAAACTACGACAAGGCCATAAAGTATATGGCTGTATACATAAGTACTGGCGATCAGCGCAGCCGCGAGACCGTTTATGGTCTTATGGCTAACTCGTGTATCAAGGTTAACGATATTCTCCTCGCCCGCACGGTATTGGATGAGGGCTTGTCGCAGTATCCCAACAATATGACGCTGCTGGGACTGTCGATCAACTGCTGTATGCTTCAGGGTGACAACGATAATCTCCAGAAGTACTTGGTACGTGCGTTGGAGGTTGAGCCAGATAATATGGAGTTGCTCAAGAATCTTGGTAAGCTCTATGAGGATAATCAGGAGTTTAGTCGTGCGTTGGAGGTATACTCTCGTATGAACACGCTGAAACCAAATGTCAAGAGTACTGTGGAGCATATAGCCTTGAACTACTACAACCAGGGTGTTCTGAACTTCAATAAAGCCTCGTTGCAGGAGACGCAGAATCTCGCCGATATGTATACCACACGTGCCACTTCATATTTCGATGCGGCGGTTAAGTATATGGAGCAGATTGTGGCAAATTCGCCTAACGACATCAAGTATATGCAGGCTTTGGCTGTGTCGTATGACTGCTTGGGACGTAGTGGCGATTTCGAGAGGATGAATCATACCCTCGCGTCGAAAGGCGCCGCCACCGTCGAGGCGAATGTTACCCCTACGCTACTTACCTATTCGGCTAAGACGCTCACAACCACTAAGTCACGTAGCGCAACCTCATCATCGAAGGATGCTGTGGCGCAGTCCAACGTGCTTCAGATGATGTCGCAGCAGACACAAATAGGTGTCGAGGGTGCGGAGATTCCGAAGTATTCGGTTTATGCTGCTGATTATGTTACCACACGCCTGAAGGCTTGGGCAAGAAAGGATCAGTATGAGACCACTGCCGAGTGGCAGGCACGTGTTACGGAGGCTACGCAGGAGGCTAAGAAGAAGGCACTGCTTGCTGAGGCAGAGAAGAATTATATTAATACCTACTCCAAGCGTGTGCGTATTGATGAGTTGCGACTTATGCCCTACGATGCCGATAATGAGGTGTTCCTCATCGAGTCGGAGTTTGGCGAGTTGATTCTCCCTGTGCCACGCGCACGAAACGAGGCTCAGATATTCGAGAGCAGCTGGAATGGTATTCAGCTCAAGGATCCGGAGTTCTACATCAGCAACGACCAGATGCTTCTTGCGGCGTTAACGTTCGTTACCCCTACAGGCTCGGCATATCGCTACGATGGCGATAAGGAGTTGAACTATGTCGAGACGGTGGTGGATATCTCTGTCGACACGGTGGATGCCAACGACTTGGTGGCATCGTCGAAGAGTAGCTCTGGCTCGAAGGTTAAGAAGCAAACCCTCTCGGTTGAGGGTATTAAGTCGGATGTGGATGTTGACATTCCAGTGAATGACAGGGTAAATACCAACCGCTATGCACTCATTATCGCAAACGAGAATTACGACCACGTGCATCACGTTAAGTATGCCATCAACGATGGTGAGGCCTTTGCGGAGTATTGCGAGAAGACCCTCGGAGTGCCTAAGGATAACGTATTCCTCTACAAGGATATGCCATTTGGCACTATGCTTCAGGCGATGGGCGATATAGAGTACTATGCGAATAATGTCTGTGATGGCAATATGGAGCTTATATTCTACTATGCGGGTCACGGTATTCTCGATGAGTCGACCAAGGAGAGTTACCTCCTCCCTATCCACGGCAACGGAACTCAGACACGCGGCTGCTATCGTCTCGCAGATCTCTATCAGGAGCTCGCAAATATGAGAACCAAGTCGGTAACCGTATTCCTCGATGCCTGCTTCAGTGGTGCCGATCGCGATGGTAGAACCATTGTTGAGGCTCGTGCCGTAGGTATTCGCCCTAAGGCTGTTGAGATTCCTGGCAACCTTGTGATCTTCAGTGCCGTATCTGACGATCAGACCTCTATGCCTTACGAGGAGAAGTATCACGGCTTGTTTACCTACTACCTCCTCAAGAAACTCCAGGAGACCAAGGGCAATGTGACATATAAGGAGCTTAGCGACTACATAAAGAAGAATGTCGGCGATAAGTCGATGAGAGTCAATAAGAAGCCTCAGACACCTACGGTGGCTACGTCGCCTTTGATGTATGAATTATGGCAGAGTATGAGCTTTGGACGATAGCCTATTTATATAAATTTACTGGAGATTTTTTATATGAGTAACGGAAAATTTTATATATTTGTACTGCTGATTACGCTGTTGCTTCCGCTGTCGGCCGCGGCGCAGAATACGCATAAGGTTAGGGTTACGGGAAAGTTTACCTACCACGGCGAGACCACCGACTCGTTTGTGGAGTGTAAGGCGAAGGCTTTGGAGGGTGCGCGACGCGCTGCTATAGCCAGGGAGTTTGGAACATTCATCTCGCAAACAACATCGCAGACATTATCCTATGATGACGGAGAGGAGCACCAGTACTTTTCGCAGATCAGCGAGAATGAGCTTCGTGGTGAGTGGATCGAGGACCTCAGTGAGCCGAAGTATGAGGTCGATCACTCGGCAGATGGTGAGTGGCATATCACCTGCACGATAACGGGTTATGCGCGCAAGTATAACAACACCGCTGAGTTTGATGTTATGACCCTGCGCAACCATCCCGACCTAAAGGATGCCGAGACACACTTCATCAGCGATATGGATCTGTATCTCTACTTCGAGGCTCCGGCGGATGGCTATGTTGCGGTTTATCTCGTGGATGAGACGCCAGAGGCATATTGCCTCCTGCCATATCAGGCTGATAGCGACGGACAGTACAGGGTTAAGGGTGGCAAGGAGTATATATTCTTCTCGGAGGAGCACGCCACGTCGCCCGAGGAGAGGGCTATGGTAGATACCTACTTCCTCAGCACTACGAAGATGATAGAGCGTAATAAGCTCTACGTTATCTTCTCAAAGAACCCATTTACCAAGGCTGTGGACCACTATGGTGGCGAGAAGATCCCGCGAAAGTTGAGCTTCGAGAGTTTCAGCCACTGGATGGGACACCAGCGAGCTCACGACAGCGAGATGGGTGTGAGAGTTTTGAATTTGGAGATAAAGAGTAATTAAATATAAATGTTGAACCTTGTCCTACTTACGGGACGTAAAACCAAATGATTATGAAAAAGTTAGTGTTATTTTTGCTTGCCATCGTTATGATGGTTCCATCGTTTGAGGCGGAGGCACAGAGCAAGAAGCTTCTGAAGTTGCAGAAGAAGGAGTATAAGGAGAAGATGAAGGAGTATCGCAAGGGCGGTTGGGAGCTCTTCGGTAGCTCGCGAAGCTTGGATGTGGCACTACTCAGCCACTACGAGAAGTTGAATGCTCTCGGTGAGGATGGTCGTGAGTTGGTGGGTATCGCTGCAAACTTCGAGGCTAAGGCTACAGGTGTGCAGTGGGCCATCAACGATGCTTGTATAAAGTATGCTCAGCAGGCTGGTAGCTATGTTAAGGGTCGTACAACTGCCGATATGGGTGGCGATGCTAATCGTGATGAGGCAGAGTTTAACCGCTTCTACGCTGCTTATGAGCGTTTGGTGGAGAAGGAGATCAAGGGCGAGATGTCGGAGTCTTACTCTGTAATCCGCAAGATGAAGGATGGTAAGTTTGAGATTCAGACCTACTTTATCGTTAGCGAGTCTGCAGCAAGCAAGGCACGTGTTCGCGCTATGGAGGATGCAGCACGTGAGACTGAGGTGGCTCAGATATACGCAAATAAGGTTTCAGATTTCGTGCGCGAGGGTTTCGATGAGGAGTAATCCTATCTCATTATAACGCAGGGTATTATGAAAAAATACTTGTTTGTACTGTTTATGGTTGTAGCCGGTATTATGCCGGCTACAGCTCAATCTGGCGAAGACTCTTTCGAGGAGTTTCGCAAGCAGATGCACGGCGACTTCGAGTCGTTCCGCAAGAGGGTAAACGAAGATTATGCCAACTTCTTAGAGGGTGTCTGGAAGCAGTACAATGCGTTTCGTGACGATAGACAATTCGTAGACCCAAAGCCCCAGGAGCAGCCCAAAGCTCCCGTAGACTATCGCGCTAATCCCGATAGCTTTACTATGCCGAATCAGGATGTTGCGCCCGAGGGGGAGCGTGGTCAATCGGAAAATCAGCCTCCAAAGTCTGAGAAAGAGCTTCAGTTGCCTCCCACTACGCCTCCTACGCCATTGACACCGCCAACGCGCGATGTGCTGCCCGAAGTCGTAGCACCTCCAGCAAGCGAGGATATGCCCGAGACGGAGGCTCCGCGACGTGATGTGCTGAATAAGAGGTATATGTACCACAGCCTCGTGTATGAGGTGCCCTATATGTCGTGGGGAGATCTGCCAGAGGGTGTTGCGCAGAAGGAGTTTGCTCAGTTGTGGAAGGCATACTCTGCTCGTGGTATCGAGAGGGATATTTTGCCATATCTGCAGCAAACAGCCGTAGATTGCCGATTCAACGATTGGTTTTTCTTCGACCTCGTTCGCAGCTATGTCGATAGCGAGATGAGATCTATGAGCGCGGGACAGCGTATCTCGCTGACGCATTATCTTATGGCTCACGCAGGTTATGATGTCCGCATTGGTATCACAACCGATGGAGTGCCGTTGCTTATGGTGGCCATTGAGCAGGATCTCTTTGCGCGTGCCTACCTCAAGGTCGATGGCGAGAAGTTCTATATCTTCTATGATAACCTGACGGCAAATAGATCGGCTGGAAACTCGTTCTACACTTGTGAGATCCCTTCGGATGTAGATTGTGGCAAGAGTCTCGATATGGTGATTCGCCAGGAGCCTATTGTGCCTTACAAGGCTCACTCCTATTCGTTTACATACGGCGGTATACATATCGAGGGAGAGATAAATGCCAATTTGATGCCGATGCTCTACCGCTACCCTCAGATGGGTGTGAAATACTACGCCGAGTCGGTTATTTCGGAGAGCGTAGAGAGAGATGTGGCACAGCAGATCGCCGCGCAGATTTCATCGCTGCCAAAGCTCGAGGCGGTTAATAAGCTTCTGCAGTTTGTGCAGCGAGGCTTCAGCTATGCCACCGACGATGCGCAGCACGGCTTCGAGAAACCATACTTCTTCGAGGAGATGCTCTACTATCCTAAGTGCGACTGCGAGGATCGCTCGATATTCTACTCTTATCTTCTTCGTGAGGTGTTGGATGTCGAGAATCACCTTATCCGCTATCCAGGTCACGAGAGTGTGGCTGTGAATCTCGGAGTGAAGATCAATGGCGACGGATACTCCTATCAGGGTAAGAATTTCTATATCTCCGATCCTACCTATATTGGCGCGGTGACGGGTATGGCTATGGAGAATTGCAGGAGCGTGAGACCCGAGATAGATTACATTAGGTAGTATGATTCGATAGAGACTTGTCCGATGTGTGTGGCAAGTCTTTATCTCATTTTGGTCGCTTGCCTGTGATATTTACAAAAAAAGTCCTATATTTGTGCCGATCGCAACTCGCCTTGTAATAAATATATATAGGTGGGCGTTTGTTGTGGAGATGATAACTAAAAACAAAAATAGATTATGGCAAACTATGTATCGCACCAAACAGCAGCCGATGTTGCTGTTTCGTCACTCCTGAAGAGTGTCTATATGCAGATGGCTGCTGCGCTCTCTATCACGGGTCTTGTGGCATATTTCCTCTCGCAGTCCGAGGGGTTCTGGATGATGTTGGCAGAGAATACTTCGCTTCTTTGGATCATCCTTATCGCTCAGATAGGTCTTGTAGTGTGGCTCTCGGCACGTCTAATGCGTATGTCGATGAGCGCGGCGACGTTGCTGTTTATCCTCTACTCGGCGTTGATGGGTGTTACGATGTCGTCGATATTTATGATCTACACTATGAGCTCCATCGCATCGGTATTTTTCATCACCGCTGGAATGTTCCTTGTAATGAGTATCCTCGGATATGTCACACGTATGGACCTCTCGCGTCTCGGTAGCCTACTCTTTATGGCGCTCATAGGTGTTGTCATCGCGTCGGTGGTAAACATCTTCATCGGCTCGGAGACCCTCTACTGGATTGTCAGCTATGTGGCTGTCGTGGTGTTTGTGGGTCTTACGGCTTACGACACGCAGAAGATTAAGCAGATGCTTGCGGAGTATGGTCAGGTGGATGAGATGGGTTATAAGTTAGCACTCTTCGGAGCTTTGAGCCTCTATCTCGACTTTGTCAACCTATTCCTCTATATGTTGCGCATCTTTGGTGATAGAAAGTAGGGCGTGTGATACCACGTAACGAATGTTGGCTTGCATAACCGTGTGGTTGGGCAAGCCTTTTTTTTGTGTGAGGTAACAAAACTTTTTCATATCTGTTAAAATTGTGTTACAATTTATTTTTGCTCTTGCATACTATTTTTCGCTCAAATATCTTTGCGTTGGAAAATGTGAAAAACTTATTTTTTAATTATATTTATGATTCAAGCATTAACACTTTTAGGTGCGCTCGGAATGTTCCTCTACGGAATGAATCTTATGAGCGCGGGATTGCAGAAGGCGGCAGGTAGCAAGATGCGAAGCTTCCTTACGGCAATGACGTCAAACCCATTCAAGGGCGTGTTGTCAGGTTTGGGTATTACGTCTGTTATTCAGTCATCTTCGGCTACTACGGTTATGACCGTAGGTTTCGTAAACGCAGGACTCCTTACATTGTCACAGTCTGTGGGAGTGATTATGGGTGCTAACATCGGTACTACCGTTACCGCGTGGATAGTGTCGTTGTTGGGTTTCAAGGCCGATATCTCACTCTTTGCTGTGCCTCTTATGGCCGTGGGCTTCATCCTTAGCCTTGCCAAAAGCGACAAGCGTCGCCACATCAGCGAGCTTATCGTAGGTTTCTCGCTTCTGTTCCTCGGACTCTCGCTTATGAAGGAGTCGGTGCCCGATTTGCGCGAGACACCTGAGGTGTTGGCATTTATCCAAAACTGGACAAGCTATGGCTTCGGCTCGGTGCTTATCTTCTTGCTCTTCGGTACTGTGCTTACTCTTGTGCTGCAGTCTTCGTCGGCAACTATGGCTCTTACACTCATTATGGTGAATATGGGCTGGATTCCATTCGAGATGGGTGCTGCGATGGTGTTGGGTGAGAACATCGGTACTACCATCACCGCAAATATAGCTGCTGCGGTAGGTAATGCTAATGCTCGTCGTGCGGCTCTCGCACATACGCTCTTCAACGTATTTGGCGTGTGCTGGGCCTTGGTTCTCTTCCGCCCATTCCTTGCGCTTGTGGGTACTACCATCACCTGGTTGGGTCTTCCAAACCCGCTGGAAATTAATCATACTATGGATATGACGGCTGATGAGGGTATGTCGACACTCTATGGTATCTCGATGCTCCACTCGCTCTTTAACATCTTCAACACGCTTATTCTTATCTGGTTTGTGAATGTCATTGTGAAGATTGTGAACACTGTTATCAAGGATAAGAAGAGTGCGGAGGAGGATAGCGTTAAGTTGAAGTTTATCGACGCCGGTCCACTCTCAACAGCTGAGTTGGCAATCGGTCAGGCACGTAACGAGGTGGTTCACTTTGCTGAGATCTCACGCCGCATTGTAGAGTTTATTCGTCGCGCTGTGAATGCCAAGAGCGACAAGGAGTTTGAGGATAACCGCCAGAAGCTCGTGAAGTATGAGGAGATCTCGGATCGTATCGAGTATGAGATTGCGCAGTTCCTGAATGCGCTGCCTGAGGATAGCATCTCTGAGGAGACACGCACTGAGGCTAAGCGTATGTATAAGATTATCGGTGAGTTGGAGAGCCTTGGTGATTCGGGTGAGTCTATTGGACGTATCCTTATGCGTCGCAACAGCCACGAGAAGGTGTTTACCGAGGAGCAGAAAGCGAAGCTCGAGAAGCTTCTTGTAGCGGTAGACAAGGCGTATGGTGTGATGATCGACAACCTCAAGGCTGAGAAGTTGGAGCCTATCGGCTTGCGTATGGCTACAGATTGCGAGATAGAGATCAACGACCTTCGTAACACCATCCGCGAGGAGGAGGTGCATCAGCTCGAGAGCGACGGTGCGAATTATCATTCGAGCGTCTACTACCTCGACACAATTTCGGAGGTGGAGCGTATGGGTGACTTCATCATCAATATCTCTCAGGCTCTCGAGAAGTAGGATCATAGGTCACTCTCGCAGGTTTGGGTCTGTTCGACAAGTGTCGTGCAGGCCCTTTTTTGCTTTGTTGTTGGTGTCGGCGGCGTGCTTTACCTGCGCTATTAGGTTGTGCTGCAGGGATCTGTTAGTGTGCAATATAAACAAAAAAAAGAGAGCCGAAGCTCTCTTTTTTTCTCTGTACAAGTCTGCGATTACTCCACTACTGGAACAACGCTTACGTAAGACTTACCAGATGTCTTCTTGCAGAAGCTAACAGTACCGTCAACCAATGCAAAAAGTGTGTGGTCCTTACCCATACCCACGTTCTCACCTGGGTTGTGTACTGTGCCTCGCTGACGAACGATAATGTTACCCGCCTTAGCGTACTGACCACCGAAAAGCTTTACACCGAGTCGCTTGCTCTCTGACTCACGGCCGTTCTTAGAACTACCAACACCTTTTTTGTGTGCCATTTCTTACTACGTTTTTAGGGTTTAACAATTAATCTCCTCAACGAGAACCTGTGTCAGATACTGACGGTGACCGTTACACTTCTGATAACCTGTTCTACGCTTCTTC